>NZ_JQNJ01000001.1:1967500-2567500 GCF_000745185.1 Muricauda sp. MAR_2010_75
GTCCATGTACCGGTGCCGATGGCCGCCACGGCAGTGGTGGCAAATGCATTGGCGATGTTACAGACGGTCCCGCCTGTGCCCGCGTCGGCTGTGGGCTGTGCGTCGAAGGTGACGCTTATCTCGTCGAAGTCGGAGCAGCTCCCGTTCACGTCGGTCCACCTGAAGGTGTAGGTGCCCGGGGCGTCCACGGTGATGTCGGTGGTCTCGTCGTTGGGATCGGCGAAGGTGGCGGTCCCGACAAGGGGGGTCTCGTTGGTCCATGTACCGGTGCCGATGGCCGCCACGGCAGTGGTGGCAAATGCATTGGCGATGTTACAGACGGTCCCGCCTGTGCCCGCGTCGGCTGTGGGCTGTGCGTCGAAGGTGACGCTTATCTCGTCGAAGTCGGAGCAGCTCCCGTTCACGTCGGTCCACCTGAAGGTGTAGGTGCCCGGGGCGTCCACGGTGATGTCGGTGGTCTCGTCGTTGGGATCGGCGAAGGTGGCGGTCCCGACAAGGGGGGTCTCGTTGGTCCATGTACCGGTGCCGATGGCCGCCACGGCAGTGGTGGCAAATGCATTGGCGATGTTACAGACGGTCCCGCCTGTGCCCGCGTCGGCTGTGGGCTGTGCGTCGAAGGTGACGCTTATCTCGTCGAAGTCGGAGCAGCTCCCGTTCACGTCGGTCCACCTGAAGGTGTAGGTGCCCGGGGCGTCCACGGTGATGTCGGTGGTCTCGTCGTTGGGATCGGCGAAGGTGGCGGTCCCGACAAGGGGGGTCTCGTTGGTCCATGTACCGGTGCCGATGGCCGCCACGGCAGTGGTGGCAAATGCATTGGCGATGTTACAGACGGTCCCGCCTGTGCCCGCGTCGGCTGTGGGCTGTGCGTCGAAGGTGACGCTTATCTCGTCGAAGTCGGAGCAGCTCCCGTTCACGTCGGTCCACCTGAAGGTGTAGGTGCCCGGGGCGTCCACGGTGATGTCGGTGGTCTCGTCGTTGGGATCGGCGAAGGTGGCGGTCCCGACAAGGGGGGTCTCGTTGGTCCATGTACCGGTGCCGATGGCCGCCACGGCAGTGGTGGCAAATGCATTGGCGATGTTACAGACGGTCCCGCCTGTGCCCGCGTCGGCTGTGGGCTGTGCGTCGAAGGTGACGCTTATCTCGTCGAAGTCGGAGCAGCTCCCGTTCACGTCGGTCCACCTGAAGGTGTAGGTGCCCGGGGCGTCCACGGTGATGTCGGTGGTCTCGTCGTTGGGATCGGCGAAGGTGGCGGTCCCGACAAGGGGGGTCTCGTTGGTCCATGTACCGGTGCCGATGGCCGCCACGGCATCAACAGAGTGAGAGAGCCCGCACTCCTCGAATGCTATCTGTGCAGAGGGTTCGTGGGCATCTGCTATAGGCATCTGGTCTATGGTGATTGTGAAGGATTCCTCATCGAAGCAAACTCCATTTTCATCGTAGATATAGTAGGTGCCCGAGGTAGTAATGCTTTCGCTTGGAAGATACTTCATTCCGGTACCTCCTGGATCTGTGAAATAGGCTTCATTACCTGTAAGGTTGGTTCCTGTAATGTTGGGTAAGGTATAGGAGTCACATGCGGTGATGTCAGATATGGGGTCTATATCCGGAGCTCCTGGAGATATTAGAGAGACACTAGGGTTTGGAGTGGAGGTACATCCGTTTACAGTTATCCTCAAATTATTATAGTTGCCTGCAGGAAGTCCGCCGATGGTTGCGCCACCGGATGATACACTAACATTTGGGAAGCTCCCGCTATCGTGCACAATAGTGTAAATACCATCTGGTACGTTGGTGAACAGAAGGTCCATGCTACCATCACTGCCACCACAGGTAGTGGGGTCAGAGGAGACATCCACACCGATGGTTGGTTGTGTGTTGTTAGTAATCACAACATCGTCCGAGGATGGGACACAGGCCCCGTTTGATATAGTCCATCTTAGTGTGACGGATGATCCCACAGGTGGTCCTGAGACACCAGTTATGGGACTAGAGGGGTCGTCTATTGCGACAGCAGGACCTGCAATTTGGGTCCAGATTCCCGTGCCCACCAAAGGCGCATTGGCGGCCATGAAGAAGGTGCTGTTGTCACATTGTAAGATGTCAGGTCCTGCATTGGCGGGTGTGGGATCTTCATAAAAGGTGACGGTTATCTCGTCAAGGTCGGAGCAGCTCCCGTTCACGTCGGTCCACCTGAAGGTATAGGTTCCGTAGGCATTGACGGTGAAAGTTTGGTCGGGGTCATTAGCGTTTGTGCCGAAGGAGAGGGCACCTGGTCCGCTCTCCATGGTCCATTCTCCTGTGCCTACGGCCGCAAGCGCATCAACATTGTGTGTGAGCCCGCACTCCTCGAATACATTTTGTAAGGAAGGTTCGTGGGCATCAGCCGAGGGCTGTAGGTCATTGGTAATTATTAAATCATCTGACGAGTTGGTACACGTACCGTTTGAAATGGTCCACCTGAGTGTTGCAAAGCTTCCGGCTGAGAGTCCCGTTATTGTTGTCAAGGGGTCGCTCGGGTTGGTTATTGCTATTCCGGAAGGTCCTCCGACTTCAGACCATGTCCCAATACCTACCAGGGGCGTGTTGGCAGCCATATTGAAGATTCCGTTATTACACTGTACAATGTCCGGTCCTGCATTGGCGGGTGTGGGATCTTCATAAAAGGTGACGCTTATCTCGTCGAAGTCGGAGCAGCTCCCGTTCACGTCGGTCCACCTAAATATGTAGTTCCCGTAAGTGTCAACCGAGACATCGGTGGTCTCGTTGCTGGGGTCGGTGAAGGTGGCGTTCCCGACAATGGGGGATTCGTTGGTCCATACACCAGTTCCGATGGCTGCCAAGGCATCGACGGAGTGGGTAAGCCCGCACACCTCGAACGCTATCTGTGCCGAGGGTTCATGGGCATCAGCGGAGGGTAGTTGATCTATGGTCAATGTCATTTGGTCCTGCGTGTCTGGACAGGAACCATTACCACTAGCAGTTAGTGTTAGCATTACGAATCCGTTGGCGATATCATTGGCCCCAGGGGTATAGATTGGGAGCAAGGTATTGGGGTCATTGAATGAGCCGTCCCCAGATGTGGACCACAATAGGGAGCTGGTGCTGGACTCACTGGGTACAGTTGTTGAAGTAGCGAGATTGTGAACATCACCCTCACAGATTGACTCATCTGACCCTGCATCCACAATTGGCGCAGGCGTTATGGTCAGTGTCATTTGATCCTGTACATCGGGGCAAGGTCCGTTGCCCGTTCCGGTGAGGGTGAGTACTACCGATCCTACCATGATGTCGTTGGGCCCAGGAGTGTAGATGGGTGCGAGTAGTAAATTGTTGGAGAACGACCCATCTCCAGATGTGGACCATGATATAGAGGCGGTTTCTGACTCGCTAGGTATTATGGTTGAAGTGGCGAGGTCATAAACATCACCCTCGCATATTTCCTCATCTGAGCCCGCATCCACGTTAGGGTCGGGAACTATGGTAACTGTTACCGTTGCAGTGGCGTCGATACAAGGTGCCGTTGCTGTTACAGTATAGGTGAAGTCATAACTTCCGGGGAATACTGTGGAGAAGTCCATGTTGGTAGGGTCCGCGATCACGGAGTTGGCCCCGTTGCCGAAGGCATCGTTCACGTCGGTCCATGTGCCGCCGCTGTCCTCTCCTGCCAGCTGTGAGTTCAGGTTGTATTTGGTAAGGTCGCCCTCACAGATGTCTAGATCGGTGGGGGTACCGGCATCGGGTGTGGTATATACTTCAATGGTGTGTGTTACATCAATAAAATTACCTGAGGTATCTGTTACTCTATAGGTACGTGTGATGGTCTCTGGGTTGGATAATCCATCTGATACATCATTTATAAGCACCACTGAGGCAACAGCACAATTATCTGCTTCATCGGTGATGACGTTTGGATCTGGAGCCGGGGCCGTATCGCATACTTGCTCAGTAACATTACTTGCCGTGGGAGGGATTAAATCACCATAACCAATAGTGAACACATCTTGATGTTCAAAAGTAACACCATCAAAAAAGACATCTGTGCCAATTACGCTTGTAGCATTGATATAAGTAATGGGGCCAGTTGTGAAATCTCCATCTGCAGGAGCAATGCCATCGGTATCTATCATTAAATAGATAGCACAAGGATCCGTAAGAATCATATCTGAACCGGACATGTCAACCCTTATGCTGACATTATCAATAGGGGTAACCCCAACTGAAAACGTTTTTTGCACGCGCCATTCCCTAGAAATTCTTTCGGTAACGGTGGTATTTGGATTAGGTAACTCTACATTGGTTACATTTAGGCTAGCGTGGTCATTACCCCAAATCAAATAATTATGTTCAAGCGGAGAAGTTGAAAGAGAAGCATCAATAGGAGTTCTACCATCATTTAAATTGTCCGAAGCGAAATCTGAGTTGGTGGACATTGTAACGATAGCCTCTGTATTGACACTTTTTGAGATACGCTGGTACAAGTTGTATCTTAATCTATTGGCACCACTATCTAAAAACCTGTCTTTTCCTAAACCAGCGATATCATATCGGTATGTGGTATCGAAAGCCCATATTGTTGTTCCATCAGCAGCTAGATAGTCGTAGGAATCATTTCCGGTAACACTGCCCAAGGTTCCGGATGAATTGAGTGTAATGCCATATTTTATAGCCAAATAGCTTTCCAATCTTTGAATATGATTGGCATCTGCAACGCCATCCACCAACATTACTTCTGCAATGAAACCTGAAAGATTACTTGGGTCCGAACCACCTCCTGGGTCGGTATCGTTGAAGTGTTTCCCCATTCTGTTGTAGTAGAACAAAGACTCATCTGCCGTTACATCATTTCTAACCAAGCCGTTGATGTTTGGATCCACAAGTCCGTTTACTCGGGTTGTCAGAGTTTCTTGATTCACAGCGGTTTGCCTTATAAAACCTCCAATAGTAGGCCGTTCCAATAAATCAATTCCACCTGCTTGAAAAAATGTACCTGTATCCCATGTTCTACCTACTGAAAAACTATTGTTACTGGAAACTCCTAAAGAAAGGTTGGTGAGGTAGCTTATATGTGAATCGATATCTCCACCGAACAGCAAGCTTTGGGTTTCTGCCGTATTGCCAGCCCCAGTTGTAGCAAAGACAACATAAACCATTATATCATCCCTTGCATGTGAGCGGAAATAAAGTGCGTCGCCTGTTCCAGAACCATCAAACTCCACAGCAGGGTTAAAGTTCCAGACATCTCTTCGCAATGTTGGTACGTCCGGTATTGTTCCGGTCGGGGTTAAAAATCCTGGGGCACCCGGATGTTCAAAGCCATGGTTGGGGTAATTTTGCCAGGGTTGGTCATAATTGAGCGGGTTGGGATGCTTCATGGCATCTTGCCTAAAATTAATGTCGAAATCCACCAATTCATACCATACGTTGACTGGTGTACCATCGGCAGGAGCGTATGGTGTAAATTCATCTAGTGCTCCTGGGAAAGTAGAGGGTGTATTAATTGCCCTGTCGGCAGAATACCAATTGTCTACCTCTTGGGCGGATAATTGGAATCCAGTGATAAATATTGATAGACATAATAACGATTTAATTGTTCGACCATAAGACAAACAGAAGAGGTTGACCAAATTATTGGGGAGCAAATAATTGATAGAGTGTAAAAATTTAGTCATAAGCAAGTAGGTTTTTGCCCTCTATTCTTGGGAAGAAATACAAGGCTTTATGTTAACATAAGATTTAAAGTACCACACCTATCTTATATATATAGTGGCCAATTAACCTATGTAAGGTTAGAATTGACGAAAAGCATAAATGGATTTACGGGGCAAAACTCAAAATGGAATATTTCTGGGCTTATAGGGAAGGGGTACTGCTGTTCATTCTTAATGTATGGAGGGGTCTTTGGAGTACTGAAAACCATAAAAAAACCGCCAAGAAATTTTCTTGGCGGCAAACTATCACTGCTTTTTAAGAATACACGAGTTACACCAAACCTTACATTCTTAATTGAATTATGGACAGGATAGCTATTTGATCAGGTTGATTTCCACTCTTCGGTTCTGTTGTCTTCCAATTCTGGTAGCATTTGACGCTATAGGTTTTTCCTCGCCATATCCAATTGCGGACAGCCTGTCTGAGGTTATGCCTTCATTGATTAAGAAATCCCTGACCGAATTTGCTCTGGCCTCCGACAGTCTTTGGTTGCTTTCGTTGCTTCCCACACTATCGGTATGGCCTTCAACAGTAAACTTAGCATTGGGGTATTCATTCAATATTTGGATAATATCCACCATCGTTGATACTGACTCAGGCTTAATAGTGACCTTTCCGGTATCAAAGAGTATGGTGCGGGCATAATCGTTCAATTGTTTTTGAACCTCTTGTGTTACTTCAGGACATCCCTTGTTGCTCACTGGGCCTGCTATATTGGGGCATTCATCATCAATATCCGCAAGGGTGTCACCATCGGTATCAGGGCAACCTTTGTGTTCTATACTTCCTGGGGTGTTTGGACAACGATCATCATTGTCTATGATTCCATCTTCATCCGCATCCGGGCAACCATTGTATTCCTCTAGACCTGCTTCGTTAGGGCAGTCATCGTCTTTGTCCAATACGCCATCACCATCGGTATCTTTCCAGGGGCAACCTTTGTTTTCTGCCGGACCTGCTTCATTGGGACAGTCATCGTCTTTGTCCAAAATGCCATCGCCATCGGTGTCTTTCCAGGGGCAACCTTTGTTTTCAATCGGGCCAGCAACCTCGGGGCACTGATCCTCTTGGTTAATTATACCATCGTTGTCCTTGTCTTTCAACCTATTTTGATACACAGGAATTTTAAGACCAGCATATAGATCAATGGCTTTTGTGTTCTTGCCGGCCATTGCTGAAATGATGGATCCAGACCCTAAGTATATTGGTCCCAACCTAAGCCCGGCACCCCATTGGAACCCTGCTCCCTCAAGAATACTAAAAGGGGAATAAATTCCGAGCCAAGTACTCTCAAATCTGGGAGTAAGCCTAAATTGGTTCAACACTCTATTGGTGTTTATTTTTTCTTTGGATGTAAGGGGCATATCTGCATTTAGGTTGAGATATAATTTGGAATTGATATTCCAGTCTACATTGGTGTGGAGTGCCGTGGGCAAAGTAACGCTTACGGATTCGGTTTCGGATATCAGGTGAAAATTGTCCAAAAGCGCTTCTTCCAAAACATCGCCATCAAAGTTACTCTTGTCTTGGGTTTCATTTAGGTCATAGAACCGATCAACACCGCTTACATCATTAATTTTACCGATATCTGTGATCGAAGCACCGAATTTAAACTTGTACTTATTGGCACCTCGGTCCACAACAGGATTTCCGTTAACATCGGTTTTGGTGTATTTGGCATGTTCTGGCCTCCATTCATAAACAAATCCTATATCTGTACCAATGCCGGCACCACCATTAAAATCAAAGAAATCACCACCATTGCCCTCATCATCAAGACTATCGGTATTCCCATAATTGAACAGTCCGGTAGTAGTCACTTGACCTGTGTTGGAATCATAACCTACAGTAATATCAGATCCATATATGTAAACATTCCCCATTCCCTGAATATATTTTAAGGAAAGTCCACCTTTTATAAAATGTTCTTTATTGTCCAAGAGAACCCGTGCATAGGTTGCTCCAATTTCGGCCCATATATTAAAGGAACCCGAGATATCACCTTCATCCAAAAAGAAATCTTCAGATTCGTCAAATCCACCTTCTTTGTCCAGAAGTTCTCCGTTTACCTCATTTACATTGAAAAAAGCCCTAGCCCTGGTAAAAAAGGAAAATGAATGCTTTTTGCTGAGACTGAGCATTACGGAAGGGCCAAGTACATCAATATTCCATCCTATAAAGTTGTCCTCGGAAGGAAAGGTCGCCGCGTTGTCAAATGCTTTACTAAAATCACTGAAAGCATCATCAAGATTAAAACCAACATAGTTGTTCCCAACAAACGAACTGGCCCCAAATAGGTTAATGTCGGTTTTTAGTCTAGAATCTGCAATATTGGCTGGATTTGAGAGAATGCCATGAACCCCATTGTAATTATCCTCTAACAAACCAATATAGGATTGGGCATGGCTTATGCCGGCTGTCACGATGAGTAAGATTCCCATCAATACTATTCTTAAATTCATTTTTGATATTTTTTTGGTATAAAGTTGATTTACAGCTAAATTTTTGCGGATAAGCTTGTACAAAGAGAAAAGAAATATGTCAGGTAATTTTATTGGAATGAACGAACGCTCCCTTTCAATTGATAAAACAAAAAGCTGGGTTCACCGCAGTTTTTAGAGTGAAGGTGAAAGACTGTTTATTGTGTGGGAAAAAGCTTATAAATCAATAATTGAAAAATAGTAATGGTTTCTCTATTCTAAAGCTGCAAATCTTTACAGGTGGAGTGACAGGTAGGGGTGAAAATAAAAAACCATTACAACCAAGGAACCACTCTGATTCCTTGGCGTAACGGAAACCTCAACTAAACTAAACACTTTTATGACCAACAGTCTAAAAAAGTGCATTGCTATATGTGCATGCGTTAAAATTGATCTTGCTTTTCAATATGATTTAACGCGTAATTGCACAACAAACATAGGTTGTATTTATATTTTATTGGTGGATCAGCTTATGGATGCCCCATTTCAGCTAACGAATGGGCTATTTGGTTTGGTGGTTTAAAAAATGGAGCGGTATAAATATTGGGATTATACCTAGTCATGAAATAAAAAAGGCAGCTCATTTGAGCTGCCTTTTTGGTATTCAAATATTATTTGGCTAGGAAGAAATCTCTTCAACCGAGGCATCTGGGGCATTTTTCTTTACAGAAGCAATACCATTTTCCATGGCCGATTCGCTGGAATACATTTCGCTGTTCCCAATAACCTGTCCGTTTGATGCTTTTAGGTTAAAGTATGGACTTCCATCCTTTGCTGTGTTTCTTTCAAAATTTCCATCGTCCTGCGAATGTTTTCGCACAGACTCTATGCCATTGTCGCAGGCAGCTTTGGTGGTGTATCCCTGACTGCTTAAAATTACTTGGCCGTTTCCAGCTTTTAAATTAAACCTGAACTTGCCAGATTTATCTGTATTAATCTCAAATTTTCCCATGGTAATATGTTTAGAGTACTAAATCTAGATATTTTCTTAAAAAATGACCAATAATTGAAGCAAAAATTACCTTTTTTATAATTAATCCATTTTACATCTGCACAAAAAAGGCGCTGGAAACCAAATCCCAACGCCTTGTTCAATTAAAAGGGTGTGTTGTTTTTCTGCTATACTCTTACTTGACCATTACCAAATACGTAGTATTTGTTGGTAACCAGTTCATTCAATCCAAGTGGTCCGCGATGATGGAGTTTGTCCGTACTGATGGCCAGCTCGGCACCGACACCCATTTGCCCGCCATCTGTAAATCTAGTGGAAGCATTTTGGTACACTGCGGCACAATCCACATTTTCCATAAAGGTTTGGGCAACACTATCGTTTTGGGTCATGATGGTGGCCGAATGACCGCCAGAGTTTTTGTTTATTTTTTCAATGGCCTCGTCCAATCCGGCTACAGAACCAATGACACATTTCATGGCCAAGAACTCCTCTTGCCAAACTGATGCATTGGGAATGATCTCTTCTTCGGTCAAGACGGTTTTTACTTTTTCATCCACCAAGATGGATACGCCTTTGTCGGTCAAAAGTTGCTTCAGCTCTTTCAATTTGTCCTCATAACCTTCAATGCCCGAATCCACCAAAATTTTATCCAAGGCATTACAGGCCGAAATTTTATGGGTCTTGGCGTTTACAATAACTTCTAAGCTCTTTTTCCAATCTGCCTCTTTGTGAACATATAGGAAGTTATTTCCCCTACCGCTTATCAGAACGGCGCATTTGGCGTGTTCCTTTACAAAGGCGATAAGCCTTTCACCCCCTCTAGGGACAATCAAATCCAGGTCTTGGTCTGGATTTTTCAAAAATTCTTGGGTCTGGGTTCGATCCATTTCCAAAAACTGGATAAAATCCGTAGGCAGCTTATTTTCGGCCAAGGCCTGATGCCAGAACTTCACCAATACTTTATTGCTGTGATAGGCTTCTTTTCCACCTTTCAATAGGATTTTATTGTTGGCCTTGAAGGCCAAAACAGCAGCTTCCACGGTAACATCGGGTCGAGACTCATAAATGATCATAATGGTCCCAAAAGGAGCCGTTTTATTGATGATTTTAAGTCCATTGTCCAAATTCTTGGTGGAAATCTCTTGGTTTACGGGGTCTTCTTGCAATCGAACCTCTTTTACGGACTGGATCATTAGGTCCACCTTTTTCTGGTCGACTACCAAACGATCGTAAAGTGCCTGATCGTCCCGGTTGAATGCATCCAAATCTTTTTGATTGGCCTTAAGGAGTTCCTCGCGATTCTCATCCAGAATCCGCTCCATATCGGCCAAAACTTTATTTTTTATGTCTGTATTCAATAATTTCATAGTTCTCATTTTTTTATAGGGAAACTTTGGTCCCTACTTGTTTTCCTTCTACAATATCTAGTATTACATTTTCTCTTTTCCCATTCACAATGTATGACGGAATGTTGTCCGCTGCGGCCATTTGGGCATAGCTCAATTTGGAGCCCATCCCACCTCGGCCTTCGCCTTCGGCCTTGTTGCCTTCTTCAATGTACTTGTCCAAATCCTCTTTGGGTGCTACTGTACCAATAACTTTTGATTCTTCATTTTCGGGATGTCCGTCGTATAGTCCATCAATGTCTGTCATGAGAATCAATTTATCGGCATTCATAAGCTGTGCGATCAAGGTGGCCAGCTCATCATTGTCTGAAAACATGGACATGGCCACGGATACTGCATCATCCTCATTGGCAATGGGCACCACACCTTCAGATAGAAGTCCTTCAATACAATTGATCATATTGTCGCGGTGCATACCCGGGTTAAAATCCCGTTTTGTGGGAAGAACCTGGGCACACTTCATGCCATAGTCCCTAAAGATGTTATAGTACAACCTCATCATTCGGGGTTGTCCAATGGCGGAATATACCTGCCTTCGTTGGGTCTTGTCCTTGATATTGGCTTTACCCAACACTTCTTTTCCGGCAATTACGGACCCAGAGGAGACCAAAATGGTCATAATATCACGTTCGTACAACTCCGCAACCTGTTTTACCAGTTTTTTGAGCACGGGTCTTACAATTCTGTTGTCTTTATTGGTCATAACATTGGTTCCTACCTTTATGACCACTAGTTCTTTATACATGTTTTAGTATTCTTCGCCGAGTTCTACGGCACGATTAAAGGCTGCATAGGCAGCTTCCTTTATCATTTCACTTACGTTATTGTCCTGCATGGAATCCAGGGCAGCTCTTGTGGTACCACCTTTAGAGGCTACACGCTCCATCCATGAATCTGGGGTAAGGTTGTTCTGGTTGAACAGTTCCACCGCACCGGTAAAAGTTTGACTCACCAATACTTTGGACACATTTTCGGAAAAGCCCATTTGTAGGGCAGCGTCCATCATGCTCTGCATAAAGTAGAAGACATAGGCCGGTCCACTTCCTGAAATTCCTGTGGAAGCATCAATAAAGTTTTCATTTTTTACCCGAAGCGATTTTCCAGTGGTGTCCAACAGGCCTTCCACCATAAAAAGTTCCAAACGGGAGACTTCTTCCGCCGAAACATAGCTAGTGAGTCCTTTTCCCACTTGTGCTGGAAGATTGGGCATGGCCCTGACCACTTTGGTAATGCCCAAGGCATCTTGAATATATTTTATGGTGACCCCGGCCATGATGGAAATGAACAGCTGTTCCGGTTTCACCAAATTCTTCATGCGTTTGAATAGATCTTCGGCATGATAGGGCTTAACGGCCAAGAATATGATATCTGCTTGGGGTACACAGTCCTCTAGGCGGTCTATGGCATCAAAATGCGCAATTTTGCCCACTTCTTCCAATTTTTCTTTTGATTTGTCCAGCACCATAATGTTGCGTTTCTTCAACAGTTTGGATTTGGACATACCTGTGGCATAGGTAAGCCCCATGTTACCTGCACCAATTACCAATACTTTCATTGTTTGGATTAAAAAAGTTTATATAAAATTTAGATGGATATGTTACAATCCTTGCAGTCTTTTACTTTACCATAGTAGGTTTCCCTGTACTTATGCAATGTACGTGTAGGGATTCCCAAAATGTACCGCTTTATGTACGTGACCTGGGTGGTAAGTTCCCCCATTTTAACGCTATAACGTTTTTCATACTTGGTTTCCCTTTTAATCTTTGAAAGTTTCATTTTGTTGTTAATGGTGTTGTTGTTAAAATAGATGTCTATTCGTTTTCTTTTTCGTTAAGGTATTTAGCTTTGTATTGAGCTTTTTTAATTGTTCTTCTTCGTTCTACTGATTTTTTGGTGTATTCCTGGCGATCTCGGATTTGATCCAAACGCTTGGTGTTTCTATATTTTCTTTTGTATCGCTTTAGGGCTCTTTCTATGTTTTCGCCTGGTTTTACTTCGATTTTGAGCATATATTGTTTTATCGGTTCAATCTCATTTCTGTGTGGGTTTCTCCAAACCCGTATTTTTCAAAAAATTGTTTGTTCGGGCATTGATTTTCGCTTGTAATATGAATGGCTACATCTCCTTTGCAATATTGTAGTGTATAGTCCAAGAGCTTTTCCTCAATTCCTTGGTTCCTGAACTCTCGGTGCACCACAAAGAAGACCATAAAGTTTTCAGGGATATAATCCCCCATGCCGGTTTTGTTCACTACGGCCAAAGCAAGAATGTTGTCCTTGTCCTCCATGGAGAACACATAACCACCTAAACCGGGTATCTCCTTGGTGGAGTATTGAATGGCCTTTCGTATGGCCTTTTTAGTGGCTCTTCTCCCTTCTTGGTGTTCAAAAAGAAAGTTGGTGAACCGTGTCGCTTCCATGGTGGAAAGCCGGGTATAGGCATCGTAGGTCTTGATTACCATGCTTATGTTTTGCGATAAAATGATAGTATTGTTTTTGGTTACAAATTGGGATTTTTGCCATATCCCGAAAAGAATTACTTTCCAAGATTGCGCATTGCAAGAGAAACCTCGGTCAAAGGTTTGAATTAAATAGTAGGTGGGATGAATTTATCCGGTTGGTTACGAAATACCAGATAGGTAAAACTAAGGATCCTACAGTTTTTTCTCTCGTGGAGCTTGATTTTCATCGTTGCAAAGATAAGTCAAATAGGCCGTAAATCCCAATTTTACTGGGTTTTATATTTTTTATAACGTTTTGGACACTACATATTTTCTTGATAGGGCACTTAGTATAGGTAAGGGAAAACTTTTGGTGAACTTCGTAAAAAAGGGCCATAAAATTAGTTTTCCAAATTAGTTTAAGGCATTGATGTTGAATCAAATTCGTAATTTTAAAGGAATTACAAACGCTAAATCGATTCTTTCATCAAAGTTTAACTTCAACAATAATAGCCATGGAAACCCAAATGGATAGACGCTTATTTTTAAAATCTTCAACCTTGGCAGGTGGTGGAATGCTATTGGGCTTTAGTTGGATGCTATCCTGTAAGGATAAAACCAAGGCGATGGCAGAAGTTGTTCCCGAAAATTGGGTTGAGGTCAACGGTTATATCAAAATAGCTGAAAATGGTATGGTGACCATAATGTCGCCCAACCCAGAAGGAGGGCAGAACGTAAAGACGTCAATGCCAATGATTGTTGCTGATGAACTGGATGCGGATTGGGAACGTGTTGTGGTGGAACAAGCCCCACTGGATACCGATAGGTATACCCGTCAATTTATTGGGGGAAGTCAGGCCATTCGTCAAAGCTGGGAACGTCTTAGGCAGGCAGGAGCCTCAGCAAAATATATGTTGATGCAAGCCGCCTCAGAGCTTTGGGAGGTGCCCATTGAGGAGATAACCGCCAAAAAAGGAGAATTATTCCATTCAGTAAGTGGCAAAAAAGCAGGGTATGGCGAATTGGCAACGGCAGCTTCAAAAGTTGCAGTTCCGGAAACGGTTCCTTTAAAAGAAATAGAAGAGTTTACCATCATTGGTACATCCAAAAAAAATGTGGATGCAAAAAAGATCGTGACGGGCAAACCCCTGTTCGGCATGGACTTTCAAAAGGAAGGAATGTTGATGGCCATGGTAATACATCCACCTGCATTTGGATTAAAATTAAAGAGTTTTGATGCTTCCTCCATTAAAGGGATGCCCGGAATCAGAGATGTGTTTTCCATTAAGACTTATACAGAAGATTACAAATGGCAGTTTTTTGATACCAACTCATTTATTGATTTGGTTGTGGTGGTAGGTGAATCCACCTGGGAGGTGATGACTGCCAAGAAAGCACTTGAACCTAACATGGAATGGGAACCCAACCCAGAAAGAACGGTCACAAGAGATCGGTTTGGAACGGAGCAAACTTTACATTTCCCAGCGGGACTGGAAAGCACTTCCGAACATGAACGGAAAAAGAAAGAAATGTCCCTGCAAAAAGGATATCTTCTAAGAAAAGACGGTAACCCTGAAAGCGCATTGCGCAATGCATCCCAAGTGTTGGAGCGTTCCTATACCGCCCCTTTTCTGGCACACAACTGCATGGAACCTATGAACTTTTTTGCTGATGTAACTGAGGAGCGCGCAGAACTTGCCGGACCACTCCAGAAACCGGAATTTACAGAAAAGACACTTTCGGCACGTTTGGGAATACCATTGGAAAACATCGACATTCAAATGACCCGATTGGGGGGTGGTTATGGTAGAAGGTCCTACGCCCATTGGTTGGTTGAGGCGGGAATCGTTTCCCAACGTATGAAAGCACCCGTAAAATTGATATATACCCGAGAGGACGATATGACCTCTGGAATTTATCGGCCTACCTATCGAGCCACCTACAAGGCTGCCTTGGATGCCAACAATAATTTGATGGGATTGCATATCAACGCTGGAGGAATCCCGGAAAGTCCATTGTATGAGAATCGTTTTCCAGCGGGAACGGTAGATCACTATTTGGCAGAGGATTGGGTGATTCCTTCCAATATCACGGTTGGTTCTTTTAGGGCGCCAAGCTCCAATTTTATGGCCTGTGCCGAGCAATCTTTTTTGGATGAACTTGCAGAGGAAATGGGAAAAGACCCTATTGCGTTTAGATTGGAGTTGTTGACCCGTGCCGAAAACAATCCCGTTGGGGAAAACAACGATTATGACCCAGCTCGCTATAAAGGTGTTTTGGAACTGGTTAGGGATAAGTCCAACTGGGGCGAAGAAAAGCCAGAGGTATTCCGTGGAGTGGCAGCGTATTTTTGTCACAATACCTATGCGGCCCAAGTTTTGGATTTGGTCATGAACGACGGTCAACCCCAAGTCCAAAAAGTATATTGTGCCGTGGATTGTGGCATTGTGGTCAATCCAGATGCAGCGACCAACTTGTTGGAAGGTGCCATTGTGGATGGAATTGGAAATGCTATGTTTGGCTCCTTGACCTTCAAGGATGGCAAACCTGATAAACAAAACTTTGACCGTTACCGAATGATTCGGATGATGGAGGCCCCCAAGGAAATTGAAGTCCATTTTGTGGAGAATCAAATTGATCCAACCGGATTGGGTGAGCCGGCATTTCCACCTGTATTCCCCGCATTGGCCAATGCCATGTACAAGGCCACTGGAAAGCGACTGTACGACCAGCCTTTCCTCTGATTTTTGAAGTCTGGATGGAATTATTGCATGATTTCAGGATAGTGTAACCTGATAATTTAGTATTCTGGGCAAATCACGTATGTGAATGTTAAACCTTGTTAATTTTCCCATAGAATAATACATTGAATCTTTAGATTTACATATTGGAACTCAATGTTAATATAATGGACACCGGTATAATCCTCTTAGGTATTTTTTCGGGAATTGCTGTAGCAACCAGCTTTTATTTCGCTTCCTATTTTTTGTTTGTAAAGAAAAAAGATCGATTTAAAAACAGTCTTCTAGGATTTCTGTTCATAGCTATTGGGTTTCGCATTGCAAAGTCAATTGCATATTTCATTTTTATTGATGTTATCTCGGCAGGTCTGGCCATGGGGTATTTAGGCCTTTCATCCATTGGTCCATTAGTGTTCCTATACATCCGTTCATTTGGGAAAAAGGGAGAGGGCTCCAAATCCGATTTTGTTCACTTTATTGTTCCATTTTTGGGTGTAATCGCTTGTTTTCTTACTCATTTGGGTCATATAGTTATATTGTACAAAAGCGTTACGGCATTACTATTTGTCTATTTGGCTATTGCCTTCATCATGCATTTTAGGACCGACTATCACAATAAGGGTGTTAGAAAGTGGAACCTACAGGTTTTGGTAGGTGTCTGCGTGATTGGATTATCGTTTGTTACACAACATTTAACCCCTGATGTCTTAAAGTACGCTATTGGAACTGGGGTAGCATCCTTGGTTATTTATTATCTTTTTATTTCCGCCTTGAAATCGCAAGTGGTTTTTACAAAACCTGTTTCCAAAAAACTTCCCCAAAGTGTGGTGGAAAAAATCAAGAATGCTTTTGAAAAAGACAAGATCTATATGGAGCAGGCTCTTACGTTATCTGAGTTCTCCAAGAATCAAGAGGTTCCAACCTATCTTGTTTCTGAAGCGATTAAGAAACTCTATGGGAAAAGGTTTCCAGAAGCCATCAATTATTTCCGAATTGAGGAAATAAAGAAAATCCTTATCAACAATGGGAGTATTAAAATTGAGGCTCTGGCCTATGAGGTAGGATTTAATACACCTTCAACGTTTTATGCCGCTTTTAAACGGGAAACCAATATGAGCCCCAAGGAATTTCAGAAAAAGCATTTGGTGCACTATTAGGGCCTTATTTCTAATTTTAAACTCCTGGATATTCCCCCAAATAAATTAATATAAAAGCCAAAGTGTTGGATACTCCATGGGCAATCATGGGAATGGTCAGATTTTTGTTCCATTTTAGAAAAATGATTCCTAAAAAGAGACCGCTCAAGCCTTCTTGAATCCATCCAGTGATTCCTTGTTCCGTATGTCCCCATCCAAATAGGATGCTGGACAGAATCAAAGCTACTATCCAGGCGGCGTTGCCATTTCCAAATACATTGGCTAGCCTGTTCATTAAAAATCCCCTAAAGCAAATCTCTTCCCCAATTGCGCCTAAAATCCAAGACAAAATGGTGAACAGGAGTAATATGGTCAGGTTACCGTGAATGCTTTTCAAATCGCTAAGGTCGGGCTCCGTATTAAAATAATTACTCAACAGGGGAGTGGTGACATAGGTGGCGAAAAGTTCAAGGGCAATGCCCAATCCAATGCCAATGATTATGGCTTTTTTTAGGTCAATACCCTTGAAATTCCATCCAATGGACGAAAACTTCTCCTTTTTAAGTCTTAGAACAATCCAAATAAATGGGACGATATAAAGTGTTTGTGAAATGAGGAGATAGCCTTTTGCATCTAAAAAGACGAAGAGAACAAAAATTAAAATTTCTACGAGTAGCAGTACTTTTTTTATTTTCATATGGTTAGGATTGTAATGATTTCTTCATGATTATTTCTGTTCGTTTTACTACAAACATTCCTTTGGGGGCAGGGGCATTTGTGAACCCCATAGATCGATACATCTTAAGGGCAATTTCCAATTTGTTAAAGGTTTGGAGGTACAGATGTTGACCACCTTGCTCTCTCGCAAATCCAATGCATTTTCGCACCAATTTTTTGCCTATTCCCATGCCTTGGGCCTGTTTGGCCACCACAAGCTTGCAGAACTCGTAATCGGTTTTGTTCAATTTTTTGACTGCTACTATACCCATACAATGCCCATCCCTATTTGCATAGTATGCCATCCCTCCAGTTTTGATATAGTGTTCAACAGGATTTTGAACTTCCAAAAGATCTTCTTCTTGAGGACGAACCCCCATGGTGTTCGTTAACCAATCTACCCAGATTTTTTCAAAATCACCTTTGTTTTGTTCTGTGTATGAATCAATTGTCATGTGTCACTAAATTATGATATTATCAACTGCCCTTAATTGAAGGTAAAATATCCCACCAAAGCATAGGCTCAGATTTTCTGGTAATGGATCCATTGCCAGCAGTGGAAACCACCACCAAATCCAAATGCGGAATTATCCAAATAAACTGGCCACCATAGCCTATGGCATAATAAATGTCTTGGGTTTCTATATTATCATAAACATAATGTTCGCTTGCATATACCCACCAATGATATCCATAATCATTGTACTCTGTGTTTTTAATTTTTTTTGTGGTTGAATTTTTAATCCAATTTTCCGAAACCACTTGAGTTCCTTCCCAATTACCTTTGTTTAAGTACAACTGACCAAATCTTAACATATCCAGAGACCTTAAATAGAGCTCTCCAGAAGTCCATGTAAGACGATTTGCGCCACTGGTCCATTCCCAATTTTGAATGCCAATTTTGGAAAATAAGTTTGAAGCCGCATAGTCTTCTGCGGACTTGCCAGTTTTGTTCTGTATGACCCCCGACAGAAGAATGCTGCAGCCACTGTTATAGGTAAATTGGGTTCCAGGGTCATATACCAAAGGTAGATCCAGTACGTATTTGATCATATCATTACTGTTCCAAAGCATGGTGGCAGAATTGTTGGGGTTGCCGTACGGATAGGAGAATTCATCCCACTCATACCCGGCACTCATGGATAGAACATGTTCCAAGGTCATATTTTCTTTTTCTTCGGTTAGGTTGGCTATAGTACTGTATTCGGGAAAGTAGTTCAGTATTTTTTCATCTAAGTTTTCAATGAATCCTTTATCAATGGCAATACCGATGAGGGCAGAAGTAAAACTTTTGGTAACCGAAAACAATCGGTGCAACTCAGTTTTGTCATACCCATTAAAATATTCTTCCAGTACTATTTGATTATTTCTCGAAATGAGCAAACTGTGTACATTTCCAAATTGACCATTTCTGATTTTGGTCACCAGACTTTGTAATTTAAGGGTATCAAAATTTTGCTGATGAGCAGATAAAAAAGAGTTTTCAAAATCATTGGGTATAGGATTGTCCGTGACTTTGTCTTGACTACAGCAAACAAGACATATGACCACGGTAAACAACAATGTCAGAAAGGTAATTTTATATAGTGTTTTAAAACCCATAATTGTTCCATTCGTTGTAAAGTCTTCCAGTTCACAGCACAAAAAGGAATAAAAAAATTACTGCAAATTGTGAAGGTTCAATGTTAGTTTTTGATTTGGAATCACTATTCTAACAATATCCCGCTGTTTGTTTTTGGCTATATAAACAATGTTGTCCGGCATTCCCCCATCCGATTCTACTGATAGAACATCCGAATCTATGGTGTTTTGAAAATAGGGTACCTCAATTTTTTCCTCTCCAATTTTATAGATGATGACATCGGAAACAAGCATACTGGTGGGCACAAATACCTTTAGGGCCAAAGTATCTTCAGTTTTTAGGGCAACGGCATTAAGCGCCATAAAAATCTCGCTTCTAAAAATATCATGAAGAATGATGGTGTCCAGTTTTTTTTCATTGAATACGGTATCCCTGGTCACATTGTAGTAGCCTTGCAATCGATTATCAACCTGATTTAGGTTGACATTCAGCTTGGTTGATTCACCAATTAAAAGGTCAATTTTAGTTCCAATAGTTTTCATTGTTGCTGTGTCCAACACAAATTCGGCGGTTTCATAAACGCTGCCATCATCAAAAAGAGAGGTGTCCCTTGCCACAAATAATGGTCCATCATAATAGGTGACAAAGGTCATTGACCCCACTTTGTTCTGTGCTGAGTCCAACATATGGAAATAGCTGTTTTTGGATGACAGTAGGGACATATTTATCTCCTTGCCTGCCCATTTCTTGATGTTTGGAGGCGTTGAAGAACCACAACTGAAAAAAAAAAGACAGGTTATGCCATAAAAGCCAAAGCGAAATAACCATTTTATTTTCTTCATCATTATTTATTGTGTTTTTAAAAAGTCTCCATCTATGACCAATAGTTTGGCTCCAATCCCTGATATGGTCAGATGGGAGCTTAACCCATTAGAGACAACATACGTCATCCCTGCAGTAAGCCAGAATTTTTCACCATTTTTTAATTCGCTCACCAATGTCCCCTCTAGGCAATGCACAATGTGCCCTTTTTCGCACCAATGGTCGGCAATATAGTTTTTGGACAATTCTACAACCCTAATTCTTAGTCCACTATATTGCAGTGTTTGCCAAATTGCGATTCCGGCTTCTCCTACATGTTCGGTTTTTGGAATTCCATTCCAGTCAATTGCCTGAAAGGGGATATCTTCTTTTTTCATATTGATTTAAAAAGGTATCTGATAGGTGCCCGCTTGCATTTCCTCAATGACCGTATTAAAACGATCGTGAAATTGTTGTGGTGCCAAAGCAATGGCAGATTTTATGTTTTTTACCGCTTTTTTGGTATTGCCCACAAAGTATTGGGCCAACCCTTCATTGATTGTCAAAATCCAAGAGTTTGCATATTTTTTGTTCGCTTCCGCAGCAAACTCCAAAGCCAATTGATATTCTTTCTGTGATAAAAGATTTCTGCCAAATTGGAACGCTTGGTTTTCGGAATAGTCCATGGTTTTGAGTTCGTTCACAGTGGCTGTGTATTCCCCAGTTCGTCCCAACCTCTTTAGCAAAGCACTTTTGGTACCCACATTGGTAAAGTTTCTGTTTGCGGCAAATCCATGAAAACCACCGTTGATGGATCTATTGGCCCACTCCAAAGCCTCTTCAAGATTGGTATCGTGGGCAAGACACCAGTTGGCGGCATCATTCCATGCTTCCCAGTGGTAGGTGTTGATTCCCCTTAATTCACTGCGAAGACTCTCCACAACAGTCTTGTTGAGGTCTACGGAGACCGTAAAGGGAATTCTTTTATCGGCCCATTCCAGTCCAATTTTTACCTCATTTTCTTTCCAATCCAAAAATTCATAATCCAATTTTTCGGAAAAGGGACATGATTCAGCGGTTACATCCACGGTAAGGGTAATATCTTTTTCGGTATCCAGGTAATAACTTCCCCACTGATTGTTGTTATGGGCAAAAAGCAAAGTATAGGTCTCTCCTTTGGGAATGATATGAAAACCATACGTTCCTGCTTTTAACGGACTGCCTTCAATGGATACATTCGTAGAGAAAGTAATGGTGGTATTCATATTGGCTCCAGCACGCCAAGCAATGGGGTCTCCATTTTGAGGAATTACATTGGGGTCTTCCCAAATATTTCTTTCGTTTACGGATGGACTTCCATAGCTTATGGTAATATCGGTTACACCCAAGGTTTGGGTTTCAATTACCTCATTGCTGGGTTTTGGAATTTTTAGGGTATGAAACTGTGCGTTTGTGCTTGAAACAATCAAGAACAGAAAAATAGGAAACAACAATTTACTGCGATTCATAAGGGATTAATTTTTGTAAAACTAAATCAAGCACAGCTCAAAAATCTCTTGATTCCTGAAATATGGATATTAAAAAGAACACTCCGGGCTATTGGTCTTCCCTATTCATTATTTCCAAAGATTTCTGACTTCAAGAACATCCAAACCGATCAACGATCAAGAAAGTGAAAGTATTCTTAAAATATGTCTTGATTCAAATAATCACGATGATCTTCCTCGGGTAGAAATGTAAAGTTATGGAAACAAAGATATTATGAAATCACAGCCTGTTTTCACGTCAATCTTTATTCTTTTTTCGTTATGGTCCTTTGCGCAGTCCTCGCAATCCACCCGAGATCGGTATAGATACCAAATGTCCGAAGTTGGTAACCCAATAACCATTGATGGTATAGAAGGACCAAACGAATGGGAAGCCATACCCATAATCGATACGTTTTATAATCATGACCCCTTGGATAGCGGAACTGCTAAAAACAAAACTGAGGTCAAATTGGCCTACAGTGGAACCTCACTTTACATTTTGGCGAAATGTTATGACGAAGGAAAGCGCATAGTCCAATCTCTAGATAGGGATTCAGATAATGGACATTGGGGAAGCGATTCTTTTTCCATTGCCATAGATCCCATCAATGAAAAGCAAAGTGGTTATTTTTTTGGTGTCAACGCAGGAGGTGCTGAGGTTGAAGGCAGCCTTGTTGTTGAAGTAGCGAATACAAAGTTTTCATACACTTGGGATGAAAAATGGTTTTCTTCGGTAAAACAGTATGAAGATTATTGGTTGGCCGAAATGGAGATTCCCTTTACCAGTATTCGATATAATGCAAATAATCTGGAATGGGGAATTGGCCTTTTAAGAGGAGACAAAGTTGAAAACATGTATTATACCTGGACTCCATTTGCAGTCAATTTCAGCGGATTCGATGTAAACTACATGGGCTCCTTGGTATGGGGTAAAATCCCGGAAGTTAAAGGGAAGACGGTCTTTGTGAAGCCCTATTCAACAGTATCTTCCCTAAAGAACAACTTAGATGATGATACTTCCACCCAAACCGAAATAGACACTGGTTTGGACCTGAGGGTGGGCATTACCAAATCCTTGAATGCCAACATTACCATAAATCCTGATTTTTCCAACGCGGACATTGATCAAGAAGTGGTCAATATTACCCGGTTTGATATTTCGTTGCCCGAACGGCGTGAGTTTTTTATAGAGAATGCAGACCTATTCACCAATTTTGGGAGTTATGACGTACAACCCTTCTTTTCTAGGCGCATCGGTCTTAAAGATGGTAAAAATATACCTATTGTATACGGCACCAGGGTTACCGGGAACATAACGGGCAATACACGAATAGGGGCAATGAACATTCAGACCAAAGCTGAGGGAGGCGTAGATGGTCAGAACTATACCGTTGCTGCGGTTAACCAAAAAGTATTGAAACGATCACAACTAAAGGCCTTGTTCATCAATAGACAGGAAACGGGAAACGATACCATAAATGACTTCAATAGAAACTATGGCGCAGAGTTCACTTTTATTTCAGAAAAGGGAAATTTCAATACGAACATAAAGTACCATTCCACGGTAACCGATGAGGGGCAAAAAGGAGCTTACTATGGCATAAAGGGCAATTATATCAATAGAAGGTTGGGAACAGGCTGGTTGATTGATGTGGTGGAAGATGGTTATAGGGCAGAGCTGGGATTTGTCCCCAGGCAAAGCAGCTTTGACCCCAACAGGAATGAATTGGTAAAACTTGGATATTATTTACTGAACCCTTGGGCCAATTATAAATTTTTTCCAAAAAGGGAAGACCATATCCTAACGAAGCAAGCAATAGGGTCATGGCATAATATGTACTACAATATGGATGGCAGTTTGAATGAAAGTGACAATAATCTATCGTACGAGTTCTTTTTTAAGAACACTGCTCTTCTTGCAATCTGGGCAAATAGGAGGGAGGTAAACCTAAGATATGAGACGGCCTTGTTGGGTGGAGATTTTGACCCACTTCCCGCTGAGAATTATGGTTTTTGGAGTGGAAATATATCCTATGACTCAGATATCAGAAAACATTTTACCTATAATACGGAACTATCCTATGGCGAGTTTTATAATGGACATATTACGTCAGCCTCCATTACTGCCAATATGCGCTTTGGGTTCTGGGGTAATTTCAATATTGCCTATTCTTATGACAAGGTAAGCCTACCTGGAACTTATGGAGAAAGAGAGTTTAACTTGGTTAAATTTAATGGATTACTTAGCCTTACCAACAAATTGTTTGTCAACAATACGGTTCAGTACAACACACAAAACAACAACTTCAGTGTTTTTTCAAGATTGCAATGGCGGTATTCTTCCTTATCGGATATATTCTTGATTTTTAATCAAAACAATGATACCGCAAATAATTTTGGGCTGGCCAATAGATCTATCATCCTAAAGGCAACCTATAGATTTGGTCTGTAATTCAATTTAATCAAACTCTTTTGTGGGTCATTATATACCCACAAATAGGAACATTATCGCCAAAACTTTGGTCTTAGAAAACAAAAAAGCTCCGAGAAATCGGAGCTTTTTGCGGTCTGGACGGGATGCTGCCCCTAATATTTAACATTTCATTAACTTACATTATTTTATTGATTATCAAATAATTAAATATATATTAGTTTTTATTTTACATCATAAAACACTACTTTTCGTGAAAAATGCGGCACGAATGCGGCACGCTGATGTACAATTATAAATTCTACATACCGGATAAATCCAATCAAAATGGAACCCATAGTATCAAATTAAGATATTATGAAAATCGTAATTCGAGAATCCAAATCGATACAGGAATAGAAATCCAACCGAAATATTGGAGCCCAGAGAAATCATTCTTGAAAAAATCGAAAGAAGTCGCTTCCGAATTTGTTCAACTTACCCAAATGGACAGCTTGGCCAATCAAATTGTTTCCAGCTATCGAAATCAAGGAAGGCCACTTTCAAAAAAGATGTTCAAGAAACAATTTGAAGAAGGTGAACCGTCCATCAATTCAAAACCTGTCCAAGACTTTTTTACTGAATTTGACCATTATCTGGAAAGCAAAAAGAGCAAGGTGGTCAAAGATGTCATCAAGGATTACAATTCACTTAAAAAGCATTTGGAGGGTTTCCAGGAATTTTCGGGAATCATCATCGATTTCAATGCTTTTGATTATCATTTCTACCAAGAATGGACGGACTACCTAGCGTACCATGCCCCATTAAAAAATGGAGGTGTCGGAATGAAGAACAACACGATAGGCAAGTTGGTGAAAAACTTAAAGGCCTTCTTAAATGACCGTATGCGTAGAAACCGTATCAAGCCCATAGATCTTTCGGCATTCAAGGTAGTTCAAGAAGAAGTGGACCATATCTATCTATCCGATGATGAAATTCAGTCAATTGCAGCCGTTGATTGTAAAGCCGATAAAGAATTGGAGAAAGTAAAAGACTTCTTTGTAATTGGGTGTTTGACAGGGCTTCGGTTTTCCGATATTTCGAGGATTCGACCTGAGTATTTGGATGATAATGGGTTTTTGAATATCCGACAAAAGAAGACTTCTGGCCGAATTGTAGTGCCACTTCGTTCCCAAGTCAAGAGCATTTTGAGAAGATATGATGGATATGCACCTGATATTGATTCATTCACTTTCAACAGGCGCATAAAGGAACTTGGGGATTCAGCCAAACTTCACCAAAAAGTAGAGATTGAACATAAACGGGGAACTATAAAAGAAGCGCAACTTTTGGAAAAATATAAATTGATAAGTTCCCATACCTGTAGGCGTTCCTTTTGTACCAATGCTTACCTAAATGGCATCGATGTGCAACTCATCATGAAGATTTCTGGCCATAAATCAGAAAAGGCTTTCCGTCGTTATCTCAAAATTTCAAATTATGAGGCCGCCCAAAAATTGAAAGAGGCGTGGGGAATTGCATAAAAATAAAATCTTACTTTACCCTTTAGAGGAACTTCATACTGTCATTAAATAAATATTTAATGATATATACTTTTTGTTGATTTTCACATAATTAAAAAATACTTGGATTAACACAAAATTTGTGTTTGTTGTTCAAACAGATTTAAACTTAACTTTTGACCAGAATCAGTCTACTTTTGGTTGAAGATTTACATCTTAAAGGTTAGTTAGCATAGGGGTCTATTTTTAATTTTTACCATTGCTGGATAACAATACCCAATTGTTAATCCATTACTGCAAATTCTTTTGCTCCCCAGAGACGAAGCGTGATCTTATTAAGATTTGGGAGAAGCAACTCTGGATAATCCCAAATGTTATTCTGAAAAAAAATTAGCATTTCAACAAGTTACAGGCAACCATTTATAATTAATTTACGTCATTGTTGATAGAGATCAGTGATAAAATTTGACCAATTATGCTTGAAAACCCAAAAGTGAACATCAAACTAAAACTGGCCGCTTTATGGGCGTCCACAACATTTTGTTATATCTACGGTGATTATTTTGAGCTGTACACACCCGGCAAGGTGGACAGTCTCTTGATCGGTAAAAATATTTTGGACAACCCTGTCAAGTTGCTGGTGGCGTCCATCATCCTTGTCGTTCCCTCGGTCATGGTTGCCGCATCCGTCCTACTACCTCCCAAGGTCAACCGAACTATGAACATTATTTTTGGGGCTGTCTTTACCATAATGATGTTGTTCATCGGAATCAATTCTTTGACGGAGTGGTATAGCTTCTATGTTTTCCTGGCATTTGTGGAGAGCATCTTGACATTTCTGATTGTCCGGTATGCCATAAAATGGCCAAAACCCAAAGACAATGGATAGCCAAATCTCAACAAGAAATAAAAAAGCGAGGCTGGCAGGACTGCTCTATCTATTGCTGGTAATCTGCGGTTTGGCCTATCTTGTTTATGTCCCCTCCCAGATCGTGGATTGGGACAATGCAACAAGGACGTTGGAAAACCTCGAACGGAAAGAAATGCTGTTTAAACTGGGCATCGTTGCCGCCATTTGTTCTTTTATCATTTTTATACTTTTGCCCTTGGCACTGTACCGCCTGTTAAAAGAGGTCGACAAGAATGCCGCATTGCTCATGGCACTGCTGGCCATACTTAGCGTACCCATTTCATTTGTCAACATCCTGAACAAGTTCACCATATTAAGCTTACTTGAAACCCCTGAACCTCAAAAAGGTAACGATCTTGCGTACCAAGTGATGTTCTACTTGGAACAGTATAGCAATGGAACCGAACTGCTACAGATATTCTGGGGGCTTTGGCTGTTACCTTTCGGTTACTTGGTCTACAGGTCGGTATTTCTACCCAAATTGTTGGGAATATTGCTCATGTTGGGTTGTTTTGGCTATCTCATCACTTTTTTTGGAGGCTTCCTGTATCCAGGTTTTTCAAAAACCGTTTTTTCCACCATTGTTGCCCTACCCGCATCCATAGGGGAAATAGGAACATGCTTGTGGCTGTTGATCATGGGTACGAACACCGTTAAGTTTGCAAAAAAATGACACATGATGTTTTCATTTCAAAATTTCGGTATCTCGCATTGAAGTATTGTTATTAGAAATAACTAAATGTACCTTCTAACTAAAAAGATTTAGATAATTGAAAGGTCAATATATCCGTGTGAATTGGTAAATCCCATCTGGATAGTATTTGTACAGTTGCCACCCGTTTTAATTTTTTCTTTTTGCTTCCTCAATAAGTTTACCGTTTTCATAAATGTTCAAGGTTCCAATTTGGGCTCCAGAATCAATAAATTCATAGACAACATTCTCATAGTTAAAGTAGAAAGAATTCTCCGATTCGGGAAATAGGAGTGTGTTCCAACCTGGCTTTCCATCATTCACATCGGTCGCTCTAAGGAACTTTTCTTCTCTCTTGATATTTACTATTCTGTCGGGAAGCATGTAATCACCTACATATTTGTCCAGGATTTCAGTTTTCAATTCAACTTTGGCAATTGGTTGGTGGTCGTAGCTTATTATTCGTGCCAATTTCCATTCGTTATTTTCAAGCTTCCATAATGCAGTCATTTTTCCAGAACCTACAACCTTTTCCGTACCATCATTGATTTGCAAATAGAAAACATGGTCACAAAACTCAAGAGCACCATAATTATCCATTGGGTATACTTGTAGAGAACCTTTGGTCAACTCCCTTCTTAAAGGTTGTCTTGTCCTTTGTTCTTCCCCACAAAAAATGGCCATGTCCATCATTTCCTTTTCCTTGGATGGAGTCAACCCTGCCTTATCGTGAAAGAACTCAAAATCTTCTGATAAGTAGTAGGCATATTTTTCTAAATCACATACGTTTTGAGCTGAAAAATATAAACTATCCATTGTAGCTATTGTGCTGAAAAGTTCGCTTACCTGTTCCCCTTCTGGTAATGCTGTATCTATTACCGTCTCTTCTTTTTTAGAATTACAAGAAGTTAATATAATCAGAGCTGTAATCAGGCATAAAAGATTTTTCATCTTTAAAATGATTTTTTTAAAGATTGAGTTTTTTATTAATTGTTACAGTTCCAAATGTGTGGCAGCGTTTAGCTAAAATGAGTAAACGCCTCAGTTGATCGGAGTACTGAACTTTATATTCATACTTATCATTATTAAATAACCTAGTTTACGAATTCATTTTAGCGCCTGTTGGCAACCGTTATTTTTCCATTCTGCCATCCTTTGGGTAGGTGTAGGTCCATTCCTGTTTCATTTTCAACATCTATCAATTCATTCCTAAGGTCAATGCTTCTTAATCCAATATTGGCTCTATTCTTATTTACAGTTTCAAGAACTGTATCGTCTGGAATGGCTCCAAGAAATCCATAGGTTGTCAACTTATGATCATGTAAACCAGCAATTCTCCAGTCTTCTATTTGAGCTAATTCATATGGGGATATCTCACCTTGTTTCAAGGCATTCAATAATTTTGGCCTTAATAGAGCATATAAAGTGTCATTCGAATTGTAGTTCACTGATATTGAATTGTGATGGCTTAAAATCACCGAGCCCCATAGGTTATTCCCAATAAGTCGTTCACCTGGATAACCGTACTCATTTAAAATTTGCTCCAGTTTCTCAAGTTGTTGTTCGCTATGAGGAGCAAACTTTTTTTGAGAATACCTCCTTTTGGCCTTTTGTCCAATTCTAAGTAATGCCCCAAATGCTTTTTTCTGGTCTTTTTTGAACATTTCATGGACTTGTTCTTTTACCTGAAAGTTTATTTTGGATAGGTAGGTTTTGTGAAGGGAATCATATGTTGACATGAGTTTGGCCCATTCCGGTTGTTCCCTTAAAGATTGCAAATTTTTATTCTTGTTGATGCTTTCCAATGACCAACCAGCCTTGATTCCCAGCCTTACAAAATTCAACCCTGATTTATAATCGTTATCATATGCGCTGAGTTCAGTAGCAACTTTGATATCTCTTAGAAATAAGAAATTAAATTGATTGAAAAGAGAATCAAATTTATTAATTGCAGAAGTGTATTTTCCTTCAACAATTAGCTCTTCACATTCAATTACTTTCGAATGGTAGTTCATGTAGTTTTCTTGGGCATTACTCTTAGTGGAAACTAAAAAATGGCCTATTAGAATAAGGGTTAGGGAAAATTTTTTCATCAAACAGGAGATTGTATTTTTTGGTTAAATGGTTGTCAACGGTTTCGGCTATGGGTGTTGCGTGGTTTAGTGGTCAACTCAGCAACTTCTTCACTTATTCCCCACCATATTTTACAGGTATTCCGGCACTTTTGGATTCTATGGTCCATAAGAGACTGACTATCCACCACCGACCGCCATAATATGTTAATTGATAGCTGTTTATCCCTTTTTCTTCAACTCCCTCAGAGTCCTTGCCATAAAAAGTCTGGAATACTTGGGCAATTCCATTGTATTGATCAACAACTTTATGAATTTCTTTTTCAAGATATCCTTGTTCATAGTAAGGATCTTTCAAGAGGATGAGGAAATCATTAAGTGATACGGTTTCAGCATTTGTAACATCAGCAACTGTAAATATGGCCGATGGATGAAATAAGTTCCTAATCGCTATTGTATCCATTTTCTCGCCCTTTTCGATGGTTATTTGATCAAGTAGTTCATCGATAATTCCGTTAATGGATTTAACGGTAACATCGGTTTTTCCCTGAGCTATGGAACTAATTGAAGTGGTCAAGAAAATTATTGCGCAAAGAAAATATTTCATATGGTGTTTAATTATTGTTGTTAACTTGATCATATGGGTATAAAATACATCTATATATACCCAAAAAGGAATGTTATCAATCCATTTTATCATGGTCTTTATTATTTTCGGTTATACAACGTAGGCAACCGGCCTTATCACTTAAGTCTCTCTATTATCATTGATGTAAAGTAGTTGACCCCCGTTTTCATACAACTTTCATCAACAGCAAAATTCGGCGAATGAGGCATGGAAACTATTCCTTTTTCAAAATTTGATGCACCCAATAAAAAATAGACTCCTGGAATTTCACGTTGAAACAGTGCAAAATCATCCGCACGTCCGTCAGGTATAGCTCCATAGAGGGGGAGAACGTGTTCATTTCCGTAAATTTTACTTATTGTAGGTATGGTCAATAAAGTTAATCGTTCATCATTAAGCACTAGCGCTGTCTCATAATAAAATGAACTATCTAAAAATTGATCTGAATAGTCCGATTCTTTAAACTTCTTTTTTATTTGACTTAAAAGAGAGTCTAATTGAGTTTCCTTTTCAGCACTTAGATAGGCCCTTATTGTAATCTTATCTTCACCTTCTTTAACAGCAATATTTGAATTAACAGTAATATAATCCTTAAATATGGTATTTGGATTTCCCAATCCTATGTTGGGGTCCAATAGATTTTTATTGTCCCAGAATTTACTCTCAGGTGAAACATTTTGAAGTTGTAAAAAGAGCTTTTTCGTAAATTTAATAAGAGCCGTTCTCTCCTTTGTGTTTTTTAGGGTAATTTGAATTCCCTTATAGTCTGCATAAGGGTTTCTTGCTTTGGTAGTAATAATCCCCTCAGACATAGGTGCAATGTGTAAAGCATAAATTTCTTCGGGATCTATAATATTGAGCAAGCCATCATCAAGCATAGCTTTTGCCCCTGCCAAATTTTCTTCTGATGGTTGAAAGATAAAGTAAATAGTTCCAGTAAGACTTTCTTTTAAACTTGTTAGGACATTAGCTATCCCAAGTCCAATAGTTGCATGTACATCGTGTCCACAAATATGTCTTACACCTTTAATCTTTGATGAAAAATCGACAATATCGGGATGGTCGGAAGCAAGGGCATCTATATCGGCCCTCCAAGCGATCCGTTTCCCCTTTTTTTAGTCCTTAGGATTCCTACTACCCCATAGCCACCTATACCTGTTTTAACTTCAAGGCCCAAGGACAACAAGTATTCTGCAATCTTTTTGGAAGTTCTCTTCTCTTTTCCTGACACTTCGGGATTGATATGAAAGTCCCTGCGAAATTTTACAAGGCTATCGAAAATTTTGTCGGTTCGCTCTTGGACTTTCAAATGTATGGAAGATTCAACCTTTGTATTTTGGCCACAGGAAACGAGTCCAAAAAAGAGGAATTGAATGATTATGGCTATTTTGGTTATTTGATTATTTGAAGTCATTTTTACAATATTATGGAACTAACTATTGCAAAAATGAAACATGATCGGCTTTTCTACCTGACACATTTGTGACAAAATCATTTTTTGGCGATCTTACTCCGTATTCTGCTCAATGATTGTCGTTCTATACCCAAGTACGTTGCTAAATGCGTTAAACTAATTCTGTTTACAAGGTCTGGGTTTTGGTCTATAAAATTCAAGTAACGCTCTTCAGCTGTTTCAAATAAAAGACTTTCCACCCTGTCGGTTTGCACGGTCAAAACATATTCGGCTATTAATCTACCATACCTTTCACTGGTTTTAAATTTACGGTACCCTTCTTGAATTTTATCATAGGGCAATTTTATGATTACCGATGGCTCAAGACATTCGATAAAATACTTTGATGGTTTTTGCCTTATGAATGCCGGATAATCTGTGGCATAGTTGTTTTCATTTATAAAACCCGTTGTTATTTTGTTTCCTTTTTCATTGACGTAGTATCTTCTCAAAAGTCCCTTGCAAACAAATCCCACTTCCTTTTGAACCTCTCCACTTTTAAATAAAAATTCTTTTTTTCCATACTTTTCTATAATAAGATATGAGGAAATGAAAGTTAGTTCCTCCGAGCTCAAATCTGGAAATTGTTCTAAGTAAGATTTGATATAAACCTTAAACTCTTGTTCCATTCAGGATGTTTCTTTAGCTTGTTGCCAATGTATGGCTGAACGGAGTTACGTTCAGCCTGTAGCGAATTTATATTTATTTAAGACAATTATATACTTAAGTGTACCACACAAGACACCTCCATACAATTAATATAATTTAAAGAATTTAAACTTAATATATAATCAAATAATTATAAGATATTACAATGTGTAATTTAAAAATAATAGATAAATAATATTCAATTTGTTGGATTTGTATTTTTGATGTTTGCAAATATGCGCCCATATTATTGAAGTTTTGATTTTTGGACTTGCAACATAAAAACAAAATCTTGCTTGATTCACCAGAAGAACTCTATACCTGGCCTTAAACAAATAAATATTTAATGATATATACATTTGTATGATTATACATTTATTTAAATAATTGTATTTAAAGTAGCTTGAAATTTTTGTAAAATATTTGTGGAAAGGGAGAAAGAAGACAATGGCTAGAGATTGTCCGAGTGTTAGCGTAAACTGAATTCTTTTTCTCCCTACTCATATTTTTATAGCAGTTGCCAAAAACATTGTTTTTGGCAACACCTTAGAAGGAATCAAATAGGTAAGTCCCCTCGGGGGGTTACCATCCCTGTCTTAGATTCGACCTCAATTCCCATACAAATTTATTTTGAATGTTTCTTGATTTGCCGTACATAAACTGATGTATGGCAAACGGGTTAAATGCTGTTCAATGTTGCTAGGTTTGTTCAATAAAGTAAATCAACAAATACCAGTAATATGAAGCGCATATTTATCATGGACGACGGTGGATTAAAGGAATATGTTCCTGTAGAATCTCTTAAAAACAATTTAGCTCCAAAACTGAAGGATGAGGAGAATGAAAATCAAACTGAAAATGAAATGTTGACGATTGCCGATTTGGTCAAAAAATTCAAAGTGACCAGACCGACCATCTATTCCTGGATGGAAAAAGGGCTGCTCAAAAAGATACCTATTGGGGGACGTGTCCTGTTCCATCCCAATGACATCAATGAACTTATCAATCGGTTAAGGGGAATCTCTTCTTAGAAACAAATTGATGAACCAAAGACAAAACAGAAAATGGACTTTATATCGGAGATCTTGAAGCAAGCCATGTTTTTGCAAGCAAAAACTGCTCACTCTGTTCGCATGGCTTGTTGGGGAATCTCCCCAAACCCCTAAAATATGGCAAGACCAAAAAAGAAAATACGAGAATTAAAGGCTATTCGGGTAAACGTGAGAATGACGGTGGACGAATACCTGATACTATCCCAAAATGCAAGTACGCTGGGAATTACGATTCCCGATTATATAAGGAAAAGGGTAACGGGAAAAGCACTGCCAAGAAAAAGAATATTGCTTGAGGACAGACAACTTTTCATTGAGTTGGGCCGTATCGGGAATAATATTAACCAACTCACTAAAAAGGTACATCTGGGAATGAAACATCCCCCAATGTTAATTAATCAACTAGCAGAATTAAAGAATATTTTGGACATGCTAAAATCAAATATTGTAAAGAGTGATTGCCAAGCAGATTAAAGGAAAGGATTTCTATGGGGTGTTGGCCTACAATGAAAAGAAGATAGAACAGGGGAAAGGCCATCTGTTGGACACCAATCTTACCTATGGAAGGATCATAGATATGACCCAGGAGTTCAATTTGGTCAGACAACTTCGACCTCGACTTGGCAAAGCGGTGTATCATGTTTCATTGAACCTGCCCTATGATGATAGGTTAAGTGATGGGCAATTCACATCTTTGGGAATGGATTATCTGAAAGGCATGGGTTTCGATGACAATCAGTATATCATGTATCGACATTGCGACCAAGAACACGAACACATCCATATTGTGGCTAATCGTGTAAAGTTTTCCGGGGAAGTGGTCAGCGACAGTAAAGATTACGAACGAAGCGAGCATCTGGTTCGGAAACTTGAACTTAAGTATGGACTATCTCAGCTAAGTGATTTAGAATTGGTAGAAAAGGTAACACTTACTCATAAAGAGATTCAAAAGGCTTTTAGAACAGGAGAGCCACCATTAAAACTTATGCTTCAACAGCATCTTGAAAATGCCATCTTAAAATCAAATAATGTAACGGAATTCATTAAAGAGTTGGTTAAAATGAAAATAACTCCCAAGTTCAACATAAGCAAAAGTACTGGACGGGTAACAGGAATCTCCATTAGGTACAATAGCATTATATACAAAGGAAGCACCCTTGGGCGACAATTTTCATGGAACAATATCATCAAACGAATCGATTATGAACAAGACAGAGACCGTGCAGTTATTCTCGAAAATAATAGCACAGAACGAAGAAGTGATAGCGCTTTTAAAGAATTTAGAAGGGCATCAACACCAATTGCAGGAAAGACATTTAGTGTTACTGGACAGACTATCAAAACTATTGAACAATCAAAAAGTGATATGGGAAACGTTGAAGCAATTGGATTGAAATCACATCAAACCGATGACAATCAATGGAATTCTTTTAAACTGGAACTTGACGATAAGATACGATTTAGGAAGAAAAGACGAAAAGGAAAAGGACGGAGACTGTAATGGTCAATAGTATGAATGATTCAAAAAAGTCAAAGCCAGAATGTTTAGTGAAAAAGAAAGAATAATAATAGCAATTATTACTAATGTTCTTCTATGATTACTAACTACTATTATTTTTTTACTGAATTTTTGGATGTGAAATTTTAAAGTAGGATTTTTTCAACTCTGTCAGGCATATCCATTGATTAATGGTCATTATCTCTTAAAGATATAAATCAAATCTTCTTCAATGGATTTAAAGTATCTTTCTTTGATTCCTTTTTGGAAACAAAATCACAGTTAATAAACTGCTTCCCTGTTCTTTTTTTGGGGTGTCTCAGTGACAAAAGTTTATAAAACCGAAAACCTTGACTTAAAAAGATGACATTTGTTATTTTTGGTTATATACACTAAAAACATCATGAGACACACACTATCCGCCACTTTCTTCTGTTGCTTTTTACAGGTTTCCTTGGCACAGGAAATCTCCGTTGAAAAATTGGAAGATGCCCTATCTGACTACACCGCAAAAATTGAACATGCAGCCGTCCTTCAGGATTGTGGCCATGCCTTTGATGGCCCCGCATTTTTTTATAAACAAATGGAAAACAATTGGTTGGATTTTGCACTGAATATTTCCAGTGATTCCAAAAAGAATATTGGAAGGGATATGTACAACAGGTATGTTACCCTTGGCCAATTGGACAACAACCATTTTGCCAAACCAAAAGTTGAAGAAATACTTCAACGTATCGTTAAAAATGTGTCCCGAAAGGATGTATCCTACCGAATAAGCATCCTTAAATCCGAGGAAATAAATGCCTTTGCCACCTTGGGCGGTTACCTATACATTACCACGGGCTTGCTCAATTTCATTGATTCTTATGATGAATTGGCGTTCATCATAGGACATGAAGTGGCCCATGAGGACAAACTCCACACCCAAAGGAAAGTAACCAAACTTACGCTCTCCACAGACCTTGAGGGAATGACCCGTATGGAAGGTTTCACCGATATCGCCAATAAGATCAATAGGACCCTTTCCCCCCCATTTGACCAAATTGATGAATATGAAGCCGACAAGGTCGGGTTTGAATTGGCCAAGGCCGCCGGATATGATGTGAACCGATTTGCGGATTTCTTCAAAAAATTGGAACGCTACCAAAAGCAAGATCTCCTTACAAAATTGACTTCTACGCATCCTTTTGCGGAACATCGCAAAAAATGCATCCAATCCTATATCGACCAATAAAATGATACCGGAAATGCACCTCATCTGGAACGGACAGTCCATTCCCCTGCCTAAAAATGAAATTATCACCATTGGGAGAAAAGGCCATGGTGCCCATGTTGAGATAGACAGCCGACTTGCTTCCAGAAAACATGCCCAAATTGAAGCAAGGATGGACGGAATCTACATCATGGACCTTGAAAGCTCCAATGGGACCATGGTTGGGCAACAGCCGATCACCCCAAATACATGGGTCAAGATCTTACCTGATGACGTTTTTACCATAGCATCACAAAAACTAAAAGTAGCCGCTGAAGGTCAAAAAGAAAAGGCTCCAAAATCCTCGGAACCCCAAAAGGAGTTCAAAGGCTTCAAACAGAAAATCGTATCCAAAGGGGCTTATAAAATTGGTAGACTCGAGAATAATGACATTGTTTTGGATGATCCCACGGTGACCCGGGAACATGCAATAATTTCCTATTCGCAGGGTGAATTTTGGATCGAGGACCTCGGCTCCACCAATAAGACCTATCTCAATGGAAAGGAGTTGAAATCCAAGGCCAAGTTCAAGGACAGTGATACGGTCACCATATCATTTTACACCATTACCCTTAAAGACGGGGCCAAGGACCTAAGGAAAGAAAGCAGTGCCATAAGAGCATTGGCAATTCAAAAAAAATATCCGAACAACAAGATTGGATTACAGGCCATGTCCCTGAACATTCCCCATTCCACTTTTGTGGCATTGATGGGACCATCAGGGTGTGGAAAATCCACCTTGTTGAAATGTTTGAACGGGGAGAATCCGGCCACGGCGGGGGAAGTATTCATCCATGGATTGTCATTGGCCGAGAATTTCAGCCTCATCAAAAAGAAAATCGGTTATGTCCCCCAAGACGATATCATCCACAAAGAATTGACGGTATACAAAACCTTGTTCTACGCGGCAAAGCTACGTTTGCCGGATGATACTGCCGTATCAGAGATCAACCAAAGGATTGATAAGGTCATCAAGGACCTCAATTTGGACCAAGACAAGGAAAAGGACATCAGGACCATAAAAGTGGGGAATCTCTCTGGTGGACAGCGCAAACGTGTGTCCATTGCAGTTGAACTTTTGACCGAGCCCACCATTCTGTTTTTGGACGAACCCACTTCTCCCCTAGATCCCGAGACCATTGAAAGTTTTCTGAAGAGCCTTAAAAAATTGGCCCACTCTGGAACCACGATTGTAATGGTGACCCACAAACCGGAAGACCTCAACTATGTGGACCAAGCCATATTTTTGGGTGTTCAGGGGCACAAGGTATTTCAAGGCCCGGCCAGCCTATTGACTTCCCATTTTGAAGCCCAGAACATTGTAGAGGTCTACAGTAAAATGAGTGATATCGGCACGGTAACCTCCTATTACCAAAAACCTGGCAAAGTTGGGTATAAGGCCGTTAACAACCCAGACGTAAAAAAAGAAAAACCCGACTCGTACTGGCTACAATTGTATTGGTTGGTTTCAAGATATTTCAACATCAAACTCAATGACAAGGGAAATTTGGCCCTGTTATTGGCACAACCCGTGATCATTGCGGGATTGGTATGCTTGGTATTCAACAAATTTCAGATTGGGGTCATGTTCTTGATGGCCATTTCTGCCGTTTGGTTTGGGGTGAGCAATGCCGCAAAAGAGATTGTTGGTGAGCTTACGGTATACAAAAGGGAGCGAATGTTCAACCTGAACATCAATACCTACATCCTTTCCAAATGGCTGGTACTTTCCTTGATCGCCCTGGTGCAGACCGTATTGTTTGTGAGCATCATCTACCTCAATTTCAAATTAAACACCTATGAAGGTTTTGAGGAAGTGTACCTACGTCCTTTTGGCCAGAGCATCCTGTTCATGTTCTATATTTCGGTTTCTGCCTCCCTGATTGGATTGTGGCTTTCATCAGCCTTCAATACCACAGAGAAAGTAATGACCGTAGTGCCCATTGCACTGATGCCACAGATCATGTTGGCCGGGGTAATGACAAAAATCAACAATACCTTAGTGGAAATCTTGAGCTTTTTCACTTTGGGCCGATGGGGAACCGAGGGCTTTGCCCGATTACAGGACGATGCCTCCCCTACTTCTGAATTCAATCCAGACTCCGTTCAAGCCGTTTTGACCTCTGTGCCATTACCTGCACCCGAAGTGGGTACGCAGACCGCCTCAACCTCAGCAGTGCAACTCCTCGACCTGTACAATGAAAAATTGGTGGATGATGGAACGTTGATCGGTGAGGTTTTCAACAGTTTTGATATGAACGTGGTGGTCATCGCAGCACTCAATGTTATGTTCTATGTCTTGATCTATGTTTCACTTAAAAAGAAGGACAGTATTTAAAACCACCACCATGAAAAAAATAACACTAGTATTTGGAGTACTTCTTTTGTTTACCTCATGTAGCAAAAAACCAGAATTTGTTGCCATAGACCATGTTACCATTAAAGGACTCACGGAAGATGCATTGGTGGTGGGATTGGATTACGTGGTATACAACCCCAACAATGTAAAAACAAAACTGAGGCAATCCAGTATGGAGATTTTTTATAAGGATTCTTTGGTAGGAAAAGGGTTTTTAAACGAACAAATGAGTCTGGCCGCCAAGGATACCATACGAATACCGGTAACCTGCGAGATAGCACTCAAAAGTCTTAATGCCTTTTATCCTGAATTATTGGCATCGGATTCCACCGAATTCGCCCTCAGGGGTAATGGAAAGGTGAGCTTTCTGCTGAATTCCTTCACCATTGCCTTGGATGACAAGATACATCTGAATACCAAAAAGGCCATTTTGGAGGAAATCAGCAAAAATTTGGATTACGGCAATAATTTTAAAATTCGGTCCATTTCCAGCAATAAATTGCCCTCACTGAGCAAAACACGGTTAAAATTAGGTGTTGAGACCCTGAACAGATTGCCCATTGCCTATACCATCAATACCATGAAACTTGAATTCTATTTGGATGAAAACAAAGGGAAAGTGGCAGAGTGGACCATGGATGAACCATTTTACCAAGAAGCACTAAAATCCACTACCATTCCCATTGATGTTACCTTGAGCAATTTTGATATTTTAAAACAGATGAAGTTCTCTTGGCTGACCGACCAAAAAGCGAATTTCACTATTTTAGGCGAGGCCCAAATAAAAATTCAGGAGTACGAATTCAATGTGCCCATAAAGGACCGTGTGGAAATAGGATTATAGCCATTTCAGAAAAACATTGATGACCGACCAAGAACTAATAGATCAATTAAAGAAAGGGAACGAGAATTGTCTGCAGCAACTGTACCAACACATCGGCATGGTAAAAAGTTGGGTGGAACAGAATAACGGTAATGAAGATGACGCTTTGGATGTTTTTCAGGAGGCAATCATCGTGTTCTATAAAAATGTAATGGCAGGGAACTATGAACTCCGAAGCAAAATAAGCACCTATCTGTTCGAAATTTCAAAGCGACAGTGGCTCAACCAGCTCAATCGAAGAAAAAAATATGAAAACCGGCAGAGTGAGGTAGGCATCTATGAATCCATAAACCCAGAAATCACCCGAAAGGGCCCAAACCTCCGGGAATACCTTGAAAAAGCTCTAGCAAAGGTCGGAGAACCCTGTAAATCTGTTTTGGAGGCAACCATATTTTTGGGGATGCGCATGGAGGACATAGCCGAAAGATTCAATTACTCCAGTGCCCGTTCCGCCAGCCAACAGAAATTACGGTGTCTTCAAAAGCTAAGGGGCGAAGTCTCCTATGATGTCATAATCCGTTTAAAATAGCCATGAGGGAAGAATTGAGACATATTGATTTGATTGACAAACACCTGACCGGCCATCTTAATGACGATGAAAAAAGTGAGGTGGAACGACTGTTAGCTGAAGACAAAGAATTTGCAAAGGAGCTTGAGGTCTTTAAACAGATCTACACGGGCATTGAATCAAAGGAGGACCAAAAACTAAGGGCCAAGCTAGACCTTTTGTATGCCGAATATAGGGCGTCTGGAGAGCAAAAGCCCAAAGGGCTATACCGCAGACTGATCATTTACAGTGGGGCCGTGGCAGCCTGTATTGTGTTGGGAACCCTGTTCTACGTCTTCAGATCAACTGGTAACGACCCTATTGGCAATGACACCCCCAACGTGGTTGATGTGGACTCCGTTCGAACGCAGCCAGTGGATAGTCTCATTTTGAAAAAGAACAACACCCAAGTTACAGAGAAAGAAGAACTGCCAGAAGATGAATTGGATGGCAGCCCGCAAGACGAAACACAACTTGCTTTCTCCAATGGAAAATCACTTCCATCGGAATCCATACGTCTGGTTAGGCAGCCCTCATCGCTAACCTATACTTTTAATGGCCAAGAACTGGTCTTATATGGGGATTCAGGGATTTCAGGCCTTCAGTTACAAATGGGCAAAGATCAAAAAGGCAACTATTATTTAAAATATGGGAGTAAATTGTTCAATCTGGCCACTTCATCAACCATAAATCCATTGAAAGAAGTCCAAGAAGGATACACTTTTGGGGATTTACAGGATGAGAGCGTGCAAGTGAAAGTCATGCCCCTCATTGCAAATTCGCAGCCCTATTCCGGTTTTACCGTTTCACTTACGGAGAACTCATCCATGGATAAAAATTATTTCTTTTTGGAACAGAATGAAAAAAAACAGTTGGTCATTGATGCCAGCATGAATATTGATTCCATTACGGTTATAGTTGTTTCAAAAAGCGAAGGGAACTCCCATTACCTTATTCATAAAAATGAACTATATCCCTTAAACATTGACGCTACTGAAACCACCTCACTAGAACAAATCGATTTTACCAAAAACAATGAAACCCGTATGTTCATGGACCGGCCATCCTTTCCGAAAGGTGTTTACGAAATAATTTTTTAGAAAAAATCAAAAAAAAAGATGACATCACCAATCTGCGGTTATATACCCATAGAAAGTATAACCAAAACGATTAAAAATGACATCCAAAAAAGTACACACAATTCTTCTAATCGGTTTGTTCTGTGGTTTTGTAAATGCCCAAAATCCAGATGCCACAAAAAGAGGAAACCGGGGAGCAGCGGAACGAGTAGATCAAGTGGGCCAAACTGTCCAGGAAACCAACAAAGACATTGACCAAACAGTGGAGGGCATTGACAGCACCATTGAAGGTGCCAAGGAAACCGTTGAAAAAGTGGGGAGCATTTTGTTCGGCTCCAAGAAGGAAAAAAACAAGAACACAATATTGATTTCCATAGCTACTGTTACCTATGGGGACAAAAATGTAGAAAACCTGTACCATGAACTCTCAAAGAAAAATGGAACGAAAAAAACTTCCAAAACCTTTTCGAATGGAGTTGTTACCATCCAAATTGAATCCAAACAAAATGCGGATACCATTTGGCAAGAGATACCCCAAAATGCAAGGGCCCCTTTTCAGGTAACCTCCATGGGAGAAAACAAGATTGCGGTTAGACTGCCAACAGAGACTGAATAATCCGTAAATAACCCAGCCACGATATGGCTATTTCATAAATCCCAAACATATTTGACACCAAGGTCTAAAAATGTTGGTATAAAAACTTTCATATACCTATTTTTAATGCTGACTGTCGAATAGGTTCAGGTACAAGAAGATATATCACTAATTTCAACCTTAACACTTCATTACAAAATGAAAAAATTACTACTACTGATTGCCTTGCTCTCCTTGGTTCCCAACCTTGCATCCGCAAGACGTATCGGAGGACTTTTTGGAAAAAGCGAACGAATCCAAAAAATTACTGATGTAGATATTAAAGGTGCCAATGGCGAAGACCTTTATCTTGCCCACAAAACAACTTCCCTGTATATTTTTATGGGAGTCTACATGACGGACGATGGTTATGTTTTGGGGGTAAAAGGAAGTATCAATACCTATTATGACCTTGATGAAGAGCAGATAAAAAAATTCCAGGCCAGCGGAGCTTTACCCACCCCCCTTCCGCCCTATAAAATAGAATTCACCGAATGGTTATGGGGATATGCCCTATGGATACTGCTTGCCGTTCTGGCCATAATTTGGTTCTTCCCAAAGAATAAAGAAGCCCTTTTTGCCCAAGGGTGTAAATATTATTTCGGCAAAAACACTCCGGTAAATTACCCAAAGGCCATGCGCTATTTTGAAAAATCGGCAATAAAGGAATACGGTCCTGCCGTTTTCAACCTTGGTATCATGTACCTCTCGGCCCAGGGTACCAAGAAGAATGTGGACAAGGCCATGGAATTGCTGAAAAAGGCCTCCAAATTGGGGTATGTAGATGCCAATGTAACCCTTGGAAGCCTTTATTATAACGGAGAGGATGTTTCAAAGGATATGGCCAAGGCTGAAGCGTGGTACAAAAAGGCCTGCGATCAGGGACATGCCAACGCATGCAAAATGGTGACCCATATACAACAGGTCAGTTAATTAAAATCAACACCAAACAGTAACCAAATTCAACTACGCCGACCATCATGACACTATCACATTACCAGTGGGATCCAGAAAAAGACCTCATAGCTGAAGGTGGATTTGCCGAAGTATTCAGGGCCAAAGACCTCAATGCCGAAGGAAGGTATGTGGCCCTTAAAATTTACAAAGAAGCTGTTTCAAGAGGTACGTCTGGGAGCACCGGACAGAAAAAATACAGTTTGGAACAGGAGTTTTCCAAAATAGACGGGTTATCCCATACGCACCTCATCACCTATTATGGTCTGGAATACATTACCCATACGGATGCCATGGGCAGAAACGTGAATTATCCTGTGTTGATCATGGAGTATGCCGGGGAAGGAACCTTGGGCCAAGCGATACACCGAAAGCTCTCTTTGGAAGAAGGAAAGAACATTATCGTGGAGGTAGCCCAAGCGGTGGATTATCTGCACAAACAGGGCATTGTCCACAGGGATTTAAAACCTGGGAACGTACTATTTTCCAAGGACCGCAAAGGAAACAAAGTGCCCAAGGTGACCGATTTTGGGATCAGTCAGGACATTCTATCCGACAAGACCATTCAACAGTCCATGACCGAAGGTGTCGGAACTCCACACTACATGGCGCCTGAGCAATTCTTTAAAAAGAAATTCGGGCTGAATGGGGATATAAGCGAACGTACCGATATTTGGGCACTTGGCATTATGTTCTACAAAATATTGACCGGAAAGTTACCTTTTGGGCATGACAAGAAGGATTATGAACTCATTCGGGATGGTATCGTTGGAGAAGATCCCGATTATTCCGAGGTACCCGAAAGATTTAAGAATTGCATAAAGACTTGTTTGCAGAAAAATGCTTCGGACCGATATGCTTCCGTATCCGACTTCATCCGGGATATTAATGGAGAGAGCAATGAAAGTGGCACCGTGTTCTTGGGAGGAAATGAAACACAATTTTCCACACCGAAAGCCAAACCCAAAAAAAAGAAAAAAGTCTGGCCCGTTTTGTTGGCCACTGTCTTAATCTTGGGTGCCGGGTATGGGGGATATGCCTTTTATCGCTCCACCAAGATAAATGCGTTGTTGGCAGACGGCTGGAACCTATACAAAGAAGGAAAATTCAAAGAAGCCTATGAAGCCTATGAAAAGGCATCAGACTATGGGTCTGGGGAGGCCTTTTATTTTCTGTCAAGGTTCAACCAAAATGGTTATGGAACCGACGTTGATTATGAAAAAGGGTTTGAATATGCCGATAGGGCCATTGATGATGGATATGACCTGGCAAACTTTAACCATGGATGGGCCTATCAAAACAATCTTGGTGTGGACAGGGACACGGTCCAGGCCAAGAAATTCTATGAAAAGGCAAAGAGCAGCATTGTGGCCTTGAGTGATGACGGCAACCCAGAGGCAAACAACCTAAGGGGATTGATGCACTATTTCGGCTATGTAATGGAAAAGGACGCAAGCAAGGCAAAACTGTACTATGAAAAAGCCTCCAGCAAAGGCCACCCAGCGGCCATCGAAAACCTGGCGATCCTCAATGTGTCAGAAAAGAACTATAAGGAAGCATTTGAAGGATATGAGAAATGCACGTCCATCGGAAGGTATTCGGGATATCGGGGCATGGCCAACATGTACAGGTTCGGCCAATACGTCCCCAGGGATACCGTTAAGGCCCTGGAACAATATACAATTGCTGCCGAGAACGGTGACCTCCTGTCCCAGTTCAACTTAGGTATATTCTATAAAAATGGTGTATTGGCCAAAAAAGATCGTATAAAGTCGGTCCAATGGTTGACCAAAGCTGCCGATAAAGGACATTTGGGGGCTCAAAATGAATTGGGCACTTTATATTTCAATGAGAAGAACTACCTAGAGGCCAAAAACTGGTTCCAATTGGCCGCTGATAAAGGAAACACCTTCGGTATGCACAATATGGGTCTTTTGTACTATGATGGATGGGGGGTGGAAAAGGATGTGAAACTTGCCAGAGATTGGTACCAACGGGCCGCTGATAAAGGGTATGCACATTCCCAGTACATGACCGGTAAGATTCTTGAGTACGGGGAAGCGGATGGGACCCCGAACGTATCGGAAGCGATAGTATACTATGAGCTTGCAGCAAAGCAAAATCAAAGTTCCGCCTTGTACGCTCTGGGAAGGTTGCATTATGACGGGAAAGGAAAAAAGAAAGATCTCATCAAGGCCAAGGAATTTTTTCTCCGGGCAGCGACCCAGGACATGAGTACTGCGGACTATATGTTGGGCTACATGGCGGAAACCGGGGCAGCTGGACCGGTAGATTATCTTGAAGCCGAAAGAAAGTATCTCAAGGCAGCGACCAAAGGGCATCTCCAGGCACAAAAAAAATTGGGCGATCTTTATTACGACCTTAAGTTGGGCAAGGACAAAAAAGCAAAGGCCACACAATGGTATTTGAAAGCAGCAGAACAAGGGGACCTGCACAGCCAATATAGAGTGGCCGTGATGTATTACAATGGAAAATATTACTATGCGGCCAGAAAATGGTTCCAAATAGCGGCTGACCGAGATCATGCCAGTGCCCAAAGTTATCTCGGCTATATGCACGACAGGGGTCTGGGAGGTCCGAAAAACTTGGACAAGGCCTTTGAACTATATAAAAAGTCCGCAACAAACGGGGACAGGGTTGGCATGTACAATCTGGCCTCTTGTTACCAAAGTGGCATTGGAACGGTCAAAAACACCTATTTGGCAAAAACTTGGTACCAAAAATCCTGTGAGAAGGGGTATAAAAATGCCTGTGATGTTATCGCTAAACGGTATTGAAGAAAATGAAGATCCACCTACCAGTGTATTGTAATGAAATAGGCCTAAGAGAGTCAAACGAGGATGCCATATACCCTGGAACACCAACAGAGGATTCCCGCTTGTTCATGGTATGCGACGGTGTTGGAGGGCAGGCCAAGGGCGAAGTGGCCTCTTCTTTGACCTGTCAAGGATTTTCCAAGTATCTCTCTGAAAATCCAGTGGAGTATATTGAAGATGAAACATATTTACCTTTGGCCCTACAAAGTGTCGAACAAAATTTGGGCACATATCTCGAAACCCATCCCGAAGCGAAGGGCATGGCCACTACGTTCACTTTTTTACTGATTTCAGATGCAGAAGAAAAGGCATTGGTCGGTTGGGTCGGAGATAGTAGGGTATACCACATACGGGATGGAGAGATCCTTTTTCAAACCAAAGACCACTCTGTGGTACAGGGAATGGTGGATATGGGGGAAATTACCGAAGAAGAGGCACAAACACATCCCAAACGGAATATTATTACTAGAGCGGTAAACGGAGTAAATTCAACAAGAGTTGACCAACATGTTATTACGGATATCAAGAAAGATGATTTTTTCTTTCTTTGTACCGATGGCATTTTGGAGCACCTTGATGAAGAAAGGATTTCTTTATGGTTCAGAGGCAAAGCATCCGTGCAGGAAATCAAATCGGAAATCATGGAAAATGCCAAAGACGATACCAAAGACAATTACTCTATGTATATCATTAGAATGGGTTAAATTCTGGAACGTGTAAAAACATCCTCCCCTTTACAATTGAAGTAGTATACTATGTCCGGCGTTTCCAATTAATGGTCATTATCTCATTTGGGGATTTCATTCAAGATGGGAAGATATAAAGAATTAAAAAGGCTTTTGAGAAATAAGGAACTCATTTGATGCCTTTAAAAAAATCTTCTAAGCTAATGTCATGAATTTTGAGAATCCTAATTAGAGTATTAATGGTAAAGTTCTCGCCTGTCTCCATACGCCAATAGTTTTTGCGTGGGAGACCATTCTCAACCGCAAAAGCTTCATAACTGGTATATCCACTTTTGATTCTAAGTTCTTTGATACGGTCAGCGATAGCTTTCCTCTCCTCTATATAATTGGCTTTCTGCATGGGCGGAAAGTTGCAGAAAACGGCGGACACATATTACGTCATATATAGCGTGAAATTTTCATTATATTTGTTGTTAGTTTATAGCCTTATAGAGACATACAAATAAAGTTATGCCATTTCAGTCTTCAGATGATTTTATAAAATATGTGTTTTGTTCCAATATGGAAGCCAAAGACCTTTTCCAAGTTTCGATGGAAACATTGATAGAGTCCGAAAACTCGGATTTTATGGTTTTCAAAGTAATTGAAGGCAAGGTCAAAAACCTATCCGGTTACGATGAATGGTCTGAAGTCATAGAAATAGATGAGACAACTTTTAAGAAACTTCATTTAAATCTCTGCCAAAAAGTAGGTAGAATCGTAAGAAGTGGATTTAAGGATAGGCGCTAAGCTTGTTTTAAGAAGAAAATAAAACTTGAATTTTACTATTAAGTTTATTGGAAAAACTGCGAAAAAATAAGGTTATAAGATGTCGGCTATTTGATATTAAGATAACAACTAACCTACTTTTTCCCGTTTTTAGGATTATAAGAACTCTGCGAATTCTGCAATTTTGATTTCATTCCATTCTTCTTTTATTATGCTGAAATAAACATCGTTTCTACTTTCGCCATTCGGGGCAATATAATTGTTTCTAAAGACCCCTTCTTTTTTTGCCCCGAGTTTTTCAATGGCACGTTGTGACCTTAAATTTTCCTGATCAGCACTGAACTGGATTCTTCTAAATCCGATATTTTCAAATCCAAAGTTCAATAATTCATACTTACATGCTTTGTTCAGACCAGTTCCTTGAAAATTGATACCGTACCACGTCCATCCAATCTCGCATTTTTCGCTGATAGGATTTAAATATCCATAGCGGGTACTGCCAGCAACACAATTGTTAATTTTATCTATTATTAAAAAGGGGTAACATATTCCGTTAAGCTTGTCGTTGATTGTGCTTGATAAATAAGTTTGAAAATCCTCTTCATCGTTAATGTGCATACCCATAAATTCCCAAATTCTCTTTTCGAAGATTATTTCTTTTAATTCTTGGTTTCTTGAATTTTCAAAGGGTACGAGTAATACTCTTTCATTTTCAAGTACTATGTCTGTGTTTAAAATATCTGGGTTCATTTATGGCTCGTTAATGGTAATATTATTTAATTTAGTTTTTCTTGAAGAAGCTTGATCCATACTTGATTTTGGACTTAATCTTACAGATTTCATTTCCTTATTATTTGTTTGAGAGTTTCAAATTGGTCTCGAATGGTTTTCTATAAGTGCTTCTAATTATATTAAAGTGCTCCTCTCCTTTTTATATTTTTCCATTCAGAGGCCAAAATCCCAAAATATACAACATCAATATATTTTCCATTGCGGAATATGAGCTCTCTTAACACTCCCTCTTTTGTAGCACCAATTTTATTAAGTGCCCGTTGCGATTTTAGGTTATCACCACGAGTCCTAAATTCTACTTTGTTGATTTTTAGTTCCTCGAACAAAAAAGTAAGGAGTATACCTTTTACTTTTTGATTTATACCTTTTCCCTGATATTTTTCCGAAATCCATGTAAGTCCAATTTCAACCTTATTGTCCACTTCCGAAATTTGACTGATGCTCGTGGCCCCGATAATTCGGTCTTCTTCTTTTAGGATGATGGCAAATTCCTGTTTGATTTGATTTTCTCTATCTGAAATGGTTTGGGATAGGAATTTTTCCCAGTCTGATGGATTTTCCAAGTCCTGTGACATATGTGTCCATATCGGAGGGGAGCTTATTGACAGAAATGCTTCCAAGTCCTCCATTTTTGAGGGTCTTAGTTTGATTTCATCTGTTTCCAAACAGAAACCATCCGTAAAAATCTTAGATTTTATCATTATGAACTTCTTGGGTTAATTCTAGTTCCAATATTATTGTATGTGACACCTAGAGTTTAAAACTATTTGATTGTGTAGTTCGGTTGTTTTCTTTGATACTTGAATTGGGAAAAGCAACTTTTCATGGCATGAAGTATCTATTATTTGATACCTCAACATTTCTTTAGTTATGAAAATACCAAATATATTATTTTCGATAATTTCTATGGGAGCTTTTTTGTCTTGTGGCCATGATGATGAAGGATTCATGGGAGAGGAGACAATGCTTTTTGAACTCCAGTTCATAAATGCAGGGATGTCCGGAAAAATTATCAAAAAGGAGGATTTGGAGTTCAATGAGTTTGTCGAGTTTTCACTGGACAGCACTTTTATCAAAAGGAGAGTTTTTGTTGATAGTACTAGCATCGCCACGGGTAGTTATACTTTGATTGAATCGGATGGCATAGATTATTTCGAACTGAACTATGAAAAAGGAAGTTATCTTATACAGAGTTGTGGAAATTCCCTTAAGGAATGGATGTCTGTTTTGAATGATAGGGAAATTTTCAATGGAGGCTATCTTCCATGTGATGGTCCAGGTTATGGTTATGAATTGGTCAAATAAAAATATCGTTTGATTATACCTTAAGTTTTAAACTTGTGTAGACTTCCCTTAGATAGAACTGCTTATTTTTCTAAAACTTCATCAAAGTTATCGTTTTTAATTCCTTGTGCGGTACCGCACAAGGAATTGAGTTCCAGATATTGTTTAGGGGACACATATCCAAGGGCCTTGTGTGGCCTGTAATTGTTGTAATCGTTCATCCAAATCCGTGCCTGTTCCCTTACTTGGTCGATGTCCTCAAAGATGAACCTGTTGAGGGTCCCCCTCCTAAAACTGCCGTTGAACCTTTCCACAAATGCGTTCTGGGTCGGTTTTCCCGGTTGTATATATTTGAACTCTATTCCGTGCATCTTGCTCCATTGGGACGTTAGCTTAGCGATGAACTCAGGACCGTTGTCCATGCGTATGCGCTTGGGCTTTCCCCTTCTGTTGATCAGATGGTTCAACACCCAGACCACACGGTTGCTGGTCAGGGAAAAATCCACTTCGATGTGCAGTGCCTCCCTGTTGTAATCGTCCATGATGTTCAGTGCCCTGAAACGGCGTTTGTTCTCCAGGACGTCGGTGACAAAATCCATGCTCCAGGTGTGGTCGGCCTCCGCCGGGACCTCCAAAGGCTCTTTCACACGTGCCGGAAGGCGTTTCTTCGCCTTTCTTCTCAAGGGCAGTCCCAGTGCCCTGTAGACACGGTGGACGCGCTTATGGTTCCATGGCATTCCCTCTGCCCTCAAACGGTGATAGGCCATCCAGAAACCCTCCTCCGGATGTTCCCTGGCCTTTTCCCGCAAGGCCTTCTCGATCTCCCCGTCATCCTTTGGCAACGGACTGTAATAGTAAACGCTCTTGCTCATGTTAAGGACACGGCACGCCCTGCTGATGCCGTAATGGGCAAGATCTTTGCCAATGCTGCGCTTGCGGCAGGGCCTCAGAGCTTTTTTTCGATGACCTCCTTGGCCATTTGGTGATCCAGGGCCAGAGTGGCGTACATCTGCTTGAGCTTGCGGTTCTCCTCCTCGAGCTCCTTGATGCGCTTGAGCTCCTTCCCGCTCATACCGGCGTACTTCGAACGCCACTTGTAAAATGCGGCGGAGCTGACCCCATGGTCACGGGTTATCTCGGCAACGGACTTGCCGTTGTCAAACTCTTTTAAAATCTTTGCGATCTGTGTTGGTGAAAATTTGCTCTTCCTCATAATGCTGTTTAAAATTAAGATTATTATTCTACTTTTAAACAGTTCGGTTTTAAGGGGAGCTTACACTTGATCTTCGGGGTAAATTATGATTTTGGATTTTCCCGAAGTGGATATTTCAGTTTGAATCTATTTTTGTTTCTATATTCAACAAGGTCATAATAGTCTTCGATGTATTTTTTCCATGGAGGGGTATTCTCTTTATGAACTAAATTGAGAATTTCAAAAAAACGATGATAGTTTATCAAGTCATATGTTTCCACAAGTCCCAATGTTTCGGCTTTTTTGGCAGCATTATGAGCTTCTTTTGAAAACTTCTTTGCAGTTGACACAAAATATCCTTTTTTGGCCTCCTTTAGCATCATCGCCCCCAAAAAGTCTCGGATGGTGTTGACAGGTTCGGTTTTGTTCGGGGTTTCACGTCTTTTAACCTGTACAAAAATCGGCTTATTTGATTGTACAAAATATAGATCGACACCGCCATCATTGGATTGCCCACAGTGATAAACATTACATTCAAAAAAATCAGAAAATACAGATTTTACCAGCAGCTCCATGCTTTTTGGTGCAACCCTATAAATAAGATTTGGCTTTGACTTTAGGTAATTACGTAACGTAGATATAGGAATATTTACTGAGTCAATATCAAAATGCCTAAGCATTGAATGCTTTTCAATTAGATTTTGACCTTCAAGTGTTGCTAAATCGTTCCACCAAGTTGAGGTCCTACTTGATTGCCAATATCCACAAGAGTCACAAGACCAAATTTTTAGATTTTCTCCTCCTCCGTGTGGGGAATCTAACGGGTCAAAGCCATCAAAGACAAGCTCAGTAGATTTATTGTCATAGGGGCACCATCCCGTTCTCGTATTGTACAAAGTCCCTTGAACATAATCAGGTTCAGTCGATGCAAGTCGATAATGAAGTCTCCTCTCCTGAGTATGAGAATAATCTAGAATCATCGTTTATTTGAACTTTTCTTTTATGTAGTGAAGATAACGATAAGAAATCTTAGTTCCGAATAAGGTTCCTTTCATGAAACTCAATTAGTTCATCTGAAATTAAATTAGCTTACAGACTTTTTATTTTAAGAGGTTGTCATGAATAATTAAGATATATTCCAAATAACGCAAAATACTCTAAAAATTTTGTTAAATAAGAATCATATTCTTATTTTCATTACTTTTAAAATAAATATCAAATGACTTATGGCAAATGTACTATGGTTACAAGGAGGTGCATGTAGTGGCAACACAATGTCCTTTTTGAACGCCGAAGAACCAACGGTGGTAGAACTTATTACCGATTTCGGGCTAAACATTTTATGGCACCCAACAACCGGTTTACAGATTGGGGACCAAGTTCAAGACCTATTAAAGGATATCCTCGCAGGAAAAGTGCAGATGGATATTCTTGTTTTTGAAGGCTCGATAATTCAAGGCCCGGATAACACAGGAACCATGAACTTATTCGCTGACCGTCCGATGAAGGACTGGATTAAGGAACTCTCAGAAGTTGCGGGCTATGTCGTCGCTATTGGCGATTGCGCAACATGGGGAGGCATACCTGCAGTTCCGCCAAACCCTAGTGAATCTACTGGAATGCAATTCCATAAAAAGAACAAGGGTGGGTTCTTGGGCCCTGACTATGTTTCAAAAGGTGGTTTGCCAGTAATAAATATACCAGGTTGCCCTGCGCACCCAGATTGGATTACTCAAATTCTTGTCGCGATTTCTGTGGGAAGGATAGGCGATGTGCTTATTGATGATTACCACAGGCCAAAAACGTTTTTTACCGACTTTGTTCAGACAGGTTGTACCAACGTAGTCAACTTTGCACAAAAAGTCGATGGTGGATTTGGCCAAAGGGGTAACGGATGCCTCTTTTACGAGGTTGGATGTAGAGGCCCAATGACAAGAGCGAGTTGTAACAATATATTGTGGAACAGACAATCTAGTAAAACCCGAGCTAATCATCCTTGTTTGGGCTGTACCGAACCTGGCTTTCCACATCACGACCTTATGAAAGGTAGTGTTTTTAAGACCATGAAGTACATGGGTACATTTCCTAAAGAAGTCCCAGAGGGTAGGAACAAATTGGCTTACTATTTAGAGGCCGGTTTCCAGAAAGTATTACCTACAAACCATAGGGTTCAGGAAGGTTCAAAATAATAGCAACGAAAAAGAATAAAAATGTCAGTAACAGAATTAAATATATCTCCCGTTGGTCGTGTTGAGGGCGATTTGGATGTGAAGGTCTATATTGACAACGGCAAAGTCACACGCGCCCATACGCAAGCAGCGATGTTCAGGGGTTTTGAGAAAATCATGGCAGGCAAGGATCCACAATCGGGACTCATTGTTACTCCTAGAATTTGTGGTATTTGTGGAGGGTCGCACCTATATTGTGCATCCTCGGCATTAGATACTGCTTGGGGAACAAAGCTAACCCCAAATGCTCTTTTGTTGAGAGCGATTGGTCAGGCTTCGGAAACCCTTCAAAGTATCCCAAGATGGTATTATGCGATTTTCGCCACGGATTTAGCTAATAAAAAGTATGCCGATAAACCTTTATATAAGGAAGTGGTAAAACGCTGGTCCGCCTATGTCGGAGAAACCTTTCAAAAGGGATTGACGGCAAGTGGACTGCCAGTTCAGATTTATGCCTTGTTCGGTGGTCAATGGCCCCACTCAAGTTACATGGTGCCGGGTGGGGTGATGTGCGCTCCTACCTTAAAGGATATTACCAGAGCTCATGCTATACTCGCACAATTTAAAAACGATTGGTTAGAACCGATTTGGTTAGGTTGCTCTATCGAGCGTTATATGGAAATCAAATCTTGGGACGACATGTTGGCGTGGGTCGAAGAAAATGAATCTCAAAAGAATAGTGATCTGGGATTGTTGATTCGTGCGGGTATCGAATTTGGTTTGGATAAATTCGGTCAAGGTGTTGGTAAATTCTTAGCAACAGGAACATACTTGCATAAAGACAGATATAATAATCCAACTATTGAAGGTAGAAATGACGCCTTAATTAGCTCAAGTGGATTCTTTGATGGTGAAAATTATCATGAGTTTGACCACATGAAAGTGAGCGAGCACGTTAAGCATTCGTGGTATAAAGACCAAGAAGATGGGCTTCACCCTTGGGATGAACCGCTTCCGACACCTATGAAATCGCAGACATTGCATGATAGTGACTTTGATAATCAATATAGCTGGGCAAAAGCTCCGCGTTATGACGGACATGCTGCTGAAGCTGGTCCGTTGGCTAGGGTGATTATGAACGCTAACCCAAATAATAAGGAACATCAAATTAGAGATCCTTTATTTGGTGATATCATGAAAAAGCTAGGGCCTAGCGTATTCACTAGAGTTCTTGCTAGAGTTCATGAAGCTCCTAGAATCTATAAATTCATTGAACAATGGTTATCTGAAATTGATTTAGATGGTGAGTTCTACACCAAACCTGTTGAGAAAGACGGCAAAGGTTTTGGTGCTACGGAAGCAGCAAGAGGAGCCTTAGCACATTGGATTGAAATTAAAGATGGTGTTATCAAAAACTATCAAGTTATGGCCCCAACAACTTGGAATGTTGGTCCGCAAGATGGTAATGATAATCCAGGACCTATTGAGACCGCTCTTTTGGGCACAACGATCGAAGACCCATTAGATCCAGTAGAAGTAGGTATTGTAGCGCGCTCTTTCGATTCATGTTTGGTATGTACGGTACATGCCCATGATGCGCAAAGTGGCGTTGAGCTATCAAGATTCAAATTATAACTTCTGACATGTAGTTTTTTTGAGACTTTCCTGAGGGTGACCTCGGGAAAGTTTTTTACTTTAATAGAAAGAAAAATAGATGAAAACGGCAATAATGGGATTTGGAAATCCGGTGCGCAGCGATGATGCAGTAGGCATTTATGTAATAGAACAGTTGCGGGAAAAACTTCCCGATTCTGACGACATAAGCATTATCGATATGGGTACAGCTGCCTTTGAAGTACTTTTTGGTTTAAAAGGCCATGATAAGATTATTTTGGCAGATGCAGTTCTGAATAGCAATGAACCTGTGGGTACTTTGTTTAAAGTCCCAGCGGAAGAAGTAATGAAAGCACCTCAAGATGACCCGATGGTTTTTCTCCATGGAATGAAATGGGACCAGGCTTTATCGTACACGAAAAAAATATTACAAGATGAGTATCCAGAAGATATTCAAGTGTATTTAGTGGCGATTGAAAATACCAAGCTAGAAGTTGATTTGAGTGACGTGGTGAAGGAAGCAGGTGATAAAGTCGTACAACATATTTTGGAAGAATTAAATTTATAGATATCTACGTGAGTGCTAAAATCACCCTGAAGACTTCACATATTTATTTGGACAATGAATTGATTCAACCCATCTTCGGAGACATTCATTACGCGTATGTCACCTATGTGGAAGAGCAGAGTAAGGTTTTAATCACTCCTGTTTCGAGTCAATGGTTCGTTAAAATGTACAAACCGACTCAGTTTCTATTGAAATCACGTAATTTAAAAGGTGATAAAACCCTAGCTATTCGAGAGATATTGATAGACAATGATTTAGATATGACTGACAGGGATTTGGATTATGAAATCATTGAAAAAACGAATTTGATAAAGGTGAGTATCTCATGACAAAACCAAAAAACGACTGGCTAATAGATGCCGAGGTGCAGTACAAGGTTACCCCTGTAAAAGGACGTTGGGAGGTTTCGCTCATATTTATAAATACCCAAGACCCTAACGAGGTTTTGGTTCAAGTTATCGGTGATTACCGTTCGGAACGACTCGCTGAAATCTATGGTAGAAATATACAGCAAACAGCTGCAAAAGACCCACGAGGTACACAAAAAGTAGACAAAGATGCTTACGATATTAACAACAACTGATGCCATCCTAAAGGTTCAGAAGGCGATTGCATCGGTAGATAGATTGGATGAGTTGGTTGGCATAACCGAGGACGCTGAAACTATAGATGACCTGAAAACCTTGGTGGTAGCATCGGATGAAATTACAGTTCCTTTAGATTGGTATGATTTGGAACCGCCTTATATATTTCCTGCGACTCCATTTAACAGGCAAAATCTACTGGCCTTGGTTTTCTATAAGCTTGGAAATCATCAAAAGGCCTTTGAGTTTGTTTCTGAAGAACATCCGCTATACCACCACCTTTTGATTGCAACACATTTGCAATTCGGTTATGAGATTTCGCCTGACATGGTAGATTTTTGTTACAATACATCGCCGCACAACAGTGCAGTTCTAAGTTATTATGGTGTCGTAGAAAACCCCAAAAACAATGAGGGACTTAAAAAAGAGTTTTCTGAAGCACTTTCCAAAGCTGAAAATGATGAAGTCAAGGTATTTACGGCTAAACACTACCTAAATTTACTTCTCGATTCTGGTGAATTGCAGGAGGCAAAACAACTGGCGCAAGAACAATTCGAAATTGCCATTTCAGAAGATGCCAAAAATGCAATGAATACCCATTTAGCGGGAATTTTAATGGCACAATTACAAGTGCCTTATGATAGTCAAATGTTAGAAGAAGTTCATGAACTGCAGTTAAAGGCCATTGCTCAATTCGAAGCAAAAGACCTGAAAATACAGGCAGGAATGTTGTTGGTCGATGCAACAGAAATTGCCAATTTTAAGGGAGACTTTGTTGCATCCAAAGAACTTATTAATAGAGCGATTCAATATTTTAAAGAAGAAGATATTCCGGAGTTCTTGGGAGAGGCCGGATTCAAAAAAGCGATTCTATTATATACTTGGTCAAAGAATGGAAGTCCTCAATATTATAAAGCAGCCATTAATGCTTTTCAGGATGTATTGAAAGTGTTCAAGCGAGATACACATCCTCAGAAATTTGCAGATGTACATCACAATCTGGCGTTAATTTATTCTGAAATTCCGGTAGGTGCTGACGAGAAACCAATGTGGACGGCCTTTTGTGCATCATCCTTCAAAGAAGTTCTGGCTTTTTATACAAAAGATAAGTATCCGTATGAAAATGCAATGGCAAGTCATAATTATGCGACAGCGTTAATGCATTTTCCTCCAGCAAAAATTCATGACAATCTTGAAAAAGCAGCTGGTCTGTTTGAGGAAGCGCTTGAGGTGAGAACGGCAGAAGCATATCCCTTTGAACGTGCTTTGACCTTGATGAATCAATTGGAATTGGGATGGCTTACACATAACGAAACTAGTGAGGAGGAGTTGAAAAAATATGAAGAAATGAAGGAAAAAGCCGAGGAAGTGAAAACTTTGGTGACAGATGCTGGTATACTAGAACAAGCTGAGAAGCATCTCCAAGAATTGGAAAAAGTAAAAAGTTTAATTTAGGAGGGTTATGCACGAAACATCTATCGTAAATAGCATTATTGCGACTTTGGAACAAGAGTTTGAAGCTGAGAAACTCCAGAAGATGAAAGCAATTCACCTGAAAGTGGGAATCCTTTCGAACATAGAACCGCGTTTGCTACACAACGCATATGATGTTTATCATTTAAGGGATGGCAGATTTCAGAACGTTGCTTTGAAAATAGAATCGACACAATTGAAAATTCAATGTGAAGTTTGCGATCATGTTACCAATGTGGAGAATTACAGGTTTCTATGCGAAAATTGCGAACGACCAAGTAAAAATGTAATCGAAGGGGAGGAAATGTTGATTCACAAAATAGAATTTGATGACTAGACCATTAGGTCTTTATAAACACAAAAAAACGATGAGCGTAGATAAATCAACAAAGGCGGCACGAGGAACTGTGCAATGCGAGAACACTAATATCAATTTGCTCAAAGCAAATGATTTTGTAGCGGATATTATTAAAAAGGAAATGGCTAAAACCAATACTCTTTTAATCAACATAACCTCATCAGCAGGTAGTGGTAAGACCACCTTAATGCAGAAAACCGCAGAAAAACTAAAGGATAAAATAACAATGGCCGTGATGGTCGGAGATTTAGAAACGGAACGTGATGCAGAGCGTATTCGGGAGACCGGCATACATGCCCTGCAGATAGTAACGGGAGGTATTTGCCATCTGGAAGCTCAAATGGTGCATCAGGTTTTAGACCAATTCGACTTGGAGAATATTGATTTATTGTTCATAGAAAATGTGGGCAATTTGGTTTGTCCGGCTTCTTTCGATTTGGGTGAAGACTATCGCGTTACCTTAATGGCAACAACAGAAGGTGATGACAAGCCCAAAAAGTATCCTAAAATGTTTTTGACCAGCGATATGATGGTCGTTTCAAAAGCCGATTTATTGCCTTACGTGCCTTTCTCAGTAGAAGCCGTAATCAAGGATGCGCGAGAGGTAAACCATGAAATAGAAGTGTTACAAGTTTCGTCTACGAACGGAGAGGGAATAGATGCTTGGTGTGATTGGTTACTGGAGAAAATTGAACGGAAGAAAGGATAATGGCTAAATGCAAAAAACCTTTGAAATTACTATTTCTGGTCAAGTACAAGGGGTGGGTTTCCGTCCTTTTGTGTATAGTTTATCTAAACAATTTCAATTGAGGGGTTCGGTTTGCAATAATCAAGACGGAGTACTAATTCACATCAATGCCTCCGAAGAAAAAGCAACTAATTTTCTGGTTCAACTACTAGAAAATGCTCCATCAATTTCTATCATTCAATCACATAAGATTTCCGAAATTCCGTTTCAAGAATTCGATGGCTTCAAGATAATTCCTTCAGAAGCAAAGCATCAAACCAACATTCCGTTAACCCCAGATTTTTCTATTTGCGAATCATGCAAAGCTGAAATTAGGGATAAAAGCAATCGGCGATATGGGTATGCTTTTACCACATGCACCAACTGCGGCCCAAGATTTGCGGCGACCACAAAATTTCCTTTTGAGAGGTCAAATACAACGGTTTCTGCCTTTAAAATGTGTGCTACTTGTCAATCGGAATATATCAATCCTGATGACAGGCGATTTCATTCGCAAACGAATGGCTGCGCCGATTGTGGGATTCAATTAAAACTGCAAGATTATGACGGGAGGCAATTTGATGGAGACCATAAGGAGCTAGTTAAGAAAACATCCGACTTCATCCGAAAAGGAAGCATCCTGGCACTTAAAAACACAAATGGTTATCTGCTATGTTGCGATGCCAATAATAAGTCGGCGATAGAACGTTTACGTGAAAAAAAGCAACGCCCTGCGAAACCTTTTGCCTTGCTCTATCCATCCTTGGAAAGAATCAAAAAAGACTTTAACCTAAGTGCTACAGAAGAAAATGCACTTACTTCATCTGTAGCTCCCATAGTTATTTTGAACCCGAAGAAGTCTATTCCTGACTTGGAACAAGATGGTATCGCTCCAGGATTGAATCAATTCGGTGTTATGTTACCATCATCAGCTTTGCTCACGGTTTTGATGGATGAACTTGGTACTCCGATCATCGCCACGAGTGGAAATGTTCATGGCTCCCCGATTATCTCGAAAGAATCAGAAGCAATTCAAAAACTATCTGGAGTGGCTGATTATTTCCTGCATCACGATTTAGAAGTTACTTTTCCTCAGGATGATTCTGTATTTCGGTTTACTGATGAACATCAAATTACACTTCGACGTTCTCGTGGATTAGCTCCCAACTTTCTGAATATGACACCTTCGGGAAACGAAAAGATACTGGCCATGGGTGCCCATTTAAAGAGCACGTTTACGTTTGTGCCTAATTCGCATACCTATATGAGTCCTTATCTTGGAAATCTGGATAGCTATGATGTTTCCGAAAGATTTCAGAATAGTATTGGACAATTTGAAAAGTTGTTTCAAACACAACCGGAAGTAATTTTGATAGATGCCCATCCACAATATCAAAGTAGCATTTTGGGAAGGGAGTTGGCTGAAAAATGGAATGCGGAATATATCTCCATACAACATCACAAAGCCCATTTTGCAAGTGTTTTAGGCGAACACGATTTATTTGATTCCAAAGAAAAAATACTAGGTCTAGTTTGGGATGGAACTGGGTTTGGAGAAGACAATATGATATGGGGAGGCGAGTCCTTTACGTATCAAAATCACGAAATGGAACGGCTGATTCACTTTGAATATTATGATTGGTTGGCTGCTGATAAAATGGCGAAAGAACCAAGATTGTCCTTTCTCAGTATACTTCCCAATGCAGAAAAGGAAATTGCCAGGAAGAAGTTTTCCGAAACGGAATGGAAAGTCTATTTAAAAATGTTGGAGAACAACCCATTGAAAACATCATCGGTAGGACGCTTGTTTGACGCGGTTGCATCCTTGTTGGGTATAATAGATGTGACTAGCTATGAAGGTGAGGCTGCAATGCTATTAGAAAATCAAGCAAGAATGTATGTTGGAAATGATGAAGTTGATTTTTTAGCAGGGGTAGTATTTGAAAACATTCCAACAAAAACAATTATTCAAAATATTCATCAAGCTATGGTAGATGGTTTCTCAATTCCAAGAATTGCGAATAGTTTTATTCATACGCTAGCGCGCGTGATTTTTAATATAGCAAAGCAGCATAATTTTAGTTGTATTGCTTGTAGTGGCGGGGTTTTTCAAAATGCTGTACTCATCGAAAAGCTTATAAAACTAGCTGAAAATTCGGGAATAAAGTTAAAATTTAATCGTATATTGTCTAGTAACGATGAGAATATTTCGTTCGGTCAGTTATCTTATTATCAGCATATTAAAAAGTAAATTATGTGTTTAGCGATTCCAGGTAAAATCAAGAGTATTGAAATGCAGTATGATGGCAAGGTGCGCATGGCTAAAGTGTTATTTGGCGGTATAACCAAAGAGGCCAGTTTAGAAATGCTGCCTGATGCCGATATTGACGATTATGTATTGGTACACGTTGGTGTTGCCATCAGCAAAGTAGATGAAGAAGAAGCGCAAAAAACGTTTAAGTATCTGGAAGAGATTGGGGAACTGGGAGACCTTACCGATGTAGATGAATATTTGCCAAAAACTAATTAAAACCGTTTGCCGTGAAATGATCCATTACAAACATTACATTCAATTTGCAAATTGAGCGAATTACATCTGACCAATTAATAAAAATAAAAATCTACAGATGAAATACATGTCTGAATACCGCGACCCTGAACTCGCAAAAAAATATTTGGAAGAAATAAAGAACACCGTTTCTAGACCTTGGTCGATTATGGAAGTTTGTGGTGGGCAAACACATAGCCTTGTGAAAAATGGTATCATTGAAATGTTACCGGATTCGGTTACTATGATTCATGGACCCGGGTGCCCCGTTTGTGTGACTCCTTTGAATTTAATCGATAAAGCGGTGTATCTCGCCTCAGACAAAGGAGTGATTCTTTGCTCCTTTGGAGATATGCTGAGAGTGCCTGGTTCTCAAAAAAGTTTGCTTGAAGCAAAAGCAGAAGGAGCCGATGTACGGATTTTATATTCTCCCTTAGAGGCTGTAAAAATTGCCGAAGACAATCCGGATAAAGAAGTTGTTTTCTTTGCCGTTGGCTTTGAAACAACGGCTCCGGCAAATGCCTTGTCGGTAGTGCACGCGCATCGTAGAGGCGTAAAAAACTATTCTATTTTGGCATCGCATGTCTTGGTGCCACCAGCAATAAAAGCGGTAATCGATGATGAGGAAAGTAAAATAGATGGCTTTTTGGCTGCTGGTCATGTATGTACCATAATGGGCAATACGGAGTATCATCCAATATCGGCCAAATATAAAGTGCCGATCGTGGTTACGGGTTTTGAACCTTTAGATGTGCTGCAAGGTATTTTGATGGTTATCCGTCAATTAGAGCAAAGTAAGTCTGAAGTTGAAAATCAATACGCTAGAATCGTTCGGGAGGAAGGTAATCGTGATGCTCAAAAAGTCATTGATGAAGTTTTTGAAGTTAGACATCAGATGTGGCGGGGTATTGGGGAAATTCCTGATAGCGGCTATGCCGTTCGTGAGAAATATGCAGCGTTTGATGCTACAAAAAAATTTAGTGTCACGATTGAAGAGGCACCTGAAAACCCAGACTGTATTTCAGGTCAGGTTATGAAGGGAATCAAAAAGCCTTTTGAGTGCTCTCAATTTGGTAAAGCGTGTAAACCTACAAATCCACTTGGTGCGCCCATGGTCAGTAGTGAAGGGGCTTGTGCTGCCTATTATCACTTTTCCGGACTAGTTGAAGCTTAATCGAAACCAAATGCCGGAGAACAACAAAATACGCGTGCAGCTGCAATGCCCCATGCCTAAACTTGACTTTGATGTCATCACTTTAGGGCATGGAAGTGGCGGAGTACTAACCAACAGACTTTTAGATAGTGGTGTTTTTGATCTGCTGAAAAACGATATCCTCGACGAACGCCATGATGGTGCATTTTTAGAGTTGCATGGCAAAACGGCTTTTTCTACAGATAGCTTTTTAGTGTCTCCCATATTTTTCCCCGGGGGAAATATTGGAGAGTTGGCCGTAAACGGAACGGTCAATGATCTGGCAATGTGCGGGGCTACGCCCAAATATCTCTCGTTAAGTTTTATCATTGAGGAAGGACTTCCAGTAAAAGAATTTTGGGATATTCTGGTAGCCATCAAATTCGCTTGTGAAAAAGCAGGCGTGCAAATCGTTACTGGCGATACTAAAGTGGTTGAAAAGGGTAAGGGCGACAAAATTTTCGTGAACACTTCAGGTGTCGGACCTATTCATCCCAAAGCAAATATCCGCGTAAAAAATATATCCGTAGGAGACAAAATAATTATTAGTGGAAATGTTGCATCTCACGGAATGGCTATCATGTCGGTTCGTGAAGGTTTAGAATTCGGCTCTGAAATCAAGAGTGATACCACCAATCTAAATCATACCATACTACGATTGATTGAGCTGTTTGGAGAAAGTATTCATTTATTGACTGACCCGACACGGGGTGGTGTTGCAACAGTATTGAAAGAAATTGCACAATCTTCTGAAATAGGTATCGACTTGTTTCAAAGAGATTTTCCTATGGATGAACAGGTGGCAAGTGCCTGCGAATTATTAGGCTTGGACCCTTTATACGTAGCAAACGAAGGACTCTTTATTGCTTTCGTATCTGAGTCTGTAGCAGATGCCGTTTTGACTGCTTTGCAAGAAGATGAGAATGGTCAAAATGCTCGTATTATAGGAAGCGTCGTTGCGGAACATCCCAAACAAGTCATTATGGAAAGTGCAATAGGAGGTAAGAGGGTTATAAGTATGCTTCCCGGAGAACAATTGCCTAGAATTTGTTAATATGAATTTTGAAACGCTAGGCAAACATGTTACCGATTCTTATGTTTTTAAAGGTTCCGAGGAAATGCCATTCTTGGCTCCAAGAGGAGTTTTTACTATGGAGAATAAACTCTTTGTTTCCGATACGGGGCGTAATCGCATTTTTATCTGGAATGAAATTCCCAAGACAGAATATCAAGAACCCGATATTGTTTTGGGTCAGGTCGATGCCACAGAAACGGGTCGTAATGCGGGTGGAATTGCAACTGCAAGTACATTACATTATCCATCGGGAATATGGAGCAATGGCACTATCGTTATCGTTGCAGATGCTTGGAACCATCGCGTGCTTATTTGGCATTCGTTACCCACTCAAAATGGGCAGCCAGCGGATGTAGTGTTGGGGCAGCCCGATTTTGAATCAAATCAACCCAACGTTTCGGGTATTGGAAACGACCCTTCTGCACAAACCTTAAACTGGCCGTACGGAGTTTTCTCAGATGGAGAAAGCCTTTGGATAGCAGATACAGGGAATCGGAGGATATTGTTCTATGACGGGATTCCAATGACCAATTTTGCTCCGGCGGATGAAGTCATAGGAAAACCGGATTTCACGAACAGGGATTATGAAAATCATGAACCCATTTGGCCCTATTCCGTTAAGGTAAATGCCAAAAGACAAATGGTCGTAGCCGACACTCAATTCTACCGTTCATTAGTTTGGAATGATGCTGACAAAGCATTTTCAAAACCAGCGGATAGTATTATTGGACAAGCCGATTTTGATGCTTGTGGACAAAATCAGTTTGGCTTGTTTCCCTCTTCAAAATCGTTAAACTGGATATATGATGCTTGTTTCTATAAAGACGGGATACTAGTAAATGATACTGGGAATAGTAGAGTATTATGGTTTGATAAAATCCCAACGAAAAACAATCCCGAAGCAACAGCGGTCATTGGGAAACGAGATTTTAAAACAGGAAGCGAAAATAAAGAAACCTTGATGGGAACTTCAAGCTCCTTGTATTGGCCTTTTTCAATAACTACAAAAGAAAATAAACTAATCATTGCCGATACTGGAAATCATCGGGTAGTGATAACGGATTTAAAGCTCTAAAGACTAAGATACAGCCAGTAAACACCTATAGCAATTGCGAAAACTCCTCCCGATAAGCGCACCATTTTAAAAAGAGATTTACTGTTTTGTTTTTTGGAGTACCTCGCTAATTGTCCAAGTAAGAATGTATAAATCGTCATAGCCAATAGTGTTCCTAATCCGAAGCCAATGATGTATTGAATACTATCAAATTTATTTTCAAATCCCAATACCGGAAGGAGTAAAACAAAATGTGCTATTCCTGCGAGTCCATGTAAAACCCCAATCCCAAAAGAAGTCCATTGATTTTGCTTAACCTTTTTGCTATGAGCGTGACCATGGTTTAGCATGTTTTTGTCATGCTCATGTTCGTGTATATGAATATAGGGCTCTTCCGCATTGTGCACATGCGGATGTTTGTGGTTTTTTCTTTTGCCGAAAATACTGTATAATGCCCAGAGTCCCACGACAATTAAAACGGCGCCAACTAGCTGTTCACTATGTTCCGATATTTTCTCTATTGGAATGTATTGCCGAAATAGGAGAAAAAGCAACCCTATCAAAAGCATTCCGGTCAGATGTCCAAAACCCCAGAACAAACCTATTTTCCAGACTTTTCGTCTCGTTTCAATCGCCAAAGGGGTAACCGCAGCCAAATGGTCTGGTCCTGAAACCACATGTAATATTGAAGCTGCAATACCGGCAAGTAAAGGAAAGCTCATCATTCGATTTACAAAAGAACAATGTAGTGAAATTTCTTGTCAAAATTGTTTCTGATACGCTTTTCAATTCGCTCTACGTTGTTACAAAATATACATTTCATTATTTAGCTCTTTAAAGTGAAAATCCTAGGCCGTTATAAATCATAATTATGGTCCTATTAATCGGCCGTTTTAGGGGAAAGCTCAGAGAAGTTGGGCAAACTTTAAGATTCAGTTCCATTTTCCGTTCTTTTTAGTAGTATCGGGAATTAACCTTTTACGGAACTAATCGCTGACTGTAGAGTTAAACAAAGTTGCGGAATTATGCTACCTCAAAATAATCGTTTTATTGAACTTTTGACAGAGTGATTATAACCAAAACTCCTTTTTATTTTTATCATTCCCAAAAATATGCGGATAATGTTCTCTGGCATTCGCCTCCATGAAATCCAAAGGAACATCCTCAAAATGGCCGTAGTCTTCAAGATATTCCATAAATTCTTTTCCCTCATTATTGTACTCTTGGAATATTGAATCATTTTCGCCATCAAAATCCAAGGGCTGAACATTGCACATTTTGCACAATGACCGATTAAATGCCGGTGAGGCCTTCAACCATTTCTCTTCCAATAAAAGATCTACCATGCCATGTGGAGTCAATTCATTAGTTCCGAACTTTTCGGTAAGCCTGTCTATTGCTATATGGTTCTTGACTTTTGCCAAACGGATTCTTGCCGGTATTCCCAAGGAGCGTAACCCGGCAATTAGAATGATGGATTTATCTATACAATGACCCTTTTTTTGCTTCACAAGGTTACTGGCTTTAAAATGCTCCTTTGAAAAACTTAAAAAATAGGGATCGTATCTAAATGAATCTCTTACCTTAACATATAATAGTTTGGCTTTCTCTTTTGGCAAAAGGGAATCGTCTTTAAAATCACGGACGAACTCCTGAATTTCATCTGATTCGAAATCAAAATAGTATGTCTGGGATAGAAAATCCATTTGTCACTCAATAATTACTTTCAAAATCCTTTGATTGTACTTTTCAATAGTGTATGATTTACCATACTTTTTATTTTTCATGAACCTTACGCCCGCTCAGCCTTTTGTTATTGTAATAAAGTTAATCCAGATAATTGTTTTTTCGGTAGGCCAAACTTTTTCTTTCAAGAAAACTCCAGATTTTGAGTTTATCCCGACTTTGAACGGTAGAGTTGAAAATTGTATCCACAGCGCAATAATATATGAAATCATCTATCTTTTCTGATGGTATTTTTAGTCTTTCTTTATAGAGGGAATCCGGATAAGAATTCCTTATCGTCTGAATCTCTTTTTCTAGTTTGTCCACGGAAACAGAATTTCTCAACTTTTTGTTGTGACCCGTTATTTCATCGATAAGCCTGTGCAGCAGTTGCTCCTGCATAGCTAAGAAAAGTTTTCTTTCATTTAAGGATAATGGTTTAACTTCTGCGTTTGGCAGTCGTAAGGAGGTAGAACTTACAGTGGGTTTAAATTTCATGGACTGAATGTCCATATGGAGATTCCCCGATAAGTTATACGGTGTTACTACAACTTCATCTAATTCAGTTAGGGACTCCTCCAAAGCCACAGTTACTAATTCACTTTCTATAATCTTGTCATCAACTACCAAAAATGATTTGTCAAATTGGATTGCCGAAAACCACAATGTATCGTTAACACTTGCCTTAATTCTGAAGTACCCATATTGATTTGTAATTGTGGCTTGATTTTTCCGGGTGTTTATTACATGAACATCCGAGACGTCCGTAGTATTGCTTTCTACTTTACCCTTTAATTCCATAGAAAGTTTTTGAGCACTTGAAACCAAACAAGAGAAAAAAACTATACAGAAAATGAGATTATTGAACTTCAAAATCATATCCTTTGGTATTTTTCTCCTAAAAGAAACAGTTCATCAATCGTTTTTTGAACTTTAATATACAATATAAGGAATCAGACTATTGTAAAAACTCTAGAGAATTTTTAGTAAAAAAAGGAGAATAATAGCAATAATTACTAATATTCTTCTAAATTTACTAAATGCAGCTCGCCGATTTTATCAAAAGTAGATTGTCAGTGGAAGAATATTCCTTCTCCCGAGATGAATATATGGCTTATTCAGGGAAGGACGCAAATGCTGTTGCAACGGATTTGGCCTATTTATCCGAGAAAGGAGAAATCATTGCCTTAAGAAAAGGGTTCTACCTTATTATACCACCAAGGTATTCAAAGCTGAGTGTTATACCATTGGAGCTTTATGTCAATAAACTATTTGTACACTTGGGCAAACCCTATTACATTGGATTATACTCGGCAGCACAATTACATGGAGCGGCCCATCAACAAGCACAGACTGAATATATAATCACCGAAGGTACTAGAATGTTGGATATTCATAAAAAGAATATAGCCATAAACTTTTTTCTTACCTCTAACTGGCCTCAGGCCAATATTGTCCAAAAAAGATCTGATGCTGGTTATTTTAATGTTTCAGATCCATTACTGACCATTGTGGATTTAATATACCATCAAAGAAAGCTAGGAGGAATAAACAGAATGTTGGCAAATATTGAGGAACTTTTAGAAGAAGTTGAAGGAAGTGAAATGAATTCCTTATTGCAATGGTATCCGCATAAAAGTGTTTTACAACGATTGGGTTTTTTGATGGATTATGTAAACCCAAAAAATGATTTGCTTGAGCCACTTATTGTGTATTTGGAAAGGCATGGTTTTTACCCTGTACTGTTGAATACATCGGATAAAATCAAACCAGGTGCGGTAGATAACAAATGGAAAGTTGATGTGAACTTAGCCCTTGAAAGCGATATATGATACCAAGACCCTACATAGTGGAATGGCAAGAACATGCACCATGGAAATCATTCGACCAGATTGAGCAAGATTTGATTATCAGCCGAACATTGGTAGTCATTTTTTCCGATGATTTTCTTAAAGAAAATTTGGCCTTTAGGGGTGGCACGGCCTTGCACAAACTCTATTTAAATCCAGCACCAAGGTATTCAGAGGATATTGATTTGGTACAGATAAAACCGGGTCCTATCAAGCCAATCATGCAGCGATTGGGAGAAATAATTGACTTTTTCGAAGAGCCCAGACGGACAGAAGTAAGGGGGCATGGTGCCAAGGCATTATACCGATTTGCCTCAGAATATGGAAATACGAGAAGACGATTGAAGTTGGAAATCAATTGCAAGGAACATTTCAATGTGTTGGATTGGATTGAGCTTCCTTTTGAAATCAAAAATCGATGGTTTTCGGGGGAAGCTCGAATACGTACTTATAACCTAAATGAATTGTTAGGGACAAAACTTCGAGCTTTATACCAACGTAGTAAAGGCAGGGATCTTTTTGATTTGGATTATTCGCACTTGCACATGAGCTTGGACACGGAATCCATTATTCAATGTTTTAAGGAGTATATGATTTTTTCCACAGGGAAACCACCAAGTCAAAAGGAATTCTTGATCAACATTGAAGAAAAAGAAAATGATATTAATTTCACTGGGGATATGGAGGGGTTATTAAGATTAGGAATTGGATATGACCAAGAGCTAGCTTTTGAGTGGTTAAAAGAGAATCTGATTGGAAAGCTATAAGGAGATGATTAAAAAAACTGTCGTTTATTATGGTAACCCAAATAGAACATAAACTAACTACAATCAATGGAGACGATTTTGCCGTTCTTTGCCGTCAATACTTAAATTTCAAATATTCTTTTGTTTACCCTACAGGTCTTGTTGTGGGAAAGGACAAATCCAGAAAAGGCACCCCTGACACATTTATCCCGGTCGGTGATTATTACCTTTTTGTAGAAATAACTACCAAAACTGGAGATATTCTTACCAAGCTCAAAAGTGACATCAGCCATTGTTTCTCTCAAAATGATGTGCCGAAGGAAAAAATCATTAAGGTTGTCTTGATGTTCAATGGAGTCCATGATACAGTTAAGCACGAGGAACTTAAAACATGTCTCTCAGCTTATTCTGAAGATTGTCGCTTGGAGGTTGTTGACATAAGGATTTTAGCAAACGAAATAAGCCAAAACTATCCTTCTCTTGCAAGAAAATTAGATATACCTATAGATACAGCCCAAATTCTAGAGGTATCTGAGTTTGTTGAAGATTATGAGAAGTCAAAATTTGCAACTCCTTTATCCAATGAGTTTTTTAATAGAGAAACAGAAATTGAAGAAGGATTAAATAACCTCAAAGAGAAAGACATTCTACTAATCTCCGGGTATGCAGGAACAGGTAAAACAAAACTATCGATAGAGCTGACAAAACTATTTTTAAGCGAGAACAAAAACTATGATTTAAAATATATAAGGGCTAACGGAAACCTAGACATTTGGCAGGATTTACAAATATTCCTTTTACCTGAAAAAGACTATTTATTGGTGCTGGACGATGCCAACAAGCTCAAGGATAATCTAATACAGATATTAAATTTTCAACGAAAAAGAGTAAACAAAGGACGGATAAAAATCATTTTGACGGTACGAAATTATGTTAAAGGGGAAGTTCAAAAATTCCTTGATGATTTTGTGCTTATTGAACTCAAGCCATTTGCAAGAGATGAGCTAGGAAAGATTTTACAGTCTGATGAATATAATATAAGTGATTACTATGCCGAAAGAATATTCAATATCTCAAAAGGCAATCCCCGACTTGCGATTATGGCTGTTATTGCTGGCCAAAGTGGTGAATTGGAAAAGCTAAATAATCCATCACAAATTCTGGAAACCTACTTTTCTTCGGTGAAAGAAAGTATTGATTCGTTTGAAAATAGAAGCCTTTTAGCTGTTGCAGGCCTATTGTCTTTTTTTAAAACCATTAATCTCGAAAACGAAACACAAGTCGGTGAAATTGAAAAGTATTTTTCAGTTTCGAAACTGACACTTGAGGAGAATCTTAGGATTTTATATAATCTTGAAATTGCTGATGAATTTGAGAGGATCTATAAGGTTGCTGACCAAATTTTAGGAGAATACATATTGTATTTAGTATTTCTTAAAGAACAAGAAATATCATTTTCCAAATTAATTGATGCATACATAGATAAACACGGAAGGTTCTCACTTGGGCATATCCTTAAGGAGCAAATAAATAATTTTAGTCTCGAATTGATTGGGGAACTTATTTCAAATGATATTAAAGAAGGTTGGCAAAAAATCAAAACTAAAGAACTTGCTATTTCCTTTATTGATGATTTTTACTACTACATTCCCCATGAGTCTCTTAGTTATTTTGATAAAAAAACAAAAGAGATTAAAGGAGATAATCCAAACGATTACACTTTTAAAATCTTCAACGAAAGACACTCTGATACTATTGGAGACAAGACTATTGAAATCCTAATAAGATTTCAATATTTAGGAAAAGAACAGTTCCTTTTAGCCTTAAAAATTATCACTGAGTATGGTTTGAAATCTGAATTGAGATTTCACAAATTGTTAAAGTCTTTTACTGAAAGAATATCTATGGATAGATATAGCTACCAACAGGGATATTTTCAGCAAATATGTCTTTTTGACTTTTTGTACGAAAGAATTCAGGATGACCGTGATTTTTATTCAAAAATTATTCTCTTTATTGCTCCAACCTTTCTGCGAGATAATTATCAATCCAATCACAGCATTGGCAACCAAATACTTATTGGGAATTATAATGTTGTCTTAAGTGAGGAGCAAAGAGTATTCAGAGAAAAACTATGGAAGTTTATTTTTGAGAGTTACGAAAGAGCAGAACTGAAATTCCACTGTCAAAAATGCATTCAAGAATATTCAACCAACCTAGAATATCATAATAGATCCTTACCTGTCATTGAATTTGACAAAACTCTTCTTCTAGAGTTTTATGAACTGAAGCTAAACTTTAATGATTTTATTGATAATGCTATACTGGCAACTTATGTAGACAGGTTAAACTGGATTCAGGTTAGCAATGAACGTAAACTATTGAAAAATCTGAAAAATCGAGCTTACAAGCTTTATCAAAAATTGACCGATACTAAAAGTGAAAGAAAAGAAAGGAGGTTAGGGCATGATGATTATGAGAAATACAAGGTAAATCAAATAGCTAGATATACCAAGGATTTTACAAGGTCAGATTACATGAAGATTGTGAATGACTTAAATGTAATTTATAAGAATAGGGAATTTCATAATGAAAGAGCATATATGCTTTCCCAATCAGTATCAAGACTGCTTAGAGTTGTTGGTAATCGAAACTTTGACTTGTTCTTGGAATTATTCAAAAAGATTGTTAGGTCTGATTATGCGAGTGAAATTCATATGGACTATTTCACAAGGCTTCGACTGAACAGGGAAAAGATTTTTCAGTTTAGAGCTCTACTATCGAAAAATATTTATATCGCATACTTGCCAAACTTACAGGCTTCTATTTCATCAAAATATCTTATTGAAGAGGATTTTGAATTTTTCAAGAAATACTTGAAGAATAAGAAAATTACATATTTCTGGTTTCTTGAAGAGCTACTTAAAAGATTATCACCTTTTATTGAAGATACGTATAAGACTTATGGAGAGGTATTAGACATACTTTTGTTCAGAGCAGGACAAGGGCAAATTTTCGTTCCGAACACATTTTTTATCTATATATGTAACACACAACCTAGGTTGTTCTATGATAAATTGAGCGTAGTTAAAGATCTCTATCTAATTCTTGACGAAACCGAAAGGCATTTCGACTATTCACTTGAGGTTCTAAAAATCATATTGGAAAAAGACCCTGATTACGTAATAAGCCTAATGGATTTGCATTTCAAAGATTCAAGCTATTTATCAAAAAGTTCATTATTGGAAAATGATTTCAAAAAACTTTGGGAACTTGAAAACTATGAGGAGGTATTTACCAAAATACTGAACTATTCAAATCCATATCATAGGATTTCTGACAACCCAGATAACATAACCAATATTTTTATTGACAAAAGAGAGAGACATATAAATTTTCTTAGAGGCTATTTAAAGAAAACTACTGATAAACAAGGTGTTTACACTGTTTTTAATATAGTAGTATCTCTTTTTAATGAACACCGATTCGAGTTCTTGGACCTAATCTTAGATAAAGGCATCGATTTTAATACCTTTCAAAAACTTGATTTTGTTGTATTGAGTAGTACTTTTTCTGGCAGTAGAGTCCCGAGGCTCAAATATAAAATCTCAGAATACGAGAAGTACAAAGAATATCTCCAAAAGAAGAACAATACTGGGGCCCTGGATTTCATTAACGAGTTGGAAAGAAAAATATACTTGTGTAAAACATATATTGAAAGAGAGAGAAAAGACGAGTTCCTCAAAGATTGGGGAATCTAAACTAAATACCGTACAAGCAAAGCTTTGATTACAGTAGAGGATAAATTATTGGTTACAAAAGAAATCAATGAAGTTACGATTGACTATGTCAAAAAAATAGTATTCCGTAAGTTATTGATGACATTTTGTTTTGAATTAAAGCAAAATACCAAAAGAATTACTGGCTTGATCCAAAGACTTAATTTTTATGGCATTGATGCTAAACCTATGGAACTTGAATTTGAGCTTTTGGAACAGTTGGAAAACTTTATTGATAATCTCAAAAAAGAAGAACGTACCGCTTTATACTTTTGGGTATTGAACCAAAGGTATTTACACTACTTAGATGAATTGGAATATGATGATGACACATACTCCGAAAGTGAATACGATAAAAAGTTTAGCAGGGAATTGGCCTATAAAATTTATGAACCTAATAATAGCAATTTGAGACAAGAAACTGTACAAGAACTAAATAACTTCTTATGTACTTTTGCCACAGAATTGGATTTATCATTAATAGATGGATACATGCTAAATCAAATTTTGGAAGAAATTGACAATTATTGTTTATGATTACCTTCTAGCTAGTTTTTTTAAGTTTAAATGCAAGAATAAATTTAATCAGTTAGAACACAAAAACAGTTTCGAAACACTATAAAATTTAGCGCATATCATACGTATTTTATATGAATCATGTCTCTTGGTATGAAAGCGAATTTTACTTCATCATGCAATTTCAATAAAACTATCCCTTGAAAAATTATAGTGCTCATTCATGTGAACGTATCCCAATTGATTGCATACCATTGTAGTGTCTCCTAACATTGTGCCGTTGCCAATATTTCTATGGATATGGCCATATATCCAATAATCAATATCGGATTTAGTTATAAAATCAGTTGTATCCACAACAAAAGCATTGTTAATGGGGCTACCTTCAAATTCAGGGGAATTGCATAATGGTGTGGGCAGATGGTGAGTTACAACTACAGTTTTGTCATTCAGAGGTTTTAGATTTTCCCTAATGAAAGTGTAGGCTTCGTTATGAAGCTTGTTTGAAGGCTTCCCTGCTTTTCGGACAGTATAAAAATCAACTATTTTTATATCATGAAGAAGAGCAGATTCACAGAAACACAGATCGTTGCGATGTTGCAACAGTACGATTCGGGTATGAAGGTCACCGACATCTGTCGCGACAAGGGTATCACCACAGCTACTTTTTACAGTTGGAAGCGCAAATACGGTGGTATGGACACCCAGCAGCTCAAGGAGCTAAAATCGCTACAGGAAGAAAACAGAAGGCTTAAGGCCATGTACGCCGACTTGAGCTTAGATCATCGAATTCTAAAGGACATCATCGAAAAAAAGCTCTGAGGCCCTGTGAGCGTAGAGAACTGGCCAAGGACATCATCAATGAAACGGGCCTGAGCATTGCCAGGGCCTGTACGATAGTATGCCTCTGCCGTTCGATGTGGTACTATCGGAGCCGCCGCGACGATACGGAAGTCATCGACAAGCTTACGGAACTGGCCGAGGCCAAGCCCAACAGGGGCTTCGACTGGCTCTACAACCGTATCCGCAAACAGGGCCATAAATGGAACCGCAAACGGGTTTTGAGGATCTATCGCCTCTTGGGCATGCAGCTCAGGAGAAAGACCAGGAAACGTTTGCCCAAAAGGATAAAAGAGCCGTTGGAGGTGCCCGATGCACCAAGGGAGGTATGGAGCGCGGACTTCATGTCCGACAGCCTTATTACGGGAAGGAGCTTCAGGGTCTTCAACGTGATGGACGATTTCAACCGTGAGGCACTTTGTATGAAAGGAAACTTCTCCATGCCGGGAATACGGGTGGTGGAGTATCTGAGGGAGGCCATAGAGATCCATGGCAAGCCCTTTGCCATACGGGTGGACAACGGCCCTGAATTTATATCCAGGGTCTTTGTAAACTATTGTGAAGTGGAGGATATCGAGATAAAATATATACAACCCGGCAAGCCGAGCCAGAACGGTTTCATCGAAAGGTTCAACAGAACCTATCGGGAAGATGTACTGGACGCCCATTTGTTCAGGGACATCGAGGAAGTAAATATGGAAACGGAACGCTTCAGGGAGGAATACAATCGGTTCCATCCCCACAAGTCACTAGGGAGAAGCAGCCCGAAAGAATTTTTAGAGGTTTTTCAAAGGGGCATGCCCCTTTGAAAAAACATTTTGTTTAATTTACCGCTGTACGAAAAGGGGTAAGTCTTCATGTTAAAATCATCAACTGTAAGCCGTCTCTGATTAATCATGATTTTATAAAAATCATTGACTCCACTGGATACAAATTTTTCATTTTCAGGATATATGTGGCTCCAAAATGTAGAAAAAAGAAAACTAATGTCTTCTATTATCTCAACATGATTGTTCAATAAGAAGACATTCCTTTGAATTTCCCATTTAAAAGGCTTTTGATGTAAAGACAAATCATAGCCACCATAATATTCATGATTGCCGGATATTACAAACGTACGTTTATAGTTGTCAGATGCCCATTTGAAAAAATCAAGTTTCGCATATTCAGGCCCTAGGTAATGGGTATCTCCGGCAATAATTAGAGTTTCAGCGGTTGGCATCAAAGGGTATTCGGCCAACCAACTTTTATTATGCGGGAACTCTAAATGCAAATCTGAGCAGTATTGTATTCTCAATTCACGAGATTTTATGAGGTAGTAAAGTAAGAAGATATATTCGTTTTATACAGTTTTACATAACCTTCTTTTTGTGAAATAGGTTTGTGTAAAATGCCGCAAAGAAGTAAAAAAGCATTAAAAATGCGGCACGAATGCGGCACGCTATAAGAAATATGATTTTTCAATTAATTTATAACCTATTAAAAATCAATGGCATATAAACAAAAAAGCTCCGATTTCTCGAAGCTTTTTGCGGTCTGGACGGGACTCGAACCCGCGACCCCCTGCGTGACAGGCAGGTATTCTAACCAACTGAACTACCAGACCAATGATTTTATCTTACTAGACTCCTGCAACAGCGGGATTCAAATCTTGTTCATTTGCTTTTTTAAAGCGAGTGCAAATATACATTCTCATTTCGGATTCAACAAAACATTTTTTTAAAATAAATACCTAAGCAAATTTCTGTCGTTCAATCATAAATGTATTCAGTACTTGAGAGAAGTTTTGCCGCACATCCACACCCACATATTTAATTCTATATTGAGCGCATTTTAACTGCAAACTTTCTTGATATTCCCGCACTTTTTTGGAGTAGGCCTTTTTAATGTTATCCGCATATAAATCGATATGCTCCCCGGTCTCCACATCCACATAGCGCTTTGGAGTGTTTTCAAAGTCAAAACCCAGTTCGTGTTTTTCATCAAGCAAATGAAAAAGGACCACGGCGTGTTTGTTGTATTTTAAATGACGGAGGGCGTCAAAGAGTTGGGCTTCTTCCGTTTCGGTCTGGAACATGTCCGAAAACAAGAAAATAAGACTCCGGCGATGGATTTTTTCCGCAATCTGATGCAGAAATGTATATGTTTTGGTGGTTTGCGAAGTACTTTTGGTTTCCGACACCTCATTCAGTTTGGAGTACAACATCTGAAAATGACGCTCGCTGTTTTTTTCGCCGGCATGAAAGTTATAGGTATCGGAATAAATGCTCAATCCCACTGCATCCCGCTGCTTTTTCAGGATTTGCATTAAAGCGGCAATGGATAACACCCCAAAACCAATCTTGTTGAGGTTGTCAATAGAGAGCTTTTTCACATCAGGGTAGTACATGGAGGCCGAGTTGTCCAAAATCATGTGGCACCGTAAGTTGGTCTCGTCCTCGTAACGTTTTGTATAAAGCCGGTCGGTTTTCGCATACAGTTTCCAATCGATGTGTTTGGTACTTTCGCCAGCATTGTAAATTTTATGCTCTGCAAATTCCGCCGAAAAGCCATGAAACGGACTTTTGTGAATACCACTGATAAAACCTTCCACAATCTGGTTGGCCAATAGCTCCAGATTTTGGAAAAGTTGCGCTTTATGAAGTTCAGACCGTATGTCCATATACTGATTATGGCTTCAAGATAAAACAAAAAAGGCTTGGCGATTGCCAAACCTTTTTTAAAATCGGTATTCAAACGGTGTTACAGAGCGGCCTCTATAGCATCTGTATAAACTTTCTTGGGAGATACACCTACTTGACGGTTCACAATCTCTCCATTTTTAAAGACCAATACGGTAGGGATATTACGCACCCCATATTTTGCGGCAAATTGCTGATTTGCGTCAACATCCACTTTACCAACAACGGCCTTGCCTTCGTATTCCTGGCTTACTTCCTCAATGATCGGACCTACCATTCTACAGGGTCCGCACCAAGCCGCCCAAAAGTCTACTACGACAGGTTTGTCGCTTTTTAAAACTACTTCGTCAAAAGTTGCATCTGTTATTTCTAGTGCCATCTTATTTATTTTAATATTCGCAAAGTTAGTCAAATATTGCCCATGTACCTTACGCACAGGGCATTCGTTTTAATTATTGTGCCATCAGCGTAACCTATATGGGCTAGTTTAACTTATAGTGAATCTCATGGGCTTCCAAGGCCGATAGCAATTCACTACTGATTTTCACCTTCTGTTTTCTGCTGGACAGTTTGAGTTTTATTTCATCCTGCATTTCATATACCACAAAGTTGAGCGGATGTTCTCCCTTGAATGACCGCAAGGTGTCTTTGAGGGTTTGAATGCGTTGCTCTTGCAAACGAGCCACATCCAATTTTATGGTAAGCTTACGTGCATAGGCATCCATCACATCCTGAAGCTGTTTAAAGTCATTGAACTGCAATCGGGGCTCTCCTTTTTTACCGGTTTCCCGGTTAACCCATCCCTCACGCACAAAAGCTTTCACGTATACAAACGAGTTGATCATTAAAAAATGGCGAAACTTGAGGTACTCCTCTCCAAAAATCCGAAATTCATGGGAATCCGTATAATCTTCCAAGGTGAAGAGTCCCCAACCTTTGCCATTTTTGGAAATCCGGTGCTGCACATCCGTAATGACCCCTGCAACTGAAAGTTCTCGATTGACGTAAGGTTCCAATTCCGTAAAGGCCGAAACGCTGGTATTGCAAAATGCGGTAATCTCTTTTTTGAAATCATCCAAAGGATGGCCTGAAATGTAAATCCCCACCACCTCTTTTTCTCTTCGGAGTTTTTCCATGGTGCCCCAATCCTCACAAGGTGGAACGATAGGCTCTGGAATCTGTACTTCACTGGCATCTCCGAAAAGACTTACTTGTGACGAATTCTCATTCTCCTGGAATTTCGCTCCATATTTAATCGCTTTTTCCAAAAAGGTGATATCGTCCCCATCATGATGAAAATACTGTGCACGATGTGTATCCGTAAAGGAATCGAACCCTCCGGCCAAGGCAAGGTTTTCGAATGCTTTTTTGTTGGCAGCCCGTAAATCCACTCGTTTGGCCAAATCAAAAACAGACTTGTACGGACCGTCTTTCTTTCTGTTTTCTACAATGGTCTCCACAGCAGAACGTCCCACACCTTTAATGGCACCCATCCCAAAACGTACCGCATTGTCTTTGTTCACGGCAAATTTGTAATAGGATTCGTTGACATCTGGGCCGAGTACTTCCAAGCCCATCCGCTTACATTCTTCCATAAAGAACGTCACCTGCTTGATGTCGTTCATATTATTGGAAAGCACTGCCGCCATATATTCAGCAGGGTAGTGGGCCTTCAAATAGGCAGTTTGGTAAGCGATATAAGCATAACAGGTAGAGTGACTCTTGTTGAAAGCGTAGGATGCGAAAGCTTCCCAGTCCTTCCAAATTTTCTCTAACACGTCTCTTGGATGCCCATTCTTTTCGCCACCATCCAAGAATTGTGGTTTTAATTTTTGTAGCAGGGCAAAAATCTTCTTACCCATCGCTTTCCGAAGCACATCCGCATCACCTTTGGAGAATCCTGCCAATTTTTGGGAAAGCAACATCACCTGCTCTTGGTACACCGTAATCCCATACGTTTCCTTCAAGTATTCCTCCATATCTGGAAGATCATAGGTGATTTCTTCCTCGCCGTGTTTCCGCGCAATAAAGCTGGGGATATATTCCATCGGCCCTGGACGATACAATGCATTCATAGCGATGAGGTCATCAAAAACCGTAGGTTTAAGGTTTTTCATGTGCTTTTGCATCCCCGGCGATTCGTACTGGAATATTCCTACCGTATCCCCACGCTGGAAAAGCTCGTATGTTTTCTCATCATCCAATGGAAAATCATCGGGAACCAAATCTATTCCGGTTCTGGCCTTGACAATTTTCACCGTGTCCTTGATGAGGGTCAGTGTTTTTAACCCCAAGAAATCCATTTTAAGAAGCCCGGCACTTTCAACCACAGAGTTGTCGAACTGGGTCACGTATAGGTCGGAATCCTTTGCGGTGGACACAGGGACGAAATTGGTGATGTCATCTGGGGTGATGATGACCCCGCAAGCGTGGATTCCTGTATTTCGGAGCGAGCCTTCAAGCACCCGGGCCATCTTTACGGTCTGCCCTTCGAGATCATCCCCTTCGGAGATGTTCAACAGTTCATTGACTTTTTCAAGTTCATCGGAACGGAATCTCTTTCGCAAATCAGCTTCCTCAACCCCAAAAATCTTGTTCAATTTGGACATATTGGGGATAAGCTTGGCAATACGGTCGGCATCACCCAATGGAAGATCTAGAACCCGTGCCGTATCCCTGATGGAGGATTTGGCCGCCATGGTACCGTACGTAATAATCTGCGCTACCTGATTCGAACCATATTTTTTGATTACATAATCCATGACCCTGCTTCGACCTTCATCGTCAAAGTCAATGTCAATATCGGGCATGGATACCCTATCCGGATTCAAGAAACGCTCAAAAAGGAGGTCGTATTTGAGTGGGTCAATATTGGTAATGCCCAAACAATAGGCGACCACCGACCCCGCAGCAGAACCCCGACCTGGACCAACGGATACGTCCATGTTCCTCGCTTCGCGGATAAAATCTTCCACAATCAAAAAATATCCCGGATAGCCAGAGTTTTTGATGGTCTCCAATTCAAAATCGATGCGCTCACTAATTTCTGGTGTAATTTCTTCATAACGCCTTTTAGCACCTTCGTAGGTGATGTGGCGTAAATAGGCATTCTCACCGCGCTTGCCCCCGTCTTCGTCATCTTCCTTGACCTTGAATTCATCGGGAATGGTGAACTTGGGCAGGAGAATATCACTGGCGAGATCATACGGCTCGATTTTATCAATGATTTCCTTGATGTTGAGAATGGCTTCGGGAACATCTTTAAAGAGTTCCTTCATCTCGTCCGAAGACTTGAAGTAGTATTCCTGATTGGGCAATCCATAACGGTATCCCCGACCTCGACCTATGGGCGTGGCCTGCTTCTCTCCATCTTTTACGCAGAGCAAAATGTCATGCGCTTCTGCATCCTTTTTATCACAATAATAGGTATTGTTGGTGGCCACCAACTTAACATTGTGATCCTTGGCGAATTGTAACAAAACCTGATTCACACGGTCTTCATCTTCTTGACCGTGGCGCATCATTTCAATGTAAAGGCCATCCCCAAACTGCTCTTTCCACCATAAAAGGGCTTCCTCGGCTTGTTTTTCACCTACGTTCAATATTTTGCTGGGCACTTCACCATATAGATTTCCGGTTAGGGCAATGACATCTTCTTTGTACTGCTCCACCACTTTTTTGTCTATACGGGGCACATAATAGAAGCCATTGGTATAAGCAATGGAGGACATTTTTGCCAAGTTGCGGTACCCATTTTTATTTTTGGCCAGTAATACAATTTGATGGCCGTAATCCTTTACGTTTTTATTGGTGTGGTCCTCACAAACGAAGAATTCGCAACCTACAATGGGAATGATCTCTTTTTCGGTGGGTTGTTCTCCTTTCTCCTCCAACTCGGCATTCTTATCCTTGACCGATTTATTGTGCGCCATGACTTCTTTCACAAAGTGAAACGCGCCCATCATATTGGCATGGTCTGTTAAAGCAACAGCGGGCATTCCGTTTTGGGCAGTGGCCTTTACCAAATCCTTGATGTTGATGGTGGACTGTAGCACCGAAAATTGGGAATGGTTGTGCAAATGGGCAAACGGAGCGTCCTCAAGGGTTTCAATGTTCTCTTGGATTTCTTCCTGCGAGATATCCCCGGTATCCTGAGCCCAAAGTGCATCGGCTATCTTCTTGGAAGCTTTTTTTAGATTGATGTGCTTTAATCCAATGAGCTGGATCTCTTGCGGATTGGCTTCGGTAAACCGTTCAAAATAATCGGGTTGTACGTCCAGTTGCTCTTTGGTAAACTGTTTTTTTCGAACCAGTTCCAAGAAACAACGGGTGGTAGCTTCCACATCAGCTGTTGCGTTATGCGCTTCCGCAAAGGCTTCACCAAACAGAAATTCGTGCAACTCGGTAAGGGTAGGCAGCTTGAATTTACCGCCCCGCCCTCCGGGAATCTTGCAAAGTTCTGCCGTATGCTCCGTACAGGTATCCAAAACAGGGAGTTGGGTCAATGGACTTTCCATGGTTTCGCGGTGGAATTCGCACCCCATAATATTGATGTCGAAATCTACATTTTGACCTACCACGAACTTGGTTCGTTCCAATGCTTTGTTGAAGGCTTCGAGAACGGTTGCCAACGGCACACCATTTTGCTCGGCCAAGGCCGTGGAAATACCATGTATCTGTTCGGATTCATAGGGAATATTGAACCCATCCGGTTGAATAAGAAAATCTTGATGTTCCACCAAACTACCGAGTTCATCGTGCAGTTGCCATGCAATCTGAACACATCTTGGCCAGTTGTCGGTATCGGTAATGGGAGCATCCCAACGCTTGGGGAGTCCTGTGGTTTCCGTATCAAAGATTAAGTACATAGATTCAATTGTAGGTCAAAAAAGCAATGAATAAAAGTACGGAAGAAGGCCGTTTTGGAAAAATAGAGTTTTTACGACTTATCAACTAAAAAAAGCCGGGAAATTCCCAGCTTTTCTTTTTTTGTTTAAAACCTGTTATTAGGAGACTGCAGCTTCAAAAATATTAGCGGTCTCCAAGGTTTTCCGAATCGCGTTTCTGTGGCGCATCAGCAAACTTTCAGTGGATGGCGGCAATACAAAATCTTTGTCCTGTAAAATATCATTGTAAGTGGCAATAGCCTCTTTTTCGCCTCTAAGCACCTCTTCAAGCATGGCCTCTTCGGTATTGGAAGAAATCAATGCCTTAAAGTCAATCCAAGAGCGGTGCAGTGTTCCTTTGGCGCTTCCACCTTTATCGGGCGCTTGTCCAAAAGAGATGATTTCTGCTTTTAGCTCTTTTCCAAAATTATAGCGCTGATTTGCGCTGTTTTCAAAAAATTCTTTAATGGTTTTATTATCTACCTTTTCAGCCGCTTGTCTAAAGCCTTTTTCAGCATCATAGGTTTTTTCCAATAGTTCGTTCAATTTGTTCGACATTTCTACGGTGTACTTCATGGGTTTCATCTTCATTTATGTTATTGGCTGTCGACTTTCGACAACGTCTATATAGAAGATACAGGAAATCGACCCAAATCCAAACAGTTAGAAAGGTTTAAGATGGGTTTAACGGGATTTGCGACCTTTGTTAAAACAGTTTAACTTTTTTGTGTGTTAATAGCTGTGTAATAAACAAATAAATGTATATTTGCACCCGCTAAAACAAAAAGCGAAGATTTTCCGATTTCTCGGAAATGACATTTTAAAGTGAAAGAATTAATAACCAGGGTCGGGCACCCTACAAATTAATGTGATATGCCAGTTAGAATTAGACTTCAGAGACACGGTAAAAAAGGTAAACCATTTTATTGGGTGGTTGCCGCAGATTCCAGAGCAAAAAGAGATGGTAAATTTTTGGAAAAATTGGGCATCTACAATCCCAATACCAATCCTGCGACCATTGAATTGGATGTAGATAGTTCCGTAAAATGGATGCAAAATGGTGCACAACCAACGGATACCGCTAGAGCCATTCTTTCGTATAAAGGAGTTTTGCTGAAACACCACTTGTTGGGCGGGGTTGCCAAAGGAGCCCTTACCGAAGAACAAGTTGAAGAAAAGTTCAAAGCTTGGTTGGAAGAAAAAGAAGCTGCCGTTCAGGCCAAAAAAGATGGTTTGAGCAAAGCTGAAGCAGAAGCCAGGGCAGAAGCATTGAAAGCTGAGAAAGAAGCCAACGAAAAACGAATCGCAGCTGCTACTGCTGAAGAGGAAGTAGCTGAGGAAGCTGCAGAAGAAGCCACTGAAGCTGCTGCTACCGAAGAAGCTCCTGCTGAGGAGGCCACTGCCGAGGCTGAAGAGGCCCCTGCGGCCGAAGAAGCTTCCAAAGAAGAAGAGTAAGATTACGGACAATGCGCAAGGAAGATTGCTTCTACCTGGGCAAAGTCGTATCAAAATACAGTTTTAAGGGTGAGGTATTGGTGAAATTGGATACCGACGAACCTGAAATCTACGAAAACATGGAATCCGTTTTTGTTCAATTAGGGCAAAATCTGGTTCCATTTTTTATTGACCGCTGCCGACTTCATAAATCGGCTTTGCTCCGTATCGATTTTGAAGAGGTGAAGGATGAAGCTTCCGCGGATAAAATCATAGGTTCCGAATTATACCTGCCCCTTTCCATGTTGCCCAAATTGAGTGGTGACAAGTTTTATTTTCACGAAGTAATCGGGTTTACCCTCATGGATGAGGTTCATGGGGATATCGGAATCATACAATCCGTAAACGATAGTGCTTCACAGGATCTTTTTGAAGTCAAAAAAGATGGGAAGGAACTGTTGATTCCCATTAGCGATGACATTATCACCAAAGTGGACCGGAAAAACAAGACCATACATGTAAAAACCCCAGAGGGGTTGGTGGATCTATATTTAAACTAAATGGTTTGGAATAAAAAAAGGAAGCTTTTGGGCTTCCTTTTTTAGTAAAACAGAAAGATTCTATTTTTTCCACTTACCACCACCGAGGTAGAAACCAAGGGAAATACCAAAATAGGAGTTTTTGACTTCGGCGCCATCGCCAAGATCGGATTTGCCTATAAGATTGTAGGTAGCGGCCAGCCTAAATTTTCCAGCTTCAAAACCAGCTCTAACAAGACCGCCAAATTTTCCATCAACCTCTAAATCTACAGATGCTTGGACGCCTTCTACTTCTACACTGGAGCTAAGATTGCCAAGAGAGCTGTAGCCAACTCCACCACCGATAAATGGTGCAAAGGAAGAACTTCCATTATGAAAATAGTAATCAAAAGTACCTGAATAGGATACACTTGCAGTGAGGTCAGCTTCGGTTGCACCAACATTCTTGGCCATGGCAGCAGATTCAAAACGTAGACCAATGTTCATATTGTCCGCTATATTATACTTGGGCTCAATGGCTAGTAAAATTCCACCTCCACCATCAGGCATTACATACCCAAAGTCAAGTCCTACGCGAAATTTGTTCTGCTCCTGTGCATGTGCCCATTGTACCAGAGATGCCATTACAAGGAAGGCATAAAAAAGTTTTTTCATAATAAAAATGTTTAATTGGTAATTTGATTTTATTTCAATTAAGTGCCGAAAGTAACCCATATACAAGGTTGGAAATATCCAAATCTAATGGATGGGCTATTTGACTTTATGAATGCTTGAGTTGAGTTGGTGAGGTAAAGACGTATACCATATATAAGTACATTTGGACTATGAAACCATTTGTCTTTAAACAATTCACTGTCCACCAAGATCAATGTGCCATGAAAGTGGGCACCGATGGGGTATTATTAGGAGCTTGGACCTCTTTGGGGCATCAACCCAATGCTATTTTGGATATTGGAGCGGGTACCGGATTGATTGCTTTGCAACTCGCCCAAAGATCAACAGCAGAAACCATCGATGCCATTGAATTGGACGAGAACGCCTACGAACAATGTGTGGCCAATTTTGAAGCATCGCCATGGGCAGACCGACTGTTCTGTTATCATGCCGGGTTCGATGAGTTTGTGGATGAAATGGACGAGAAATATGATTTAATTGTTTCCAATCCACCTTTTTTCGGAGAAGAAGTGGCCAGCGGGGATGAATCACGCGATAAGGCTAGGCAAAACAGTTCGTTGCCGTTTAAAGAATTGGTGGAAGGCGTTTCCAAACTGTTGGGTGGTGATGGTGTTTTTGCTGTAATTGTTCCTTTTAAAGAGGAAGACAGTTTCATCGACTTGGCTAAACGTGTTGGCTTGTTCCTAAACCGAATCACTAGGGTGAAGGGCAATCCAAGGGCAGAGGTTAAACGAAGTTTATTGGAGTTGGGGTTTTCAAAAAAAGAACCGCTTGTAGATAGTTTGATCATTGAAGAGGAGCGACATCAATACACAAAGGAATACATTGAATTGACACAAGCATTTTATTTAAAAATGTAACATTGAATGGACTAAATGTTATATTTGGCAAATAAAATTTCTATTGATGAAGCCCGATTTATTTGAAGCCCCAGATTACTACAATCTAGATGATCTTCTTTCCGAGGAACATAAACTGGTACGCGATGCTGCCCGCCAATGGGTAAAGCGAGATATTTCACCCATTATCGAAGAATATGCCCAAAAGGCAGAATTCCCTAAACAAATCATTGGTGGTTTGGCCGAAATCGGTGCTTTTGGCCCCTACATTCCTGAAGAGTATGGTGGTGCAGGCTTGGATCAAATCAGCTATGGATTGATCATGCAAGAAATTGAACGTGGTGATAGTGGTGTTCGTTCCACAGCGTCTGTGCAATCTTCTTTGGTGATGTATCCCATTTTTGCTTATGGAACAGAGGAGCAGCGGAAAAAATACCTGCCCAAACTCGCCACAGGAGAATGGATGGGCTGTTTTGGATTGACAGAGCCCAATCATGGTTCCAATCCCGGAGGCATGGAAACCAAGTTCAAGGATATGGGAGACCATTATGTTCTAAATGGCGCCAAACTTTGGATTTCCAATTCACCTTTTGCCGATGTAGCAGTAGTATGGGCCAAAAATGAAGAAGGTCGAATCCATGGACTTATTGTGGAACGGGGTATGGAAGGATTTTCCACTCCCGAGACCCATAACAAATGGTCGTTGCGTGCTTCGGCCACGGGAGAATTGATTTTTGACAATGTAAAAGTTCCAAAAGAAAACCTACTGCCCGGTAAAAGTGGACTGGGTGCACCATTGGGTTGTTTAGATTCCGCTCGATATGGGATTGCATGGGGCGCAATAGGTGCGGCCATGGATTGTTATGATACCGCACTTCGATATGCCAAAGAAAGGATTCAGTTTGGAAAACCCATTGCAGCCTATCAATTGCAACAAAAGAAGTTGGCCGAAATGATTACCGAAATCACCAAGGCACAGTTGTTGGCTTTCCGATTGGGACAGTTAAAGAATGAGGGCAAAGCCACTACAGCGCAGATTTCCATGGCCAAACGGAATAATGTGGATATGGCTTTGAAAATTGCTCGCGAAGCACGACAAGTCTTGGGAGGTATGGGCATTACCGGGGAATACAGCATTATGAGGCACATGATGAACTTGGAAAGTGTGATCACTTACGAAGGCACCCACGATATCCATCTGTTGATTACTGGTGCAGATATTACGGGTATTCCAGCGTTTAAATAGACTTTAGCCAACTTTTTCCACTGTCACTTTGATGGATTTGCTGATAGGGGTCTGACTCTTATCCGCAAAGTGATTGTAAGGGACCAGCAAATTGGTTTCCGGGAAATAGGCAGCCATGTTCCCTTTGGGGATCTCATACGGAATTACCAAAAATTGTTCGGCTGTGCGTTGAATCCCATCATAATTGCTGTGCAAGTTCACAATATCCAATTTCTTCAATTTACGATTTGCCATATCCGCTTCGTTCATAAACACTACCCTGCGTTCGTTGTAAATACCTCTATAGCGGTCATTCAATCCATAAATGGTGGTGTTGAACTGGTCATGGGAGCGGATTGTCATCAATAGCAGTTCATTGGATTGGAGTTGGTGGTCCGGCAAAGTGGTAATCGATAATTGAGCCATGCCATTGGGAAGCATCCTAAAATCACGCTTGCGGACATTGTTGGGCAAATAGTACCCAAATCCTTTGGATTGTTCGCTGGTGTTTTCAAACCCTTTTACCGTTTTGTCGATTAAAGCTCGGATGAGGTTGTAATCCTGTCCCAAGGTATACCAATTCATGGAATGATTGCCTCTAAAATACGTATGGGCCAATAGCGAAATGATTTCTGGTTCACTTTTAATTTGTTTCGATGCAGGCTTCAGCAACCCCCTACTTTGACGCACTTTCCCCGTACTGCTTTCCATGGTCAAAAACTGGAGCTTTCCGTTTTTCTCATCTTTTTCAGAACGTCCAAAAGTGGGCAATAATAGCGCTGTTTTGCCCGTAACTAAATGACTTCGGTTTAATTTAGTACTGATTTGAACCGTTAAATCACAATTTTGAAGAGCCTCCGCAGTATATTTTGTATCCGAAGCAGCCATTAAAAAGTTACCGCCCAAGCAGGTAAAAACCTTTGCTCTTTTTTCGTGCATGGCCTCAATGGCCTCAACGGTATCATATCCCTTTTCAGTAGGGGGATCAAAATTGAGGTGTTCCCGAATTCTATTGTTCAAGCCTTTGTTCACATAATGCATAATGCCCACACTTCGGTCACCTTGCACATTGCTGTGGCCACGAACAGGACAGGTTCCTGCAAAGGGTTTGCCCACAGCACCCTTCAACAACAAGATATTTACATATTCCTTAATGCATTCCACCGCATTTTTATGTTGGGTAATGCCCATGGCCCAACAGATTACAATCTTGGAATTCTCGGCCAGCAACTGAACGGTTTTGTCAATTTTTCGCATGGAAACGCCGGTCCTTCGTTGCAAACTTTCCATGTCGTAGCGTTCCAGATCCTTCAATAGATCGTCATAACCATCAACAAATTCAACAATAAACTCATGATCAAGAATATTGGAATTTTTGGCATTGAGGGCAACCAGTTTTTTTACGATCAGTTTGGCCAAGGCAATATCCTCATTGATTTTCACAGGTAAATGAATATCGGCAATGGCTTGCCCGCTGCCCAACATATCCGAAACACTTTGGGGGTTCTTAAATCGGACCATACCCGTTTCGGCCAATGGATTTATGCTGATGACCTTGCCCCCGTTCTTCTTGCACTTTTCCAGTGCAGATAACATTCGTGGGTGATTGGTGCCAGGATTTTGACCGACCACCAGAACCACTTCCGCTCCGTACAGATCATCCAGTTTAACGGAACCTTTTCCAATGCCCAAAGTTTCGGAAAGGGCCACCCCGGATGATTCATGGCACATATTGGAGCAGTCGGGCATATTGTTGGTGCCAAAGGCACGAACAAACATACCGTAGAGAAAGGCCGCTTCGTTGCTAGATCGGCCCGAGGTGTAAAAAATGGCTTCATTGGGGTCTTTCAGTTTGTGAAGTTCATCGGAGATCAATTCAAAAGCATCTTGCCACGAAATGGACTCGTAGTGGATGCTGTTCGGCTTCAAGACCAATGGCTCCACGACCCTTCCCAGTTTGTTCAGTTCATAATCACTCAATTGGGATAATTCTTCTACCGAATGCGTGGCAAAAAAATCCGCTCCAATATGTTCTGTAGTGGCCTCATCAGCCAAAGCCTTGGCTCCATTTTCGCAGTACTCTGCAATTTTTGAGGGGTGTTCGGGTACGGGCCAAGCACAACTGGGGCAACGAAAACCGTCTTCTTGGTTCATTTCCAACAAGCTTCGCATGGAACGGGCTATGCCCATTTCCTTAAAACTGTGCCGTAATGCTTCCTTTATTCCCAAAAGACCTGCTGAGGTCTGCATAGGTTCTTTTAAGCGCAGTCCGGTAAATTTAATGTTTCCGGTTAGGGATATGTTGCGCTTTATCTTGTTTTCCATGGACCTTAAGGATTTGCTTATTGCTCTTTCTAAGGTACGGCATTCCACTCACTTGTTCGAACCAAATAGTTTTTTGCTGGTCTTCATATCGGCATATCTGGGGTCGGGGATATAGCTTTCTTTTTGCATTTTGATGACTTCAATGCTCAGAAAACCAAACTCTTCCACCACCTTGCCATAGAATCGGTAGATGCCCTTGCCCCTAAAAAAATACTTGGCGGCAACGGGAGGGAAAAGCACTGTGTCGAACACTTCGCCATGTTGATCCACCAAAGTGGCAAAGTGCATGCGTTTACCGTTGTGCGTGGACGTATTCTTTACCGTGACCAGATAGCCATAAATGTCGATATGCTTATTGAGGTAGCGATGCAAGTCTTTCTGTCCGTTGCTGTTTTTTGGGGGTTCTGCCAATAGGTCAAAAGGACTGCGCAAGCAAAAACCCAAGAGTTCCAGCTGGTCAAAGGCTGCTTCGAGAGCGGTGGTGTGCAATTTTGGAATTTGAAACCCATGGTGACGGGGCGGAAAAAGCTTCGGGTGCTCCAATCGGTCATTTTTGGACAACATCAAGTGGGCTTTCCAGAGCAGTTCATGTTTATTGATTTCCGTAAAACGGAAGGCATCAATTCGAATAAGGATAGCCAGTTGTTCCATCGAAATAAAGACACGGTCCAGAAAATCTTCCAAGGAGGTAAACGCTCCATTTTTGTATCGTTCTTTAATAATGCGCTCCATGACCCGGCTCTCCAAATCACGGAGATACATCATTCCCAAATAAATGTGACTCCCATAAATTCGGTTGACCGCCACACTGTTATTGATGCAAGGCGGGTGTATGGTGGCACCCATCATGCGGGCGTCGTGAATGTAAAACTCAGAGCGATAAAACCCTCCACCATTGTTGAGTACGGCCACAGAATACTCCAAAGGATAGTAGGCTCTCAGGAACAGGCTTTGGTAACTCTCCACAGCGTACGAGGCAGAGTGCCCCTTGGCAAAGGCATAGCCTGCAAAACTGGCCACTTGGTTCCACACCTCAAAAATGAGCGTATCCGAATAGCCCTTTTTTCGACAGTTCGAGATGAATTTGTCCTTCACTTTTTGGAATTCTTCCCGCGAGCGGAATTTACCGCTCATTCCCCTGCGGAGGACATCGGCCTCACCCAAGTCCAAATCCGCAAAATGATGGGCCACTTTAATGACATCTTCCTGATAAACCATAACGCCATAGGTGTCCGGCATAATGTCCAACATCACGGGATGGGCTTTTTCCTCGGCCCTTCCCTGGTGTCGGTGACGAAGGATGTATTCCCGCATCATGCCACTTTTGGCCACTCCGGGCCGAATAATAGAGCTTGCTGCCACCAACCCCAGGTAATTGTCCACTTCCAGTTTTTTGAGTAACATGCGCATGGCAGGCGATTCCACATAAAAACAACCCATGCATTGGGCAGTTTTAATGAGGTTGTTGATGGTGCTATCCGCCTTAAACCCTTGGATGTCATGGATGTCAATTTCCTTATATTTTTCGGGTTGATTATAAGCGACAATCTCCAAGGCTTCTTTTATTTTCCCCAATCCACGCTGACCCAAAATGTCAAATTTGTACAGGCCGACATCTTCGGCGATGACCATATCGTATTGGGTGGTGGCAAATCCTTTTGGGGGCAGATGGGTGGCCGAAAACCAATGCAATGGCTTTTCACTGATGAGGATTCCCCCCGCATGAATGCTCAAATAGTTGGGTTTGCCCCTTAAGAGCGCTCCGTACTTAAGGACCAATTTGGAAATGCTGTCCAGTTCATCATAATTGTATCTGCCTTCTGAAAGAAAATCAATCTCATGGGGAGGGAGGCCAAAGACTTTACCCAACTCCCGAATAACACCCCGTTCCTTAAAAGTAACATAGGTTCCGAGCAGGGCTACGTGTTCAAAGCGTTCAAAAATATATTCGGTCATGGCGGGGCGGTCCTTCCATGAAAAATCGATGTCAAAATCAGGCGGATTGGCCCGGTAGAGGTTGATGAAACGTTCAAAATAGAGGTCGAGCTCCATGGGGTCCACATCGGTAATGCGAAGCAAATAGGCCACAATGCTGTTGGCGCCGCTGCCACGGCCCACATAATAGAATCCTCTTCGGCGTGCTTCGGAAACAATGTCCCAGTTGATTAAAAAATAGGAGACAAAACCCATTTTTTTGATGAGCTGTAATTCTTTTTCCAAGCGGGTTTTAATGGAATCATCCATTTCTTTATAGCGATACGGAAGGCCTTCGGTGCAGAGTTTCTCCAAGAGCCGTTCATCTTCTTCCACACTTCCCAAATAGGTTTTAAGGTTTTGGGGTTTTCTTCCCTTGGAAAAATCGAAATGGATGCTACAACTGCTGAGCAATTTTTCAGTATTCTCCAGAATAAAGGAAAATTCGGAGAAGGCCGCCGCCAAATTTTGGATGGGATACATCTTTTCATCCTCATTGGCTTCTTCCTCTTTGGAGAGCCTGCTCAACAAAACATTGTTGTCTATGGCCCGGAGTAATCTATGGGCATTAAAATCTTGCTTGTTCCGAAAGGTAACAGGCTGTTGCACCACCAATTTGTGCTTTAGGTTGATCAATATGGAAAAAGGCAATCTGCGAAGATCTTTGATGGAAACCCCAACAAACTCCTGCTCCGAAAAATTGTCCAAATCATGCAGCAGAACTTGCTCAAAAGGATAGATGACCATGGCATTTTTAAAAGCAGGAGCCCTCTGTGGAATTTTCAATTGGTGATGGAGGTGGTGTGATAGAAATTTGTTGAGTTCCATATACCCCTCATTGTTTTGGGCAATCCCAATAAAGCAAGGACTGACACCATTCCTAAAATCGATGCCCAAGATAGGTCTGACCCCAAATTCTGGTGCTTTTCGAACAAAATTTAAGCATGCGGACGTGTTGTTGATGTCGGTGAGCACCAACTGGGTCACATGGTTTTGCTGGGCCAATTGCAATAGCTCTACCTCCGAGAAGGTCCCGAACCGTAGACTGTAATATGAATGGCAGTTTAGATACAATTGTCAATTTTCAGTTATCAGTTATGAGGTTGAGCTGTCATATCGAGCGGAGTCGAGATGCGAGACCGGCATGTAAAAAGCCCCTCTCGACTGCGCTTGAGGTGACATTTGGTTATTGCTTATTGGAAATTGCTCATTGTTCACTGTTTCCGATGCGCCAAAACTACTGGTGGTTGACCATCAAAAGGGTTGTGCATGCTCCCAATGGTCTTGGCACCCATGGCGGAGGCACGCAGCACACTCCGAGCACCAAATCGGTTGCGCACATGATCCATGGCATGGTAGAGGTTCAAGGTCTCTTCCGTATCCTCAAAAAGGTTGATTTGGTAATTGCCCGAGACCAGATGACTGAATCGAATCCCGATGAGTCGCACCAACATCCGTTTATTGTACAGACTGTTGAACAAATCCAAAATCTTTGGAATGAGTACATGGTCGGCACTCGTATACGGAATACGAAGCTGCTTGGAATAGGTGTTAAAATCGGAATACCGAATTTTTACAGCAATGCAGGCCGTCAACTTATCGCCACGGCGCAATTGGTAGGCCAAGTTCTCGGTCATGGCCAGCAAGATGCCCTTCAATTTGATGACATCGATGGTGTCACGGTCAAAAGTTCGTTCGGTGGAAATGGACTTTCGGTCATGGAAGGGAATAACGGGGGTGTTATCAATACCGTTGGCCCTTTTCCAGATGACTTGGCCGTTTACCCCCAAAACCCGTTGCATAATGTCCATGGGCATGTCTTGGATGGTCTTTATCCGCCGTATCCCTAAATTTCTAAGGGTTTGATAGGTTTTATCGCCCACCATAGGAATCTTTTTAATAGACAATGGGGCCAAAAAAGGCTTTTCCAGCCCAAAATCGATTTTAAGTTGATTGTTGGGCTTGGCCTCGTTGGTAGCCACTTTGGAAACCACTTTGTTCACCGATAGCCCGAACGAAATGGGCAGTCCCGTTTCCCGAATGATCTTTTGGCGCATTTCCGTGGCGTATTTGTAACAGCCAAAAAAGCGGTCCATGCCCGATAGATCGGCGTAAAACTCATCAATGCTCGATTTTTCGAAAACGGGCACATGTTCCTTGATGATTTCCGTGACCACATCCGAATACTTGCTGTAAGTGCCCGCATTGCCGCGGATGACTACGGCTTCTGGACAGAGTTCCTTGGCCATTTTCATGGGCATGCCCGAATGAACGCCAAATCCACGGGTCTCGTAGCTACAAGCGGCCACCACACCACGGTCGCTTGTGCCGCCCACCAATAAGGGCTTGTTCTTAAGCTCTGTATTGATGATGCGCTCCACAGATACATAAAATGTATCCAAGTCCAAATGCAAAATCGTCTTTTCCATTGTTTAGCTGAAGGAAAGCTAAATTATGGAAATATTCCTATAAAATGGAAATATTCCACAAAATAAATATCAACAACGCTGGCTGCTATTTTTTCCGAAAAATCATCATATCTTTGTTCCGTTGTGTTGGATTCCAGTCGCGATGATTGGAATCAGGTTGAAGCATCAAATTGATGCTCGCCAATGAAAGGCTTTCCTTTTGGAAGGCTTTTTTTGTTTGTGGGACCGAGAGGTCGAACAAATTCCGTTGTAGAGCGGAATCACCATATGAATTAAGTCGCAATGAGACCTCTCGACTCCGCTCGAGGTGACAGTTCATAAAATATTAGTGGGAATTCGAGCAATTCGTGTCAAACTACCCTTATTAACGCTAAAGATTCTTCGCTTTGGTCAGAATGACAAATCAAAGCACCATCAACTTCCAGAAATGCTATGCGCCACATGGTGCACCAGCGAAGCGGCCAGTTTTGCCGTTTGCCCATCAATGTCGTATTTGGGATTCATCTCTGCGATGTCCATACTGATGAGTTTTCCCGAGTTTACGATGGTCTTCAAACATTCCAGTACAATATGGGGGGTAAAACCCATGGGAGAAGCAGCACTTACCCCAGGGGCAAAGGCCGATGAAAATCCGTCCAAATCAATGGTCACATACACATGGTCCACATTTTTGGTAAACGCATTGATAAAAGTGGTGATTTCTTCCAAAAAAGTGACCTGAAAGGTTTCGGACATCACATAAATTACGTCAAGGTCCTTGGCCATTTGGAAGAGGTTTCGGTCATTGGCATCCTTTCGGATACCGAGGCAGAGGTATTTAAAATCGATGCCCTCTTTTTCACAGTCCTTGGCTATCTGGTAAAATGGGGTGCCCGAATTGCTCTGCTCCGTGTTCTTACGCAAATCAAAATGTGCATCAAAATTGATGATACCGATGGTCTGTCCCTCTTTCTTGGCATCCAAATAGGTTTTTATGCCGTTGTAGTGGCCGTAGGCCATATCATGTCCGCCACCCAAGACGATAGGGAACTGTTTTTTCTGTAAAAGGAATGTGACTGATTCCGCAAGTTGTTCTTGTGCAGATTCCATATCGCTATTGGCACAAGCAATCGAACCCACATCGTGCAAAAGGACATTGCTCCCCAAATGATTGGGCATTTTGGCAAAACTGCTTTTGATCGCATCAGGACCTTCCACGGCACCGACACGGCCTTGGTTTCGGCGTACGCCTTCGTCGCAGGCATAGCCCAAAAGGGCAATGGATTTTTTCTGTGCTTCGGGAAGTTCGTCCAAGGGTGTGCAATGTACCTTTTCGTGGAGATACAACCACTTGTTGGAAATCCTTCCGGTCCAGAGATTCTTTTTCGGGGGTTCATAGTGTTTCATCACGTTAAAAAAGATCGTCTAAAATATCTGAATCTACAAGATAAGGCAAAGTTACCTTTAAATTGGGGGAGCGTTCCATTTCTCGTTCAATGGCAAAGCGGGCTCCTTTGTTTCGTGCCCAGCTTCTTCGGGAAATGCCGTTGTTCACATCAAAAAATAGCATTTTCTTCAATCGATTAGAGGCTTCTTTTGAACCATCGAGCACCATACCAAACCCTCCGTTGATTACTTCTCCCCAGCCAACGCCTCCACCATTGTGGATGGAAACCCAAGTGGCTCCTCTAAAACTATCACCAATCACATTTTGAATAGCCATATCGGCGGTGAACTTACTGCCATCGTAAATGTTGCTGGTTTCTCGAAAAGGAGAATCTGTTCCACTTACATCATGATGATCACGCCCCAACACTACGGGAGCACTGATTTCTCCCTTGGCAATGGCCGTGTTGAAAGCTTCGGCAATTTTGCTACGGCCCTCGGCATCGGCATAAAGGATTCGAGCTTGGGAACCTACTACCAATTTGTTCTGGTCCGCTTCCGAAATCCATTTGATATTGTCCTGCATCTGTTGTTGGATTTCTTCCGGAGCTTCGGATTTTATCTTTTTCATCACCTCAAGGGCAATGGCATCTGTTTTTTGAAGGTCTTTTGGGTCGCCTGAAGTACAGACCCATCTAAATGGGCCAAAACCATAATCAAAACACATAGGTCCCAAAATATCCTGCACATAGGACGGATACCTGAAATCGATATTATTTTCGGCCATCACATCGCCACCCGCACGGGAGACTTCCAACAAAAAGGCATTGCCATAATCAAAAAAATAGGTGCCCTTTGCGGTGTGCTTGTTGATGGCGTTGATTTGTCTTTGGAGTGATTCCTGTACTTTTTCTTTAAAGGCTTCGGGATTTTCCACCATCAAGATATTGGATTCTTCAAAGGAAAGTCCAACGGGATAATAACCTCCTGCCCAAGGATTGTGTAACGAGGTTTGGTCGGATCCCAAATGAATAAAAATATCCTCTTCGTAAAAGCGTTCCCAAACATCCACCACATTGCCGATGTACGCCAAGGAAACTACTTCTTTGTTTTCAACAGCCTCTTTGGTGCGAACGACCAGTAGGTCCAAATCCACCAAAAGTTCATCCACCCAACCTTGGTTGTGGCGTTTTTTGGCCGCTTCGGAGTTGACTTCTGCACAGATAGTAATGCCCCCTGCGATATTTCCGGCCTTGGGTTGGGCACCGCTCATGCCTCCCAATCCAGCAGTTAAAAAAATCTTGCCTTCCGGGGATTCGTCTTTGTCCAAAACTTTTCTGAAAGCATTCATTACTGTAATGGCAGTTCCATGAACAATTCCCTGCGGACCAATGTACATGTAGGAACCTGCCGTCATTTGTCCGTATTGTGTCACACCAAGCGCATTGAAGCGTTCCCAATCATCAGGTTTGGAATAGTTGGGAATCATCATGCCGTTGGTGACGACAACTCTTGGTGCTTCTTTGGAGGATGGAAACAGTCCCATTGGGTGACCTGAATACATGTTCAAGGTCTGCTCATCGGTCATTTCCGCCAAATATTTTAGGGTGAGCAGGTACTGCGCCCAATTTTGAAATACTGCGCCATTGCCCCCGTAGGTAATGAGTTCCTCGGGATGTTGTGCCACGGCAGGGTCCAAATTATTTTGGATCATGAGCATGATGGCCGCCGCTTGATGTGTTTTTGCAGGATATTCCGAAATGGGTCGTGCATACATCTCATAATCGGGCTTAAACCGATGCATGTAGATACGACCATAGGTTTTTAGCTCCTCTGCAAATTCCGGGGCGAGTTCTTGGTGCCAAGCCTCGGGAAAATAACGCAGTGCATTCTGTACGGCCAATTTTTTCTCTTCTTTGGAGAGGATATCCTTTCGTTTTGGAGCTGGATTGCCATTTTTTGGGTAACCTTTTTTGGGAGGAAGGTGCTCAGGGATTCCTTGTAGTATCTGTTGCTGAAATTCAGTCATGATGCAATGTTTTAATGAATGGGCATTCCTTTTTTCCAAACTTCGCTTGGCTTTAGTTGCCCTTGATGGTAGGTGATTTCTTGATAGCTATCCGTTGGAAAAACCACAAAGTCTGCTTGCGCTCCTTCTTCCAATTTTCCTCGGTCTGTCAAACGCAAAGCCGCTGCGGCTCTGGAAGTGATACCTGCCAAGACTTCGGTATTGGACAGTTTCTCAAAAGTTCCCAAAATACTGGCTTGGGTCAATAGGTCGCCCATGGGAGCGGACCCTGGATTGTGGTCGCTGGCAATGGACAATGCGCCACCGGCGTCCAAAATTTTGCGGGCAGGAGTATAGGCACAACCTAAACCGATGGATGCCCCAGGCAATGCAGTGGCAATGGTGTTGCTCTTGGCCAGCAATTGAATTTCTTTTTCGGTGCTGGCTTCCAAATGGTCGGCACTTACCGCATCAAAATCCACCGCTACTTGACTGCCGCCCGTGGTGAATTGGTCGGCGTGTACGGTGATGTCGAAACCCATTTCCTTTGCTTTTTGAAAATACGGTTTGATTTCCACCGGGGAAAAGGCACTTTCTTCCACAAAGGCATCCACGCGATTGGTCAGGTTTTCGGTTTTGATAATTGGGAACAATTCATTTATGACTACATCCAAATAATCCTTGTCGTGATTCCAATCTTTGGGTTTCATGTGGGCCGCCAAACAAGTTGACACCAAAGTTGCATTTGTGGTTTCGTTGGCCTGTTTGATGGCGCGTAGCATTTTCAATTCTTCATCCACAGAAAGGCCATAACCACTTTTTACTTCGATGGTGGTAATACCATTTCTAAGATGTTTTTTACTTCTGGAGATAATTCCCTCAACCAATTCTTCTTGTGATGCCTTTCGGGTCTGGGTCACCGTATCCCAAATGCCTCCACCGGCTTTGGCAATCTCCAAATAGGTTTTTCCAGCATTTCGGTAGGCGTAATCGCGGGCACGGGTTCCTCCAAAACAAATATGGGTATGGGAGTCCACAAAGCCAGGTAGGCAAACATGGTTTCCTTCGATATGGTGAATGTCGACATTGTCAGATTTCAACTCATCAAAAACACCGACTTTGAGAATTTTTCCTTCGGAAACCAAAATGCCCCCATTTTCAACGATGCTAAGTTGCTCATCTTTGAGCGCTCCTTTTAAGGGGAGTCCTGTCATTGGGAGTAATTGCGTAAAAGGCCCTATTAGTAGTGGTCTGTTCATGTTAATATGTTTCAAATTCATCAAGGTGTGGGGTGTTCCACTTCAATTGTTTTTCATCCATTACACGGTCTACCAAATCAATGATTTCCCCGTTTTGAATGATTTCGATTCCTTTTTCGATATCATCTGCAAATACTCGGTCGTTCTCGGCAAAAGCAACCTTGGTTCTGAGGAATGTATGGATTTCATCTAACACAATACCTGATTTTAAGGGTTTTCTGTACTCGAAAGCTTGCGCTGAGGTCAATAGTTCAATCGCAAGGATTTTCTCTACATTCCCAATAATGTTGAGTGCCTTTCTACCACTGATGGACCCCATGCTCACATGGTCTTCCTGTCCCAACGAAGTGGGAATGCTATCGGCACTAGCTGGGAAACACAAACTTTTGTTTTCACTGGCTAAAGCGGCCGAAGTATACTGTAAAATCATATAGCCCGAATTGATGCCCGTATCGTTCATCAACAATTTGGGAACACCCGGACTGTTGCCTTCGAGGGCCAGATAGATGCGTCGGTCGGAGATGTTTCCGATTTCCGAAGCGGCCAAAGCAGCATAATCCAAGGCCATGGCCAAGGGTTGTCCGTGGAAATTTCCACCGCTGATGGTCAATTCATCGTTTATGATAACAGGGTTGTCCGTAACCGAATTGAGTTCGATTTCCAATAATTCTTTTAGGTGTAGCCAAGCATTGCGAGATGCTCCGTGCACTTGTGGCATACAGCGCAGCGAGTAGGGGTCCTGAACCCGTTCGCAATCGATATGATCTTCCAAAATTTCAGAACCTTGAAGGAGTGTTCGGATTCTGCCGGCCACATGTTGGTTGCCCTTAAAGGGACGTAGTTCGTGCAATTCTTCAAAAAAGGGCTTCATGGAGCCTTGTAGTCCTTCGAGCATCATAGCACCGATGATATCCGCATGGCGCAGGCAATACTGTAATTTGTGAACCACCATCACGCCATGGGCGGCGATAAATTGAGTTCCATTGATTAATGCTAGCCCTTCCTTCGGGCCCAATTCCAACGGTTTTAATCCTTTTTGTTTAAAAAGTTCTTGCGTCGGGATAGTCTTACCTCGATATGCTACTTTCCCTAAACCTATTAAGGGTAAAAATAGATGGGAAAGCGGAGCCAAATCCCCAGAAGCTCCTACTGAACCTTGGGAAGGAACCACGGGAACGGCATCGTTATCCAAATGCCAAAGCATGCGTTGCAAAGTGGTTTCAGCAATTCCGGAAAATCCCTTTGCCAAGGCATGGATTTTAAGAATCAACATGATTTTAGCCAATTCGTTGGAAATAGGTTCGCCCACGCCTACACTATGGCTCTGTAATATGTTGGATTGTAGAATTTTGGTGTCCGCTTTGGAAATTTTGGTGTTGCACAAAGGACCAAAACCAGTGTTGATTCCATACACCGTATCGCCTTTTTCCACAATGTGCTGAACACGTTGGGAACTCGCATTGACTTTTTTAAGGCATTCATCGGAGAAAACCCCTTTTATGGTGTCATGGGCCAAACCTAAAGCTATGCTTGCGGTTAAATGGTCTTCGCCAAAATGAAATGTTCGGTCTATCGCCATGTGTTTTTCTTTTGAATAAAATTACGAGTTAGGTTTAATAATTACCAATACTTATTTTTGTAACAATCAATAAGTATGAATTATCAGATAGAGCTTAGACATTTCATCTATTTTTTGGCGGTGGCCGAAGAACTGCACTATAGAAAAGCCGCCGAAAAGTTGTTCATTTCTCAACCCGGTTTGAGTACACAAATCAAACAGATGGAAGAAATATTGGGCACCCAACTTTTTGTGAGGGACAAGAAAAAGGTGAGCTTGACTCCTGCAGGGGAGTTTTTAAAAAAGGAGGTGGAGTTTATACTGAACCATCTGGAGCAGACTAAAAAACAAGTAAAACTGATTGGAGAAGGACAATTGGGGGAGGTTCGTATTGGCTTTTTGGGTTCGGCCATGCAAAATGTAGTGCCGAATTTATTGTTGGGACTGAAGGAAAAGTTTCCAACAGTCCATACCACCTTGGAGGAGCTGTCCAATCGAGCGCAAATCAATGCGATTTTGGCGGATCGATTGGATTTGGGCTTTGTACGATTGTCCCGAGTACCCAAAGGATTGGATGTGAGACCTGTTTTTGAGGACACCTTTTCATTGGTGCTGCCTGGAGACCATCCTTTGGATGAAGCCAATTTTAAGAACATCAATCAAGTGGCGGAGGAGGATTTTATCCTTTTTTCCCAAGATTACAGTCCCATGTACTACGATACGGTGCTCAGTATTTGTGAGGATAGTGGATTTGTTCCGAATGTTTCCCATAAATCGGTGCATGCACAGACCATTTTTAAGCTAGTAGAAAATAAGCTGGGGATTGCGATTGTGCCGACGACGCTTCAGCATGGATTTCAGATGAAAGTAAAATTCATCGAAATGAAAAAAATAAAACAACGTGCGGTGTTGAGCATGGTCTGGAAAACGGATAATAGAAATCCTGCGCTTCAAAAATGCATGGACTTGCTTCAGAAATTATGATAGGAACCATTTGGAGCGTAACTTTGGAATTCAACTTAATAGGACATTATGATTTTTGATTTGATCAAGGAACGAAGAAGTATTTTTCCTCCACAATATATTGATAAGCCCATCGCCAAAGAAACTTTGGAAAAGATTTTGGAAGCGGCCAATTTGGCGCCTACCCATAAAAAAACAGAACCATGGCGTTTTAAGGTATTAACTGGGGAGAAGAAACATGAATTGGGGATTTTCCTTTCCAATAAATATGAGGAAACTGACCCAAGTCCAAAACAGATGAAAATCAAAAAACTGCAATTTAATCCATCCAATTCTGGAGCAGTAATCGCCATCTGCATGCAACGCGACCCAAAAGAAAGTTTGCCGGAATGGGAGGAAATTGCTTCTGTAGCCATGGCCGTCCAAAATATGTGGTTGTGCTGCACCGAACTGGGCATTGGCAGTTATTGGTCTTCGCCTGGACTCATAACATATATGGATGAATTCTTCGAATTGAAAGAAGGCGAAAAATGCCTGGGCTTTTTCTATATGGGTTATTTTGATGGTGAGGTTATACCATCTGCAAGAACACCCATTGCTGATAAAGTGGAATGGTTTGACTAACTAAACGTAAATAGGTCGCCCGCGTACTTGATGGTGATGTAAACGTAAAAAATGGCATATAAAGCTGTTACGACAAACTTCATAAAAGTTCCCGTCAAAAAACCTAAAAATGAACCAAAAGCCGCCTTAAGGGCGGTTTCTTTGTTGGCCTTGTTCAACAACTCACCGACCAAGGCCCCAATAAATGGCCAAATGATGATTCCGAATGGACCAAAAACGGGAAAAAATATGGCAACCAATAATCCAACGATGGTACCCCACATGCCCGCTTTGCTACCCCCAAACTTTTTAGTGCCCATGGCTGGAATCACATAATCCAAAACTGTAATGGTGATGGCAATGACAAAGGTGATCGCAAGGACCCACCAGTTGTCGGGTACCGCTTTGGTCAAATAGAGCAACAACAGTCCTACCCAGCTTATGGGCGGACCTGGCAATACAGGCAAAAAACTACCCAGTATGCCAACTAGCATCAGCAGAAATCCCAAAATGAGTAATGCAATGTCCATGGTTGTGTTTTCTTGTTAGACAAATGTAACCGACAATTGTTACAATCAAAATCCAAATAAAACCCTATCCTTAAAAATTACGTAGGTAAATTTGAAACCGATTAATTAAAGGTCGTGAAACCAAATAAAACACATATCAAATCAAAGTTCGTCCGAATTGGATGTACAACAATGTGTTTGTTTTATGTACTCGGACTTTTTAATGGGCTGGTGTTGGAAACCTTGCATGAGGTATCACACATATTTGCCACAAAAACGCATCACCATGGTTTTGCCTCAAATCACGAAGCCATTGATTATTATTCTTCTTTAGAAGCCATGGCCGGCCACTCCCACGAAGCCTTGGAAGCCTTGAAGGAATTGTTGGAAGCGAATCAACCTGATGAACAGGAATCCAAGGATGAAATCAGTTTAAAATTGGACAAACATTTCGTTGAAGAAGGCAAAATTACAACGCAAATTTATACGGTGCCAGTTGTTAACAACCATTGGGCGTACCAAAACTTAACTTCTTTTTGGTGCCAAGGTGTAACCACGCCTCCTCCCGAGCATAGCTGAAAATGGGCTAGGCCGATTTTTGTGAACGGGTTTCAATCTTTTGGAACTGGTCTAGTGCTCCTATTGTTCAGACTTATTTACACAAATTAAATTTTAAAGACAACGACATGAAATATTTTATGGCGGCATTGTCCATGCTGTTCATGGGCACTATTGCTGCGCAAAACATGAGGGGAAAACTGGTGGATGAAGACGGTTCCCCAATAGAGGATGCTGGAATTTTTAACAAGACCAGTGGTCAACATAGCCATACCGATGGAACAGGGCATTTTGTTCTGGATAGGACTTCGGTAAACGACACGATTTACTTTTCCAGATTGGGATATGCAACGCTGACCAGAGTGATGAATGAGACAAATCTACAGAATCCGATTACCATTGTTCTTGAAGAGAGTTCCATTTCTTTAGATCAAGTGGTTTTGGTATCCGAAGTGGATGCTTTGAGCCGAGTGGTGGATGTGGATGTGAAAACCAATCCCGTTAAATCATCACAGGAGATATTAAGAAAAGTCCCCGGCCTGATTATTGGCCAGCACGCTGGTGGGGGAAAGGCCGAGCAGATATTCCTACGAGGTTTCGATGTTGACCACGGAACCGATGTGGCCATCAATGTGGACGGCATGCCCGTGAACATGGTATCGCATGCCCATGGTCAAGGTTACGCAGATCTTCACTTTGTGATTCCAGAAACCATAGAAAATGTAAACTTTGGAAAAGGCCCCTATTATGCAGACCAAGGAAACTTCAATACCGCCGGTTATGTGAATTTAAGGCTGAGAAAAAGCTTGGATAAAAGCATGCTCTCCACCGAAGTAGGACAATTTGGTGCCCGTAGGTTTGTGGGGATGTTCAATGTGATGGATAACCAGAATAGCAATGCTTACTTGGCTTCCGAACTGTATTTAACGGATGGTCCGTTTGATTCGCCGCAGAACTTCAATCGAATCAATATTTTAGGCAGGTACCGCTATGCGTTACCCGGAGATCAGGAACTCTTGTTGACAGCTTCACACTTTTCCAGCAAGTGGGATGCATCGGGGCAAATACCACAACGAGCGGTTGACCAAGGGTTGATCAGTCGTTTTGGCGCTATCGATGACACCGAAGGCGGCCAAACGAGCAGAATCAACTTCGTTTTGAACCATAATAAAAACTTGGATACGGGAAAATCGCTCAATACCATGGCTTTTGTTTCCCATTACGATTTTGAGCTATACTCTAACTTCACTTTTTTCTTGGAAGACCCTTTAAACGGTGATCAAATCAGGCAGTTTGAGGACCGATTGATGGCTGGTGCCAAGACGGTTTTTCAGAACAATTCGGCCAGTTTGGGCGAAATGGGATTCAAGTACCATGGAGGAATCGGTTTTAGGTATGATAATGTGGACGACAACCAATTGTCCCGCACGTTGAATCGTCAGGAATTGTTGGAGCGTTTGGCCTATGGCGATGTGGGTGAGGTAAATGGGTCCGCTTTTGCAGGGGCAGAGTTCAAATCGGGTAAATTTACGTTTGAGCCTACCGTTCGTTTGGACTACTTCAGGTTCGATTACATCAACAAGATGAGCGAGCAGTACGATAGCCGTAGCGAGGAAAAAGTGGCGTTTAGCCCCAAGTTCAATACTATTTATAGTCCAAGCGAGAACACCCAGTTTTTCTTGAAGACAGGTATCGGTTTTCATTCCAACGACACCCGCGTGGTCATAGCAAACGGAGGTGAAGAGATTCTGCCAGCTGCCTACGGAATGGATTTGGGAACCATTATAAAACCAGCGAACAGATTGGTCTTGAATACCACCTTATGGACCTTGTTCTTAGATCAAGAGTTTGTGTACGTTGGCGATGCAGGTATTGTGGAACCCAGTGGAAAAACCAGAAGAATGGGGCTTGAGGTAGGGGCAAGGTACCAACCTTTGGATTGGCTTTACCTATATACCGATGCCAACTACACCCATGCCCGTAGCACCGAGGAGGCCGATGGGGAGGATTATATTCCTTTGGCACCTGATTTCACGATGACGGGTGGAGTGACTTTAGGTGGCGACCAAGGCCTTTCGGGAGGATTGAACTACAGGTATATCGATGACAGACCTGCCAACGAGGACAATTCAATTGTAGCCGAAGGCTATTTTGTGACCGATGCCGCTCTCAACTATAGTGTCAACAACTGGACCTTTGGACTTATCTTGGAAAACCTGTTCAACACGGAATGGAATGAAACCCAATTTGCCACAGAAAGCCGTTTGTTCAACGAACCGAATTCGTTTGAGGAAATTCATTTTACCCCAGGAACACCTTTTTATTTACGAGGAAAGGTTACAATTGCCTTTTAGTGGTTTTTGGTTGTGTTTATTGGTATGGCAAGAGGTTTGAAAATATTTCAGGCCTCTTTGCATTTACCTTTCTTCACTAAAAAATTGTAATTTCAGCCAAATTCTCGGGGCTGTTATGCGGAAGTACATGTTGTTATCCTTATTTGGCTTGCTGGTTTCCTGCGAACTTTTTATGTCAAAGGAAGACAAGACCCAAAAATTGGTCAATGAAGAACTTTTGGCCATAGATTGGAACGATGTGGACCAATATCCCCATTTTGATGGATGCGACGAAACGGCCACCAAACAGGCCCAGCGTGAGTGTTTTCAAAACGTGATGTTGGACTCTTTTTCCAACGCCTTGGACAGCCTGGAATTTCAGGTAAACCAGGATTTAAACGATACTGTATACATTGACTTTGTGATTGATGAACATGGTTTTATTTCTGTGTTGCATGTGGAGGAAAAAACCTCCGTCCTGAATGAGATAGCCGATTTTAACACCAAAGTATCCGAACTACTGAACGACCTTACCACAGTGGCACCGGCCATAAAACGGGGAAATCCGGTGAGCCTCCGGTTTCGGTTACCGCTGGTACTAAACACCAATTAGCGATTTGGCAACAGAGAAAATCATTTTAGGGATAGACCCAGGAACAACCGTTATGGGTTTTGGCATCATAAAGGTGGTCAATAAGCAAATGCACTTTGTGCAGATGAACGAGTTGATGCTCCGAAAATATGAGGACCCCTACACCAAACTTAAACTTATTTTTGAGCGTACACTGGAATTGATTGATACCTACCATCCCGATGAAATCGCCATTGAGGCGCCTTTTTACGGAAAAAATGTGCAATCCATGTTAAAATTGGGCCGGGCACAAGGCGTGGCCATGGCCGCGGGCTTATCTAGGCAGGTGCCGATTACGGAATACATGCCCAAGAAAATCAAGATGGCCATTACCGGAAATGGAAATGCCAGCAAGGAACAAGTGGCCAAAATGCTGCAAAGCCTGCTGAAGCTGAAAACCCTCCCCAAAAATTTGGACAGCACAGACGGACTCGCCGCTGCCGTTTGTCATTTTTATAATGATGGAAAGGTAGAAGTGGGTAAAAGCTATTCGGGTTGGGAAGCTTTTGTTAAACAGAATCCGGATAAACTTCGCTGACCATGTCTGGAGTCTACATTCACGTGCCGTTTTGCAAACAAGCTTGCCATTATTGCGATTTTCATTTTTCCACACAATTGGGAAAAAAGGAGGCCATGGTGGATGCACTTATCAAAGAGATAGAACTACGCAAAGAGGAGCTGCCCAATGAGCTAGTGGAAACCATTTATTTTGGGGGAGGAACGCCATCCATCTTGGAAATTGAAGAGATTGAGCGGCTGATTCAAACAGTGTATGACCATTACAACGTAATTGACCAACCAGAAATCACCTTGGAAGCTAACCCGGATGATTTGGTGTCATCTCGAGCGCAGTCGAGAGTTCTCCTTTCGGAATACAAAAAGACGGGGATTAATCGATTAAGCATTGGAATACAATCGTTTTTTGAAGAAGATCTTCGTTTGATGAACCGGGCGCACAATGCCCACGAAGCCGAAAACTGTATTCGGGAAGCCGCAAAATACTTTGACAATATCTCCATCGATTTGATTTATGGAATACCCGGTCTAGATCATGAACGGTGGAAGTCCAATATCCAAAAAGCGTTGGATTTTAATCTGCCCCATATCTCGAGCTATGCGTTGACCGTAGAACCCAAAACAGCCCTTAAAAAGTTCATTGAAAGAGGCGTGGTCCCCAATGTGGATGACGAACAGGCCCAAGAACAGTTTAATATGCTGATGGATATGCTGGAAGCGAGCGGATTCATCAATTATGAGATTTCCAACTTTGGAAAACCGGGTTTCTTTTCCCAAAACAATACTTCTTATTGGTTGGGGAAAACCTATTTGGGCATTGGCCCATCGGCCCATTCCTTTGATGGCAGCAACCGAAGCTGGAACATTCGGAACAACATTAAATACATCAAATCTATAGAAGCAGACGAACTTCCCAATGAAACCGAAACCTTGACCCAAACAGACCGCTACAACGAGTATGTGATGACCGGTCTCAGAACCATTTGGGGCGTTTCTTTGGAACGGATAGCAGCCGAATTCGGTGCAAAATACGCAAAGTACCTGAACCAACAGTCCCATAAATTTTTGGAGCAGGGTTTACTTTTTCTGGAAGATGGAAAACTGCTCACCACCAAAAAAGGAAAGTTTTTGGCAGATGGCATTGCCAGTGATTTGTTTTTCTTGGAGTAGCGTTGGAGGGTGTGTGCTTATAGTTAAACCAAAATGAGTGTGTAACCCATTTGCTCGAAGCAGGAAGAGTCTCCTATTTTGCATCGACTTTTCAGATGACTCAGCTCGCATATTCATTTTAGTGTCTGTGAGATTTATTTTTTATTTAAATAAACTCTTCCAGACAATAAATAAATCATAACAAGCCAAAGAGCTGCAAATGGACCTATATCCAAAAGGCCTTTTTCGTGTGGATTAATTGGAAAAGTTATTAGATTAAAGACTATTTGCATTGGTTGTAGCACAAATCCAATTAGTCCTACTATCAACCAAATTTTTCCTTCACGTATCATTTGTACGCACAGAAATATCAAACCTATACCTATGAAAAAATCAAAAGCAATATCAGTTGATAATTGTATGTAGTTGAATGCTTGTATCCCATTACTACTTGAACCAGAATTGTTGTAAGCACTTAACCCATGCTGAAGGATTAACATATAAGACATAAATATTCCGCCGAGAAGCGACAATAATCCTCCTACTATTGAAAATATGGACTGTGTGAAAATCTTGCTTAAACCGAATAGTGAAACACCCAGTAATACTCCAATACTAAAACTGTTTAAGTGCCAGAAGAATCCCTTTAAGGGTATAAGTATTGCTAAAAAATAACATCCAATTGATATGATTCCTGTAATAGATGTGAAAAGGGCCCATTGTCGCACTTCATTTTTCATAATTTTAAATTGAATCTAACCACAGAGACATAAATCCGTATTAACGATTTATAACCAACGATGCCTGCCTGTCGACAGATAGGAATAAAATTATGGTTTTTGGAACAAAAAATCAACGCAGTATTAGACCAGCATGCCTTCTAAGTTTATTAAACATGGCTTCCAGTGAATCAAAATTCTTTTAAGCTTTCACTCAAGCCAACAATTAATTGCATTTATCAAATGAATTGATTTAATTACTGTTTTAAGTTACGATTGAATGATAGCCACCATAAAACACAATTCCAGAAACTATAAAATTGATTTGTCCAAACCCCTTGATATCTCCATACCGCTCCAAGATGGAGATAGAGGTGTGAATGCCTGGTACTTGGACCCACCGAAAATCTCCCCCCACAAACAAGATGGTTTTACGGGAAAGGTGACCGAGGGCGCGTCCACCAATTTCAATGATATTTGGTTCAATCCACATAGCCATGTTACGCATACAGAGTGTTTGGGGCATATTACAGAAGCATTTCATTCCGTCAACAAGAAACTAAAGCAGTTCTTCTTTTTGGCTGAGGTCATCACTGTGGCCCCTGAGCAGGAAGGCGAAGACTTTGTCATTTCCGAAAAGCAACTCAAATACGCCTTGGGCAACAAAAAACGGGAAGCAGTTGTCATTCGGACTTTGCCCAATCTCAAGGACAAACGCTCCCACAACTACTCCGATACCAATCCACCGTATTTAATGGAAAAAGCCGCGAAGTACTTGGTGAAAAAAGGGGTGAAACACTTGCTGGTAGATTTGCCTTCGGTGGACAAAGAACGGGATGCAGGTGCACTTCTGTGTCACAATGCCTTTTGGAATAGCAAAGGCAAACCTCGGGAAAAAGCCACGATCACAGAATTTATTTACGTACCCAACAAAGTGGTGGACGGTACCTACTTTTTAGACCTTCAGGTGGCGCCATTCGAAAATGATGCCAGTCCCAGTCGCCCAGTTTTGTATAAAATCCTGGAAAAATGAAAGTAATTCTTAAGCTTGAGGAACTCATGATGTTCGGTTTAGGCATCTACCTGTTCAGTTTAACGCCCTATGCCTGGTGGTGGTTTTTGGTGTTGCTCCTGACGCCTGATATTGGGATGCTTGGCTACCTTTTTGGTAATAAGATCGGGGCATTTTCCTATAATCTGTTCCATCACAAAGGAGTTGCCTTGGTGGTGTACCTCATGGGTATCTACTTTTCAATACCTTTATGCCAACTCCTAGGAATCATCCTGTTTTCGCATTCGGCATTGGATAGAGCCTTGGGTTATGGACTAAAATATGACAAAGGATTTAAGTTTACCCACTTGGGTGAAATAGGTAATCATGGGTGAAATAGTTGATACCATTCTCGGTGTAATATTAGGGGCAATACTCATGTATTGGGTGTACTCCCTGTTCCGTAAAAAGAAGAGCAGAGAAATCACCGAACAGCAATCCACAGTGTTGTTGGACAAGATTCGCAGTGTCTGCAAATTGGTTTCGGTGGAAGGCGATTTTGCTGAAATCTATCATTACGAAAACACTAAGGACAGTTTTATGAGCCTTTTGCGCAGCAAGAAAAAGGCACTGATTGTAGTGAAGGCCAAGGCACATATTGGATATGATCTAGGGAAACTGGATTTATCCGCCGATATCCAGAATAAAAGAATCGTATTGCGTAATTTTCCAGTGCCGGAAGTGTTGTCCATTGAGCCCGACCTTCAGTTTTATGATATCAAGAACGGACTGTTCAACAGCTTTTCACCAAACGACCTCACCAAATTGAATCAGGAGGCCAAGGAACACATCAAACAGAAAATCCCTGAAAGTGGTTTAATGGAAACAGCACGTAAAGAAGCCTTGCAAGCCGTTTTGGTGGTGGAAAAAATTGTGGAGACCATTGGTTGGACCTTGGATTATTCTGCCTTGGAAATTTCAAATCGAGAAAAACAATTTATAGAACAATAAACAAACATGAAAACAAGAATCATTATTCTATTTTTGGTGGGAATAGTTTCCTCCAGTTGTGTACAAATCAAAAATGACATGAAAAACTTTGACGACGCATTTGCGCATACCGTTTATTTCTGGTTCAAAAACCCAGATAGCGAGGCCGACAGGGACAAGTTTGAAGCTTCCCTAAGAAAGTTTCTGGACAATTCGCAATACGCCAAGACCCAATATATTGGAAAACCACCCAAAGCAGTTCGGGATGTAGTGGATGATTCGTTCACTTATGCACTCATCGTGTCATTTGAGTCAGCCGAAGATCAAGCAGCTTACCAAACAGAACCACCGCACCTTGTTTTTATTGAGGAATGTAAAGATCTTTGGGAAAAGGTCATTGTGTACGATTCGCAAGGTATCTAGCCATGAATGTTGAGGAACTTCGTGAATATTGCCTCACAAAAAAGGGGGTGACGGAGGAGTTCCCCTTTGATGCAAATACGTTGGTGTTTAAAGTGATGGGAAAAATGTTCGCCTTGGTATCCTTGGAACGACTCCCTCCACAGTGCAATTTAAAATGTGACCCAGAACGTGCCGTGGAACTGCGTGAGGAATACGATGGGACGATTATTCCGGGTTACCACATGAGCAAAACCCATTGGAATACCCTTTTCTTGGAAAACCTTCCTGCTAAATTGATTCTGGAACTGGTGGACCATTCCTACGAACTTGTGGTGGCTGGACTTACCAAAAAACTACAGCAGGAATTGCAAAATATGGGCAGAGATTAGATGGTGGATTTACAGCATTTTTACACATCCCAAAGAGATAAACATCAGCAGGAACTTCAGCAGGTAAAAAAGCGATTGGGGTTGCTGGCCACGTTACGGTTGTCCATATTTGTGGCATTGGCCTTTGGGACTTACTTCTTTTGGGGAACGGAGGCAATTTTTGTACTGCTGCCCTTAGGCGTTGGGTTGTTCATATTTCTGATTATTCGTTTTATCAATGTAAAGCGGTATAAGGCATATGTACAACGCTTGATTGACATCAATACAAAAGAACTGGAAATCTTGGCCCGCCGTTATCACCATTTACCAGACGGAAGAGAATTTTTACAACCCGACCATCCTTATGCGCAAGATTTGGATTTGTTCGGGCGGGGTTCCTTTTATCAATATACCAACCGAACGACATTGGTTCAGGGCAGGAAAGTTTTTTCGAGCCTTTTATTGGACGGATATCCGAAGGATATTACCAAAAAACAAGAAGCGATTCAAGAATTGGCCCAATTGCCCGAATGGCGACAACATTTTTCCGCTTTGGCTGGCGAAACTAAGCCCAGGATTTCACCTGATTTGGTTTCCAATTGGATGAAAAACCATGTTTCGTTCACACCAAAGTGGACAGGGATGGTAACCCTCATTTTTGCATTGATTTCTGTTTTGTTGATTTTTTTGAGCGTTTTTAGTTTGGTACCCAATAGTTTGGTGGTACTCTGGTACTTTTTGGGTTTTGGGATTATCGGTCGTTTTTCCAAAAGCATTCTCAAGTTTGCGGTTCAAGTGTCCGAAGCGCAAGAAACCATGCAGCAACACCAGTGCTTGATTTCTGAACTGGAAGGACAAAATTTCAAATCGGAACTCTTGCAGGACCTTCAAAAAAAGCTGGAGGTCGAAGGCACGAAGACGTCAAAAATATTGAAAAACTTTAGTCGACGGATGGACAACTTTGAACAGCAAAACAACCTTTTGGTGTTGCTTATCGGTCAAGGTTTTTTCCTTTGGAGTTTATACTTTGCTTATAAAGTGGAGTCTTGGATTGAAAAATACGGGGATGAGGTTGAGGAATGGTTTTCGGCCATTGCCCAGTTTGATGCCTACGTTACCTTGGGTACCTATGCTTTTAATCATCCAGATCATACCTATTCTAACTTGGTTCAGGGTGATGCGGTTTTGAGTGGAAAGGAAGTGGGCCACCCCTTGGTAGATTCCAAAAAGAACGTATTGAACGATTTTGAGATAGGAAAGGGTCGTTTTTGTATCGTTACCGGGGCCAATATGGCCGGGAAAAGTACCTTTTTACGGGCCGTTGGCCTACAGATAGTCATGGCAAATATGGGTTTGCCCGTAAAAGGAAAGGAAGTAAAATATGCTCCTGTTCGCTTGTTGACGAGTATGCGTTCTTCGGATTCACTGACCGATGAGACCTCCTATTTTTATGCAGAGCTGAAACGCTTAAAATATATTGTAGAAGAGTTGGAAAAAGGGGACGGTTTCGTCATTTTGGACGAAATCTTAAAAGGAACCAACAGTGTGGATAAGGCCGAAGGTTCTAAAAAATTTATAGAACGTTTGGTGAAAAATGGGTCAACGGGCATGGTGGCCACCCACGATTTAAGCCTTTGCACCCTTGCAGATAAACTTCCCCAAGTGGAGAACCACTATTTTGATGCCCAGATTATCAATGGGGAGCTGTTCTTTGATTATAAGTTCAAAGAAGGGGTTTGCCAAAATATGAATGCCTCTTTCCTATTAAAAAATATGGGGATTGTGGACTAGAGTCCCTTTACTTGCACGTTGTGGAAGGAATCGGCTTGTAGCCGAAGCAACTCTTCCGCCTTTTCCTTTTTGTAGCGATAGAGTTCTTCCTCGCTCTTGATATCGGCATAGATTTGCGTATTGATTTCCCCATCGGTGGCCATCAAGAGTTTGCGTTGTGCCACTTTTTGGGTCACCCATGTGGCCACTACACTTTCCTGCTCCTCAAATTTATAGTCGTACTCTCCTTTTGGTGCCAACAACTTGGCAATAATAGGAGCGGTTTCAATCGCCAAGAACAATAAAAAGATAAAGAAGGAAGGAAACCAAGGCAGTTTACCCAGTGCATTGATGCGGGCCATGAGCCCATCAAATCCATCAATAATAGGCTGGGAATTGGTTACGGCCGTGTTGTAATCCGTTTCCAACGCCGCAATTTGGGATTCGAGCCCTTCAATTTTGGTGGCATTGGTTTCCTTTAAGGTGTTCAGTTCGGCCAGATAAGCATCATGCTTTTCTCGCTTTTCCTTATATACAGGACCTTTACCCAATAGACCCGTTCCAGCGGTTCCTTCTGCTTCAGAAATATAGGTATCGTAGAGGGCATTTGTTTCCGCTTCTTTGGTAGCTATTTCATTTTTCAGACTAGTAATATCTTGATTGAGACTTTCAATCTTTGGGGTGTATTGCAAGGCCAATTGTTCCTTATTGTTCAAGGTCATGGCGTTTTTTTCTTCCAACAACACCTGATTGATTTCCTTTTCAAAAATCTTCATTTCCAACGGTTTGGAAATCACCAAAGCAATGATGATGGCCAGTACAATTCGTGGAGCTGCCTGTAGCAATTCACTTTTAAAATTATCACGTTTCTTAATGGTGGATACGATATATCGGTCCAAATTAAAAATCAACAATCCCCAAATAAGTCCAAAAAAGATAGCCGTAAAGAGGTTGTCAAAAACGGTGTACAAGGCATAGCCACTGGCAATGAAAGCCATAACGGCGGTAAAGAAAACCGTAGCGCCAATACCAGCGTATTTGTTGCGTTCCCCGTTGGAACACGTTTTAAGAATAAGGGTGTCAGCCCCTGAACAGAAGATGAAAAATCGTTGTAGCATTATAGTGTTCTGATTTGATTGATAGAATATTAGAACGCGATTTTGCAGATTTTGTTACATAATTGGCTTATAAATCATGGGTTTGCTCTCTATTTTAGGGAATGTTTAACGATGAGGCTATGTCTTGATTATATGTGACTTAGGTTACTGTTTTTGGTGAATGGATGGTGTAATTTCACAGTAATAAATTCAAAGGCCATGACAACAACAGTAGTAATTGGTGGAAATTTCGCAGGAATGACCGCCGCTTTGGAAATCAAACGAAAAGGGAAAAAAGAACACAAGGTGATTGTCATTGACAAATCTCCCTTATTTCTATTTGTTCCCTCACTGATCTGGGTGCCCTTTGGCAGAAGGGAGATCAAGGATATTTCTTTTAGAAAAGACACCATTTTGGAAAAGAAAGGGGTCGATTTCGTTCAAGCGGAAGCTTTACGGGTAGACCCCAATGAACAAATGGTCTATACCACAAAAGGGAATTATGCCTATGACCATTTAGTGATAGCCACCGGACCTAAGGTAAAATACGATGTGGCTCCCGGCGTAGCCGAATTTGCACATTACATTGGCACCCCCAATGGTGCTATGAAAACCAGAAAAGCTTTGGAAGAATTCAAGAAAAACCCAGGTCCCATTGTTATCGGTGCCACCCAAAATGCGGGTTGCATGGGTGCCGCTTATGAATTCCTCTTTAATGTGGAAAAATGGTTGAGGGAACAAAAGATTAGGAAGAAAGTTGACCTTCATTGGATTACTCCCGAAACCTTCTTGGGACACTTTGGGATTGATGGCATCACTGGTGGTGAGACCATGCTTAAATCCTTTATGAAAATGTTCAACATTCACTACCATACCGAAGTGGGAGTGAAAGAAGTGACAAAAGATAAGGTCATATTGACTTCAGGCGAAGAATTGGCTAGTGATTTTACTATGTTGATGCCCCCATTCGTAGGTGTGGACTTTGTAGTGAACTCCACAGAACTTATGGCGACACCAGCTGGGTATTTACCCGTGGGAGATGACTACAGACATTTAAAATACCCCAACATTTGGTCCGCAGGAATCGCTGTGGATGTAAAATTGCCCTTCAAACCTGGAAAAGTGCCATTTTCTGGCCCCAAAACAGGATATCCATCTGATGAGACCGGCAAAATTGTAGCCGAAAATATTGTTCGGGTCACCAATGGAAAAGAAAAACTGAAAACAAAAGCATGGGGAAAAATTCCTGGTATCTGCGTGATGGATGCTGGTAAAAAAGAGGTGATTATTGTTAGCGACCACCTCTTTAAACCTAGAAACTTTGCAATTATGATACCCAATGTGTTCTACGATTTTTCAAAGGTGCTTTTTGAAAAATACTTCCTATGGAAGACCAGACACGGGTATTCTCAATTGCCTTGAGAGTTGTTGTGGTTTTTATGAAATCCACTCATGTATGTGAGTGGATTTTTTCTTTTTAGACCTTTTATCAGACTAAGTATTATTTGAAAAGTTCTAAGTTTGCATCGCTTAAAAAAACAATAATGGGATTACTGGAAGATTTGCAGGAACGAAGTGGCGCAAGATGTGAACTGTGCAGCGCAACAGAAGGGTTGGACATCTACGAGGTGCCGCCAGTTTCCACGGGAGGGTTGGATGGAAGCATTTTGGTGTGTGCTACCTGTAAAACCCAAATTGAAAATCCGGATGAAGTGGATGCCAATCATTGGCGTTGTTTAAATGATAGTATGTGGAGCGAGCACGATGCAGTAAAGGTTGTCGCCTGGCGTATGCTCCATCGATTGAAATCCGAAGGATGGCCACAAGACCTTTTGGATATGATGTATTTGGGTGAGGAGACCCTAGCTTGGGCGAAAGCTACTGGCGAAGGTGAGGCAGAAAGCGAGAAAGTAATCCACAGGGATGCCAACGGCGCCATTTTGGAAAATGGCGATAATGTTGTTTTGATCAAAGATTTAAAAGTAAAAGGCTCCAGTATGGTCGCAAAACAGGGAACCGCAGTACGACGAATTTCCCTGGATCGCGAGAATGCTGAATATATTGAGGGCAAGGTGGATGGTCAACAAATTGTGATTCTTACCCAGTACGTGAAGAAGACCTAAGACTTCATCTCCATATAATATTTGTAGAAATAGGGTATGGTCTCAATGCCCTTTAAGAAATTCCAGACCCCAAAATGTTCATTGGGGGAGTGGATGGCGTCGCTGTCCAATCCAAATCCCAAGAGAATGGTCTTGCTGTCAAAAACTTTTTCAAAAAGCGCCACAATGGGAATGCTTCCTCCTGTTCGTTGTGGTACCGGAGTTTTTCCAAAGGTAGTTTCCATGGCTTTGGAAGCAGCTTGATACCCATCACTGTCAATAGGGGTTACATACGCCTGACCACCATGATGAGGGGTAACCTTTACTTTCACACTTTTTGGAGCGATAGCCATAAAATGTTTGGTAAATAGGTCCGTGATTTCATGCCAATCTTGGTTGGGAACCAATCGCATTGAAATTTTGGCGTAGGCTTTACTCGCAATGACGGTTTTGGCACCTTCACCGGTATAGCCGCCCCAAATCCCGTTCACGTCCAAGGTGGGTCGAATTCCAAAACGTTCGGTGGTGGTGTAGCCTTTTTCACCATGAACATCGTCAATATCCAAAGCTTTTTTATACGCTTCCAGGTTGAAAGGAGCTTTGGCCATTTCTGCGCGTTCCTCATCAGAAATGATTTCAACCTTATCATAAAACCCAGGAATGGTAATATGGTTGTTCTCATCATGAAGCGAAGCAATCATTTTTGCCAATATGTTAATAGGATTAGGTGCAGCACCTCCGTAAATCCCCGAATGAAGGTCCCGGTTGGCACCGGTCACTTCCACTTGTACATAACTCAATCCTCGTAGTCCTGTAGTAATGGAGGGGGTGTCATTGGAAATCATCCCCGTATCGGAAATCAAAATGATATCGTTTTTGAGTTTTTCGCTGTTTTCTTTTAGGAAATCCTCCAAGCTATCGCTTCCTACTTCCTCTTCACCCTCAATCATGAATTTTACGTTGCAAGGAAGCTGGTTGTTCTTGATCATGAACTCCACGGCCTTTACGTGCATAAAAAACTGACCTTTGTCGTCACAGGCACCCCGTGCAAAAATGGCCCCATCCGGGTGTAAATCGGTTTTCTTGATGACAGGCTCAAAAGGTGGTGAATCCCAAAGATTCATTGGGTCTGGAGGTTGCACATCATAATGGCCATAGACCAAAACCGTAGGTAAATTAGGGTCAATTATTTTGTCTCCGTACACCACGGGATATCCTTTGGTCTCGCAGATTTCGGTATTGTCGCAACCTGCATCGTCCAGTGATTTTTTCACAGCTTTAGCCGTTTCCAAAACAGCTGCCGAATAGGCGGGGTCTGCACTTATGGAGGGGATTTTTAGAAGTTCGATTAGCTCGTTTATGAATCGGTCTTTGTGGGTGTTGATGTAGTCGTTTATGTGTTCCATATATGTTTTAAAAAGGATACTAAAAGTACAAAAAACAAGTTTTTAAAGTAGGCCGGTTTGCAAATCGGAAAATTGATTTATATTTGCACTCCATTTTGCGGGTGTGGTGGAACTGGTAGACACGCTAGACTTAGGATCTAGACAAGGAAAAGTTCATAAAATATTGAAAAAGCGGGTGTGGTGGAATTGGTAGACACGCCAGACTTAGGATCTGGTGCCGCAAGGCGTGGGGGTTCGACTCCCTTCACCCGCACTTTTTCATTTAAATAATTTCAAGGAAAAGCTCTTCAATTTTGGGGAGCTTTTTTTGTTCGGGTACAACATAGGTACAACATTTGCTCATTTGCGCCCCCTGCACTAGATTTTTTTTCAATTGAAAACAATTGGGATTAAAAGTAATTCAGGTCATATTTTTTGGCATAATATCGGTCATTTTAAAAATCTATTTTGACCACCAATCCTTTCTTTCCCAGAAGTTTCTATTTATCCTTTGATCAGGGATAGAACATGCTTGAATGTTTTTCTTGACTTTCAATAAAAGAGTTTCGTTTGATACCTTTTAAAAGGAGTATTTCTTTTTCTATCATCGGATCGAACCATTCAATTTTTTCATTCGCCCACTCCAGCCATTTTAAAATTTCTTCGGTCAGTTCACCCTTGGATTCATGATACCTTTTAAAATCTTGGATATAACTTCTGAGCCGGGTTGTCATTTCATGTCTTTTCATGTCCTTGAAAAGTGACTTCATGGCTTTCAATTCTTTGTCTCTTAGTGCTTGAAGCTGCTGTTCTATTTTTTGTTCTTCCAAGTATCGTTTACGCCGTTCCTCTCTTTCAATTCTTTCTTTTTTCAGCTCCTTGGCAGTCAATTCCAATTTAGTCAGAATTTTGACGAGCTGTTCTTCCAAAAGTTCATTTTTATTGTCCGTCCATTTCTTTGTTGCAGAGTAATCAGCATCCATCTTAAACTTTAAAATGCCACTTGGGTGGTATTCATAATTTGTCCATCTCTCTTTTTTGACCATAACCCTTTTTGATTTTTCACGACACTTTATATTGATTTTTTCGTCAAATATGATAGCATAGGTTATATATTCTTCGACAACTATATCATGGCCTCTCTTGTGGAGTAACTTGATCAATGCATTCATGAACCGAAGTGCCCTGGGAACCATCTGTTTTGAAACCTCTATGTTTAAAACCCCTTTCGTGGTATAGATTATATCCTTGTACTGATAGCTGGGATTGAAGTTTGAAGTTTCAAGATCGGATTTAGCATTTTGGATCAAAATATCTGGTTTGTACATTCTCGTTGGGACCGATAGCGGCAAGGAAGGATTGTTTTTGATTTCGTTTTTCAAGGCATTGTATTTGCTCAAGTACGGATCTATTATATTCTCTTCTAACCTCAAACAGAGTTTGATGTCACTAAGTTTTTTATCTGTTATTGGCAGAGTACTTTGAATATTACAACCATGAAAGAAGACACCAGTCCATCGACTATGAAAGACCCATTGATCTATTCAAGAGAGCAGCTTGATAATTATATTAGTTTTGTAGAGAAACTGTCCTAAAGATCGGGGTATCTACACGTCTTCTTCAAGCTGAAAAGGACAAGATTAATTATATGGAAAAACTTCTAAATAAATAGAAGTTCTATTAGTTCAAATAATTGTTCTTTTGATAATCAATATTGACTTAAGAAAATATTGACCAATCCTCCGGGTCAAATGAACCGTATTGGCCATTTAAGGGAGGTAACTCAGCAAACTCACTAACATATTTTTCCAATTCTATAGATTCCGATTTCTTGGGAAAATCATTGGGAAATATTTGGATGAAGAGGTCTTGAATATTAATCTTATTTCGAATTCGATAATATTTCCTTCCCATTTGAGTATGACCGGAAGATACGGGCCCTGATCCATCTACATTGGAGTTGTCAAAAAGTGCTTTTTGAAGATTGGATACTCTTTTAACCAATGGCACCTCGGTCATTCCTATGTACAGAATCCCGTTTTTGTCATTATTAAAAAGACGTGGTATTACTTTGGGATGCCCATTTTCAAAATAATATAGTTTATAAATCCCTATCCTCTGACTATCTTTTATCTTTTGCAGCTCTGATTGAAAGGATTTTGGTTCTTGATTGACTCTTAAATATGGACTATCCATTTTCTGTTTTATGCTGTTATAAGCTAATTTACAACCACGCTCTTCATGAACCTGTAAGTCTTGACACTGATGAAGATATAAAATCTAAACTTTGTTCATCTATCTAATAAAATTTGAATACCTTTTAAAAGTGCTAAAACACTGTTATGTTTATGCATATCCTGAATACTTTGTAAAGAAAAACACTGTAATTCTTTCCCGGTTTTTCTTGTGAAGTGGCGAAATCCCTTTTTACATATTCTTGAGTTTTGTTCGGTATTTTTCGATGGCCCCAGGATTTAGATCCAATTTAAGGTAATCCTTACCGAAGCGGTTATGGTATTCCGATACATGGTCCAACACATAGGCGAAATCCTCCTTCAGCTCTTCCATTCGTTCCTCCAATCGGACATACCGGATTTTGGGAACTGTGGTCTCTTTATCCAATAGCTCCGGATCGGTTGTAGCCTTCCCTAAAAATAGGACAGTTTAAAATTCAGATTTTCTAACTTTAAATTTTAACTGTCACATGAAAAAAAGCAAGTTTACCGAGAGCCAGATCATCAAGGCACTGAAAGAGAACGAACAGGGCCGCAAGGTGGGTGACATATCCCGTGAGATGGGGATTGACACCAGCACTTTTTATTATTGGAGGAAGAAGTACGGGGGCATGGAAGTTGCGCATATGAAGCGCTTGAAGGAACTCGAGGAGGAGAACCGCAAACTCAAGCAGATGTACGCCGATGCCAGTCTTGACATCCGTATGCTCAAGGACGTACTGTCAAAAAAGTTCTAGGGCCTTCCGACAAGAAGCAGCGCGCCAAATATCTCCAGGAGGCCTATTCTGTATGTGTATCGCGTTCCTGTGGGGTACTGGACCTTGCCCGGTCGATGTGGTACTACCATAGCAGGAGGGACGACACCGAGGTCGTCGATGCCCTTTCCAGGCTGGCCGAAGAGCTGCCGACAAGGGGATTCGAGGTGTATTACAAGCGTTTGCGTCGCGAAGGCCGCAACTGGAACAGGAAACGGGTGTTGAGGGTCTACAGGTCCATGAACCTAAAACTCAGGAGGAAGCACAAGAAGAGGCTTCCTGCAAGGACAAAGAACCCACTGGGGGCCCCGATGGAGCTCAACGAGGTCTGGAGCATGGACTTTATGGCCGATGTGCTGTCCGATGGAAGGAAGATAAGGGTGTTCAATGTGATGGACGACTGCAACCGGGAGGCACTGGCCATGGACGTGGGGCTGAACTATCCGGCGATAAGGGTAGTGGAGACCTTATCACAACTGGAGGAGGAAATAGGCCTGCCAAAGACCATACGCTGCGACAACGGTCCGGAGTTCATATCCAAGGCCCTATCACAATGGTGCAAGGCCAAACGTGTCGAGCTGCAGTTCATCCAGCCCGGCAAGCCCATGCAGAACGGATATATGGAACGCCTGAACAGGTTTTACAGGGAGGATGTGCTCGATGCCTATTGGTTCAACGACCTCCACCAAGTAAGGGCACTGACCCAAAAATGGATGGAGGATTACAATACAAGGCATCCCCATTCATCCATCGGGGATATGCCGCCCAGGGAATACAAGAAACGTTTCGGGGAAGAATTCTTCCCCGAAACAGACAACATTAATGATAATTTTATGAATTTAGCGATGTCCTAAAAGGGGTAAGGCTACACGGTTGGGGTATTTATCTCCGTCAGTTGCTTCTCAAAAAATTCGAAATCACCTTCCCATTCTTCGCCCACCTCCGTTTCCAGTTCCTGTTCAAAGAGCGCCTGAATCATACTTACAGTTGGCAAAGTCTGCTCCTTTTCGATACTTCGCATGATAGCCACCATTGAATTGAAACGTCTTTTGATCAAATATTTCAGGCTTGCTATGGTCTCGTGCATCCGTTCATCAGGTGAGATCCCATTGTGTTCAAAGAATTCCACCATGGCCAACAAGGTCATGGTCTGTGACTTCCCTTGCCGTTTGGAAAAACTCCTGAATTTCCTTGCCACTGAGACTTTGACCTTCATGGCCGCGAACCGTTCTTTTTCGTATCCTTTATCCATTTTTTCACCAAAAATTCCTTGATTTTACTGGGCCCAGTCCATTTTTTCACCAAAAACCATTGGAGCTCAAATTCCTTTAGATTCCAAGAACCCTTATGAACAGTGCTTTTCCGAAGGAAAATGAATCAATAGCGCCGCGCTTGCGCGCTATCCTCTTGCTCTACCTTTTCGTCCCGCAGGGACAAAAATGAATCGCACAACATGGTTTAAAAACCAGTTGCTTCCTATTTAAAAGTCAAATCGAATGGTACGGACTTCAGGAAAGTCAAATCAATGGGATTGCCGTACTTCGGGTATTGTTCATAACTGTTTTTAAAGGTATGGAATTCAATCTATTGAACATAGAAAAACCCAATCATAATGATTGGGTCGTTATGGCCGGTTTTGGCATCCATTGTTTTTTGCCATTTCCATATGGATCACATCAAACCATGATCGGCAAAACTGAAATAGCTTCCATCGGGTGCCAAGATGATATGGTCCAAGACCTTTACATCAAAAAGCTGTGCAGCCTGTTTGATCTTTTGGGTCAATTGCCTGTCCTGTTCACTTGCCCTCAACTGCCCAGAGGGATGGTTATGGGTAAGGATTATCCCCACGGAAAGGGTCTTTAGGATAATTGCAAAAAGGATTCGTATATCCACCAAGGTTCCTGTGATACCTCCAATGGACAAGGGATAGATCCCTTTGACCTTATTGGATTGGTTGAGCAATAGGATCTTGAACGTCTCGTGCAATCCTATGGTATCGGTATCCCAGTTCTCGAACAACAATCTCCCCACATCATTGGAATTGGTGATCGAGAGGGATTTCAAGGTGCTGGGTTTCTCATGGTAACTGATTCGTATTTCGTTGACTCTATGTTCCATTTTACTCTTAATTATGGATAGATAAAGAAAGGGACGCCTATTTCCCATGGGCACCCCTGACCCGATCAATCGTTGTTATCTCCCAACAATAAATCTCACTTAAGACCACTTCGGTCACATAACGTCTGTTCCCTTCCTTGTCCTCATAGGAACGGGAGGTCAATTTTCCATCTACGGCAATCTCTTTGCCCTTGTCCACAAATTCTTTGATGATGTCGGCCAGCTTTCCCCATCCGATAAGGGTGTGCCATTCGGTATTGGTCACCCGTTCCCCTTGTTTGTTCCTGTAGTGCTCGTTGGTGGCCAAGTTCACACGTGCCACGCGTTTTCCGTTTTCAAGATCGGTGATCACGGGATCTTGTCCCATATTTCCGATCAACTGCACTTTGTTTCTTAATGTACTCATGATAAAAAGCATTTAAATGCCTGCCTGTCGGCAGACAGGATTAATAAATCCTCCTTATACTTTGTTCAATTGTTCCCAAATTTTAAGGGGGTGTTTGTTTGCTTCTTACGTGCATCGCACAATAAAAGAAGGGGGTTCTGTCAAGGCTTTTGGACGGAAATCGGGAGGCTCCGCAACATAGCAAAACCTTGAGGTTTTCAAGGCAGGGGAATCCCTATTTGCGAACAAAACCTGTCTTGGCCTTGACAGGTTCCATTGGAGCCCTTGGGAATGCCATCTGACCCATTGGCAAGGGAGCGTACGGAAAGTTAAGCGACTGTGGACGAAGGTGTCCTGATTGGAAGTCCCTGGGCACAACCCTGTTTTACGATGACCCGGAAAACAACAAAGGGCTTCTTTTATTAAGGACCCCTTAAAATTTGACCACTACCAAATACCATTTAAAGTATTCCCACAAAGCTCCAAGAAAGCTTTGTGTTGGAAGACGGATAAGAAACTTTTAAACAAGTTTTGGTCAGAGCGTAAATCCCCATGTTTTAGGTATGAGAAAGAATTCAAGATTACTGTTTTAAGAAAGCTTGGTTAAAGGTCGCCGGTATCATATCTTCAATTGCATCTATTCATTCCAATTAAGTATATAGATGTATATTACAATCATATTAATATGTTGTAGCTGATTAACCCAACCAAAAAAGGAATGAAAAAAATAATAGTACTGTTATTACTTTCAACAATCACATATATATCATGTGAAAAAGCTGAAAAAGAAACAGACAAAATTGAAATAGCGAAAAAGTTTTATGTTGCGATTGACAATTCAAATCACTCAAAAGTGACTGGATTAATTACGGAAGAGTTTACAACCATTGATGATGGATACGAACAAAAATATGTCCAAAATAAATACGCTGAATGGGTGAAATGGGACTCTGTTTTCCAACCGACCTATGAAATCCTCAAAATCGAAAAAGATGACGATATTGTCAAAGCCAAGATTTCAAAAATTGATAAGAGAATTTCTTTTCTACACGACCAACCTATAATAATGAATGAGACAATATTATTTGATGGTGATAGAATAGTGTTGAACGAACTTCTGTATCCTTCAACGTCGAAAAATTTATTAAACGCAGAGATGAATTTGTAAGTTGGGTTGAGGAAAATCACCCAGACTTGAATGGCTTTTTACGTGACCAAACTTTGAGTGGCGGAATTAAATACTTAAAAGCGATTGAATTATTTAAAGGATATCAATAACATGCCACAACAGCGTTAATTTGCAAAAACTACTGAATTTCCCGATTGAAATTCCAACTCCTTTTACTTATTGACATAGCTTGGCTAAAAGTATTCATAATATTTGTCGATTAGAGAAACCATACTATGCAATTTTGTAAGCCCTAGTTAATTGAAAAAACCATGAAACTGGGTCAATATATTCTTTTACTACTTATTGTTGTTCTCGGGACTTCCTTGTTCTTTTTTGGAAAGAATGAGATGAATGCCAAATCACTTATTGAGAGGTTTGAAAACGGACAGTTTCCAATCACCGAGTACAGAAAATATGCAAATGAAGATTATAGAGGAGCATCTGCCTTTCCCATGGATGCAAATTATGTAGGGTTAATTACATCGCACAGGGTAAAGAAGAGAAATAAAATATTAACTGTGGGAGGTGGGACTTCTGCGGCAATTATTATATTATTTTTTATTGCGTCATATTATGAAAACAAAACCAACCCACTAAAAAATCTGGATGTTTTAAGGCGAAATGACATTATCTCCGAGTCGGAATTCGTTGAGAAAAAAGAACAAGCAGTAAGAAAAAATGCATCTAGAAAAGAGGAAAAGCTAAAAAAAGAGAATACGAGAAATTGGTCTCGGAATTAGATAATTTAAAAGCAAAAGGAATTATTTGCGATGAAGAGTATCAAGAAAAATTAAATAGAATTAAAGAAAAACAGCGTTATAATTCATTGAAGCCTTTTACTTAAATTAAGCCTATCATTACAGGAAAGGTCTTCCTACGGGCAATTCCCTTTTGAGTATTATTAGCCAAAATTTAAACAAAAGAAAAATGCATGATGTCAGTTACACGAAATTTCAAAGATTTTTTTCTTATCTAAAAGATAAAGGATTAATAACACTAGAGGAAAGTGTTGATTTATTGACGGAGTATATTCAGAATGGCACCGTGACATTTAATACTTTATCTGAAAGCAAATCGAAAGAAGCAAAAGTGTTACTTCGACAATATGCAAACGGAGAACTAAAAATTGAATAATAAGAGAAAATCATAGGTCTTTAAATCAAGTTAGCCCTATCATTTCTATTATTAAAAGGTCGGCAATTCAGTACCTATTCATTTCCCACCGTACTAATGACTTGGAAAATCATCGAAAGCATAAAAGTTTGAGTTCAACCTAACTCCTTATTTTATGCTATTTAGGGTATATTTTGCCAAAATACGGGTACGTTTATTTTTGAGTTATAATACGAAAGAATATGAAGTGAATATACATTCAAGGATATTCCTTGAGCTATAGATGTACCGTACCCTGTAACGAGGACTTCCCTGTTCAATAGTTCTTCCCATCTATGTGATGGCACCGAAATTTCCTTGGTTCTCAAGGGAGTAACCTACCTTTAGTATACCACTAAGCGACCCTTTCAGAACAAAGATGAAGGTCTTGATTTTTGCAAGCTATATTCTTATACTGCATTTTACTTTTTTGTAAAATTCTCACGCAAACCATAACTACATATAATTTAAAAATAAATCCAAAAAGACGTTTTTTTGATAAATTTAAACGTTTAAATATTGCGGTATTATAATTTTTGTTACTTTTACAAGTAATTAAGTTTTGAAAAATACTTAAACGTTTAACTTGTACTTTGGCATTTTGTACGGCTTGTTCCAAAGACATGGGTTCCTAAAAAGAATCATTTTTTATTATGTCAAAGAAAGTATTGGATTTATGTTATTGGTTCAAAATTTTATTGGAGATTAAACAAACAGAAATATAAATTATTATGAATAGAATGTGCATTTCGAAGACAACCTTTTACATCCAAACAATCCTCCTTTTGGTGTGTACTTATCCGCTTTTTTCTCAGCAAAAAGAGGAAGGGGCATTATGGATGCCTATGGATTATACAATACAACGTATTTCCAGTTATGATGTAACTGGAGCTAACGACGATGGAAATTGGAAAAACAAGATCAAGCCTGGAGAGACTCGAACTATAGGAGATGTAATTGGGCCTGGAATTATCAAGCATATTTGGGTTACTATAGCGAGTGGGGAATACTATCATCTTAAAAAAATAGTTCTCAGGATTTATTGGGATGGTGAAAACAACCCAAGTGTTGAAACTCCTATAGGGGACTTTTTTGGGCTTGGTTTGGGGAAATACAATTTGTATGAGTCTAAATTTACTTCTGTGGGTTCGCAAAGGGCACTCAATGCCTATTTTCCTATGCCCTTTAAAAAATCTGCAAAAATTACCATTACCAATGAAGGAGATGAGGCCATAGGTGCATTTTATTATAACATCGACTGGGAGAAACATAAATCCTTGCCAGATGAAACCCTTTATTTCCATGCACAATACAGGCAGGAAACCCCAACAGACGGATGGACAAATGATTGGGAACGTAATAGCGATTCTATTGTCAACAATCATAAAAATCCTAAAGGCGAAGGGAATTACATGATTATGGAAGCTAAAGGAAAAGGACATTTTCTTGGTGTAACCCATAGTATCATCCAAAATCAAGGTGATTGGTGGGGAGAAGGAGATGAAATGATATTCATAGATGGTGCAGAGGATGCACAGATTAAAGGAACCGGAGCGGAAGATTATTATCTCGGAGCTTGGTGTTATGGTGGATGCGGAATCAATCCTTTTGGCAATGATAAGCCTGAATTTGCTTATGACAGCTATGGCAACCCGTTGAACGGTGGTGATGATAGGGGGGCGCAGTGGACCGTTTATCGTTTTCATGATGAGTCACCGGTAACATTTACCAAGTCGATTAAAATGACCATAGAGCATGGACATGCCAACCATAGGTCTGATAATTATTATACGGTGGGCTATTGGTACCAGACAGAACCTCATATGCCTTTCCCAAAATTACCCGAGGTTAAAGAACGTTTACCAAATGTCAAAAATACAGAGGGACCAACTTTTGGTAAAAACTAATAAAGATTTATGGTAACCATAGAAATTATAAAAATATTGACTTTGAATTTATTTGCTAGATTATTAAAAACCACTATGCCGGTATTTTGTATGACGCTCTTGGCCATATCTGTGAATTCCTGTAACTCAAAGAATGAGAAGGCCAATGATGGAGATGCTCAAGAGACCTACTCACATAATTGGATAACGCCCAATGCTGACGGAGGAGACTGCATACCTGTCTGGGGACACCATGACGGTATCAGAATTGGTCTTGCACCGACAGGTGGGCCACGTGGACTTTTGCGTGTATATGCGCCTTACCTGAATCTAAGTACAGATTCGTTGAAGATGATAAACTTCATTGCCTTGGAACCCATTATATCTGGTGGTGATTCAAGAGGTTTCTCGGAATTGGAGCCCAGTACACTTGACAATGTTAGGGGAAAGCGGTTTTGGAGTGCAAATAGAGCCGATGCCATTGAACCTCGATCTGTTCAAGATTGTGCATCGGGGGTAATAGAGCAGGTCAATGGGAGGGAGGCCCTAACACTTTATGTTCATTCAGAAGAATTTGATTCTGGTGCCAAAGTATATGTCCGGGTCCGGTTTTATGAAGATAGCCCTTATGAGATTGAACTTACATCCTATACTGCCGAGGAGTCGGCCCCATTGGATAATTTTATACTTACCGCAACCATGGGAAACTTTGCAAGGTTAAGAAATTTATATCTCAAAGATGGCATAAAATCATCATGGGTATTGTGGCCGGATTATAGGGACAGCAATTTTACCCCACATGATTATACCTCGGTAAGCAATATGTTGGAGGATAAGAATGGGTCAGTTTATTTTGTAGCGGCACCCAATGAGGATGACCCTACTGCTGTTACATATTCCTCGGATACAAAAGAACATTGGAAATACAAGGGACAGAAGGCTACCCAATATTGGAAAAAACTAAACCCCAGTCCCAATTTAAATGGATTGGTGAATGGAAGATATGCCTATTGGGCCAGTGAATCACCAATCCCTGGAGGGATTTCATATGAAAATTTTGAATTGAAAGAACCCTTTAAAAATGGATCTGTATTTTATTTTGGGGTCAGCCCTTTGGACCCAGAAACCTTTATTGGTTCAATTGAAAAATAAGAATATGAATGTTCCGCACAAAATAACATGACCTTGCTGCGCAATGAATTTTATGGAAAAGCAGGGCATTAAAAGTAAGTTTATTTAGTTGTTTGAGTTAGTTAGGCATGCAAAGTTGGTTTTCCCTTTTGAAAGTTTACGCTTTTAAGCATTACTTTCTTGATAAATACGTTTCAACCAATTTATTTTTGGGAAACCAGCTTTCTGCATGTTAGTAAAGACTTCTCTTGTTCAATTTGTTTCTGTTGAAATTTTCCTTTTGGAAGTATGATGTCAACAGAGAGTTCATTTAGAAAGTTTTAGTTAATGATGTGCAGTATTACATTAAAGGAAATGGCCAAGTTATTGGGGTGTTCAGCGTCAACCATCTCCAAGGCACTTAATGATAGCCCGGAAATAAGTGAGGCAACCAAGGTTCAGATCAAAAGAGCTGCGCAATTCTATAACTATACTCCAAATGAGATTGCCCAAAGTTTAAAAGGAAAGGGAAAGCAGGTTTTAAACATTTCCATACCTAAATGGAAAGAAGAAAAATGTCAAAAATTGCTTAATGAGATCATAGATCTTTCCCAATCTGAATATGAAAGGGACAGTGCTCACAACAATGTCCTGAATACGGGATTCCCAAATCGCAAGAATCAATCAAGAACAAGATTGGTTCTATTACGGTTTGAATAGTACTGATTGTGCCGATTATCAGTTAGCACATTTTAATAAAGGCACTTATATTTTTTTCAATCAAGGGTTTTTATCTATCATAAAATCAGTTCCATAATGATCCCTGATACGGCCATACGCTTCTGAAGCAGCCCCATTGCCCCAATCGTAAATGGTAAAATCTCCAATGCCTAGGCCATCTTTTGAAGTAGTACCATTATGGCCATAATTTTCCATCGTAAATCCATAGTCCTCTTTCCCAAAATGGGGGTGTTTGGACTCCCACTGTGTCTTGGTCTGCGGGTTCTCCGGGCAATACATCATCACAAAAGAGGCTCTAAGTGCCGCAAGCCCACGTTGCACATACTCTTTGGACCCCAATTCCTTTCCATACTTAATGATCAGTTCGGCGAACAGGCTCTGTCTAGCATCGTTCCATTCTGCATCGGCATTCATAACACCAAAACCTCCAAAGGTTTTTACATACATATAGGGAGGTTGCCATGTGGCTTGTGTCATTAGCAATTCATCCAATACAACTTGTCCATGATCCAAGTATTTTTGTTGTCCTGTAATTTGAAATGCCTCATAAAGTGCCTCAGAAGTCCAGAAAGTGGATAAATTGTTTTGTTTGAACATGTTGTTCCGTCCAATTTTTTTGTTGACCAGGTCAATGTTTCCATAACTGGAGCATGACCAATATGTTTCAAAGTCTTCCCATCTTCCAACTGGTACAACTTCTTTGATGAGTATATCAATTGCTTTTAGTGCAGCATCCCTGTATTTTGTATTCTTGGTGGTTTTATAGGCATTGAACAAAAATGTAGCTGACATGGCCGTTTCGGGTGATTGGTCCAGAATTCCCATGGGCTCATGAGTTCTTACTGAAATCCATCCGGGAAAGTACCCTTTTTTATCTTGTAGTTCCAAGAGCTGCTCGGCATAGGTTATGGCATAGTCGAGCAATCTTGGATCCTTTTCCAGGTCCATATACCATAATAGCATTTGGTTCGCTGTCCAACTCATGTCCAAAATATGGTAAGGGGAATCATCGGGATTGCCCCAATGAATACCCTCAATTTGTGTAGGGTTCATAAATGGATTACGGTTGGAGTTTCCAAAATAGTGGGTATCCCATCCCTTGGACTTACGAAATGTACTTCCTTCAACAGTTGTATCTTTCATTTTGGTTGCGATTATTCCTGGGAAAAAACCGTTTTCTTGGGGGAACAACAAAGCCAATTCCTTGGTCATGATGGCTTTTTCCATCAATAGGGTATCTCTTTTTCTTTTTGCGTAGCGGAAAAGGCCAGATGCGGAACGCAAAGAACTAAACCATGCTTGGTTCCAAATGGATTTGAATTCCCTCTCGAAAGGAGGTTTTTCATAGTTTGGGCTTTGACTCACATTTACAATAAAAGTGGGTGCGCCAACTTTTTTGCCCTTAAGTTCGAATTCCTGCCATACCACACCCTTCCAATCTTGAAAGGCCCATTGATAGGTGTGATCCACATATTTTTCCAAATCTATAGTTCCCAAGGGCTCCCTTTTTTTGTATAGTTTTTCACCAAATGAATCCCAATAGAAGGCCAAGATATCCCGCCATGGGTTCTTAGTCTGGTCCAACGTGTTACTTGCTTTTATATAAAATGAAAAATTATAGACATCGGGCTTGTAAACGGTACCACCCTCTTTGACATAGAGAACATGTTCTTGAACTTTTGATTTACTCCAACCTAAAATCATTTCGTTGTTTTCCGCATTCAAATCCATATACCATTTGGGACCGGATGCGGCAATTGACCGTAATTCAGGGAAAACCGCCAATCTTTGATTGTTCACTTTTTCGGTCATAATCATGGCCGGTGCCCTAAAGACATGTTGGGGAACAATATGGCTGTCTGTGGGTGTCAAATGGGGAGACCAGTGAAAATCTGGTTGGAACGATGGCCGAATGGTAACTTTCCAATCGTCATCGTTCAAAAGCTCATCGACCGTAAAATTTATATTGATTCGGATTGTGCTGCTGTCAATGATATCAAGTCCTGTTTTTGGATTTATTCCTCCCAAAGATTCTATCTCAATATTTTCTATCAAATTTTTAAAGAGAGACGGTGCCTCAGTGCGACCAATATCCAAAAAGGGATCTTGATTGTTTGATTGACAGCCAGCCAAAACCAAAACTGAGAGCAATATGGGTTTTATCTGAATCAAGGTACTTGTTCGCTTAAATAAGGTATAAAATTGACTGATATATAAAATCATAGATAAGTTGTGTCTCCTATTTGTTAGAGTGTTTGCAATTTAGTTTTCAAGTTCCAAGGATGCTTTCATCAGAAAAACATTGTAGGGTTGCCACATGGACATGGTAAAGTAAATATCACTTCCCGTAATACTTTTGGGATGCATAAATGATCCATACATTATTGGATAGGTTTCAGGGTCTGCGATGATTTTTTCCTCAGACCACACACCATTGATATGTTCGGCAGTGCGCATAACCACTTTTTGATCTTTGTTTGAATGCCTGGTATATAGGGTGATCCAAAGTTTAAATTTTTCATTGTAAATCAGCGAAATTTCACCAACGGGTGCTGGAAAAATTGGGGCAGCCATTGTATCATCCCCTTTGACCCATTTCTTTTTCATCCCTAAATACTCAAACTTTGAGAGATTGGGGAAATTTTCCTCGCTCACTTTGGCCAAATAAGCAGGGCCCTTTCTTCCAGATTTAGTACCTATCATATAAATCATGCCATTTTTTTTAGCAAATGCCATTTGGGCAAATTTGCTATCACACTTAAAATGGACACCTTTCACCTTGGACCACGAATGGCCTTCATCATTTGATTTGTAGATGGATGAATGATTGGTGGTCCATTCGCCTGGAGCATCCCATGACCTGACGTTCATATAATGCACATATTCTGTGCCAGCAATGCTAATGGCCGCGGTAGGAATGGAGGTCCAATCTCCTGTACCTATAGTGTCATGGGCGCTTAGTATTACTTCCTTTGCGTGACCTTTGGAGTTGGCCAACATTGTGGAAAAAGTCAAGCCATCTTCCAAAATGGAATCTGTGGAGAAAGCCAATACATTGGAACGCCATGATCCCCCACTGGGACCTCCTCTAGGTGAGGCCTTAAAATCACTTCCGTAGGTATCCCCAAAGAAAGATCCTACCTTACCATTGTCCATTTTCCAAAAAATACCCAAATCGGTACCGCCCACATTATATTTTTGATGTGTCATGTTCGGATTTGCCAATACTTCGTCCTTTAAGGAAGCTCCTGTAACCCTAGCAAGGCGTTCGCAATACACTACCTTTAAACGCTTGTTCGAGTTGGGTTGCACACTATCAGAAATGGATTGTTTCATACCCTGTTCCTGACCATTGCAAGGAGCTTTGTGCCCTAAAAAGAAAAATACCAAGAGAACTGATTTCAATAAAGACTTTATCAAATTTTTGTACATCATGATTTCAATTTTGCTTTATGGCATTATACATGGAAATACTTTTTGGGTCAACCATCCGAAAAGCTCTACCTTTGATATATTTGAAGAGAATCATTGTTGTTCGTGATCAATATAAGGTCACCCGATAATCGATGGACCAAATTGATATGTCTACTGTCCTTTGGGATGTTGATTCCTGATTTTGTTGGTGCTATAGGGGTAAAGTTGGAAGAACCATCCCCCAATAATAGACAGCCCAATCCAGAATCATACCTAATGGTTTCGACTTCTACACCATAGTGATTTCCCACGACTAAAATGTCCATATGCCCATCGTTGTTGAAATCGCCGGTCAGGGATGATTTGATGGGAAATATTTGGGCCTCTGTCGGTAGCGGCTTTTGAATGAATTTATCTCCAGTATTAATTAAAATAATACTCTCCAAACTTTGAATCTCATGAAGTACGGCGCTCCCAATTCTTTCTTCTGGTAATATATCGGTAAGTTTAGATGAGGCATAACTGTGGTAATCCTTGAACTTGTTAGCTATATAGGGCATTTGGTTGCTCATACATTCACGTCCCCGTAAGGGAACATAGGCGTCTTTGTATTCTTTGGCCAACACAATGTCATTGGTGCCATTTTTGTCAAAATCGTCGGCATAGATTCGTAAAGGTTGGGCTTTGGTAGGTTTAAATTTATTATTCAGCCCAAGATTACCGACTACAAAATCTTCATCCCCGTCGTTATCGATATCCGCCGCAGTAATGGACCACCATATCCCTTTTGTTTTTTGTAGACCCCATTTCTCGGAATTGTCCACGAAGTGACCGTTGCTATTTTCAAGAAGTATAATGTTCATCCATTCACCTACTAGAAGAATGTCCATGTCCCCATCGCCATCAATATCAGAAAAGGTAGCATCTGAGACCAACCCTATATTGGCTAGGGCAGGTGCAATTTCAGTGGTCTTGTCTATATATTTTCCATCCTCGTTTATAAAAAGGTGACTACTTGCCGGATGTGGATATCGGCCGGGAACGAGGCGGGTTCCCACCAGCAGATCCAGATCGCCGTCTTTGTCAATATCAGAAGCCCTTGCACATTGGCTGCTTACATATTTTTCTGGAAGTATATCCCTGTCATGATGAAATGTGCCCACTCCATTATTGATATACACTCTGTCTTCCAATAATTTGGAACCCTGACTGAACTCGTTTCCACCGCTCGCAATGAAAAGGTCCATGTCGTTATCGCCATCCACATCTAGGAAAATGCACCCGAGATCTTCAGATTCTTTCTCCATTTCCCATGGCTGTGAGGGGTTCAGGGCAAAAGAGCCATCCTCTTTTTGGATGAACAACCTTCCTGATTGTCCACTGGCACCACCGATGAAGACATCTTCAAGCCCATCACCATTTATGTCGGCAATGGCAGAAAAGGGGCCGTTCTCGGATAACCGGTGCGGTAAAAGTGTCTCTTCCTGAAAGTCGTTGTACTCATTTTCCTTATGGACGAACCTTAATCCGATGGAAGTTGGATTTATGCCAGAAAACATTTTGGACTTGACTCTTTCCTTTACTTTGTTGGTTTCAGCATTTTTATGCCGTACCACAATTGAGGTGTTGGGCATTGGGTCTTCAATTATGTTACGTTTGCCATCTGGCCATAGGACCTCTAATCTTTCAATTTTCTTTTCATTTCCCAAACCAAATAGGATGCTAGGTTCCATAGAGGATAGGTAACCCCTTGAAACATAATTCTCTGCACTTTGGAATTGGCCACTATGGTAGAGGAGTGCTTTGGCACCATAACCAAACAAATTGTCTCTCGGTCCCTCAAAATACAACTTCAAGAAATTTCCACCCGTTGTGTTTCTGTATACAAATGCGGGGGCATCAATGTTGTTTGTAATTATATCCATATCACCATCGTTGTCCAAATCACCATAAGCGATTCCAGTGGTAAACCCGGATTGATCAAAGCCCCATTCTTTTGACTCTTTTTTGAAGCGGAATCTCCCTTCGTTTTTAAAAATGTAATTGGGAAGGGGAACGGAAGGGGCATCTTTGCTGGCTTCCAAAAGATTTAAGGGGCCTTTTTCAATCTTTTTGCTGACCTTGTTTAAAAAGTCATTGTTACGGATGTCCTTTTTAATCCCATTGGAGACTACAATGTCCCTAAGGCCATCATTATCAAGGTCCACGAGCAATCCTGACCAACTCCAATCTGTCTTTGCCATCCCGGCTAAATTTCCAACATCGTAGAAATTTCCCTCACCGGAATTTATCTGCAAGGTATTGAACATGTATTGCCGATGCTTGCCCCATTCCACAAGCTGGAAGAATTCTTTTGGGTTCATGGAGCCCATATTGGTCTTTGATCTATAATGGTCTTCAGCGGCCATATCCAAGGTTATCAGATCGGTATGACCGTCGTTGTTAACGTCTCCGGCATCAACACCCATACTGAACCTTGAAATGTGCCTTAATTTTTGGTCAATCACATTGCTGAAAGTGCCATCCCCATTATTGTAGTACATAAAGTCTGGTTCATCGTAGTCGTTGCTCACATACAGGTCCGTCCATCCATCATTGTTAAAGTCACTTGCTACAACACCAAGCCCATGGGTCAGTGACTGCGATAGGGTAGCTTTTTGAGAAATTTCTTTATATTTTCCGCCATCGTTTCTATATAATTTATCCCGATGATAGACCGCTCTTGACCTTGGAATTTTATAGCGTAAAAACAATCTAGGGTCAGGAGGCTGGTTTACCTGATACATATCAAGATCACCATCATTATCCATATCAAAGAAAATCGCTTGGGTTGAGAACCCCTTATCGGCCAATCCGTAAACTTGTGCAGATTCGGTGAAGCTGAGATCTTTATTATTGATATATAACAGATTTGCCCGATCATCTGGATTCATGGAATCCCCATTTCTGCTAATATAAATATCAAGATAACCGTCGGAATTTACATCGGCCATGGTTACTCCCATGGACCAACCAGGATTTGACCCGATTCCTGCTGTTTGCGTGATATTCTTAAACTTGAAACTGCCTTCGTTCAAGTACAGTTGATCGTTGACCATATTGCCGGAGAAAAAGACATCGGATAAACCGTCATTGTTAATATCTCCGATGGCTACACCTGCTCCATTATAGATTTGGCTATAGAATAGATGATTTTTTTGCTGTGTTTCTTTGATTTGATTGTTAAATGTAATCCCCGTTTCTTGGAGGGTTAATAATTGAAACCCAGGGGTTCCTTTCTTGGTCAAGAATTCCTCGGATTCAGTGCACCCCAAGATAAGAACATACAAAATTATAGAACATTTGTATATGTTATTCCTATGAGGTTTGGCTTTTGGTAATTCCCAAAAAGATAACATATCTGTGTTCATGGTTAGTATTGATAAATAATATGGAGGGCAATTGCGTAAATTATTTTACCCTTTACCTGTTTGTTTAATAGGACTAGACCTCAATAATATGAGGTCTAGTCTATATTTCGGCAACCTTCTCTTGATTCCTGAAATTTGATTTGTGAGCATATTGAAATTTTAGTTGTAACCCGGGTTCTGCTCTAACAATGGGTTTAAGTTGAGTTCATTTCTAGGAATGGGAAAAAGTTCGTGTTGTCCATCTATAAAATCCTTTCCTTGTGCCCTTAATAGTTCGCCAGCACGGCCTTGTCTCCTTATATCGAACAGACGATGCTGTTCCATGGCCAGTTCCACCCTTCTCTCATGCCAAATGGCCTCCAATAATTGTTGGCCAGATGAAGTTATGTCCGGCAGTAATTCTTCGGTGGTGATGGAAAGATTTAGCGTCTGTACGTTTGTGCTCTTTGAGCCGCCACTATACGTTTCCGTGATTCTGTCCACAACCACGGGAACCGATGAGCCTGGGGACAAAGATTCCATCTGGGTCCTGTATTCGGACATCGTAGAAACTGATACACCATCAATTGACTTGATCACATCCAGGTTGTTTACCAGAAGTATAGAGTTGGATTCAACGAGTTCCCATTCAATGGGTTGTATCCCTGCGTCAAAAGAGGGTCCAGAGGGTCCGACATATCTCACGAATGGACTTCCTGTAATTCCAGGCATTCCAACCGCATTGGCCACTACTCCGTCCAATGCTTCCGGAATGATCCCCAAAGTTGCCGATTGTCCGTTTCTAGCTCTAGCCCTCACCATATTAACGTACATCTGTGCATCTGCAACTTTTCCGTTTTGAAAGGCCGCCTCCGCCGCTGTGAGCAAAATATCAGAGTACCGAAGCCTACGGATATTGGTTCCGCTGTTGAGATTGCCTCCCGTATTTTCCAGTGGTGTAAAGGCTTTTTGGTTATATCGTTCATCAATCATAAACGGATTGTCCGTCACAGCGGCTGCTGGTCCATAAGGTGTAGTCTCATGGACAAAGAGAACGGTTGACTGCATCCGGTTATCACCAGGCTCATAACTGTCCAAAAGATCTCTTTCTGAACTGTTAAAGCCCCATCCCAAATTAAGACCACCACGAACACCTTGAGGGTTACTGAAAGTTGTTCCTCCAGAGAAATCGCTTGCGGCCAATGCTTGTATTTCAAAGATGGATTCAACATTGTTTTCCCCTTCGGGAACAAAGATTTGGCTGTAATCAGGTGTCAGGGAATATTCACCTGAATTGATTACCTCCAGTGCAAGATTTTCAGCTTCCTGGTACTCATTTTGGAACATGTGGACCTTGGCAAGTAACCCTTGCGCAGCTCCTTTTGTGGCCCTGCCCAAATCATTGAGCTCATATTCCGATTTTAGGGGAAGTGCCGCAATGGCATCATTGAGGTCACTTTCAATTTGATCATATACTGCCGAGACCTCTGCTCTAGGTTGTTCAAACTCTCCAATGGCAGAAGGGGCAGTGATTAAAGGCACACCGCCGTAAGACCGAACCAGAAAAAAGTACGAATAAGCTCGGATAAATTTGTTCTCCCCGATTAATCGGGTCTTCATCCCTTCATCCATTTCAATATTGGGAATATTTTCTATGGCTGAGTTGGCACGATAAATAATTTGATAATACCATTCCCATAAACCATTGAAAACACCTTCTGCTGGGTCATAGTTCAGGTCGTCTATTCTACCAACATCGGTTCCGTCCGTTGGTTCGGTCCCCTTATTTGAATCGTCAGAGGCGATATCCGTCATGCCTAGATACCAGATGTAATGTACACTGCTCCAAAAGCCATCAGCCCGGTCAAAATTTACCATTTGCTCATAAGTTGCATTTGTCGCTTGTACGGCATCATCTTCTGTAAGGAAAAAATTGGACAGCGTACGTTCCCCTCGTGGAGGTTTTTCAAGTAAATCCTTGGTACAACCTACGGCTAGTATAGTAACCATTGTGGCGAACACAATGTAGAACTGTTTCATGAATATATTTTTTCGTTGCATTTTTTAAGATTTTTTAGAAACTAATTTCAACTCCAAGTGTACTTACAGATCCCACGGGATATGTTCCATTGTCAATACCATTTGCGATTACTGACTCACCGCCAATTTGCGGAGTGTATCCGGGATAATCTGTAATGGTTAAAAGGTTCGTAGTGCTTACGTAGAATCTTATTCTATTAAAAACGGATGATTCCAGCGGAAGGGTATACCCTATTTGGATATTTCGCAACCTTATAAAGTCTCCGTCTTCAAGAAATCTATCCAAAACGGCATAGTTGTGTCCAGCCTCAGTTATTCTAGGTTCGGTATTGGATGTTCCAGGACCTGTCCATCGATCCAAAAAGAATTTTTCATAGTTAAATATTGCAAATCCTCTTTCGGCCGTTCTTGAGTACAATACTTTGTTCCCCGCTTGACCGTCAATGTTCAGCGAAAAGTCAAAATTCTTAAAGTTAGCTGAGAAGTTCAAACCATAATAGATGTCCGGTATGGGTGATCCTAGAGTTGTCTTGTCATCTTCATTGATTATCCCATCCTCGTTTATATCGACAATTTTGATGTCGCCAGGCTGCTCACCGCCCCTAATGGCTGATGAGTTGATTTCTTCTTGGTCTTGAAAGATTCCCTCTTGCTTCCAACCATAAAAGGCGCCAATTTCTTGACCCACAATGGTTCGCGTGGACGAACCTATATTACGAACACCACCGGCAAAAATCTCTTCCAATCCACCTCCCAGGGAGAGAACTTCGTTATCAACCGTGGTTAGGTTCAGTCCAATATTATACTTAAATTCTGGAGCATCATTGTTCCAATTGAGATTGAATTCAAACCCTTTGTTGACAACTGCAGCAGCATTTACAACAGGAGCAATGGGTACACCCACGGAGTTTGGTATTGGCACCCTGACCAAGATATCGCTGGTTTCCCTTCGGTACCAGTCTACCTCTGCGCTCAGATGGTTGTTGAAGAACCCAAATTCCAAACCTACATCAATTTGTTCGGTTTCTTCCCATTTTAATTCTTCATTGGCAAGCTCCACCAAAGCGGCACCGGGATAAATAGACTGGTTTTGTCCAAAGACTGCATTTAAGTTTGAAGCAACTGTAGGGAAGGCGGCTCCAGTGTCTATTTTATCATTTCCAATGATACCCCAACTCCCCCTTAGTTTTAAATAGCTGATGGCATCGGTTTTCATAAAGGGTTCGTTGGAAATCACCCATCCAGCAGCAATGGATGGAAAATCGCCCCATCTGTTCTTGCTGGAAAATCTCGAAGAACCGTCACGTCTAAAAGTCGCTGTAAATAAGTAGCGATCCTTATATCTATAATTGGCACGTGCCAAATATGACAATATGCCCCATGAAAATGAATTGTTCGAGTTGGTCTGCCCTTCGGTCTCTCCGGCATCGAGATAAAGTAGGTCTGATGAGGGGTTTAATTGGGAGGCTGGAAGGTTCAACCGTGTGCCGGATAAGTTTTCGGAAGTAAACTCCTGAAATGTTACCCCTGCCAATAGATCAACGTTGTGTTCACCAAATGAATTCTTGTATTGGAGCAGGTTTTCATTCAACCAATTGTTATGTTGGCCCCTAGATACTGTAAGACGACTATCCTGTAGCATCTGTATCGGTGTTATAAAATGGGCAGGTATAAAGAACTTACGCTCTCCTCGAAAATAGTCGATGCCAAAGCTGGTCTTAAAATTGAAGTTCTTTAAAAAATCAAACTTAAGATAGGCATTTCCCGTCGCTCGGAAACTTTTATTTTCATTGTTATTGAATGCCACTGAGGCTGCTGGATTTACCGTGCCTCCATTAGTGGAGGTATTGGTAAAGGTTCCATCCGGATTATAGGGCTCCAATGTAGGGTCTGCCTGCAGGGTTAAATTAATCAAACTATTGACTCCTCTACCTTCACCTTCTTCTTGTGAGTCAGTAAAAGTTAGGTTTAGATTTTGACCTGCCGTAATTTTATCTGAAATAAAATACTCGTTGGCAACCCTAAAACTTATGCGTTCAAAGTCTGACCTTCTGATAAGCCCATCTTGTTTAAAATAGTTTGTGCTAATGAAATAATTGGATTTATCACCACCCCCACTTGCGGATACGTAATGACTTTGAATAGGAGCCCCGTCCTGAATTAGCCAATCCTCCCAATTAAAGCCCTCACCATATTGGCTTGGATCTGCAAAAATGGGTGCTCTTCCCTCATTGGTTGCAGATTCGTTGGCCAAGGTGGCAAATTCGGTTGCATTGGCCATACCTATCTTGTCCACAACTGTTTGTACGCCATAATATGATCGAGCATATATTTCTGAAGTACTGGAAGACCCATTCTTGGTGGAGACAACGATAACACCATTGGCCCCTCTCGACCCATATATGGCAGTTGCAGAAGCATCTTTGAGTACTTGGAGCGATTCAACATTCTCTGGAGGCAAAAAGGAAATGTCATCCAAAAGAAGCCCGTCAACTACATATAGTGGAGAGGCATTATTCAGTGTTCCTACACCTCGAATCCTTACTATAGGCTGGGAACCAGGACGTCCATTTTGAGGAGTTACTTGAACCCCTGCTATTTTTCCTTGAAATGCATCTTGGAGGGATTGGGTAGGAATACTGACAATGCCCTCAGCTTTTAGAGTAGATACCGCTCCAGTAAGGTCACGCTTGGTTTGGGTTCCATAGCCAATGACAACTACTTCGTCAAGCGCAGCTGTATCCTCTTCCAGGGTAATGATCAGATTGGTTTGACTATTGACGGTTATTTCCTTGGATCTAAAGCCAATGTAGGATACAATGAGTGTGGTGTTAGGTTCAGAAACAGTAATGGTGAAATTTCCATCAAAATCTGACTGGACGCCATTGGTTGTACCTTTTTCAATAATGTTGGCACCCGGCAAAACAGAGCCGTTGTTGTCATAAACCGTTCCACTGATTTGCGACTGGGAGTTCTCAAAAAAATGTCCTTTTTTGGACTTGAAGTTATTTGCTTGGATGGTGAACACCGAAACAAGAAAAAGTAAAAGGGACAATCTCAATCTATAATCTGAATTGAATGAGATCAACCTATAATAGCATTGTTTAAAATTGAGGTTTTTCATTTTTACATAGTTATTATTAGTTTGATTAATCATGAAGGTTATTTAATGTGCTGGTCGTTCATTGGTTTAAAAAATCTCCTGCCCTAAAGGTTAAACAGCTAAAGTGCTTGCTTAATCAATATGTTTATTTAATCGTTTAAGTAAATTTATATTAAACGTTTAAGTAATTAAATCAAATGTATAGGTATATATTTATTTTAACAAAAAAATTTTGTTAAAATTATCAATTCATCAGAAAAGACATACAATTACTGTAAAGTTGATAGAAAATGATGTTAATGGGATAGAAGTAAGCCATCATTTAATTTTTCGCTGGTACAGTCCATCCTTTCCTTCGTTTATAGACCCCTTCAGTTGGTGAAACATATAATTTTTCCTGTCATGTCAGATTTCACCACTATTATTGTATTTAGGGGATACTTATCAGACCTCCATGCCAAATTGTAATTCGGTTTGAAGGGGATTTGGTACCGGACAGGAAAAACATTGGCTTCATGTTACCTTACATTGGTTAAGGGCAGGTTTAATGGACTTTGGTTAATCGTATTACCATTCCACCGCTGGCAGCCAACTGGATTTCCAAAACATCGTTGGCATTAACTTGTTTCTTTTCCTTATCTAGTTGGTTTGGGTCCAGATGAGCCTCCTTTCCATCTGTGTAGATTTCCGCCCAATAGTTCCCTTTTTCCAGAAACCCTAAATTAACATTGATGATTCTGGCTTTACTGTTGTTAAGGCTTCCCACGAACCATTGATTACCTTTTTTTCTAGCCGTGGTAACATATTCATCCACTTTGGCATCCAATATTTTGGTTTCGTCCCAATTGGTGGGTATTTTTTTAAGGAAATCAAACCCGGGTTCCCCTAGATAGGCATCCGGATAATCACATATTGAGGCTAAATAGCTTTCCAAGACCACATACATGGCCAGCATATGACATCTGGTAACTACAACCAACGGGCGTGTAAATTGCGTCTTGAAATCAGATTTAGGCACCGCTCGGAACCCGCCAAGGTGATAATCTGTGCTGCCGGCCAATAATCTGGTGAAAACAATATCCAAATCATGGTCAGCAGTTATGGGTTCAGGCTCCCATTTGTTGTATTCATAGTTGCGAGCACCCTCACGGGTAAATTCGTTGGGGTAGGTGCGATGAAGTCCAGTAGGTTTAAAGCTACCATGAAATTGAATGTAGAGTTTGTGCTCGGCAGCCTTTTGAAGAATCTCTTCCTGAATCAATACCATTTCTTGATCATCGCGATCCATGAAATCAACCATCATACCATTTATTCCCCATTCCTCAAATTTGGAAAAAGCTTTCTCTAGATTTGGATAAATCGCTTGCCAGTGTACCCAAACATGGATGCCAACCCCTTTTTCTTTAGCGTAATTGCACACCCTTTCCATATCTAGACTAGGAACTGGTATAGTAACGTCGGTTTGTGAGCCGACCGCTCCATAACCTGGAGCATTGCTGGAATACCATGCAAAACCACCATAGCCAATGACCGCATGATAGTCAATGTTGTTGGCGGCACAGAAGTCAATATAATATTTATTGGTCTCAAAATTGACCCCAGGGGCAAATGTAGTATCCGGGACAATGTCCCCGTTCCACCAATGGAATGATGTCTTTCCGGGTTTGATCCAAGATACATCCTTAATTTTTGAAGGCTCGTTTAAGTTTGTAAGGATATTTGATTCCAATAATGTGCCGATTCGGTCACTTATCATCATAACTCTCCAGGGCGTTTGGTGGGGAAGAGCGGCCCTTACTTTAACTTCTGATTGTCCTGGGAGTGGGGAGAGCTGACACGTTAAATTTTCATTCTGTTTCATGAGATACATTCCCGCATAATTCCTAAGGTTGGCTTCTGTTATCGCCATAAACGTTTTTTTGGGAAATTCAAGCAAAAAGGGCATGTCCATTAAAGTATCTTTCGGTATGGAATCATAAGGTAATTTATTGTAAAACCCCTCATGGGTATTGGTATATGAGTCCCAAAATAGCGTTCGTACGGTTGGTTTGCCTACAATTTTGAAGGAGGTCAATTCGTCCAAAAGCCCATAAGACTTCCATGCTTCTTGCTTAGGAAACTCATAACGAAATGCGATACCATCATTAAAAGCCCTTACGGCCAGAATAATGGTTCGGTTTGGTGCATTGTTTTCAACGAGTGGAATCCGTACTTCCCGGTATTCATTCCTTACCTTTTTATTTTTTCCCACCACGAGTTCGTAAGTTTCATCAATTGAATTGTATTGGGGCTTTCCCATTTTCAGATGGGACGTAAAATATCCACCTTCTTCAAACTGGAACCCGAGATTGGAATCATCAATGAGCGTAGTGCCTTTATAAGAGATGCTATATTTGGGAGCTTTTTCGGTAATTTTTAAGCTAAAATGGACAATGCTATTTGGGGAGGATAGCTGTACCTTTTTCTGCGCATTTAGGGCTGGGGTTAAACAAAAAAAGAGTAGGGCACAGCGGTTACGGAAACATAATTCCAAAAAGTTTTTTTTGATGTTAAAAAAATATGCCATTGGTATTAATTTTTGGTTGAGTCATTTACATTTCGCATCCAAGATGAATTGGTCTTAGATTTATTTAAACGTTTAAATTATCAAACATAATAAGAAATCCATTAGGTTGAAAAATATATCTGTTAAAATGATTTTCAATATAATGGAAACTTGGTTATTGGTATGAAAGAGGTTTATATCATCGGTTTAACTGAACAAAAAGGTTCGCATCTATTTTTAATTGGATATTGTGCTAACTTTACTATTCGTTTGGAGTACAATAGAATGGTGTATCAGTTTCAGAACTTTTCCTATTTTGTAGGATAGATCTGGTGAATGCAAATGCATGTTGAAAGCAAAAAAAATTTGGTATCATGTGTTCTTATTGATACTTTGCAATTCAAATTATATTTAAACGTTTAAGACACATCCGCCCATGAAAAAAAAGACGTCCCTTAAAGATATTGCAAAAGAAGCGGGTGTTTCCATTGCCACGGTTTCATATGTCCTTTCAAAACAAGAAAACAGTGGTGTAAGCCAAGAGGTATCTGATAGAATTAAAGAAATAGCCAAAAGGCTGAATTATAGACCCAATCAAATAGCTAAGAGCCTTCAAAGTGGTAAAAGTCAGACCATTGGGTTGATTGTGGCTGATATTTCAAACCCATTTTTCGCACAAATTGCAAGAATTGTGGAAGATGAAGCTAAGAAATATGGATATACGGTCATTTTTGGAAGTTCTGATGAGAAGGCGACCAAATCTCATGATTTGATCAAGTTTTTATTGAACAGACAAGTTGATGGATTTATCATTACTCCAACTGAAGGCTCGGAAAGCCAGATTGAGCTCTTGAAAGAGCAAAACATTCCATTTGTACTTATTGACCGCTATTTTCCCAACATTGAAACCAACTATGTGGCCATTGATAATTATCAGGCGGCTTTTGACGCCACCAAAAAGTTGATGGATAATGGAAAAAAGCGAATAGGTATGATTGCCTATTCCACAGAATTGTATCACATGAAAGAACGGATAAAGGGACATAAGGACGCCCTAGGTGATGGGGTTTATGATACATCCTTGTTACAGGAGGTTGCCTTTGATAAGATTGTGGAGAACATGCCTAAAGCCATTGAAAATTTGGTCAAAGGAAACGAACCGGTGGATGCCATTTTTTTTGCGACCAACACCTTGGGAGTAATTGGTCTCAAGTATCTTGATGAATTGAAACTTCAAGTTCCAGATGATGTCGCAGTTATTGTTTTTGACGAAAGTGAGGTATTTCACTTCTTTTATTGCCCATTGACCTACGTAAAACAACCATTATCTGATTTAGCCAAAATGGCGGTAACCGTTCTTTTAAACCACATAAAGGACTCAAATGCCAAGACAGACAAGGTAAAATTGAATGCTAAGCTTGTAATTGGGAATTCCAGTAATTAATGACAATTTTTTGAATAAAAAAACAATTTAATGGAGTAAAAAATAAAAATAATACATTTTATATTTTTGTTTAAACGTTTAAATAGTATATTTGAACGGTAAGATGGTCGAAGGGCCACAGTGATTTATTTAACTGAAAAATTATATATAGTATGAAAAAAAGAAGAGGTTTTGTCCTGATATCACTAGTTGCTATGTTTTGTTTCCATTTAGGTTCTACGTATGCTCAGACCACGAATGGGCTGGGATCCAATCTGGGAAACATTTTTACCTTATCAGATGCAAAAACACGATCCATTAGCCCGGAAAATTTCACTGGGGAGAAAGGCAAAGGAGGCATGGCCGAGTTGGGAAATGGAACAGGAAGCCACGCGGCCCGAGAATTGGGACAAGGCTGGAAAGTTAGTCCGTCCGTAAAGATTGCTCCGGGAGAAACTTTCACTCTTGCTGATATAGATGATGAGGGTGCCATTCAGCATATTTGGATGACTCCAACAGGAAATTGGCGATTCTCTATTCTTCGATTCTATTGGGATGGCGAAAAAGAGCCTTCTGTTGAGGTTCCCGTAGGGGATTTCTTTGGAATGGGCTGGGGTGAGTATACTCCTTTAAATTCATTGCCTATTACCGTCAACCCAGGTAGTGCGTTCAACTCTTATTGGCCCATGCCTTTCCGAAAAAATTGTAGGATTACAATGGAAAACATTGGTACAGAGGAAATGTACCTCTATTATCAGATAGACTATACCTTAACCGATGTTCCGGACGATGCTGCCTATTTTCATGCCCAGTTTAGAAGAAGCAATCCTACCGAAGGTGCTCTCTATACCTTAGTGGATGGAATAAAGGGAAAAGGTCATTATGTGGGTACCTATATGGCTTGGCAGGTCAACAACCGAGGTTGGTGGGGTGAAGGTGAAATCAAGTTTTTCATGGATGGGGATAAAAAGTTTCCGACCATAGCGGGGACAGGAACCGAAGACTACTTTTTGGGTTCATACAATTTTGAAAACAAAAGAAAAAGGGAGTATGAGAATTACTCCACCCCCTATGCGGGTCTACACCAAATTATTAGGCCAGATGGACTATATGATTCCCAACAGCGTTTTGGACTTTACCGTTGGCACATTCAAGACCCTATAAGGTTTGATAAGGACCTAAAGGTTACCATTCAAGACTTGGGATGGCGCAGCGATCATAGGTATTTACAGCAAAAATCCGATATAAGTTCAGTTGTGTTTTGGTATCAAGCCGAACCCCATGCCAAATTCCCAGCGCTTCCAGCCAAAAACGAACTTGAAGTGAATTAGTCATGTTAAAAAGGCAACTGTTTTTTGCAATAGCAATCACTTTTTTGATTACGGTATCCTGTAAAGATCACGGTAAAAAAGATTCAAAGACTGAGACCATGGACAAAGATGATACTTTTATGGAAGGCTCTTTTGGTTATGATATAGATTTTCTTAAAAAATGGGATTCCAATCTCATTATATTGAAATCAGAGAACGCCTCAGTGGCGGTGTCGGGTAAATATCAGGCCAAGGTATTTACTTCCAGTGTATCTGGTAATGAAGGAAGGAGTATGGGATGGATCAACTATGATGCATTTGGAAAGAACGACCCACACATGAATGCATTTGGAGGGGAGAGTAGATTGTGGTTGGGGCCTGAAGGAAATGCTTTTTCCCTTTTCTTCAAACCAGGGACGGACATGATATTTGAAAATTGGAAAACCCCACCCCCAATTGATAGTGAAGATTGGGATGTAACCGAAGAGAGTGAAACTTCCGTAGCCTTCGAAAGAACCATGGAGATTGAAAACTATGCGGGTCATAAACTCAATATCCGTGCCCAACGAATAGTCAAAATTTTGAGTGCCGAACATATGGAAGAATTGCTCGGAGTACAGACAAAGGGAGTCAAATCAGTGGGGTATAAAACAAAGAACACTATCACCAATATTGGTGATTTTGAATGGACGAAGAGTACTGGGGCTCCCTGTATCTGGATATTGGATATGTTCCCGCCATCAGAAGAAACAACTATTTTCATTCCGTATAAAAAGGAAGGTGCGGGGCCTATTGCCACTACCGACTATTTTGGAGAAATTGCTGAGGATAGAATTGGCTATGATGACGGTATTTTGTTCTTCAAAGCTGATGGCAAATCCAGAGGTAAACTGGGCATACCACCCCAGAGAGCCACTTCCATGGCCGGAAGCTATGATGCACACAATAATGTTTTGACCATAACCCTTTTCGATGTGGATTCCGATGCCACTTATCTTAATCAAGAGTGGAATCTGGAAGGAGAACCTTTTTTGGGTGACGCTGTCAATGCATACAATGACGGTCCATTGGAGGATGGTTCCCAAATGGGTCCATTTTATGAGTTGGAAAGTGTGTCCCCGGCTGCATTTATTAAACCCAATGAATCGCTTTCCCATAACCATACGGTTTTTCACTTAACTGGAAAGAAAGAAAATCTAGAACAGATTGTAGAAGAAGTATTTGGAACTACTCTAGAGCTAATAACAAATTTTTTATAGTAACATATTAGAATGACCAAGAAAAACAATTATCCAAAAATAGGTATCCGTCCAATTATAGATGGAAGGCTAGGTGGAGTAAGGGAGTCCTTAGAGGCAACTACCATGAACATGGCCAAGAACGTCGCCAAGCTTTTCAGTGAGCAGCTGAAGTATCCGGACGGTAGCCCAGTGGAATGTATCATTCCAGACTTTTGTATTGGCGGTGTAAAGGAAGCTGTGGAATGTGGAGCGTTTTTTAGTGCCCAAAATGTTGGGGTGTCGCTGTCTGTTACACCCTGCTGGTGCTATGGGACCGAGACCATGGATATGGATCCACAACTTCCAAAAGCTATTTGGGGTTTCAATGGTACCGAACGACCAGGTGCGGTATATCTGGCGGCAACCTTGGCCGCACACAACCAAAAAGGTCTTCCTGCCTTTGGGATATATGGCGAAGATGTCCAAGATCTTGATGACAGCCAGATCACTGAAGATGTGAAAAAGAAACTCTTGTCATTTGCCAGAGCAGGAATGGCGGTAGCCTTAATGAAAAACCGTAGCTACTTGGCCATTGGAAGCGTTTCCATGGGGATAGCCGGTTCCATGATAGACCCTGACTTTTTTCAGGACTATTTGGGCATGCGTAACGAATATGTGGACTCCTCAGAGGTACTCCGACGTATTGAACATGAAATCTACGACAAGGAAGAGTTTGCAAAAGCACTGGAGTGGACCAAGAATAACTGTCGTGAAGGTCAAGATTTCAACGAGAAAGAAAAACAGAGGAGCACCGAACAAAAGGAAGAGGATTGGGAGTTTGTGGTGAAGATGACCCTTATTATCCGGGATTTGATGGAAGGCAATCCAAAATTGAAGAAGATTGGGTATGGGGAGGAATCTCATGGCCACGATGCCTTGGTCTCGGGTTTCCAAGGGCAACGACAATGGACTGATTTTCTACCAAACGGGGACTTTTCAGAAGCTATACTGAACTCCTCCTTTGATTGGAACGGAATCAGGGCGCCCTATATGGTGGCCACTGAAAACGATGCTCTTAACGGTGTTTCCATGTTATTCAATTATTTATTGACCAATACGGCACAGATATTTGCCGATGTTCGTACCTATTGGAGTCCCAGCGCAGTCAAAAGGGTTACTGGATGGCAGCCCGATGGAATAGCATCGGAAGGCTTCATCCACCTGATAAACTCAGGGTCCGCCACCTTGGACGGTACAGGTCAACAAAGTAAAGATGGAAAGCCTGTAATGAAATCATTTTGGGAGATAGACCAAAATGAAGTGGATGCTTGCCTAAAGGCAACCACATGGTACCCGGCCAATCTTGGATATTTTCGGGGAGGTGGTTTCTCATCAAACTTTCTTACAAAAGGGGGGATGCCCGTTACCATGTGCAGATTGAACCTTATTAAAGGTTTGGGCCCCGTACTTCAGATAGCAGAGGGCCACTCCATTGACTTACCAGAACATGTCCATAAAACCTTGGACGAAAGAACGGACCGTACTTGGCCAACAACCTGGTTTGTTCCCAAGACAACGGGAAAAGGGGCATTTGCCAATGTGTATTCAGTGATGAACAACTGGGGATCCAACCACGGGGCCATCAGTTATGGACACATTGGGCACGACCTTATTACCATGGCCTCAATACTTCGTATTCCTGTTTGTATGCACAATGTTGAGGAAGAGCGAATCTTTAGACCATCAGCATGGAATGCACAGGGAATGGACAAAGAAGGTTCCGACTATAGGGCCTGCAAGAATTATGGACCGATATACGGAATGAAATAGGCGGGCAAATGAAAAGTAAAAAAAGTTTGGAGAAAAATATCCCCGTTACCATGCCAGGTAATAAATGGCCCTTTATTCTCATTACCAGCTTATTCTTTTTGTGGGGACTGGCCAATAATATGACAGATACGCTTTTAGCAGCGTTCAAGCGTATTATGAGCATGACCGATTTTCAGACCTCATGGATTCAGATGGCCTTCTATGGATCATACTTTTTGCTGGCTTTGCCAGCGGCCATTCTTGTCAAGAAGTATTCATACAAAACAGGAGTTCTAGTGGGTCTGGGACTATTTATAATAGGTGCCCTTCTTTTTTATCCAGCCAGCATCAGTATGGTGTATGGTCATTTTTTGGCTGCACTTTTCATTTTAGCTGGTGGACTCTCCATTTTGGAAACTGCGGCCAATCCCTATATCATATCGATGGGGCCTGAGGAAACGGCAACAAGAAGACTCAATTTAGCCCAATCTTTCAATCCCATTGGAAGTATTACCGGAATATTGCTCAGCAAGATTTTCATCCTTTCCAATTTAAACCTATTGGACGCCGATGAAAGGGCATCCATGGCACCGCAGGAACTAAAAGCAATTCAATCTGAGGAGTTGACATCGGTTATGGGCACTTATGTTGGGGTGGCCTTTTTCTTGCTGGTCATCTGGATATTGGTAAAGGTAACAAAGATGCCTATGGCAAAGGATAAAGTGAAAAAAATGGACATTTTGGGTTCTATAAAGAGACTTTTGGGCAATCGGAATTATTGCTGGGCGGTAACGGCACAATTTTTTTATATGGGTGCCCAAATAGGGCTTTGGTCCTATACCATTCGTTATGCAATGCAAGAGTTGAGCAAAAGTGAAGATGATGCCTCTGTTTACTATTTGGCATCCATAATACTGTTTTCTAGTTCAAGGTTTGTCTTTACAGCCTTAATGAAATATGTTGCTCCAAGAAGGTTATTGTTTATTGCCTCGGTGTTGGGAGTAATTTGTACGTTGACAGTTATCTATGGCTCTGGAATGGTCGGTGTAACTGCACTAATTCTGGCATCGGGATGCATGTCTTTAATGTTCCCGACGATTTATGGATTGGGAATGCAGAAATTGGGCAATGATTCAAAAATAGGAGGATCAGGACTGATTATGGCCATTTTGGGTGGTGCTGTTCTCACAAGTGTGCAAGGTATCGTTTCTGATGGCTTCGGAAGCATCAACGTTTCGTTTTATGTACCCTTGGTTTGTTTTCTTGTGGTAGCTCTTTATTCCAGAGTACAAAAGAACCTTCAACTTAACGAAACTACAAACTAAATAGAGGAACACCTATGGCAAGCGATGATTATGTGATCGGTGTTGATTTTGGCACAGGATCGGTGAGGGCACTTTTGGTAAACGCACATAATGGAGATGAAATGGCTTTCTCCGAATTTGAGTATCCAAGATGGAAAAAAGGGATGTATTGTGATGCAGTACTGAATCAATTTAGGCAACATCCATTGGATTATATCGAGGGCCTGGAACATACCGTCTCCAGTGTCGCAGAACAAGTGGGAGCTGACATTGTAGAAAAAGTCAGGGCCATTTCGGTGGATACTACTGGCTCTACACCTGTGGCAGTTGATAAAACGGGGCAACCTTTGGCGTTGCAACAAAAATTTGAGCATAATCCCAATGCCATGTTCATTTTATGGAAGGACCACAGTGCCATGAAGGAAGCTGACGAAATCAATACTCATGCTACTAATTTTGATCAGGATTATCTCAAATATTCAGGGGGCATTTACTCGTCAGAATGGTTCTGGGCTAAATTACTGTATGTATTAAGAGTAGATAAGGATGTCGCCAAATCCTGCTTCACCTGGGTTGAACATTGTGATTGGATACCATTTTTGTTGACCGGTGGCAATGATGCCAAAAAAATAAAGAGAGGGGTTTGCGCTGCAGGACACAAGGCCCTTTGGGCAGATGAACATGGAGGTTTGCCCCCAAAAGAATTCTTTACCACTTTGGCCCCTGTGTTGGAGAACTTGGAACATCCTCTTTTTACTACAACCTTTAATTCAGATAAATCTGTTGGGAACCTATCACAAGAATGGGCCAAAAGACTTGGGCTCTCCACTAATGTTTTGATAGGCGTAGGTGCTTTGGATGCCCATGTTGGAGCAGTTGGGGGACAGATTGAACCCTTTTATCTCAGTAAAGTCATGGGCACATCTACCTGTGATATGATGGTAGTGCCTACAAGTGATGATATAGCCATGGTTAGAGGAATATGTGGTCAAGTACGGGACTCCATTGTTCCCGGAATGGTTGGTCTTGAAGCTGGACAGTCCGCTTTTGGCGATGTATATGCGTGGTTTCAGGAACTCTTGGTCTCAACAGGGTTAAAGGCAATTCGCAATAAATCCATGGACCTGGGCATAAAGGCCGAACTAGAACAAGAAATAACCCATCAACTATTGGAGCAACTAGGGAAGGAAGCCTCTAATCTTCCTCTGGAAGAAAATTCAGAAATGGCCATTGATTGGTTCAACGGTAGAAGAACACCAGATGCCAACCCCTATGTAAAAGGAACGTTACTCAATCTTAATTTAGGAAGTGATGCCGCCAGAATATATAGGGCACTTGTGGAAAGTACGTGTTTTGGGGCCAAAATTATTGTGGACCATTTTGAGAAAAATAATATCTCATTAAAAGGAGTTATTGCTTTGGGAGGAGTGGCAAGAAAATCAGACTATGTAATGCAAATGATGTCCAATGTATTGAACCTACCGGTTAAGGTTCACAACTCGGAACAAACCTGTGCTATGGGTGCTTGTATGTTCGCGTCCGTGGTGGGAAACATTCACAATGATGTGGAAGAAGCTATGACAAAAATGGGGAAAGGTTATGATAAGAGCTTTATGCCCGAATCTGATAGGGTGGAGACTCACAAAAGAAGATACAATGTATATAAAAAACAGGGAGTCTTTCAAGAGAGGATATTAAATAAAGAGTAGAAAGTCATTGGTCACAAGCAAGGGATGTTGGAGGGTCTTTAAGATTTGAATTATTGAATTGATGGATTCTGAAAATCAATACCTTGAGAGGTGATACAGGAAGGATGTGAAGATAGCTTCTTGAGATGGGACTGGACTCGAACCAGCGACCTTCGGGTTATGGCTCTGCCATCAGAAGTTGATTACCTTAATCAAAGCGTCATCAGCCTCTTTGTGGATGAAATTTGATTGATAGTTTATTGTGGTTTTCAGGTCGCTATGCCTATAAAGTTTTTGGAGCATTAAGGGATGTATGCTGTCACCTGCAATATTGCCAAAACTGTGTCTGGCTATGTGCATTGTAAGCTTTTTGTCAATTTGTGCTTTCTCCGCAATGGCTTTTAATCTGATATTCAGTTTTGCATTCCCGTTCCTTATTCTTTTGTATAACTTTTTTGAGTCCTTTAGGTCAACACCTTTCAATTCCGGAAAAATGAAGTCGTTGGAACCGTTTTTGTATCTTTTATAGTGATCCAAAATGGGATAAACCTTTAGTGGAATTTTCAAGCTGAGAAGTTTTGAATTTTTACCCATACGATATTGGAGCCTGCCATCTTTTATATCACTCCATCTTGTCCTCAGGGCATCAGAGACCCTGATTCCCGCCAAATAAAAACAATAAAGCCATACGTTTCTAGCATGTATTTCGAGTTCTGACAAACCCTCTAGACCTTCAATTTTTAAAATCTCTTCAACGGTAAGTCCAATTTTTTCACTTTCGGGAAATTTGATTTTTACCTTACCTGCTCCAAAGGGATATAATTTTCTTTTTACAACTCCTTCCTTTATGGCCTTGTTATAAAGTAACCGGATATAAACTAATACGTTCATGACACTGACCTCTTTCAAGGAATGTTTCTTTTTAAGAAAGATTTTCAGTCTTTTCAAAAAACGTTCATCAATATCTTTAAAGGTTAGGTCTTTGGTTTTGTAGAAGCTTAAAATGTATTTTGTATAGGCCGTTTCAGAGATATATCTACCATGTTTTCCCATTAATTCAGCTTCATCTAAATGTTCTTGGGCAAATTCAAAAAAGCTAAGATGTTTAGTGGGCTGGAAGATTTCCTTTTTTATTGAATGGACCGTGTTGTCCCTTCCTTTGGCCTGTATGGTGACCATCTCCTTTTTGGCTTCTTTCAGCTTGACTTTTATAAGTCTGTTCAATTCCTTCGAGTTTGGATGGGTCTTTCTAATCCTTTTCTCGGTTTCATCCCAATACTCTTTTTTGATGCGCGGCCCGATATGTTTGTAGGAGGATTTACGATTTTTTGTAATCCTCATGGCCAATGGATATTCTCCCAGCTTATTGGGCTTCTTTCTTAAGATAATTTGTATACTTGTCGCCATTATCCTCCTGTTGGGAAAGTCAAATCAGGAGTGGCACACTTGTCTAGTAGTGCTCTAGTAAATGTACTTAAAATTCAAAACATTTTTGGTACAACATAGGTACAACATTGATTGATTTCGTATGGTTTTGCATATGTCCAATTGAAATCAAAAATTATGTAACTAATTATAAATCAACTGATTTGACTTAGTTTGTTGCAAGATAATAATGACTTAGGATCTAGTGCCGCAAGGCGTGGGGGTTCGACTCCCTTCACCCGCACAGAAAGTACAAAGCCTCTCAACTTGAGAGGCTTTTTTATTGGGATATAACCTTAGTTTGGTTTTCTAGGATGAATCTTTTATAACGGGTTTTGTTCCATATTAGGATGAAATGTGCGCCAGCTATGCCAAAATTCCTGATAGGCATTTATCTTTTTTAAGGGAGGTATGGAATCTTCAATAGGTTCGCCCCATATAGTGTATTTGTGCTTGCCCATAAGAGTATCGTTGTGTATGTTGAAAACAGTGTTGTCCGGCCGTTCATGGGCAAAGAAGCTCAGGGTATCTTGTGCCAGTGCCAACAGAATTGGTCTTCCACCAAGCTCAAGATTTATGACCCGCTCTTCTTTAAGCTGGTTCCAGTCAACTACTTTACTGTCCTCTCCAATTTCAATTCCCACTACCCAAGATTTTTCCTTCCAGGAGAGTGTGTCCGTTCGGGTGAGGTCGCCTCGTTCAATACCAAAATCATAGTCATCCAAATCGTCATACTCTTCGTTAAAGGTAGAATCCCGTTGCATTACCAAACTGTTGGGATAACGTTCCAGCCACTGTTTTAAGCTAGACTGTTCGCTCTTGAGTTCGGGCAGGGTACTACCCTTCAATGGACCAGCAATTGCTTCCCCACTGACCTGTCGCCACCAACTGCCGGTAGTTTGGTCCTCGAACATGGCGTTGAAATGATCCATACCTACCAATCGGAACGTTTCAGGGGTACCATTGACCACAGGTTCAAAAATGCGTCCAGTTCGACAAACGGAACAATAGGTCACCATGATGGGCTTTCCCCCAAGGGTATCGAGCACTTGGTGGTGGTAGGCAATGAGCTGTATCGGATAGGCCTTGGCCTCATTATTGATTTGTATGCCCAAAACCAGTTTGTTCAAGGGTATGGTATTGGATACGGAATCGGCAAGAGTTAATTGTCCAGGTTGGTAGAACATTTTGTCTGCAGCCATTTTAAAATTGAACATGAATCCTACGGCCAAACAGGCTAATAAGTAGGGTCAACATCAACCAGCGTCTGGAAGAATAGGCATGGTAAGCTCCGATAATCATCAAGAGTACAAAGCCTACACGGAAAGCCCAACGCCAAGTATGGAGAAAGTAAGCCAAATCAATACTTTCCATTTCCTGGCTCCCGGGCATGGGCATTATGAAGTACACGTTCAGTACTTCAAAAAGTATCATTCCAATGGCACCAATGTAGAACCACTTTTTCATCTTGGTCAGTTTTTTGGGTGGTAATGGGCATAATCTTCTTTGGCATGCTGTTTTTACTATTGATGTAGAAATTACAATCAGTAGGTAAGTCGGCCCACGTACCGATTAAACATACAAAATATTGCGGAGATTAGTTGCGTATCATAGGTTTCCATATTGGTGGCTCCCAGATTTTTGGCATGTTCAATTTAAATTACTGTAATCGTTTACTCAGAGAAGGAGCTGGGAAGGTTGGATTCTCTCATGAAAAAATCAGAAGCATGAAACCCAAAAAAGTAAACAAATCTTCTTTAAGATGCGACCTTAAGAAAGCGTAGGATCTTTTAATCTGTGTTTTTACTGTGTTTATGGATATACCACTGGCATGGGCTATTTCGCTATAGGTATGACCTTCCAGAACGGAGGAGATGAAAATTTCCCTACGTTTTGCAGGCAATTGGTTTAAAATTTCGAATATTTTCTTCTGGGTTTTTTCCTTGTCCAAAAGTTTCTGGACCTCAAATTCAGGAATGGGGATATCCTTGATCATGGACTTTTCCTTGACTTCCTTTTTGACAGCAAGCAGACTAAGATTTTTAACGGCCTTGATCGCATACGCTTTAAAGGAAACTTTTAAGGAAAGTGAATTGTGTTTTTGCCAATAAGAGATAAAAAAATCTTGAACAACATCCTTGGCCTTATCCTTATCTTTTAAGATGGCAAAGGACACTAGACACAACAGCTCATAATGTTCCTTAAAAAGGAAATCAAAACTGTCTTTTCTGGCGGGGGACACTTTCTTCATATCACTTTGAACACTTAAATTTATTATAATATCAAGAAAATGTTAAGTGTTTGGCGGATTAAGATAAAAAATTATTGTTTCAAAAAAAAAACTACGCTTTGTCACCCTTATTAAGAATTTTCACAACATATAATTGAAAACTTAATTCTATGTGAATGTGAAAGATTTTAGAACCACTCTTTCCAATAGCGGAAACTTCTTACAATTACTTCCGGATTATACTTTTAATGCTGCTTTGAAAGAAAAAAGCCCGCACCAAAGTTACAGCTCCAAATGTTTGGAAACACCAAAACAGAAAGGTGTTGGAAGTCTGTTGAATTCGAAGGGAACCAGAAGTGTCCTCCTTAATAGGTTAGGTTTTAAATAAATGGACCTGAAGAAAGTCCAAATGTTGTTGTGGTCTCCCCCAATATTTTAACCAACTAAAAATCAAGTATCTTTTAATCATCATTTTTTAAAACTTTTTTTATGAAGCGTTTTTTACTTACCACATTAATGATGCTGCCCCTGTTGGTGGTAGCCCAAACGATTGGCGCACCTGACCGTAAAGCAGGAGAAGGTGAAGGCCCGTTTAACCGACTTATAATCAGAGGGGCCACATTGATAGATGGAACCGGGGGACCACCGGCCGGTCCCGTTGACATTGTAATAGAGAACAACAAAATTGTGGATGTTGCCAGGGTAGGTGCCCCAAAAGTACCTATAGATGAATCAAAACGACCTAAAATTGGAACAGGCAATACCAAAGAAATTGATGCCACTGGCAAATACGTAATGCCCGGTATTATTGATCTTCATGTGCATACAGGGGGAAAACCTAAGGCCCCAGAAGCAGAGTATGTATATAAATTGTGGATGGCCAACGGGATTACCACGGTTAGGGGAGTGCCTTTTGGTGACTTGGAATGGTCCCTTAAAGAGCGCGAAAGAAGTGCTAAAAATGAGATTGTGGCCCCTAGAATGGTTTCATTTCACCGTATTGGAACTGGAAAAGAGTGGGAAGGCAAGAAAATCCTTACCCCCGAAGATGCCCGGGAATGGGTCCGCTATGCCAAGAAAAAGGGTGTGGACGGGTTAAAACTAGGTTCGCATCGCCCAGAAATTATGAAAGCAGTATTGGAGGAGGCCAATTCATTGGGAATGGGTAGTACGGCCCACCTTGGTCAAAGTGGTGTGGCCCAAATGAACGCCTTAGATGCGGCAAGAATTGGATTGACGAGCATGACCCACTTTTATGGATTGTTTGAATCCATGTATGAGAACAATGATGTACAACCATGGCCAGTGGACATTAATTATGGAGATGAGCAACACCGATTTGGCCAAGTGGCACGTCAATGGAACTTGGTGAAGCCCGGTGGTGAAAAATGGAACGCCCTATTGGATGAGTTTTTGGAGTTGGATTTTTACATTAACCCTACCATGACCATCTATTCTGCGGGAAGGGATGTAATGAGAGCCAGAAATGCGGACTGGCATGAGAAATATACCTTGCCTTCATTGATGGATTTCTTTTCACCCAGTCGTACAAGCCATGGCGCGTATTGGTTCGATTGGACCACAGAGGACGAGGTGGCTTGGAAAAAGTATTACGAAGTATGGATGAAGTTCTTGAACCAATACAAGAATATGGGAGGTAAAGTCACCGTAGGATCCGATTCTGGATTTATCTACCAATTGTATGGATTTGGTACCATTTTGGAACTTGAGATGTTGCAGGAAGCCGGTTTCCACCCATTGGAAGTAATTCGGTCTGCTACCATGCATGGTGCCGAAGAAATCTTCAAGCCCCTGAAAAAACCCATTGAGTACGGTGTAATTCGTGAAGGTTTATTGGCCGATATGATCATTGTGGATGAAAATCCATTGCAGAACCTAAAAGTACTCTATGCAACAGGTGCTGTTCGTTTGAATGATGAAACTGCCAAAGTGGAACGAGTAGGAGGCATTGAGTACACCATAAAGGATGGCATTGTTTACGATGCCAAAAAATTGCTTTCCGATGTGGAAGAAATGGTGAACAAACAAAAGAAAGAAAGAGAAGGAAAGTAGCCTTCTAAAGGTATTTTATATCAGGAAGTTGTTGGTTGATTGACTATACGCCATTTGCACCTGATCAGGTGCAAATGGCAAAAAGTTGAAATTTTTGTCACCCTGTTTTGCAAAAGCCACAACATTATTATGTAACAACGATTCAAATATGTCCAAAGAAGAAAGATTGAGGGGAGTTCTGGAATCAATTAAAGCGTCCGGTAAGCTGGATTTGCATTATTTGAAGGATGTTTCAGAGGAAGAAAAGGACATCATCAAAACCTTGTTTCATAATGGTTTGGTGGAAGAAGCATTGGAATTTATCTCTGAGCTGAATACCGATAAGGAATTAAAAGAGCTCAAGGACAAACTTGAAGATGAGGAAGCTGAACGGGATGTTGTTCCTTTATGGAAATCTGTTGTAAAGTATGCTGCTATCTTTATTGGAATTTTTGCGCTTACCTACTTTTTTCAGACTGAAAAAACGTTGGAGCCGCAGCCCGCAATTTCCGATGGGTCCATCCTACTGATCATGGAAAAGAATGGGGTTAAGATGATCGATCAATCCGATAGCCGGTCAATTCTTTCCAATTCAGGTGAGGTCATTGCGGAACAGCAAGGCAATATCCTCCATTACCGTGCAGATTCAAATATAGATGAGCTGGTGTATAACGAACTGGAGGTCCCAAATGGAAAAATGTTCGACGTTGAGCTTTCGGATGGAACGTTGGTACATCTAAATTCGGGGACCAAATTAAAATATCCAGTAAAATTTTTACACGGCCAAAAAAGGGAAGTGTTCATTGAAGGGGAAGCCTATTTTAAAGTTGCAAAGGATAAGGCCCATCCATTTGTCGTGAATGCGGACGACGTAGCCGTACAAGTGCTGGGAACGGAGTTTAATCTATCTTCCTATAAAGATGATGCTGAGATAACCACAGTTTTGGTTGAAGGCTCGGTAAGCATGACCAATACATTGCAACCACAGGAAAACATGGTGCTTACCCCTGGAACAATGGGTTCATGGAACAAAAATGAACGTTCTGCCAAAATGGAGGAGGTGGACACGGAGCTTTACACAGGCTGGATCAAAGGAGAGCTCATTTTTAGGAACACAACCTTCCAGAGCATGGCCAAGAGATTGGAGCGAAAGTATAATGTCATCATTGAGAACACCAACACAGCTCTTGCCGAAAAGGTACTTACCGCCACTTTTAACGCTAATATAGAAAGTATAGAAGATGTGCTGAAGGCCATAAAGGAAATTCACCCACTTGATTATAAAATAACCGACCAACATATACGAATATTAACCAAATCAGAAAGCCAATGAAATAAACCCTCTTCTAGTAAAAAAGATTCATAAAAAAAATCGGGAAATGCGGCAACATTCCCCGATGGTTATGAATTGTGAATTAAACATTGTAAGGACAACGATTTAAATCAACTCAAAATTATGAAAAAAACTACAACCAGAAATTTACCATTCTGGAGGTTACCTAAAATCGACCTAAAAATGAAACTTATCGCAATTTTATTTGTTTCGTTTTTTGAGATTCAAGCCAACCCTAGCTCAGCTGAAGAATTATTGACCTTAAACTTGGAAAAGGTAAGTGTTGAACAAGCCTTTGAGCAAATTGAAGCTATTTCCGAATACAGATTTCTATTCGAGGGAAAACAAGTTCGCCTTGAAAGAAAAGTGACCTTAAAACTTGAAAAGAAAAAAATCTCCGAAGTTCTTGATGTTCTTTTTAGAGGTACAGACATTACCTATAAGATAAAAGGACGGCAGGTTATCCTGTTAAAGAGCAAGAACGAGGGAACTTCCACAAATCCACAGGCCGTTCGCGATCGTCTCGAATTAATCGGGCCAATGCAGCAATTGGTTACGGGAACAGTGGTGGATATTCAGGGCCAACCTTTACCAGGGGCCAACGTTGTGGAGAAAGGAACCATGAACGGTACCCAAACCGATTTTGATGGAAACTTTACCTTAGAAGTGCCAGGAGATGCAACTCTTGTGATTTCCTATATTGGTTTTTTGACCACAGAAGTTCCAGTGGCCAACCAAAGTACCATTAATGTAACGCTTGAAGAGAATTCACAGCAATTGAACGAGGTTGTAGTTACGGCCTTGGGGATTTCGCGTGAGAAAAAATCTTTGGGATATGCCACACAAGAGGTGGATGGCGAAGAGGTTAACAGGACCCCGACCGATAACGTGGTCAATGCACTTTCTGGTAAGATTGCCGGTGTGCAGATCAAGAACAATACCAACTTAGGAGGATCCAGTAACGTTGTGATCAGGGGTAGTACATCCTTGACCGGGAACAATCAGGCCCTATTTGTGGTAGATGGTGTGCCAGTGAGTAACTCAAACTTCAACACATCTGACCAGCAAAGTGGATCAGGTGGTTTTGATTATGGGAATATGGCTTCGGACATCAACCCTAACGATATTGAATCCATCAACGTGCTAAAAGGTGCAGCTGCAACAGCGCTATATGGTTCACGGGCTACAAATGGAGCGGTGATCATCACTACAAAATCTGGTTCTGGTGCAAAGCGAAAACCAACCGTGACAATCAATTCCAATGTAACAGTGGGTTGGATAGACAAGTCAACATGGCCAGAATTCCAATATGAATACGGTACCGGTTACGGAGCGGTATATGGAAGTACTGGTGATAGCTTTTTTGTGGATACCGATGCCAACGGAGACGGTGAAATCGACTTGGTTACGCCATCAACGGCCTATGGATCGTATGGAGCCCCATTTAACTCCAATTTAATGGTGTATCAGTGGGATTCTTTCTATGAAGGTTCCCCTACCTATTTGCAGCCTACCCCGTGGGAAGCACCAAAGGACAAATTAATATCCTTCTTTGAAACTCCTGTGACCATTACCAATAGTGTAGCTGTTGCCGGCGGAAGTGATTCAGCAAATTATAGGATTGCCTATACCCGGTTTGAACAAGATGGTATTATGCCCAATAGTAACCTTACCAGGGATAATATTTCAATCAATGCAGCCTTTGATGTAAGCGATAAATTGTCTGTATCTGGTAGTGCCAATTACATATTGACTGACGCACTTGGCAGAAACAGAACAGGTAACGAAACAGGTTCCAATGCCCAAAACGTAATCTCTTCCATGCGTAAATATTGGGCTATGAACGTAGGTGTTCAAGAACTTAAGGATGCCTACTTCAATACTGGGCTTAATGTTGATCCTTTTATGGGGGGTACCATAGACAACCCATATTGGGTAGTATATGAAAACTATCAAAACGATACCCGTAGCCGGATATTTGGAAACGTTTCCGTAAAATATGAGTTCACCGATTGGTTGAATATTGAAGGACGGGTTTCCTTGGACACCTATTCCTTTGAACAAGAGGAAAGAAACGAACAAGGTACAGCTGGAGCCGTGGGAAGATATTATAGAAGAAATATCAACTATGATGAGGAGAACTATGACCTTATGTTGAACTTCAACAAGAACATCACCGAAAAACTTAACATCAGTGGGGTTCTTGGAACCAACATTCGTAGAACACACCTTAGCTCTATTGCAGCTGAGACCAATGGAGGATTGGTATTGAAAAACCTTTTCTCCCTATCCAACTCGCTTAGCCAACCCGCAGCTCCAGTTGAGAATGTTGAAAAAGTGGGTGTGGACGGTTTCTATGGATTGGCATCTTTTGGGTATGACAACTTCCTTTACTTGGATGTTACCGGTAGATTTGATCACTCATCAACCTTGCCTTCTGAAAATAGTACATACTTCTATCCATCTGTATCCTCCAGTTTTGTGTTCTCCAGTTTAATGGATAGCAGCTGGTTGAGTTTTGGAAAGTTCCGGTTAAACTATGCAGAGGTGGGTAGTTCAGCACCTGCCAACAGTTTGGTGGATGTATTGGACAAACCAACTCCATTTGGATCGGTTCCACTTTACGGAACCAACGATACCAAGAACAATCAAAATTTGTTGCCAGAGAAAACCGTGAGTGTTGAAGCAGGTTTGGAGATGCGCTTTTTAAGCAACAGAGTTGGAATGGATCTTTCATTGTATAAGACCAATTCCAAAGATCAAATTATTCCCGTTGCTATATCAACCGCAACAGGATACTCTTCCAAATTTGTAAATGCTGGGGAAATTGAGAACAAAGGTATAGAAGTTGCCCTTGATGGTAACATTATACCCGAAGGCGATTTTCAATGGAAAGTCAACCTAAACTGGGCGAAGAACCAAAGTAAGGTGTTGTCGCTGTTTGAAGGCGGTAGCAATCTGCAATTGGGTTCGGTGAATGGGGTGACCATAAACGCAACTGTTGGAGAACCCTACGGAACCATCCAGGGAACAGATTTCATCTATGTTGACGGAAAACGCCTTATCAATCAAGATACAGGAACTTTTGAGAGAACCACTACCTCCAATAATGTAATCGGAAATATTACACCAGATTGGACTGCGGGTATTACCAACTCCCTTAAGTACAAAAACTTTAACCTTAGTTTCTTGATCGATATTCAAAGCGGTGGAGATGTTTATTCCAATGATATAAACACGGGGAACAGATCAGGTCTTTATAAGTGGTCTGTGGGTCTTAACGACTTGGGTAACCCTATTCGTAACTCATTGGCAAATGGTGGTGGTATCATTTTGGATGGTGTTGCGCCAGACGGATCTCCCAACACCGTTAGAACAGCGATGGATTCATACAGAAATGCCACAGGAAGCATTATGGCCCCAAGGGCTTATTTTGTGTATGATGCATCTTATGTGAAGCTAAGAGAAGTTGCTTTAAACTACAATTTTCCAAAAATGCCATTTATGGAAAAACTCAGTATCCAAGCACTTAGATTTGGAGTGGTGGCTTCTAATTTATGGATCATCCACAAGAACCTACCCTATGCGGACCCAGAGGCGGGCTTAAGCTCAGGTAACTTGCAAGGTTCCCAAAATGGGGTTTTGCCAACCGTTAAAAATTTAGGTGTTAACCTTCAAGTTCAATTCTAAACCAAAAAAAGTAGAAAATGAAAAACTATTATATCATACTAGTAATAACACTGTTTTTCTCGTGCTCAGGGGATTTGGAAGATATGAACGTGGACATCAAAAATGCTACGGAAGCTCCAGCCGAGACCTTTTTCAATAATGCGATGAAAAACCTGTCTGATAGATTGAGTACTGTAACTTACGGTGCTACCGGAAGTCCATGGGACATTTCCAGATTGTTTGTTCAGCAGATGTCTTCGGTTACCTACAATGAAGGAACCACATACTATGTGAGCTTTACTTGGGATGATGTCTATATGGGCGTCTTAAACAATCTTCAACAGAGTAGACAGATCATTGAGACGGAAGAAAGTGAACTGTCAACAAGTACAAACAAATTGGCAATTCTTGAGATTGCCACGGTCTATACTTATGCCAAGCTTGTAGAATCCTTTGGAGACATTCCTTACTCACAGGCGTTGGATGTTGATATCATTTCACCGGCATTTGATCAGGATGAAGCCATTTATGCAGATTTGATTGCAAGATTGACCGCTGCCATTGGAAACTTGAATGAAGCACAAGGAGCTTGGGATCAGGATATTGTCTATGATGGAAATGTGTCCAGTTGGAAAAAGTTTGGAAGCTCCTTGCTTTTTCAAATGGGGATGCGTGTTATAGATGCCGATGCCACTCTTGGCACACAGGCCATAACTGCGGCTTTGCCCAATGTCTTTACCTCAAATGAAGATGTAGCAGAAATTGATATGTTGGCTTCACAACCCAACACTTCAGATCTTTATGTGGATATAGCCGTGGGGAACAGACGTGACCTGGTTGGAGCTGAGCCATTTGTGGATTATATGAACAATCTAGATGATCCTAGAAGAACCGTTTTCTTCCAAGAAGTGGATGGAACCGATGGGGTATATCTAGGATCTCCTTCAGGATTGACAGTGTCCTATTTTGACTTTTCCAGATTTGGCACACTGTTCTATGAGCCCACAACTGCGGTAATCCTTTTGGATTATGCAACTATTGAATTCCTTTTGGCAGAAGCTGCCGAGCGTGGACTGGGTGGTGTAACGGATGCCGCTGGTCATTACGAGGCAGCCATTCGTGCTTCATTTGATTATTACGGTCTAGGAGATAGCGCGGATACCTACTTGGCTAATCCAGAAGTGGCTTATGCCACTGCTCCTGGAACTTGGCAGGAAAAAATTGGAATGCAAAAATGGGTGGCACTATTCAACCAAGGATTGGAAGCATGGACAGAATACAGAAGATTGGATTATCCCATTCTTGAAGCTCCGCCGCAGTCATTTGTCCCCACTGTACCGGTTAGGAATGTATACCCAATTTCAGAACAGACCCTAAACAGGGAAAATTATGAAAGTGCAGCGGCCTCTGTTGGTGGCGATTTACTGACGACCAAGCTATTTTGGGATGTAAACTAAACGTATAAGACTTTGTTCAATAGTAGTTTGTTTTTAATAATTGTGGTTTAGTTTGAGTTAGCTAGAGTGAAAGGGCAAAAGTATAGTTGTTATGTGCAATTGTCTTTTGCCCTTCACAAAGCTACCTCATGAATTTTTTTGAATCCGATTCCTATTTGGGTTTTAAATAATGAATGAAATGTTTTGACGATGGTTTCAGGCAGAACTTTATTTTGTAACGGTGCTTTATGACGATTGATTTCAAAATTCCAATGAAGAGACTATCGGTTATTTTTTCTGTTCTTGGGTGTTTCATACTTCATGCACAGAAAAATGAGGTGTTGTCCGTTGAAAAGATAATGTCTGATTCGGTCTATCTGGGCAAAGTTCCAGAAGATATTCAATGGGATGAAAACAGTGCGCAATTGTTTTTTACTTGGAGACCCATGGGGGAAAAACAGAATGCAACGTATAAAATTTCCACATCAGACCTAAAACTCGGTCCAATCTCAGAAGAATTGAAGCTTATGCTTCAAAAAAGACAAGTTTCCTATTCAAAAGATCTTAAAAAAGCCCTGTTTGAGAGAAATGGGGATATCTTCATCAAGAATATAAAGACCGGGACAGAAATACTATTGATGGGTACTGTTGCGGAAGAAAGTAATCCTGTTTTTAACCATGATGAAACTTCTGTCATATTCCAAAAAGGCCAAAACCTATATACTATTTCTGTTACAGGGCAAGGATTGAGACAATTGACCAATTTCACATTCCATCCAAACAAAAAAGATAGCATAAACAGCCAAGATCAATGGTTGGAAGAGGACCAAATGGTCATCTTTGACATTTTTAAAAAGAACGGGGAGGATTCAAAGAACTCAAAAAAACCAAGCCCTTATTATCTACCCAATTCAGGCTCAATATCCAGCATTAATGCAGACCCCACTTTACGATATGTGGTTTTTAACGTGGCCGACCAACCCAAGCACAGCAGAAACATTATCGTTCCCAATTATGTGACCCGCTCTGGATATACCGAAGACATTTACGGTAGAACCAAAGTAGGGTCCTATATGCCCACTTACACTACCAAAATTTATGATTTGGAACGGGATACCATTTATGGGATTTCAACACATGATATTCCGGCTATTAAGAGCATCCCCGAATATTTAAAAGAATATCCGGACCAACTGGCACAACGCAAGCGAGAAAACAAAGATCGGGAAGTACATATTGGACAACCCATTTGGACTCCAAACCGTTCCACCGCCATTGTGAATGTAGTATCGATGGACAACAAGGACCGTTGGATTATGCAGCTTGACCCTACCAATGGAAACCTATCCCTCTTGGACCATCAGCATGATGAAGCCTGGATCGGGGGACCCGGTGTGGGACGGAGGTACCGAACCCCGGAGATGGGTTGGATTAATGACAACACCATCTATTTCCAGAGTGAGGAAACCGGATATTCCCATTTGTATACCCTTAAAATTTCGAATGGCGAGCGGAAACAATTGACCTCTGGAAAGTATGAAGTACAGACCTTGCAGCTTTCCAACGACAAAAAATCCTTCTATTTCACTGCTAACGTTGAGCATCCTGGAATCACACATTTTTACAAAATGCCAGTTGGGGGCGGTAATAGGGTTCAACTGACCTCTTTGCGCGGCGGAAATGAAGCAACCCTATCTCCAGATGAAAAATGGTTGGCCATAAAACACTCAACAACTACCCAGCCATGGGAGTTATATTTACAAGAAAATAAGCCTGGCGCAACGGCAAAACAGATTACCAAGACCACTTCGGAAGCTTTTAATGCCTATGAATGGAAAACACCGGAGATGATCACCTTCAAGAACAGGTATGGGGTGGATACTTATGCGCAGGTCCTAGTTCCAAAAACCCCCCTTCCCAATAAACCTGCAGTGGTGTTTGTACATTCCAATGGTTACCTGCAAAATGTACATTATTGGTGGAGCTATCATTTCAGGGAATATATGTTCAACAATCTGTTGGTGGACAAAGGTTTTACGGTCATTAATGTAGACTATACGGCCAGTTCTGGTTACGGAAGGGACGTTAGAACGGGAATTTACCGCCACATGGGAGGAAAAGACCTCTCCGATGTTACGGACGGAGCCCAACTTCTGATTGAAAAGTATGGAGTGAATCCCAATTACATTGGATTGTATGGTGGGTCTTATGGCGGTTTTTTAACCTTGATGGCCCTTTTCACTGAACCAGATGTGTTTAAGTCTGGTGCGGCTTTGCGTTCAGTTACGGATTGGGCGCATTACAATCAAGGCTATACTTCCAACATCCTTAATGAACCCTTGACAGATGAAAAAGCCTATAAACGAAGTTCCCCCATTTATTTCGCGGACGGCTTAAAAGGAAATCTGTTGATGACACATGGTATTGTTGATGTCAATGTCAATTTTCAGGATATAGTTAGGCTTACCCAAAGGCTTATTGAGCTGGGCAAAGAGGATTGGGAACTTGCGGTCTACCCTTTGGAGGACCATAATTTTGTGGAGCCTGCCAGTTGGACGGATCAATACAAGCGAATTTTAAAACTGTTTGAAGACACTCTGATTGAATAATATCAAGACTTCATAAAAACTGAATAATACTTAAATCACATGAAAATGAATCGAATTTTAGCAATTGTCCTGATGTGCCTTGTTTTTCCTTTACAGGGGCAACAACTGAATACCGATATGGATTCCACCGTCACTACCTATGGTCAGGTGACCATAAAGGGAACACCGGTAAAATATAAAGCCATTACTGGAAAGCAACCCGTATGGGACGAAAAGGGAAAAATTATAGCGGGTCTCTTTTTTACTTATTATGAGAGAACAGGAGTCAGCAATAGGGCAAAAAGACCATTGGTCATTTCCTTCAATGGAGGTCCTGGTTCAGCATCAGTTTGGATGCACATTGCCTATACAGGACCCAAAATCCTGTCCATTGATGATGAAGGATACCCTGTTCAACCCTACGGAATCAAAGACAATCCCTATTCTATTTTGGATGTAGCGGATATCGTTTACGTCAATCCGGTAAATACAGCATACTCAAGGGCTATTGATAGCATGGACAGCAAAGAAGTATCAAAACGATTTTTTGGTGTAAACCCCGATATTGAGTATTTGGCAACCTGGATCAACACCTTTGTTACCCGTCAAAATCGTTGGGAATCCCCAAAATATTTGATAGGGGAGAGTTACGGTACACCCCGTGTTTCAGGGCTTTCGTTGGAACTTCAAAACTCCCATTGGATGTATTTGAACGGAGTCATTTTGGTTTCACCCACCGGTTTGGGGATTGAACGTGGAACAGCAGTGGAACCGGCCAGTTATGTTCCATATTATTCTGCAGCGGCCTGGTTTCACAAAAAACTACCGTCGGATCTTCAATCCAAGGATTTGACCGATTTGCTACCAGAGGTTGAAAAGTACACATTGGACGAACTCATTCCTATTATGGCCAAAGGAGGTTCCATTTCAGAAGCAGAGCGTAAGGCAACAGCGAGTCGATTAGCGCGGTATACAGGATTGTCCGAAAAAGTTATTTTGGAACATAACCTCAGAATTCCTAAACGTTTTTTCTGGAAAGAATTGCTTAGGGATGAGGGTCATACCATTGGTAGACTCGATTCCAGATATTTGGGATTGGATAAGGAAAACGCTGGAGAGCGACCTGATTATTCTCCAGAGTTGACCACTTGGCTGCATTCTTTCACCCCAGCCATTAATTATTATATAAAAAATGTTCTTAAATACGATACAGATCTACACTACAATATGTTCGGTCCAGTAAGGCCGTGGGACAGAAGTGATAACAATACTGGCGACAATTTACGTCAAGCTATGTCGCAGAACCCCTATTTACATGTAATGGTTCAGTCCGGTTATTATGATGGGGGTACGGATTACTTCAACTCCAAATACAATCTTTGGCAAATAGATTTGAACGGCAGGTTGAAAGATCGGATGAGCTGGAGAGGATACCGAAGCGGTCACATGATGTACCTTAGAAAAGAAGATTTGGAGAATGCCAATGAGCATATCCGTGAGTTCATTGCGAAGACCATTCCTGCTGAGGGCCAGCCCGCCCAATATAAAAGATGATTCAAGGACAAATGCAAGAAAAGTAGGTTGTATCTTGACTTAAATTATACAAAACTAAAATAGAGGTTATATGAAAATTGTAAAAAAGGGTTTCCTATCACTTTTGTGCCTATTGCTATTTCAAAGTGGTTTTGGACAAATTGAAAAAGCTCCCGAAAGGACAGAAGGTGAGGGGCCATGGTCCCAACTAATCATTCGAGGTGCCACCATGATCAATGGAAACTTGGCACCACCCATTGGACCAGTGGACATTGTTGTGGAGAACAATCGTATTGTTGATGTTAAAACTGTGGGGTATCCCGGGGTTAAAATCAATGAAGCAAAACGTCCAAAATTAAAACCGGGTGGTAAAGAGCTCCAAGCAGAAGGGATGTACATCTTGCCTGGCTTTGTGGACACCCATGCCCATATCGGAGGAAAAGCTCAAGGTACAACCGCAGAATATGTTTTTAAACTATGGATGGGCCACGGAATTACCACAATTGCCGATCCTGGAAGTGGAAATGGGTTGGATTGGACATTGGATCAAAAGAAAAGGAGTGCCAGCAATAAAATTACCGCTCCAAGAATAAAGGCCTTTACCTTTTTTGGAGCCGGCTCGGAAACACCGATCTCAACCCCAGAACAGGCTAGGGAATGGGTGCGTGAAAATGCCAAAAGTGGTGCGGATGGCATTAAGTTCTTTGGCGCACCGCCCAAAATTATGCAAGCGGCGCTAGAAGAAAACAAAAAATTGGGATTGCGATCAAAGATGCACCACGCCCAAACCTATGTGGGTGAATGGAACGTGTTGAACAGTGCCAGGGCAGGGCTTACGGCCATGGAACACTGGTATGGACTTCCCGAAGCCTTGTTTTACGATAGAACCGTACAGGATTATTCCTTGGACTACAATTATCAAAATGAGCAGGACCGTTTTGGTGAGGCAGGTCAGCTATGGGCACAGTCTGCACCCCCATTTTCAGATAAATGGAACAGTGTAATGAACGAGTTGCTCGAACTTGATTTCACACTCTCCCCGACCATGGTCATTTATGAAGCCAATAGGGACTTGACCCGGGCGCGTAGGGCCGAATGGCATGAAGAATACACCTTGCCTTCACTTTGGGAATTTTATGCACCGAGCAGACAATCACATGGATCGTACTGGCATACGTGGGGAACAGAAAAAGAAGTTACATGGAAAAAGAACTATGAGCTTTGGATGACGTTTATCAACGAATACAAAAACCGTGGTGGACGGGTCACTATTGGTACAGATGCTGGATTTATTTATGAACTCTACGGTTTTGCCTATCCCCGAGAGATGGAACTATTGCGCGAAGCAGGATTCCATCCACTGGAAGTGATCAAAGCAGCTACTTTAAATGGGGCGGAATCTTTAGGAATGGATGATGAAATAGGAACAATAGAACCCGGTAAACTGGCCGATTTTGTAATTGTTGAGGAAAATCCAGTGGCCAATTTGCAAAGTTTGTACGGCACCGGTACCATTAAGCTTACTGATGACAATAAGGTAATCCGTGCCGGAGGTGTAAAATACACCATAAAGGATGGAATAATTTACGATGCCAAAAAATTGCTTTCAGATGTAAAGGCCATGGTAGAAAAAGCCAAAGCGGAAGAAGGGTATAAAATTATTCAACCTGGACTGAAAGGGTCAAAATAAGTATCGGACCTCCTTCAAACTTAAACCAAACTAACACTAAATCGTCGACATAAAAGTGGCATTTGTGTTCTTGTTCATGAATGTCACTTCACTTGTCGATATATATGTTCCCAGGAACAATTTTAAGATTGCTATGCAGAACACGCTGAATTTTGAAAACACCCAAATAGCATTTTCATCAAAATCAACTACGCAATTAAAAAAGGCAGAATGGCTATTTTCTGTTGTAAAAAAGGCTTGGCTCACCAATTTGGCCAAATCCATAACAAATTTTCTGCTACGTATTGGGTTTCCCATAGAACCCATTTTAAAACAAACGGTTTTTGAACAATTCTGCGGAGGTGAAACCATTGTGCAATGTGAAGGTACTGTCAATAGCTTGTTTCAGAATGGAGGCGTTCACTCTATTTTGGACTATTCCATAGAGGGTAAGGAAACGGAGAATTTTTTTGATGGCACTTTGGAGACCATGCTCAAAATCTGTAAGTATGGAGATGGTTCACCGGAGGTTCCTTTTCTGGTTTTTAAACCTACCGGGATGGGGCGGTTCAAAATCTATGAGAAAGTTTCAACCCAAATCGACTTGAATTCAGATGAAGCATTGGAGTGGGAGAGAATCCAGAAAAGATTCGATGCCGTTTGCAGTGCGGTTGCCAATACCAACTTCCTAAAGATTATGGTTGATGCCGAAGAATCCTGGATACAGGATACCATTGATACATTGGTGGAAGAGATGATGGTTAAATACAACACGGAGCGGACCGTGGTTTTCAATACGGTACAAATGTACCGATGGGATCGATTGTCTTATTTACAACGAATGTATTCATTTGGGCAAAAGAACAACATCCGTGTTGGTGTAAAATTGGTGCGCGGCGCCTATATGGAAAAAGAAAGGGAGCGCGCTTTTAAAAAGGGTTACATAAGCCCTATATGTGAGGACAAGCGTGCCACGGATATTAATTTTGATGAGGGAATACATTTTTGCCTGAACCATTTGGATGTGTTTGATATTTTCGCCGGCTCCCATAATGAGATGAGCTGCCAAAAACTTTCCCACAGTTTAAAAGAGGAAGGTATCTCCAAGGATGATGAACGAATTTGGTTTGGTCAACTTTATGGAATGAGTGACCATATAAGCTTTAATCTGGCCAATAGTGGCTATAATACGGCTAAGTATGTTCCCTTTGGCCCGGTAAGGGAAGTTGTTCCTTATTTGTTTAGGAGGGCCGAGGAGAATACTTCCGTTGGTTCACAGACTTCCCGGGAACTCTTCTTTATCAAAAAAGAACTGCTTCGTAGAAAAAACGAAAGAGAGTAGCCCATAATGGATTCGTTTATCTTTTTGTTTGGGGGCGATTCATAGCAATTCTTTCCTTGATTTACGGAATCGTTTGCATAAACTATATGCGGCAGTGTCACATTACTCACATAATATGTGAAATTCATGAAGGTTCGATCTGCCCCAGAAATTCTTCAAGAACCTGACTTGCATCCCTTATATTACTGATATTCATTAAAATTGAGTATGTGGTTAAATTAACATTAAGCATACTCTTTTTTAAGTAAATTTTATGAAATCAAAAATATTTGAATATATTAGAGTGGTTTTTTTAAAATAATCGCGCTTATTTTTATGCATTCTTCAATGTAAATAACCCCGGTCAGTACAGATGTATTTTTAAGATCAATGAAGAATCAAACCGAAGATACCATAAGAGGAATATTCATTAAGCACTATCAGGAATGGTGTGTTCTTTCATTCTCATTCCTTCATAGTATGCCAGAAGCCGAGGATGTGGTGCAAGACATCATGGTCAAACTTTTGACCCGAAAAGATGTGCACACCATTGAAAACCTTCCATCTTATATTAGGGTTTCCATTAAGAATGCGAGTCTCTTAAAAATTAAATCGGGACAAAAAGTCCGTCGATTGGATGAAACGGTGAGCTTGTACGATACTTCTTACGAACAGGAACTTATTGATAGGGAAGCTCAGGTTGAGGTGCAAAAAGCACTCAATATTTTGCCCGAACAAAGCAAAAGGGTTTTTGAGCTTTGTGTGATTGAGGGACTTCAATATAAAAATACCGCAGATGTTCTCGGAATTTCCACAAACACAGTGAAATATCACCTAAAAAAGGCCTTCAAAATTCTTCGTCACAATCTTAGTAGTTCGTATTTTTTTGACCTCATTATTGTGATTGTTGTTTTTTTTAGTTAAAAAAATTGACATTTTAACAATTCTGCACTACCCGTTTTTCCAATTTTGTAATTATATAGGTAAATGGTGGAAATACCACTTAGTCATTTAAGCCTATGGAAGTCGCTTCGCTGATTTATAAAAAACTTACTTCAAAACTCGATGAGTCCGAAAAAATGAAACTCAGTGAGTGGCTGTTGGCCTCTGAAGAAAATCAGAACATTTATCAAAACATAGAAACTTTTTACAGGAAAGGAGGCGATATTTCCGGTTTAGCAACATTGGAAGTCCATGCTGCTTGGGAAAAAGTTTTGGAAAAACATTTGGCGAGGAAGAAACAAAGCCGTGTCAAACACATCATACGGTCAACCTATAAATATGCCGCTGTTCTACTCATTGCCCTTATGGCAGGATATGCGTATTGGAACTACAATAATGCGCCCGATGCCATTGCAAATGAAAAAATTGAGGATGAAGGCATTGTGATTGTTTTTGACAATGGAGAAAAAATTAAGCTCTCTTCCGAAAAGAAACAGGAACAGCTGTTGGACAAGGATGGTAACCGAATAGGGGAGAGAAATGGTGATCAACTGGATTATTCCGGAAAAGAAAACTTGGGTGAACTGGTCTATAATACATTGTCCGTGCCCAATGGAAGACGGTTTGATATTGTTTTATCGGATAACTCGCATGTGTATCTCAATGCGGGGTCTTCCCTTCGTTATCCCGTAAATTTTATTCCAGGTAAAAAAAGACAAGTGTTTTTGGAAGGTGAAGCCTTTTTTGAAGTTTCCGAAGACAAGGAGCATCCGTTTGTGGTGACCAGTGGAAATATGGATGTTCAGGTTCTAGGGACAAAGTTCAATGTAAATGCCTACCCTGAAGAAACCAATATCAATACCGTATTGGTGGAAGGTTCCGTGCAGTTGAACGTGACGGAGGACGAGAAAAATGCCAATTCTTCATCAGTATTGTTGGAGCCGGGGCATATTGCCCATTGGGACAAAGATTCCAAATCGGCAAAGATGGAAGAAGTTGATACCGAATTGTATACCAGTTGGATGCAAGGAAAACTTGTTCTTAGGGGCATGCGATTCAAGGATATTATGAAAAAGCTGGAAAGGCATTACGGAGTGTCCATCCAAAATAAGAACAAAGAGCTGGAAAACCGGGTATTCACTGCCACTTTTGATGTGGAGACTATTGAAGAGGTGCTCAACACATTCGTTGCCGAGACCGACTTTGACTACTTTATTGAAAAAGATCAAATAACCATTTTAGAATAAATAACCAAAAACCAAAATTATACGCCTATGAAATAAATGCACATAAAAAAAATCGGGAGATGCTGCAACACCTGCCCGATTGAGATTATTAACTCAAAAAATTAAGTTAACTAAAAACATTACAAAGGTATGAAAAATTACATCAAGAGCACTCTGCCTTGTCTAACTAACAACTTGTCGCTGACAGTGAAACTAACTGTACTTTTTTTGATAGTTTCTTTTTTCTCGACACATGCAAATTCCTACTCCCAGAAGACCAAACTTAGTTTGGACATGGAAAATGTAGAGATTGCGCAGGTGTTCGAACAAATTGAGTCTGTCTCAGAATTCAAGTTCTTTTATGACAACAGAAAAGTAAATGCTCACAGAAAGGTCTCTATTAATGTAGACCAAAAATTGATTACGGAAATACTGGACAAACTCTTCCAGGGAACAAACATTTCTTATCTTTTTAACAAACAACAAATTGTTTTAAAAACTAAGAACGCAATCGATGTAGCTCCAATGGAGGCAAGTCTTTCGCCTCTTTCTGAAAGCGATTTGCAAGCTACAATTTCTGGTACGGTCACAGACTCCAATGGGGTACCAATACCTGGGGCATCCGTGGTAGAAAAAGGCACCACCAATGGTGTGGCTGCCGACTTTGATGGAAATTACCAAATTACGGTACAGGGTTCTAATGCCGTTTTGGTGGTCAGTTCCATCGGATTTGCAAGAAGAGAAGTTACCGTGGGTGGATCTACCTCCCTAGATATTGTATTGCAAGAAGATACCCAGAGCTTGAATGAAGTAGTCGTAACTGCATTGGGGATTAAGCAAGAGACCAAGAAATTGGGGTATTCCATTGCCCAAGTTGATGCTGAGGAGGTCAATGTGAACAGATCATCCAACTTCATGAACACCCTTCAAGGTAAAGTAGCCGGTGTAAATATTTCCTCATTGAGCTCTGGACCTGGTGGTTCATCAAAAGTTAGGATTCGAGGTCAATCTTCAATTTCGGGAACCAATAACCCACTGATTGTTGTAAACGGTGTGCCAATTGATAATACCTCTTTTGGTACCAGTCCTGGTAGTGCCAGTTCTGAAGTAGGTACCAACAGTGGTGGTGTATATTCTGATGGGGGTGATGGTTTCTCCAGTATCAACCCAGATGACATAGAAAGTATGACCATCCTTAAAGGCGCCACAGGTGCTGCGCTTTATGGATCTAGGGCAAAAGACGGTGTTATTATGATCACCACAAAATCCCGTGGGCGCCAGCAAGGATTAGGGGTCACCTATAACATTAACATTACGGACCATACACCTTTGGATTTTACAGATTACCAATATGAATATGGACAAGGTGAAAATGGAGTTAGGCCAACATCTGCCAACCCAACCTCTGGACAGTGGTCTTTTGGTGAACGTTTTCAACCCGGAATGACACAAGTCCTTTTTGATGGTGTTGAGGTTCCTTATGTTCCGGTACGGGACAGAATAAAGAAGTTTTACAGAAATGGTACAGATATTACCCATTCCATATCCATTTCAAATGGGTCTGAAAAAGGTGGTTTTAACCTTTCGCTTTCCAACCTGGGTAGTAAGGGTATTACCCCAAACAATGAGTTCAATAGGAAAACGGTAAACTTTGGAGCAAACTATGATTTGTCAGACAAACTTTCTATTGAATCCCACATTAATTATTCGTACGAGAAAAACATAAATCCACCCAACGTAGGTCAGCAGGATAACACAATTTCTGTAGCGCTGTACAACATGGCCAACTCTATGCCTTTGGATTTATTGAATGAGAAAAAGTTCAATGCTGATGGTAATGAGTTTGTGTACAGTAGGTTTAGAAACCGTACCAATCCCTATTTCACACTTTCTGAGCAGTTCAATGAAATTAGAAGAGATAGAATATTTGGAAACGTTTTGGCGCGGTATGAGATTGCCCCATGGCTTATTGGTCAGGTTCGGGTAGGACAAGATTACTGGTCACGTTCCCAGCAGTACAATGGGTATCCAACTGGTCAAGCTTCAAGACCATCTGCTCCGGCTCCGTTCTTTAATGGAACCTTTACACAAACGGCAAGAAGGTATAGGGAAACCAACGTTGACTTCCTTCTTTCTGGTAATGTTGATGTGAATGAAGATTTTGCAGTGGGTTACAATGTTGGTGGAAACCAGATGCGAAGAAGACAAGATTTAAACCGCGTTGATGTAACCGATTTCGTAATTCGTGATTTGTACACTGTACAGAACGGTAGGGTGAAAAACCCAACGTACGCTTTGTCTGAAAGAGGAATTAATTCTTTGTACGGAGCTGTTGATCTATCCTATAAGGATACCTACTTTTTAAGTGGTACGGCTCGTAACGATTGGTTCTCAACACTTTCCGAAGCAAATAGAAGTATCTTATATCCTTCTGTTTCCGGTAGCGTACTCTTCTCCAATCTGTTGGGGGACAGTGCGGAATGGTTGACACTTGGTAAATTTAGAGCTGCTTATGCCGAAGTGGGAAGTGATACGGATGTAAATCCTTATGCTGATGCGTTGTTCTATGACATTAACGCCAACTTTTTCCCAGGACCAGATGGGTCTCCCAAGCCAGTGGCCGGTGCCAATACCTCAACACTTCCTAATCCCGATCTACGCCCAATGCGGGTAAAGGAAACGGAAATAGGTGTCGATTTAAGAATGTTCGATAACCGTGTAGGATTGGATTTGGCCGTGTATCGCAAGACCACAATAGATCAGATCATTCCAGCTCAGATTTCCAACTCTTCTGGATTTATAAGTCAGTTGATCAACAGTGGTGAAAGTAGAAGTGATGGTATTGAAATGTTATTGAACTTAACACCAATCCGTAACGATGATTTACGATGGGACTTTAATTTCAATGCTTCTTATAACAAGACCAAAGTGATCAGCCTTCTGAGTGATGAAGAGGGAGAGAGCATTTTGGTGGGGAACCATATATTCAATGGGTTCCTATACCAAGTTGTTGGTGAGGAGATCGGACAATTGGCCGGTTTTGGCTATAAGTTCGATGATCAGGGAAGACAGGTATTCGCTGATGATGGTAGACCACTTAGATCAGATGAGATCAAATTCTATGGTAGTGCACTGCCCAAATGGGTCGGAGGTATTACCAATACCGTACGGTACAAGGATTTCAACTTATCCTTTTTGATTGACTTTAAACTAGGAGGTAAGATGATTTCAGGTACCAACTTTAACGCTGTTAGACACGGTCTTCATAAAATAACCCTTCCTGGAAGAGAAACTGGAGTTGTTGGTGAGGGTGTAAACCAGGCAGGACAACCTAATACTGTTGCAACCGAGTCACAAACCTATTGGGAAGTTGTGCGTTCGCAGCAGTTGATTGAACCCATTGTGTACAATTCCGGATACTGGAAATTGAGACAAGTTACCCTAGGGTATGATTTCAGGAAATTCATCCCTGAGGATTCTCCTGTGCAAGGGGTGACCTTGAGCTTGATCGCGAACAATGTGGCAATGCTTAAAAAATGGGTTCCCAATATTGACCCTGATTCCTTTAGCTTCAGTTCCGATAACGTTTCTGGACTGGAATCCACAGGTGTACCGACCACAAGAAGTATCGGGTTTAACCTTAACGTCAAATTTTAAATAAGACATCATGAAAAATATAGGGAATAGAATCATAATTTTTGTAATCCTGATAGGTCTATTGGGATGCGAGAATAATTTTGATGAACTCAATACAAATACCGTAGATCCAACCAGTGAAAGTATAGACCCCGTGTTTCTATTGAACAATGCAATAGTTGGGCTTTCCTTTCCTAGTGGAACCAATATCTATTATGATGAAGCAATTGTTCAACAGATAGTGACCCCAAACTCAGGATTTGTTTCTGGGGCCAACTACAACCAGGACAATAGAAACAATACAGGTAACCAATGGGATGATTACTATCAAAATGTCATTAAGCACACAAGCGATGTAATCTTTCAGCTCAGTAGTTCAGAGTCTGACCGTTCCAACCTGTTACAAATGGCCCGTATTTTAGAAGCCTATGCTTTTATGGTCCTTACCGATGAATATGGAGAAATCCCATATTTTGAGGCTGGTAAAGGCCTGTCCGAGCAAGTAGTTCTGCCAAAGTACGATCCTCAAGAGCAGATTTATCCAGATTTGATCACAGAGTTGACCGAGGCAAGGGACGCCCTTAGCGGTTCGGCACCTGCTGAAACCGGTGAAGCTTTGTATGGGGGTGATTTGGATCAGTGGAGAAAATTGGCCAACTCCCTTTTGGTAAGGGTTGGTATGAGGCTCTCCAATGTAGATGCCGCCATGGCCCAGCAAGCTGTTCAAAGTGGGTTTAATGGAGGCGTTATGGAGTCCAACGATGATAACTTTGTGATTAGACACGACAATAACTTTAGTAATCCATATAGTTTTACCTTCAATGGAACAGAGGCCAACAACTTTTATTTGACCGATGTATTTGTGGATTATCTAAGCTCCAATGATGACCCTAGACTGGCTTCACTGGCCATTCGATATATAGGTGCAGCTTCTGGACCGGACCAAGTTGTGGAAATTGGATCAAAAGATCCTGCAGATCAGGTTGGAATGCCTATGGGGTACGATAACAGTACTATTGGTGCGGTTGCTTCCAATTTGGGATTGGCCAGTTTCTATGACTTTTCCCAATTGGATAGATTCACGTATGGAACACAGGCTGCCCCAATGTTCCTATGTACTTATGCCCAAACCCAACTGTTGTTGGCTGAAGCAGCAGTAAATGGATGGGTAACCGGTGATGCAGCCGAGTTTTATGAGAATGGAATTAGAGGACACATGGAACAGGTAGCGGCCTACGGTGAAAGTGTGGCCATTGCCGGAGCTGATATTGATGCCTATGTAGCGGCCCATCCATTTAACATGGCCAGTGCTGTTGAGGATATCAATACCCAATATTGGGTGGCTTCCTTCTTGAATGGACCAGAGCTGTTCGCCAACTTTAGGAGGTCTGGCTATCCAGATTTAACCCCTAATCCATACCCAGCTCAGGACATTACTGGTGATTTCATCAATAGGTTAACGTATCCTACCGCAGAAATAGCCGTAAATCAGGCAAACCTTCAAGAAGCGGTTTCCAGAATGGGACCAGACAACTTGGATACCAAGGTTTGGTGGGATGTAGACTAATAATTAACCATTATAACATAGAACTAAAAGCATGAAATCAGTATTAAAACAAATCATTGCTAAAAGCAAGAAAGAGGAAAAAGAGTATGGCTTGGCAAGGCAGGCAGAAATTGATAACCCAAAAACAGCCGACGATAGAAGGAATTTTTTGAAGAAGACGGCTTTGGGGGGTATTGCCATGACCGGTATGATGGGCCTTGGTATTGAAGATACCATTGCCCAGACCACCTCTAAGGTGAGCAGGATGTCCGCTCCGTCCGATCTTAAGATCACGGATATGAGATACGCCCTCACCAATGTTATGGGGGGTACGGCCATCATTAAAATTGAAACCAACCAAGGTATATATGGTCTTGGAGAAGTAAGGGATGCCGCCGACGTGCGGTATGCCCTCTTCCTAAAGAGCCGAATTCTAGGAAAAAACCCTTGTAACGTTGAAAAGATATTCAAGAGCATCAAGCAGTTTGGTGGACCAGCCCGTCAAGCGGGAGGTGTCTGTGCTGTTGAAATGGCACTATGGGATATCTGTGGTAAGGCCTATAATGTTCCGGCATGGCAGCTTTTGGGTGGTAGGTATCGTGATATGGTAAGACTTTATGCTGATACACCTCAAGCCAGAAGTCCTGAGGAACAAAAAAAGTTGATCGAATTTAGAATGAAAACCCAAGGATATACCTGGTTAAAAATGGATGTGGCCATTTCGTCACTTCCACCAGATTCAGGGACCTTGGTAAATGACAAATTCTGGAGGGATGATAACGGGCGTTTATCCCAGTGGGGCGATGCCAGAAACTATATGTCCTATGGTAACACCGCGCATCCCTTTACACAAATCCAAATTACTGAAAAAGGTTTGGATATGTTGGCACAACGAGTGGCCGAAGTCAGAGATATGGTAGGTTGGGAAGTTCCAATTTCCACCGACCACTACGGGCATTTCGATTTAAACAATGGAATTCGATTAGGAAAAGCACTGGATAAATACAGACTGGCTTGGTTGGAAGATATGGTGCCATGGCAATACACAGAGCAGTGGAGAACCATCTCCGAAGCTTTGGAAACGCCAACCACCACAGGTGAGGATATCCATTTCTTGGAAAACTTTAAGCCTATCATCCATAACAGGTCGGTAGACATTGTGCATCCTGACTTAGCATCATCCGGAGGCCTTTTGGAAACAAAGAGAATCGGTGATTATGCTGAGGAATTTGGAATAGGAATGGCCATGCACCAAGCAGGCACACCAGTTTCGTTTATGTCCAACGTACACTGTGCGGCGGCGACCCAGAATTTCTTGGCATTGGAGCACCACTCCGTGGATTTGCCTTGGTGGGAAGATTTGGTGACTACCGTTGGAGGATTTAAAATGATCGATAAAGGATTTGCCACGGTTCCATTGACCGCCCCAGGTTTGGGTATTGAGTTGAATGAGGATGTGGTAAAAGAACATTTAGATCCAAGAGATAAGAGCTTCTTTAAGTCTACGGACGAATGGAACGAACTTAGATCGCACGATAGGACTTATAGTTAGTAGCTCAATAAAAGTTACTTAAGTTGTTTAGTTTTTTTTAAAAGTCGGCCTGGGATTATGCTTTGGAGGTCTTGGGCCGACATTAAAAATTTTGTAAACCAATCTAAAATTAGATATGAAATACATTCAAGTAAAAATGATGGTGTTATTGATCTGCTTAATGGCAACGGTCAATGGTAAAGCTCAAAGGGTCGCTTCATCACCAGATTATATTAAGGCCCTTACCAGTGAATGGGAAGGTGAGCGCTTTGAAGATGGAAGACCAAGAGTGTCAGATGCCCTTCTACAAAGACTAAAAAAGATACGAATAGAAGAAGCTTGGGGCTATTTGCGCCAACATGGTTACAACAATCAATACGAGGGAGGTTGGAAGATTATCCACCCTGAGGGAGTTATGACAGGTCGTGTGGTAACCGCACAATACGTTCCCCTTAGACCCGACCTAAAAGAATACGTAAAACTCCAGGGTGCCAAAGAAAAACGGGATACCATTGGAGGCAGTAACTCATGGCCCATAGAAATATTGGTGAATGGCGATGTATATGTGGCCGATGGCTATGGAAGAATCATAGACGGAACACTTATCGGGTCCAACCTTGGTAATGCCATTTACGCCAATTCCAAGAATGGTGTAGTTTTCGATGGAGGTATTCGCGACCTCGGTGGACTTTTGGAAATAGAAGGATTTAATGGTTGGTACAGGGATGAAGACCCTTCCTATTTAATGGAACAAATGCTAACCACCATCAATGCACCTATTCGCATTGGTCGCGCTACCGTTTTACCGGGCGATGTGGTCTTGGCCAACCGTCATGGAACTATCTTCATTCCTTCGCACTTGTTGTCCCAATTGGTAATTTCTTCTGAAGTAGTGGCCTTACGTGATGAATTTGGTTTCCAAAGACTTCGTGAAAAAACATACACCGCAGGACAAATAGATACGCGCTGGACAGACGAAATCAAAGCTGATTTCTTGAACTGGTTGAAAAACTACCCAGATGCCAAACTGCCAATGACCAGAAAAGAACTGAACGATTATATCGCGAACAGTAGATATTACCAACCATGATAAATATGAACGTATTTCGGAACATCCTTGCCGTATTGGTAATTGGCCTCGTTGTTTCCTGCACTTCGCAAGATGCAAATGGAACATTGGACCAACAAGCGGTTCTAGAAGCTTTGGGAGAATTAGATCAAGCATTGATCGATAGGGATTCTGAAACCTTATCTTCCATTACGGCATCCAATCTAACCTACGGACATTCCAGCGGAAACATCCAAGATAAGCAAGAATTTATTGATGATGTAATGAACGGACCTTTCCGATTTGTTTCCATCACCAATGAAGATCAGAGTGTTACCATTTCTGATAATACAGGGATCGTTCGTCATATACTTTCTGCCGATGCTACCAATGCTGGAAATCCAGCAAAGGTTAGGATTGGAATCATCATGGTGTTTCAGAAAAACGAAAACAACGAAGTGGTTTTATTGGCTAGACAAGCCTATAAACTCTAAAAAGAAAAGAACTGGATATAGAATTTTAAGGATAATAAACTGGATATAAACTAACTAAATGTAAACTATGTTTAAAAGAGGAGTATTTGTTATGCTGTTTCTCTTTGGAATGGTGGGACAGGTTCTTGCCCAACAAATATCCAAAGAAGAACTGATTTTCTTAACCCCGGAATGGAAGGGTGAACGATTTGAGGACGGGAGACCCAAGGTTTCCGATGCTATCTTGGAACGGATGAAATCCGTTAGTATTGAAGAGGCTTGGGCAGTGATGAAAAATGCTGGGTACAGGTATCAAATTGCTGAAGACTGGAAGCTCATCAACCCTGATAGCGTTTTGGTAGGGCGTGCGCTAACCGCCACATTCATGCCTGGGCGACCTGCAGTTTGGAAAGCCATTGACGATAGAGGAAAAGCCCAAGGTAAACGCGGACAGAATACTTGGCCTGTGGATCTCTTGGTTAAAGGTGATGTATATGTTGCCAATCAGTTTGGAGCAGACAGAGACGGACCAACCATTGGAGATAATGTGGGGAATGCCATTTATGCAAATTCCGGTAATGGGATAGTATATGATGGTGCACTTAGAGATGTGGAAGGCCTCATGGAAATAGGCGATTTCACCTCTTTTTATACAAGTTATGACGCATCCCACCATAATCCTCCCGGAGATTTGAATACCATGATCATAGGAATCAACCAACCTACACTGATCAGAAAGGTGACCGTTATGCCAGGGGATGTGGTCTTGGGCAAGTTGGGCGTTGTGGTCTTTATTCCGCCGCATTTGGCAGAAAAAGTGGTGACCACTTCCGAAATTGTGCGTCTACGCGATATGTTCGGACACCAACGTATTCGAGAAGGAAAATATACTGCGGGTCAAATTGATACCCGATGGGCGGAAGAGATTGAAAAGGATTTCAGCAAATGGCTCAACGATCATATCGATGAACTTCCTGTGCCAAAAGAACAAATTCAAGAAATATTAAAAAACAGAACCTGGTAATTAAAAACGATACAAAGTGAAAAATTCAAGAAGATCATTTATCACAAAATCAGCATTGGCAACTGCCGGTTTGGGAATGGTGTCCAGCACCTATGGTAATGAATATGTGCAGGCGATGGACAAAAACCCAAAGCTTTCTGCACCCTCAGACTTAAAAATAACCGATGTAAAGTGCGGTTTCATTCGTAGAGGTAGTGGACTGTTCGTAAAAATACATACCAACCAAGGAATTTATGGATGTGGAGAAGGTGTGGATGCTGTACCAGGCACCTATCATTTGGTGAAACGAATGGGCTATTTTTTAAGAGACCAAAGCCCGTTCAATGTGCATAAAATTTTTGAGGATATCCGCAGAGCCGGTCATTTTGGAGGTGGGCAATCAGGCACCTATGTTGCAGTGCTGTCAGCCATTGAGACGGCATTATGGGATTTGGCGGGTAAAGCGCTGGACTTACCCGTTTATAAACTTTTAGGAGGCAAATTCCGTGATAAAGTTCGCGTATACTGTGATACGGCCCTTTATCGCGTTCGTTTTCCCTCCCCAGAAGATTTTGCAACGGCGGCCACCGATGCCATCAAGAACTGGGGGTTTAATGCCTTAAAATTCGATTTGGATTATGCCAGCGATCCCGACAAATACGATCGATATAATTGGACTGCCAGCCCTGGTGAGATTTCAAGGATGTATAACCAGCTTGCGGCGGTAAGGGAGGCTGTTGGCCCTAAAATAGACCTATGTGTAGATATGCACGGACGTTACGACCACGTAACCGCCCAAACGATTGCCAAAAAAGTGGAAGACCTTAACCTAACGTGGTTGGAGGAGCCCATACCCGCTGAGAATTTTGATGCTTTCAAGACTTTATGTGAAGAAACAAGTACTCCCATTTCGGCAGGCGAAAACGTTTACCTTGGTCATGGCTTCAAGCAATTATTGGACAATGGAGTTGATATTGTTATGCCCGACCTACAAAAATGTGGTGGGCTTGGCGAAGGCCAGCGTATTGCCAACCTAGCCAACTTGTATTATGTGCCGTTTTCACCCCATATGGTGGCTTCCTTCTTGGGAGCAATGGCATGTGCGCACGTTTGTGCCAGTGTGCCTAACTTCCATTTAATGGAATGGCAGTCCTATTTCCATACAGACCCTATGTTCAAGGAAATAGTGACATACGACGAGGCCGATTGGGTAAAAGACAGTTTTGTAACGGTATCGGAAAAACCCGGCATTGGTGTGGACATTAATGAAGAAGCGATGAAGAAATATGCTCCAGAGGGCATACCATTTTTCGAATAAAAATTGAAAAACCAGATTTGTGAAGTCAATATATAAATATATTCTTGGGGTGGCAGCAATATTGGCCGTGGCTACAGCCTATTTTTATTTTACCGGCCAGTATTCCACTTTTGGGATTTTACTCACTTTCTTTTTTCTGGCATTGTCATTTGGGTTTAGGGGGCATCATGTCACAAAGGGTTTTTCGTTTGCCCTCCTCATTTTTGCAGGGGTGACCATGGCAATGACCTATCCCAAAATGTTTACTAGTCTGGGTGGTTTTGAGTTGAATGCCCTTATTGTGCCCCTATTACAGATTATAATGTTCGGGATGGGGACCACAATGAGCCTAAAGGATTTTGGGGAAGTGGTTAAAAGTCCAAGAGCAGTATTCATTGGGTTGGTTTGCCAGTTCACCATAATGCCCTTGGTTGGGGCAACCTTGGTGTTCTTGTTCAAATTTCCACCCGAGATAGCTGCAGGTGTTATTTTAATCGGTTCTTCGCCTAGCGGTTTGGCCTCTAACGTGATGGCGTATATCGGGAAGGCCAATTTGGCCCTTTCGGTCACCCTGACCACTGTGGCCACACTCTTGGCACCTTTTGTGACACCTATTTTAATGAAGACATTTGGCGGTCAATTAATCCCCATTGATCTATGGGGTATGATGTGGAGTATTATCAAAATCACTATTTTACCTATTGCAGGCGGACTAATTTTCAACAAACTTTTTCACGGAAAAACAGAATGGGTGGACAAGGCCATGCCATTGGTTTCCATGGGAGGAATCGCCTTGATCATCACCATTATTACAGCAGCAGGTCGTGACAACCTGTTGACTATGGGGGCGGTGCTCATTTTGGTGGGACTTATCCATAACATTTGCGGTTACTTCTTTGGTTATTGGGGATGTAGGATTTTCAGGCTCGATGAGCGTTCGTGCAGAACCATTGCCTTTGAGGTTGGAATGCAAAATGCAGGACTGGCTTCAGGCCTTGCCAATGAAATGGGCAAGGTGGCCACTGTAGGCTTGGCCCCAGCGGTATTTGGCCCTATGATGAACATCACGGGATCCATATTGGCGTCCCATTGGCACAAAAATTCACCTAAAGATGAGAAGGCATCAACCTTGGAAACAGCACAAGAATAAAAATAGTTGTTTGAGTTAGTTTAGTTATCCAGTGAAGAACGTGCTACATTTGAAGCACGTTCTTCTTTTTTCCATAAAAGATGGGACAATGACATTTTTATATAACGATTCAAAATAAATACAATATGAAAAAAGTAGTGACCTTCGGTGAGATCATGCTTCGCTTGGCACCTCCCGGCTTTTTGAGGTTTTCACAGGCGAACAGTTTTGATGTAGTGTACGGAGGTGGCGAATCGAACGTTGCGGTCTCCCTGGCCAATTATGGTGTTCCGGTGGACTTTGTGACCCGCCTTCCCAAGAACGATATAGGTGAATGCGCTTTGATGGAGATGCGCAAAAGAAATGTTGGAACGGACCAGATAGTGTTCGGAGGGGACCGTTTGGGCATCTACTTTTTGGAAACCGGAGCGGTGAGCCGCGGGAGCAAGGTGGTCTACGACAGGGCCCATTCGGCCATGGCGGAGATCGGCCCCGGGATGGTGGACTGGAAAAAGGTCTTTGACGGGGCAGAGTGGTTCCATTGGACGGGGATCACCCCGGCCATCTCGCAAGGGGCGGCGGATGCCTGCATAGAGGCCGTAAAGGTGGCCCGAAAGATGGGCGTGACCATATCAACGGACCTCAACTACAGGGCCAAGCTGTGGAAGTACTGCGACGATGCCAAACGGGAGGAGATCATGAGCGAGCTCACCTCTTATTGCGATATCGTTCTGGGCAACGAGGAGGATGCCGAAAAACATTTTGGAATCAAGCCGGAGGGTCTGGACATCACCACCCAAGGGGAACACGTGAAGGCAGAGGCCTTTCTCTCGGTCTGCAAACAGATGATGCAAAGGTTCCCGAACGCCAAGAAGGTGATCACCACCCTTCGTGGTTCGCTTTCGGCCTCGCACAACACCTGGGCTGGAGTGCTGTATGACGGAAAGGAACTGTACAAATCAAGGGAGTACCAGATCACCCACATCGTGGACCGTGTGGGCGGGGGTGACTCCTTTATGGGGGGGCTCATCTATGGATTGATAAAATATCCTCAGGACGACCAAAATGCACTGGACTTTGCGGTGGCCGCTTCCTGTTTGAAGCACACCATTGTTGGGGATGCCAACTTGGTGACGGTATCCGAAGTCGAAAAACTGATGGGGGGCGATGCCTCCGGGAGGGTATCACGATAAAAACAGAAGAAAATGGCAAGATATACACGGATAGAAGTAATAAACGCAATGTTCGAGACCGGGATGGTCCCCTTGTTCTACCACCCCGATGTTGAGGTGGGAAAGAAGGTCTTGAAGGCCTGTTATGATGGTGGCGCCCGACTGATGGAATTCACCTCTCGGGGCGACTTTGCCCATGAGGTGTTCACGGAGCTCAACAAATATGCACTGAAGGAACTCCCCGGGATGATGATGGGCGTGGGATCGGTGACCGATGCCGCAGCGGCATCACTGTACATGCAGTTGGGGGCCAACTTTGTGGTGACCGCCTCCCTACGGGAGGACGTGGCAATGGTGTGCAACCGCAGGAAGGTGCCCTATAGTCCGGGCTGTGGCTCTTTGACGGAAATTGCAAGGGCGGAGGAGCTCGGCGCAGAGATTGTGAAACTGTTCCCCGGCTCGGTCTATGGCCCAGGGTTTGTAAAGGCCATAAAGGGTCCCCAACCATGGACCAGTATCATGCCCACCGGAGGTGTGACCACTGATAAGGATAACCTAAAAGGCTGGTTCGGTGCGGGAGTGGCCTGTGTGGGGTTGGGCTCACAACTCATCAGCAAGGACATCATCCAAAATGGAGATTTTGATGGATTGGAAAAGAATGTACGGGAAACATTGGCCCTTATAGCCAAAATCAGGAAAGGCTGATTTGGGATTTATTTTTCAAGATGAATTTTTGAGACATAGATATTGTTCATTCCATTGATTTCTTTGAAGGATTTTCCACTTGAAAAGAAAAAATAAGTGCTATCCGAAGTGGTAAAAGCACTGTCTTCATAGAATTTAGAGTTAATGGAATCGCTCAAAAGAATAGGCTCTTGCCAAATGTCGTTTCTTTTGTGCGATACGTAAATATCATCGCCTCCCAAACCGCTTTTTCGGATGGAACTGAACCATAAAACAGAATTGGCCCGGTTGACATGACTGGGCCATTCACCACTCTCATTGGTATTTATGGGATAATCTAGTTTTTCGATATTTTCAAAGGAATGGTTTACATAATCTGCACTATAAATGTCCCAAGTGCCATCCCTATTGGATGAAAAATAAACGTCTCCATTAGAATTCATGGTCAGACAACAGTCTTGATTTTTGGAATTGATAGGGTCTTTCAGAGGCTTGGCTGTTTCTTTCTTAAATCCATAATCTCCATCAAGCCCAATTTCCCAAATATTCCAAAGGTTTGTACTATCCTCTTCCTTGATTTTAAATTTATTGGTAAAGAAGGCTTTGGATTTATCGGGACTAAAAGCAATACCAGCTTCATACGAACTTTCGGTAAGGTTTACCTTAATTGGGACGGTCCATTGACCCTTAAAAAATTTTGAGATATAGAGTCCAGATTGCTCGTAGTTTTTATCGCTACGCGTAAAAATAATAACATCCTTTTGAGGGGATATATAGGAAAGACCCTCTTGGTTTTCTTGAGTGGAAATTAACCCTTCCTCAAAAATATGGATGCCTTCTTGATATTGGCCCAATGGATTTAAAGGACTCAGTTTTTTACAGGATATCATGGAAAATAGGAACATCCCTAATAATACCGTGCCCATATAGTGGCTTTTCGTAAGCACTTCGTTATTTAATGGATGAGTTCGCACCCTTATTCCACAAATTCCTAAGTTCCAATTGGGCCGGTGTGGCATCAGGATTTAGTGTGAGCTCAGCAGGGCGCGTAAGCTCCACTCTTTCCATAGGTGTGGCCAACTGGATTGTTTCGCCTTTGCGCAAAACTTCCACAGACAATGTATTGCCTTCCTTGAAGGTTTTTACAAGATCTTGGAAATAGGTATGGAATCCAGATTGGGGCATGTCCTCGCCATTTATTCTCAGCAGTTCATCACCCATTTGATACCCCATCTTTTTTCCAAAATCGTTTGTACTTCCAATGTCGGCAATATAAATTCTTTTCGTCTCTGGATTATAACCCAGGGCGGCGTTGCCAAAACTGAATCCCATATAGGGCTCAGGAGCCTTGTAGGTTACCCCAATTTCCCTTAAAACAGTTGATAGGGGCAATGGATTTTCACCAGAAACATAGGTTTCGAAAAAAGACTTGAGTTCTGGATAGCTGATAGATGCGATTTCTTTGAACAATCTATTATCCTTAAACGGCTGCTCGTTCCCATATTTTTCAGCCAATCGGTTCATGAGGTCGATCAATCCCATTTTTCCCTGGGAATATTTTCGAAGGTAAATATCCAGACACAGACCAATGAGCGCTCCTTTTTGATATACATTCGGATATTCATCCCTGTATTGGTCCAAACAGCCTTTACTCAATTCCGTAAAAGGCAATGTGTCGTTGAATTCGCTTTTGGAAGTGGTGATTTTGTTTGCCATTTCGGTCAAGAATTCTTCCATGGAAATCAATCCGCCAGCCAATTGGGCATGATGGGCAAAATATTCGGTAACACCCTCATACATCCAAAGGTGTTTGGACATTTCGGGGTGGTTAAAATCGAAATATTGGATTTCCTTGGAATGGATGTTCAATGGCGTAATGATATGAAAAAACTCATGGGCCGAGATGTTCAAAATAGGTTGAAGAATCTGTTCTTGGGGTAAATCCGGTAAGGCATAGAGCGATGAATAATTGTGCTCCAATGCGCCTGTTCCCCCAAATTCCCCAGATTTCATAAAATACATGACAAATGCATATTTATCTACCGGAAGCTGTCCCCCCATATAATTTTTCTGGGCGTCAAGCAGCTTTTCCAGATTGTCCGCTAAATAACCGGAGGTTACATTACCTGTGGGGGAATGTACAGCTATCAGCACATCGGTGTCGGCTACTTTTAGGACAGTATCATCCAGTTTGCTGAACATCATCGGCGTGTCCACCACAAAATTGAAGCTGGGCATTTTATAAACTTCGTATTCGTCCGTATTGGTCATCGGATTTTGGGCGGAAGCTCCCCTAAAACCTTTAGGTTTTAATACTTTGATCTCATAATCCATGAATTTCATGCCCTCAAAGTATCCGTAAAAGCCATGTCCGTTCACTACAAAGTTTACCCCATCATCAATATTGGTTCCCGACATTCGGGAAACCACCTTTCCTTCCTCAGAATCATATGTATCATCTATGGTGTAGGTGATTTTAGCCAAGTTCTTGGCGTTGGAAATTGTAAAGGTGTTGATGTCTTCTCGAACCACCTCCAGTGCATTTCCGGCATCATCCATAGCTTTGAAATTGGAGATAAATCGACCAAAATCATAAATCTGATAGGTGCCTGGAATGATTTTGGCAAAGTAAAACCTGATTTTGTTCTTTTTAATTTTTGGAGGAATGAGTTCCATTTTCACTTGATCGTTTTCCACATCGACCAAATCCATGGTGTATTTATATTCATTTTGGGCTGTGAGTGAAAAACAAAAAGCCTGAAGTAAAAGAAGGAGTGCTACGTTTTTTTTTCATGAGTTTAGTTTTTGAACCAGTAGTATGTTCCAAAGGCCTTGGGGTCGAAAACCTTGTCGTCTAGATTTGGGTGAAGGTCAATATCGTTGTACCGCTCCGTTTGAATGAGGTGTCCATCCACATGGAACTCAATCCAAGTCTCAATCCAATGCCCTTCAATATTTTTAAAGTCATCATATTTTACCTCGTAAAGCTCCCCTTGTTTCCCTTGACTGAACCTTCGGACCACATAAAGTTCTTCGGCATCCATCCAAATTTGTGGCTTGCCGGTATCACTGGGGGTGGATCCCAAAATGTAAACAGGTTTTCCTTTGTAGGTCGAAGTGCTGAAGACTGAGGTGTCAATTCCTAAACTTTCGAGCCGTTCCATGGTCTCTGCAGTGGAATAATGGAAGAGTCCACCTTCCAAAATCAAGAATTCCTGAATTTCCGGACCGCTATGTACCAAGGAATCACTTCGGAATACATAGATGCTGTCGTTGCGATTAATATTGGCATTTCGGTTTTTTGGGTCACCAAAATCTATTCGGAATTCTGTGGGATAGCGAATAGCTTCGTGCCAGGTTGAAGTATCTTGAGACTGCCCCGCTTCATTGAAGAAAATGGTCTCTTGAACAAAAGTGAATTCTGCAATTTGGTCTTCACTTTTTTGAGTTTTGATAAAATCGATTAAGGCTTCCGCTGAAGTAATGGGATTTTCTTCCTTAGATTTTTCTTTCTTGTTTTTGCATAAAATCATGCAGCAGGAAATCAAAACAACACCCAAAATTTGGATATAGCTTTTCGGCATTTTTAGGGCACTTCTCATAAGCTCGTGTTAAAAATGTCAAAATTAAGGAGGGCGTTAGGTAACAAATTGTACTTTTTGGACACCTGTAAGACATAATCAATAGCGACCATGTATTTTAAAGAATACTATCCAGACCAATTTTTTTCAAGGTATATCGACAGTTATTTCACGGTGGATACGTCCTTGGTGTATGAGGATATTACAGATATAGTGGTGCCCGATGGAACCTTTGGGCTGTTATTTATAGATTCCCAGAATTCTATCCGAAGGAATACCTCCACAGAAGGCCCGCCCATCACCTTGAGACGTACCAGCTTGTTCGGACAAAAGACCAAACCGGTCAATTATTACTATTCCCCGGGCAAAACTACTTCCTTTGGAATCAAGATCAACCCAGAAGGATTGCCTTTGTTTTTGGATTATAGCTACAAGGAACTCAAAAACCTTTTTGTTGAATTGGACGGTCTGGCCGACAAGGATTTGAAGGAATTGGAGGAACAGGTCTTTGAGCAACCGTACGTTAAGGGTAAGATTAAGGTGGTGGAGACGTTTCTACTAAAGCGAATTTCCAGATTGAATTCGGAACCGGATTATTTGCTCTTTTCTTCCCTAGTGGAACACATTAAAGCAAAAAAGGGAGAGATACGGTCTAACACTTTAGCGGCGCATTTTAACATCAATTACAAAAAGATGGAGCGTTTATTTCAATTTTATATGGGTATCGCTCCCAAAACCTATATTCGCATTATCCGATTCAATGCCACCATACATCTACGTGGTCAATTGACGGATTTAAACCTTACCCAATTGGGCAATGAGGTGGGCTTTTTTGACCAATCCCATTTCATACGGGAGTTTAAATCACTTTCTTCTTTAACACCCAAAGATTTTTTCGGTAAAAAACTATCAACCTCCGAGGAGGCCCTCATGAATATCATTGCACAACGTTGGAACTGATTCCTGTCTAATTTTTACAATTTTGAGGGTGTGCTCCCGAGTAGATTTGCCTTTTGAGCTATATTTAAGAGATAAATAACACAGCAGCAATCTACCAAACATGATGGGAAACCGAAATAAGCGGATATTCACGGTATTTATTGTTTTTTTGTGTTTCCAGACGTTGGTTCGGGCGCAAGAATTTTATGCTGAACTGGAATCTGAGCTTCAGGATAAATTGAATTCAATTGTTCAAGAGAATCAACTTCCCGGGGTTACGTTTTCCCTCTGGTTGGATGAATCGCACCACATTACCTTGGCTTCGGGATTTTCCGATACCGAAGAAAAAATTCCCATGAGGCCCGATAGCAAAATGCCAGCTGGTAGTGTGGGGAAAATTTTCTTTGCTGCAATAACCCTAAAACTAATTCAGGAGGATAAACTGGATTTGGACGATAAGGTTTCCTTCTATTTGGGAGATACAGACTGGTATTCCACCTTCCCCAATCATGCGGATATTAAAATTATGAACCTTTTGAACCACACCTCGGGTTTGCCAAGGCATCTGTTTCAACCTGAATTTTTGGAGGATTTTATACAAGATCCAAAAAAGAAGCGAGCCCCTTTGGATTGCATTCAATCCATAGCGAACAAGGAAGCGGTGCACCCGGTGGGACAGGGTTGGGCCTATTCCGATACGAATTATATCCTGCTAGGATTGATTGTGGAGCAAATAACCGGTCGTGATTTTTACGATTTAATTCAGGAGCAAATTTTAGATTCCTTGGATTTGAATTTGACGGTTCCTTTACAGAACAACCGAATTGAAGGTTTGGCACAAGGATATGTGGGCCCCAACAATCCTTTTGGTCTCCCAAAAAAAGTTTTGGATGAAAACGGAAACATGGTTTTAGATCCATCCTTTGAATGGGCCGGAGGTGGTTTCGTCAGCAATCCAAAAGATTTGACCCAAATGGTGAAGTTTATCCATGAAGGGGATTATCTGAATGAAGATATCAAGGCAAAGTTGAAGAAAGCGGTGAGCATGTCCACAGGACAAGCTTTTGATCACGGGTATGGACTCGGCACTTTTGTTTGGAGCAAAATGAACGATACCCGTTATGGGCATTCTGGGTTCTTTCCGGGATATGTGTCGCATGTGGAGTATTCCCAAAATCGCCAATATGCCCTGGCCATTCAAGTAAATGATGATGGAGCCTATGCCTATCTACAGCAGTTTTTATATGACTTGGAACAAATTATAGAGGGCTATTTGGACCGAATCGATGACCATAGCATACGGGAGAATTTCAAAAAGCAGGAGAATTGTTGGAACAATTCTGATATTGAATGTTACATGGAAGCCTACTCCAAAACGGACCCTATACAAACCGCTTCAAGAGGAGGCATAACCTACGGTTATGAAAATATTATTGGGGGTTATAAAAAGTACTTTCCCAAAGAGCGGATGGGCAAATTGTATTTTGACCATATCAATACAAGGCGGTTGAGTGCCAACCTGTATTTTGTGACCGGGCGTTTCAATTTAAAGTTTCCCGATAGGGAAGAACTTTCACAAGGATGGTTTTCCGTCAACATGAAAAAAATCAATGGCGAATGGTACATGATTACCGATCACTCAAGTTAAGTCTCATGAAGAAACTGTTTTTTGCTGCCTTTTTAGGTTTTCTGCTGATATCATGTGAAAAAAAGGAAACACTTTCCGGAACTGTTTTGGTTGAGGATGTACATGTGGTGGATGTGGAGACCGGGGAATTGGTTTCCAATCAGAATGTGTTGCTTCAAGGGAATAAAATCTTGGATATTCGAGCTGCGGATGGGAAAGTAAACTATGAAGCACGTACTGTGATTGATGCTAAAGGGAAGTATATGATTCCCGGATTATGGGATATGCATGCCCACCCAGATGACCCTGAGGTGTGGCGAATGAACCCGGAACAGCAAGAAAAAGACCGATTGATGCCCTTGTTTGTAGTGAATGGGGTAACGGGCATCCGTGATATGGGCGGAGATATCAAATTGGTCCAGAGATGGCGTGAGTTGTACAAAGATGGGAAGTTACTGGCCCCGAAAATCTATGCCTGTGGCCCCTTATTGGATGGTCCCAACCCCATGTGGGATGGTTCGGTGGGCATTAATTCGCCCGAAGACGCAAAAAAAGTGGTGGATTCATTGATTGCAGAAGGGGTGGACTTTCTTAAAATTTATTCCTTGTTGCCACGCGAAACCTATTTGGCCGTGAGTGCCTACTCCAATGAAAATGGTTTTCCGTTTGTGGGCCACGTACCCTACACTGTACCACCATCCGAAGCGGCTAAAACCGGAATGAAAAGTCAGGAGCACCTCTTGGAAATCCTCAAGGAATGCGCTGATACCCCAACCGAAGAATTTATGGCATCTCTTCAGGCGATCGATGACCGCATTGAGCGTTCCAATCAACTCAATGATTTTAGGCTGAGTACATTCAGTAATTCCAAATCAGATTCCTTGTATGGTATTTTCAAAAAATATAATATCTGGCATTGCCCCACTTTGAGCATGTGGTACAAAAATGCATGGTATGAAGATGAGCTATCCAAGGATGGTAACTTAGTAGCATATCTCCCTCCCTATTTGAAGGCCTATTGGACTCCTGAGCATAACGACCACCTTCAGAACCGGGATAAACCAGGTTATATCGATATCAAAAAACGTTTGTATCGATTGTATTTGGACATGGTTAAACAGATGAACCAGAAGGGAATTATGCTTTTGGCAGGTACGGATGTAGGTGCAAATCCGTTGTGCCACCCCGGGGTAGGGGTCCATAACGAATTGGAAGCTTTTACCAATGCAGGATTGACTCCTGCGGAAGCATTGAAAACAGCTACCCTGAATCCAGCCCTGTTTTTTGACATTCAAGAAAAATATGGAACGGTATCCACAGGAAAAATTGCCGATTTGGTGGTGCTGAATGGAAATCCCTTGGAAGACATCAACAATGTTAGGAAAATCAATTTGGTTATCAGGGATGGGCAAGTTATTGATTCTACCAAAATCGCCGAGATCAAGAATTCTATCAAGATGGAGAATTCATACCCCTGGAAAGGTTAACCGGTTCCTTTTAAAATCTATTTTTCAATATCAGAACAAGAAAGTAAGCTGCTGTTAATGAAGGGTTAATGTCTAAATTATACAATTTGTAGTCTTGCTGGGTTGGTAAGTTGTGCCAACACAATTTCCACAGTCATGAAAAAAAATACTTTTGCCAGCAATCTCCTTTTTATCTTGTTTTTACATATAGGAATGGCCCAAAATGCACCTGGATTTGTCAAGTTGGACACTTCAAAGAATGTATTGCCAGGGAAGAATATTGCCGTACCCTCCCAATTTAAGTACTATCCATTGGTGGAACCCACAATTGCTTCCCATCCCAATGATACTAACCATCTTCTTGCTGCAGCCATGGTTGTTACGGACAAAAACAGTCCTTATGAAAGTTGTAGGTTGTCCAGTTTTGTTTCCAAGGATGGAGGTGTAACATGGAAAGAGACTGCCCATGATTATTGGGGCTATGACCCATGGGTAGCGTTATTGTCCAATGGAAAGGCAGCCCTAAGTTGGTTGGGAACTCCGAAAAGTTTTCGTGGTCAATTTCCGATGGTTGTTTTTAGTTCAAATGATGGCGGGGAAAACTGGAATTCATCAGAGGAGGTGCTTTCTGGATTGGGCCATGGACATGATGGTACAAAGTTAGTGGGATACAAAGATGTATTTTACTTGACTACGGTTCAATTCAATGCGAACATGGGAGCGGATGTGGTGTTGTACGAATCCAAAAAAAATAAAGGTTTCAGCGAAGTAGCCTCCATTGATGGTAAAGGAAGACGGCTAAATTTTTGTGAGCCAGCTGTGCTTACCAATGGCCGGGTAGTGGTTCCCACCATGCACGGTCAGGGAAAGATTTGGGTCAATGTCTATCAGCCAGAAACCCAAAAAATGTCAGAACGGTATGTGGTTTCCAACAACCCGAAACTGGGACGGGGTTATGCCAGAATGGCTTCTGATGTTGGTGCCCAATCAAAATTTACCAATAGGGTTTATTTTGTCAGGGCTGTGGCCAATGGATCAGGCAGTCAAGGCGTTTGGTTGAATTATTCCAAGGATGAAGGTAGAACATGGACCCAAGAAAAAAGAATTGACCTTTTTGACAATGGAAGACCAAGCAAGGCCAATGTTCCCAGTGTAACGGTGAACACAAATGGGGTAGTTGGCATATCGTGGATGGATGGCCAACATTCGGATGACCAAAAATCATACGATGTTTATTTCTCCATTTCTATGGATGGCGGGGAGAGTTTTCAACGTCCTGTTCGAATAACGGAGGTCAGTTCCAACCCAAGAACCGAAGCCAATGGCGATGTGGGCAATAAGTTTATTGGGGGAGGGCATTATCTAGGGCTTACGTCCAAACCAGATGGTAGCTTTCAATTGATTTGGAGCGACAGTAGAACTGGAATGTTTCAACTTCAGACCTGTAATGTCAAAATCATATGAAACCACTTGCTCTATTCTTTCTTGGGGCGAGCTGTTGTATTGCCAGAGCCCAACAAATGGATTTAAAGGCTTTGGTGTCCCAAATGTCTGGTTCGTTTACATGGGAAATGACCAAGCCCTCGTCCCAAGCACTGATCAGAAAGGGGGAACGGATTTCAGAATCTTATTTTGATGGGCAGTTGTTCATGTTCCGAGAAACTTTTTCCAATTCCAATATTGAACAGGTGGGCTTTTTTGGATACGACACTAAAGGGAAGCAGATGCTTAGTGTAGGACTTTACAATGTGGATATGGGGCCGCATATTTTAAAAGGGGCTCCAGAAAAAGTTGATCAAGGCTATCAGGTTGTTTTTTTTGAGAAGGGTAAAAAGATTGTGCTCCATGTTGAAAACAGGGAACACCATTTTTGGGAATATTACTCTAAAATTGAAGGTGAATGGATTATGGATGACCTTCGGATTGATTTCTACAGGAAAAATTAGCCCCGAGAGGTAAGTGTCCAATAAATACAATTTTAAAGAGTCCCCTAGTTCTATATTTCTTCTAACAATCAAACTCTTGGTTGGTTGATTGGTTGATTGCTGATTGCCCATCTATATTGGAATAGGTGGGCATTTTATTGGTAATTCAGCGCCTAATTAGTGCTTAAGCCGCTTAATCAGGATGCCCAGTCATACTAATATTTTCTTCATTTAGACAAGCTTACAAAAATGTAGCCAAGGTGTTTTTGAAGAACTCTTTACCCAAAATTGATGGTTATCTGCTACATTATGACCAATTCCCATGGCTGGAATTTCACAACCGAAATAATATTTTTATTTTAAAAAGTAAGAAAAAAGTCACTTTTTAAAATAAAAAAGGCAGTACTATTAATTATTTACAATAAATACTTAGAAATGAAGTTTCTTTTAATTGACATTAATCAATTTTGTCGAATATTTAACATATATTTAATGTAGCGATAAGCTTAAAACCAACTCAACTTAATATGTACAAGGAAATTTATTTGGTCGATGATGAGGACCTTGTTAACACCGTGAATGCAATCCATTTCAGAAGAATGGGAATGGAGGATAAACTTAAAAGCTTTACCAACCCCGAATTGGCACTTGATGATTTGAGGTTTAGGGATGACCCAAACGTTAAAACATTGATTCTTCTTGATATAAACATGCCGGAAATGAGCGGATTTGAATTCCTGGAATTCATGATGCTTGAAGATTTTCCGGAAACCAACAAAGTCTTGCTCGTTACATCGTCAGAATCGGATGAGGATAGGGAAGAAGCCAAAAAATACGATAAATACGTAAAGGAATTTATTACAAAGCCATTGCAGATTGAGCATTTGGAGGAATTTCTGCAAGGTTCATACTCCTAAGTTTTAAGTAATCTTTGCTTGAGCTATCCAAAACTTATCCATTACATTTGTTTTTGGTTTATTGATGTTGCCCTGCAATGGAGTTTTTGTTGAAACCTATGGTTTTCTGCCAAAGGTTTTGACAAGAAGCCCTTGTGTTGTAATATCTCGTCGATGCGTTGTTCCCCCTTTATAATTAACTATATGAACTTTTTAAAAAGTTTAGAAAGGTGAAAAAAAAGCAGGTTCGCATTCAAGATGCAATTGAAATTTTTGAAGACAGCAGTGATGTTGTCTGGACCATGGATAAGGAGTTCCAGTTGACCACTTTCAACCAAATGTTTGAACACAAGTTCAAGGAAGAATTTGGTAGAGCCCCCGAAAAAGGCGAAGATCTAAGGGATATATATAACAAGAGCTGGTTCTTTAGTGTTTGTGGGAAAGGCTGTGAGAGGGCATTGAACCACTATGCTACAACTGCAAAGCACACCTTGGTCAAGAATGGTTCTTTTCGCGTGCATGAATTTGCGTTTCAACCATTTATTGATATATCCGGTAAAGTGATGGGGTGCTGTATTTGGCAAAAGGACATTACCAATGAAGTTGATAACATCCATAGGCTTGAAGATATTGAGACGAGGTATGATGAAGTTCAGGAAATAGCCAATGTAGGCCATTGGAACTGGGATATGTTAAAGAACAAAATAACATGGTCCAATCAACTTTTTAACATTTTTGGACAGGTTCCCGGCGAGTTTGAAGCTACCTATGAGGCTTTAATGGAAATTATTCATCCAGAAGATAGGAAAGCTTTCAATGAAGATGTTGAGCGATGCATACGAAAGAACGAGTTGCACGACATTGTCCATAGAATCGTAATCAATAATGGTGAAGTTAAATACGTTCATCAAAAAGGTAGGGCCTATTATGATGTAAAAAACAAACCTTATCGCATGTCTGGCACTACACAAGACGTGACCAAGGATGTACAGTCCAATGAACAGATTGTACAACAGAACAATGAGCTTCAGAATTTTGTACGGATTATTTCCCATAACCTTAGGGGGCCCATCTCAAATCTCTTGATGTTGTCAAAAATATACGAATGGGGCAAGGATGAGATGAATGATGACATTGTAAAGAAAATTGAGATTACTACAGAGGCATTGGACCATACCATAAAAGACCTCAATCTTTCTTTGTCAATGAGAAATACAGATAAGGAAAGATTCCGAGACATTAGATTGGCGGAGGTGATGAAAGATGTGGATGGACTACTTTCTGAGGAAATGGAGAAGACCAATGCAGATATAAAAACGGATTTTTCCCAAGCGGATTCCATTTTAGGCCTCAAAAGTTATTTTGTCAATATTTTATATAACCTTATTCTAAATGCCATCAACTATGCAAAGGAAGATGTAAGGCCCATTATTGAAATTTCAACCCTGACCACAGATGACGCCATATTGATCCATATTAAGGACAATGGAATTGGAATGGAGCTAACCCCGGAAAGGGAAAGAAAGATTTTTAATATGTACGGTAGGCTCAGCGGTGAGACCTCGGGAAAAGGGTTGGGGCTGTACTTGGTCAAGACCCAGATAGAGGCCATGGAAGGTAAAATATCAGTACAGAGTGAAATAGGCGTGGGAACTACCTTCACCATCCAATTTCAAAAATAATTCGTCTACAATACCCTGAGCTCCTGGATTTTTAGGTTAGAAAGGCAAATGGTCCAGATCAACATTACCCCCAGAGATTAAGATGCCTACCTTTTTTTGGGTAAATTTCTCCTTTGTTTTTAAAACAGCTGCCAAGGCAACGGCACTGGAAGGCTCACAGACAATCTTCAGTCGTTCCCAAATCAATCGCATGGCTGAAACTATTTCCTTTTCTGTTACCCGAATTATTTCCTCCACATGTTTTTGGATGATGGGAAAGTTTCTATCCCCCAATTGGGTTTTAAGACCATCAGCTATGGTATTTGCTGTAGAATTGCGCTCAATTTGTCCACTTTGCAAGGAACGGTAAGCATCGTCAGCCTCAAACGGTTCGCCCCCAATGGTTTTACATTGATTTCCAAAGTAATGTGCGGCAAGCGCGGTTCCGGCAATCAATCCACCGCCACCAACTGGGGCCACCACATAATCCAAATTAGGATGGGATTCCAACAGTTCCTTACATGCGGTACCCTGTCCAAGGATAACGGTAGTGTCATTGGAAGGGTGGATAAAAGTGGCCCCATATTTTTCTTCAATCTGTTTTGACGCTAGCTCACGAGCTTCCAGTGTAGGCTCACATTCAATGATTTGACCCCCATACCCTCTTACTGCATTTTTCTTTACCTGGGGTGCCGAATGGGGCATTACAATGTAAGCCTTCACCCCAAGACTGTGTGCGGCCAAAGACAGGGCTTGCGCAAAATTCCCTGAGGAATGGGTCACCACCCCATTTTGTTTTTGTTTTTCGGAAAGCTGCATAATGGCATTGGCGGCGCCACGCATCTTAAAAGCTCCCATCCGTTGAAAATTTTCGCACTTAAAAAAGAGTGGGGCGCCCACCATTTCATCAATGAGGCGGGAGGTTAAAACAGGAGTGTGGTGGATAAATGGTTTTATCCGCCTATGGCATTCGATCAGCAATTGTTTGTCCATGAAAGCCTTTTGCTATATGGCATAAAGATAGGGACCCAAATGCTATTTATTGCTATTGATAAGCCTGTTCTTCCACTTCTTCATCTGAACCGGGAGAAACCCCTTCCATGCCCAGCTCAGGAATCACCAACAATGGTATTTGGGTGTGAAATGCTGCTCGTTTAATGATGGGCTCCCGTGTCATTTTTTCCATATAACTGTGCTGATAGTTCAACAAAGCCAACAAATGGATATCCAGTTCTTTGGAGAAGATTTCCAAAGTTTGCGACACTGAATTGATCTCAGAAACCGTATGTACGTAATGTTCAACACCTTTTAGATACCTCCGTAACATGTTTAGGTTGAACTGTTGCAGCTCGGAAAGGGCCTTTATCCCATATTGCACATGTACAATGCGTATGGATGAATTGAACATTTTGGCCATTTCTATCAACGGCATCAATTCAGATGTGGTATAAAACCGAGTAAAGTCGGTAGCAAAGGCAATTTCAGATGGCGTGGTGTAATCATAGTTGAATGGGATGGCCAAAACAGGACATTTTTTAGTGTTTTTTATGATACGCACCGTATTGCTGCCCATAAAGACCTCATCAATGCCTGAAGCCCCCTTGGTGCCCGTAACCACCAGATGGATTCCTATGGAATCCACAAGGTCCTTGACTTCTTCAACCAGTAGGTTAAATGAGGAAATCGTCTCAAAACTATGGTTTGGGTTCCCATATTTGCTCTTGATACGGTCCACCGTTTTCTTTAGCCCCCTTTCTGATGAGTCCCTTACCGCATCTACAATACGCTCGCCATCAATCATTTTGGCCATAAATCTGCTACTGGGAATTACTGGGGTATAGGTGTTGAGCAAATAAAAGGTACAACGCCTGTTACGGAACAACTGCATGGCGTAATCAATGGCATTCCATGCATTTTCCGAAAAATCCGTAGGTATTAAAATCTTTTGCATCGGACTAGGATTAAGATGCAATAAAATTACCGTTATGGCTAAGGGGATTCTATGACAATTGTCAGCTTTTGAAAATCAAATCTCAAAAGCCTTCAACGAGCTCCATAAGTTTGCGCTCATCCTTGATGCCTATTTTTTTCCCTGAAGTGTGGATAAGTCCTTTTTTCTTGAACTCAGATATGATCCTGATGGCAGATTCCGTAGCAGTGCCCACCACATTGGAAATATCTTCTCTGGATAGTGTTAGGGACAAAAAGCCATCCTCATCTTCACCAAAGTTGTTTTTGAGGTAAAGAAAGGCCTCTGCAATGCGCTGTTTTACCGTTTTCTGTGAAATATTGACTATGACATCATCAGCCTCCTTAAGATCATGGGCCATGTGACGAAGTACCTCCAGGGTAAAGTTGGGATTGGATTGCAAGGTGTGGTTTATGCTTTCTTTGGGGATAAAGCAAACTTCCATGTCACTTACTGCAATGGCGGAAAGATTGGTGCACTCGTCAGATATAACAGAACGTTGCCCCATTACTTCTCCTTTGGTGGCCAATTTTACAATTTGGTCCTTACCGTTGGCACTGAGTTTGGAAAGCTTGGAAACGCCGTTACGAACACAATAAACACCATTGAGCTTATCGCCTTCCTCAAAAAGGGGTTGCCCTTTCTTTATGGTCTTGGTGGTTTTGGAGTCGGAGACTTTTTTCAGTTCCTCCTTGCTCATGGCGCGTAGCGAGTTAAACTGCCGGATTATACAATTTTCACATCTGCTTTCCATAATGATTAGTTTACCTGATAAGACAAACTTAAGGGTTCAACATTTATAATTTACTGATAAATATCATATTTTTAAGAAGAAGAGTATTACAAATTTGCATCAGGTAAAGCAAATGTGAAATGACAGACCTAACCTGTTATCATTGTGGGGACGAGTGTGGTAAAGGCACTGTTCAGTTTGATGATAAGGATTTTTGTTGTAATGGTTGCAAGACCGTTTACGAGATTTTTACGTCGAACGGACTGTCCACCTATTACGAAATAGAAGGTAAGGCAGGAACAACGCCGAATGAAATCCGTCAGAAATACGATTTTTTGGACAACCAAGAAATTGTACAACAGCTCTTGGAATTTAATGAAGACGGTGTGCAGGTGGTAAGTCTAAGCATTCCTACCATCCATTGCAGTTCCTGTATCTGGGTGCTGGAAAACCTGAACAAACTGCATTCGGCCATTAAAGTTTCACAAGTCGACTTTCCCAAAAAGACCATAAGGGTTACATACAAAACAGAAGATTTTTCCTTAAAGGCGCTGGTGCTTTTGTTGGGAAGCATCGGGTACGAGCCCTATATCTCTTTGGAGGAGTACAACAAGAAAGGGAAAAAGGTGGACCGTTCCTTAATATACAAATTGGGTGTGGCTGGTTTTGCCTTTGGCAATGTGATGCTGTTTTCGTTTCCTGAGTATTTTGAGGTCGAGGAATTTTGGCTGGACCAGTACAAGCACGTTTTCCGTTGGTTGATGTTCGCCTTTTCCCTGCCCGTGGTATTCTATGCTTCGCAAGATTATTTTATTTCCGCTTATAAGGGCATCCGCTCCAAACTGTTGAATATTGATGTGCCCATCGCCTTGGGAATATTGGTCCTCTTTTTACGGAGCACGGCAGACATTGTGTTTGATTTGGGCTCTGGTTTTTTTGATAGCCTCACGGGCTTGGTGTTCTTTCTGTTGTTGGGGAAATTCTTTCAACAAAAAACATACGCTTATCTTTCCTTTGAAAGGGATTACAAATCCTATTTTCCGATAGCCGTTACCCGCCTGAAGAAAAACGGGGAGGAGGAAAATGTTCAGATTTACAATATTGAGGTAGGGGACAGGGTGCTGATCCGTAGCTACGAGATCATTCCCGTGGATTGTATCCTCATCAAAGGAACCGCTGAAATCGATTACAGTTTTGTAACGGGCGAGTCCGAAGCCGTATTTAAGGAATCGGGAGAAAAACTGTTTGCGGGCGGCAAACAACTTTCAGGAGTTTTGGAAGTTGAGGTGTTAAAATCCGTATCCCAAAGCTATCTAACCCAACTGTGGGGCAACTCCATCTTTTCAAAAGACAAAGCCAGCCAGTTCCAGACCCTTACCGATAGTATTGGTAAACGATTTACCATTGCCGTGTTGAGCATTGCTACACTGGCCACTGTTTTTTGGTTGATTTTTGACCCGAGCTTGGCCCTCAATGTGTTCACTTCGGTATTGATTATTGCCTGTCCTTGTGCCATTGCTTTAGCGGCCCCCTTTACTTTGGGGAATATGCTTCGCATTTTTGGAAAGCATAAATTCTACCTGAAGAACACCAATGTAATTGAACGCTTGTCAAAAATTGATACCGCTATTTTTGATAAAACGGGAACGCTCACCACCAATCAAAAAGATACCATCCATTATGAAGGTATGGAACTTACGGAGGAAGAAACGGCACTTTTAAAAACAACCTTAAGGGCCTCCAACCACCCCTTAAGCCGCTCGCTCTACACTATTTTAAAGTCGAATGCCATCATGACCCTGGAAGAGTTCCAAGAACATACAGGAAAAGGCATTGAAGGGAAATACAACCAACATTCCATAAAAGTGGGGTCGGCTTCCTACGTTGGGGAAAGTAAGGCTAATGCCTTAATGAACACTTCGGTCTATGTGAGTGCAGATGAAGACATAAAAGGAAGATTTGTGTTCAAGAATACGTATCGGGAGGGGATGAGCCAAATATTTGATGAACTATCGAGCGATTTGGAACTTGGCATTCTTTCGGGCGATAACGATGGGGAAAAAGAACAGTTGCAAAAAGTACTTCCTGAAAAAACAAAGATGCTATTTGACCAAAGGCCGGAGGATAAGTTGGAATACATCAAAAATCTGCAGGAAAAGCACAAAGTTTTGATGGTGGGCGATGGATTGAACGATGCAGGCGCCTTGGCCCAAAGCGATGTGGGCTTGGCAGTTTCGGAGAACATCAACGTGTTTTCGCCAGCTTGTGACGGCATTTTGGACGCCAGCAAATTACAAAAGTTGCCAAAATTCATAAAACTGTCCAAGAGGTCCATGAGCGTTATAAAAATGAGTTTTTTGTTGTCGCTCTGCTACAATGTCGTAGGACTGTATTTTGCCATTACAGGCCAATTGCAGCCCGTGATAGCCGCTATTTTAATGCCATTGAGTTCCATTAGTATTGTGGTGTTCACCACCCTGGCAACAAATTATCTAGGAAAGGAATTAAAAACTTTAGAAAGCTGATATATGTCATTTTTTGAGGAATACCATCACAGTAGTTTTACCCCTAAATTCAGGCAGGTATGAGTGTTATTTATGTGTTGTTGGCCATAAGCATAACGGTGGCCGTGGTCTTTTTTGTAGCCTTTGTTTTTTCGGTAAAAAGCGGACAATACGACGATACCTATACCCCATCGGTAAGAATGTTGTTTGAGGATGAGGTGGTCAAGGACAAGGATAAATCGAACCTAAATAAAAAGGAAATCAAACAAACTAAAAGTACAAACCAATAAATATGGAAATACAACAGTTCCGCTACGATAACAAAATCGTGCAAAAGTTCCTATACGCCACTATTCTATGGGGCGTGGTGGGTATGTCAGTAGGTCTCTTGTTGGCCTTTATGTTTTTGTTCCCCAATGTTACCGAAGGTATTTCTTGGTTAAGCTTTGGACGTTTGCGTCCACTGCATACCAATGCCGTGATCTTCGCATTTGTGGGTAACGCCATTTTTGCAGGGGTGTATTACTCGCTGCAACGTTTATTGAAAGCAAGAATGTTCAGTGATGTCCTGAGCAACATCAACTTTTGGGGCTGGCAATTGATCATTGTCGCCGCAGCCTTGACTTTGCCCTTGGGGTATACAACATCCAAAGAATACGCAGAATTGGAATGGCCGATAGATTTGGCCATTGCAGTGGTTTGGGTAGTTTTTGGCTGGAACATGATCGGTACCATCTTAAAAAGAAGGCAACGGCACCTATATGTGGCCATTTGGTTCTACCTTGCCACATTTGTAACCGTAGCCGTGTTGCACATCTTCAATAGCTTGGAGTTGCCAGTGACCGCATTGAAGAGTTACTCAGTTTATGCTGGTGTACAAGATGCTTTGGTACAATGGTGGTACGGTCACAATGCGGTTGCGTTTTTCTTGACCACGCCTTTCTTGGGGTTGATGTACTACTTTGTTCCCAAAGCGGCGAACAGGCCCATTTATTCCTATAGACTGTCCATCGTCCACTTCTGGTCGCTGATATTCATTTATATCTGGGCAGGTCCCCACCACTTGTTGTATTCTGCCTTGCCAGATTGGGCACAGAACCTAGGAGTGGTATTCTCCGTAATGTTGATAGCACCATCTTGGGGTGGTATGATCAACGGATTGTTGACCCTTCGCGGGGTGTGGGACAAGGTACGCACCGATGCTACATTAAAATTTATGGTAGTTGCCATTACAGGTTATGGTATGGCCACGTTTGAAGGCCCTATGCTTTCCTTGAAGAACGTAAATGCCATTGCACACTTTAGTGACTGGATCATTGCCCACGTGCACGTAGGTGCATTGGCCTGGAACGGGTTCTTGACCTTTGGTATGATCTATTGGTTGGTGCCCCGAATGTTCAAAACAAATTTGTATTCCAAAGGATTGGCCAACTTCCACTTCTGGATCGGAACCTTGGGTATTGTATTGTATGCCCTGCCCATGTACGTAGCTGGATTTACCCAAGCCTTGATGTGGAAAGAATTTAACCCGGATGGAACTTTGGTATATGGTAACTTCTTGGAAACCGTTACCCAAATCATCCCCATGTACTGGATGCGGGCCATTGGAGGTTCGTTGTACATCTTGGGTATGTTCGTGCTGCTGTATAATGTGGTAAGAACCATTAGATCAGGTAGCAAGGTTGAAGATGAAGCAGCAGAAGCTCCAGCATTGGAACGTGTTGCGAAAAGAAGAGTAGCTGGCGAAACTTTCCACAATTGGTTGGAAAGAAAACCAGTGCAGTTGACCATCTTGGCCACCATTGCCATTTTGATCGGAGGAATCATTCAGATTGTGCCCACCATTTTGGTAAAATCCAACATCCCGACCATAACAAGTGTTAAACCGTATACACCATTGGAACTGGAAGGACGAGACCTATATATCAGGGAAGGTTGCGTGGGCTGTCACTCACAAATGATTCGACCGTTCCGAAGTGAGGTGGAGCGTTATGGTGAGTACGCCAAGGCAGGGGAATTTGTGTACGACCACCCCTTCTTGTGGGGTAGTAAACGTACTGGCCCAGATTTATTACGGGTTGGAGGGAAATATTCCGATAGCTGGCACCTGAACCATATGTACGATCCACAAAGTACCTCGGCAGGCTCCATTATGCCATCGTATGAATGGTTGGTAACGGACGAGCACGACCGAAGCGATGTTCAGGCCAAAATGGAGACAATGGTTAAACTTGGAGTGCCTTATACAGAAGAAGACATTGCCAATGCTCCTCAATCCATGGCAGAACAGGCAGCACAAATAGAAAAGAACCTTTACACAGACCCAGAATTCGAGAGAACCTATGAAGCGGATAAAAAGTATGCTGAGGAAAACGGATTGGATTTTGTGGAAATGCGAGATCGTGAAATCGTGGCCCTGATAGCCTATCTGCAGCGATTGGGTACCGATATCAAAATTGAAGGAACAGAAGAAACTATATCTCAAAACAAATAGCCATGTTGAAATTTGTAAAAGAACATATGGAAACCATTGATGGGATAGCCAACTACCCCATGGTTTCACTCCTCATCTTCTTTGTGTTTTTTGTTCTCTTGTTCTGGTGGGTAGTTACCGCCACCAAAGAACATATAAAGGAGATGTCCGAACTGCCCTTGGATAACGAAGATCAACAAAACAAACTATAATATTATGAGCACAAAAACACCATGGTGGATACGAGTCCCGGTTTTATTCTTTTTGATCTTCGGATTGATGGAATTCTTTATAGACTCCGGGGACAAACCCGCAATAATTGAATATCCCATCACCCAGTTTTTTATGCTGTTGGTGCTGATGATTCTTATTGCCATAGAACTGATTTTAGGTTCCATTGAGAACATTATGTTCCAAACCCTTTCCGAAGAAGGCAAGGAACGTTACCTGGAAGCCAAAAACAAGAAATTAGAATGGACATGGGCCAAAAACCTTATGAAAAAATTGACCAAGAGCCGCTCCATTGAGCGTGAGGGCGAAATTGTCCTGGACCACAATTACGATGGTATCCGAGAGTTGGACAATGTATTGCCGCCTTGGTGGGTTTACCTTTTCTATGCGACAATTGTGTTTGCAGTGGTGTATCTGGTAAGGTTCCATGTCATTGGAGATTACGACCAAGAACTGGAATATGAACAGGAGGTTGCCGCGGCACAAGCAGCTATTGAGGAATACAAAAAAACAGCCAAGGATTTGGTGGATGCCAGCACGGTCGAATTTTTATCCGATCCAGCCGATTTGAGCGCGGGCGAGAAAATCTTCCAAACCAATTGTGTGGTTTGTCATATGGCAGATGGCGGCGGTGGTATAGGCCCAAACCTAACCGATGAATACTGGATTTTGGGAGGAGGCATCAAAAATGTCTTCACCACAATTTCCGAAGGGGGTCGAGACGGAAAAGGGATGGTCGCCTGGAAACAGAGTTTTAAACCTGCCGAAATTGCACAGGTGGCCAGCTATGTTATCTCATTGGGAGGTACCGCACCTGCCAATCCAAAAGCACCTGAAGGAGAAATATGGGTGGATCCAAATGCTCCTGAGGACACCAACGGAACAGAATCTGAAACGCCACCCGCAGAACAAGCTTCAGATTCAACAGATGTTGCCATGAATTAGCCCTTTTAGGGACGTCTATGGTAGAATAATGAATCGATAAATTATACATTCGATGGAAGAGAATTTTAGGGATTCCATAGGCACGATCACACAAGAAGGAAAGCGGAATTGGATTTTTCCAAAGAAGCCCAGTGGGCGCTACTATGAGTATAGAAAATATGTTAGTTACTTTCTACTCATTTTCTTGATAGCAGCCCCTTTCGTTAAGATCAATGGGCACCAATTTTTAATGTTCAATGTGCTGGAGCGCCGTTTCAATATCTTTGGACTTCCGTTTTGGCCCCAGGATTTTCACTTAGTGGTCGTTTCCATGATCATAGGCGTGATTTTCATTGCACTTTTTACGGTTGCCTATGGTCGTATTTTTTGTGGTTGGATGTGTCCCCAGACCATTTTCTTGGAAATGGTCTTCCGTAGGATTGAATATTGGATTGATGGGGACAGAGGTGCTCAAATGCGATTGGCCAAAGCACCTTGGACAGGAAAAAAGATTGGAAAAAGAGTATTGAAGTGGATTATCTTTTTCATTATTTCATTTCTGATAGCCAATGTCTTTTTGGCCTATTTGATTGGCAGTGACAAATTGATTCAGTATGTTATTGATGGCCCCATGGCCCATTTGGGAACCATGGTTCCATTACTGATTTTTACAGGGGTCTTTTATTTCATCTTTGCATGGTTCCGGGAACAGGTATGTATCATTGCCTGTCCGTATGGACGATTGCAAGGGGTGCTTTTGGATAATAAATCCATTGTGGTGGCCTACGACCACAAACGGGGAGAAGGAGAAAATGGCCGTAAAAAATTTAGAAAAAATGAAGACAGGGATGCTCTAGGACATGGGGATTGTATTGATTGCTTCCAGTGCGTAAATGTTTGCCCTACGGGAATTGACATTCGTAATGGAACCCAATTGGAGTGCGTAAACTGTACTGCTTGTATTGATGAGTGCGACCATATCATGGATAGCATCGATAGGCCCAGGGGGTTGATCCGTTATGCAAGTGAGGACGAAATTACCAAAAAAGCCAAATTTAAGTTTACGCCCCGTATGAAGGGCTATACGGCAGTTTTGGTTGTGTTGACCGGTATCCTTATTGGAATGTTGTTTTTGCGGAATGAAGTTGAGGCCAATATTTTGCGATTGCCCGGGCAATTGTACGAGCGTAAGGAGAACAACATCATCAGTAATGTGTACACCTATAAATTGGTGAACAAGACCACCAAGGATATTGAAAATGTGTCTTTTGGGTTGATGTCGCACAACGGAGAGATTAAAATGGTTTCCCAAGATACATTTACCGTTCCAGCTGAAGAATTGACCGAAGGAACCCTGTTCATAGAAATAAACGCCTCAGCATTGAATGGCGATAAGGACAAATTAAAAATAGGGGTGTATAGTGGGGATAAACTTATAGAGACCACGGTGACCCAGTTTTTGGCACCAAGAAGCTATAATTAGACATTAGATGTGAGATTTGAGCTGTGAGTAGTGAGATGCAGGCTGATAGTTAAAACAAACAAGATTGCTTTATAATTAAGTTTAAAACAATAAAAAAATGAAGATTAATTGGGGAACGGGAATTGTATTGGCGTTTATAGGGTTTATAACCTTTATTTTATACTTCGTCTTCAGGATGAGTACAGATGATAGGGCCAACCACGATTTGGTAACCGAGCAATATTATAAGAAAGAACTATCCTATCAGCAGGAGATAGACGCATCAAAGACAGCAACGGAAATGAATGCCAACCTAAAGGTTGAAAGAACGGGTGAAGGCTTGGTGATTTATTTTCCAGAGCGTTTCGACCCCAAAAAAATAAGTGGAACAGTGTCCCTATACAGACCGTCTAACAAGCATTTGGATACAGACTTTCCTATAAGTTTATCCAAAACACATTTGCTCATACCTGACAATCGCTTGGTAGACGGTCGCTGGGACATTTCCATAAGCTGGAAGTACGAAGGTAATTCCTTTTTACATAAAGAAAAATTGGTGTACTGAATATGTTGACCTCCGCATTGGTTCTGGGTCTTTTGGGAAGTCTGCATTGCTTGGGCATGTGCGGGCCAATAGCCTTTATGTTGCCCTTAGATCAAAACAATGGTGTTAAAAAGACCGCACAACTGTCCATTTACCATTTCGGAAGGTTACTGGCCTATGGCATTATTGGTGTGCTATTTGGACTTTTGGGCAAGGGATTGTCCTTGTTCGGAATTCAACAGAAGCTTTCCATCGGTATTGGTGTACTTATGATTGTTTTGGTGCTCATTCCGGGAAAATACCTGAACGGACATAGGCTGTTGTCGCCCATTTACTCAATTATTGGCAAGGTAAAATCCAAACTTGGGGCTGAACTCAAGAAAAAAACACCCGATACGTTTTTGACCATTGGCTTTTTGAACGGGTTTTTGCCCTGCGGTTTGGTCTATATGGCCCTGTTGGGCGCCATAGCCATGGGAAATGCATTGGAAGGGGGGCTTTACATGATGATTTTTGGCCTGGGAACGGTTCCCCTCATGTCTTTGGTGGTGTATTCCAAAGGAATGTTGAGTACATCCATTAAATCTAGAATAAAAAAATTGATACCGGTATTTGTGGTCATTATAGGCATATTGTTTATTGTACGTGGACTGGGATTGGGCATACCTTATGTTTCCCCAAAATCTGCTCCCACAAATTCCGTAATGGCGACCATAGAATGCCATCAACCTTAAAAATCAATCCATAATGAAAATAACATCAGCGGAAGAAGCAGTAGGAATTGTTAAATCAGGAGACCGGGTCTTCTTCCAAGGAGCGGCCATGACCCCAAATGAATTGATCGATGCCCTTTGCGAGCGGCACGATGAACTTAAAAACGTGGAGATAATTTCCATCCACACCGAAGGGGATGCAAAGTACACGAGAAAGCCGTTTTGTGAAGCTTTTACCCTGAATTCATGTTTTGTTGGAGGTAACGTAAGGCCCTTTGTCAATACGTATATGGGCGACTATATCCCGGTTTTTTTGAGTGAAATACCTTGGTTGTTTGCTGACGAATACCTTCCATTGGATATAGCTTTTGTCCAAGTCTCACCACCGGATAAACACGGGTATTGTTCTTTGGGAGTTTCGGTTGATGTGGCATTGCCCGCGGTACGTACCGCCAAAAAAATTGTCGCCCAGATAAATCCTAAAGTACCCCGAACCCATGGCACCGGGATTGTGCATGTGGATGAGATTGAATTTGCCATAGAGGTAAATAGGCCCATTCACGAGCACGAACCCACCGAAATATCGGAAGTGGAACACGAAATCGGTAGGCATGTGGCCTCATTGATAGAAGATGGCGCCACTTTGCAAATGGGAATAGGAAACATACCCAATGCGGTACTGTCCAACTTGGGAAACCATAAAAACCTGGGCATCCATACCGAAATGTTTTCGGATGGCGTATTGCCTTTGATAGAAAGCGGGGTTATCAATGGAAAAGAAAAAGCGGTAAAACGTGGTAAAATTGTGAGCTGCTTTGCGGTAGGTTCCCGAAAACTGTATGATTTTATAGACGATAATCCCATATGCGATTTTAGGGACTCTGGATATACCAACGACACTGCCAGAATCCGAAGGAACCCAAAGGCAACAGCTATAAACAGTGCCATAGAAATTGACCTTACTGGTCAGGTATGTGCAGATACCATTGGTGGATACCAGTTCTCTGGAGTTGGTGGCCAAATGGATTTTATGCGGGGAGCCTCACTTTCACCGGGAGGCAAGCCCATCATAGCCATGTCATCCAGCACAAAGAAAGGAGTTTCCAAAATAGTGCCCTTTTTAAAGCAAGGCGCTGGGGTGACCACCACGCGTGCCCACATGCACTACGTGGCCACAGAATACGGCGTGGTGAATCTATTTGGAAAAAATCTACAACAGCGGGCCAAAGCCTTGATATCCATTGCACACCCAGACCATAGGGAGACCTTGGAAAAGGAGGCGTATAACCGATTTCACGGATAAGCTTTTCCTTGGATAAAGAACTAAAAAAGGGAGCCAGTTTATGCTGACTCCCCTTTTTTTGAATTGCACGAAACCAATCAAAAATGCAACCCATTAAATTTTAAAGGTCATTACGGGGATATTGGAATGATTGGCAATATCCTCACCTATACTTCCCATGAAAAAATGGGACAATCCCCTTCTACCGTGTGTGGGTATGCCAATGATATCGGCCATGACCTTATCACAATAATTGAGGACTCCTTTTTCAACAGTGTAGTCATTATAGATTTCCACTGCCACACCAAGTTTGGCCGTATCCAAAAACTTTGAGATTTTTTCGTAGGCATCATCGGTACTTAAAAATTCATCTCCCGGGGTGTTCACATATACCAATTGTAATTTGGCCTTAAGAAGTTTGGCCATTTCCATGGCTTTTTTGAGGGCTGAAATATTTTCTTCCGAAAAATCACAGGCAAAGACAAAGTTTTTGGGTTTAAACCCATTCATTTCGCCTTTAATGACCAATACGGGAACATCAGAGGTACGAACAACGCGCTCGGTATTGGACCCTATAAAGATTTCTTGGAGCCCATCGGTGCCGTGGGAGCCCATTACAATAAGATCTGCATTGTGTTTTTCGGCAACTTCGTTCACCTCACTGAACACTTTGTAATGTTTAATAACGGGAACAATATTGACATCCTTTAAATAGGGTTTGTCCAAAAAATCGGCAAATCGTTTTTCCCCGATCTTGATCAAATGGACCACTTGTTCTTGGGATACATAGCCCGATTCGCTCATAATTGCCGGTGAAAGCTCCAACATGTGCAGCACCAACAACTCGGCATTGTTTTCTTTGGCCAGTGATGCGGCCACTTTTAGGGCATTTTCAGATTGTTCTGAAAAATCTACAGGTACAACTATACTTTTCATTTGTTTCATTTTTAGGTTAAACGGTCATGGAGAATATTCGGGTTTCCGGTTTCTTCCGGTGTAGTTTTAAGTCAAAGGCCATACTGATGTTCCTCACAAAAGGTCTGCCTTTTTCGGTCACTGAAATCTTATTTTCCCCAATCTCCACCAAGCCATCAGATTCCATTTCAGATAGGTTTTCGATGATACTTTGAAAATCGACCACCTTAGCTTCTTCCATTTCCCAAGAAGTTTCAAATCGGCACATAAGGTTAAGAATGTGCTTTCTTATGATTTCGTCCTCTTGGTTAAGGATATGTCCCCTAAAAATAGGGATAACTCCGTGCGAAACCAAATGTTCATATTCTTCCAGACTTTTTACGTTTTGGGCAAATCCATACCAACTATCACTGATGCTGGATACACCAAGACCTATCATTAATTTGGTCTTGGATGGGGTATACCCCATAAAGTTTCGGTGTAGGGTACCATGGGTCAATGCGGTATACAGGTCATCTGATGGAAGGGCAAAATGGTCCATGCCCACATCTTTATATCCAAAATCCGTCAACATGCTCTTGCCCATTTCGTATTGTGCTTTTTTCACCACGGAGGAAGGAAGGTCACTTTCCTTGTAACCCCGCTGTCCGTTTCCCTTGAGCCAAGGCACGTGGGCGTAGCTATAAAATGCTATACGGTCCGGGCGCAGGGCGTTGGTCTTTTTAATGGTTTCTTCCACATGGGCACAATCCTGAAATGGTAGCCCATAGATAATATCATGGCCCACGGAGGTGTAACCTATTTCCCTGGCCCATTCGGTCACGTTTTTTACGTTTTCAAAGGGCTGAACCCGGTTGATGGCCCTTTGAACGGTCATATTATAGTCTTGCACACCGTAACAGACCCTTCTGAACCCTACATCAAAAAGGGCCTGAAGATGCGCTTTGGTTGTATTGTTGGGATGTCCTTCAAAACTGAATTGGGCATCTTCTGCCTTTTTGCCCTGAAGAAGAATTCCTTCAATCAATATTTTTAAGTGTTCCGGAGAAAAAAAAGTGGGTGTTCCGCCACCTAAATGGAGTTCTTTGATGATGGGTTTGGTGCCCAATAGGTCAACATAGAGATTCCATTCCTTTAAAACACTGTTAATGTAGGGAAGCTCCAACTCATGCCTTTTGGTGATGCGCTTGTGGCAGCCACAAAACGTGCACATGCTCTCGCAAAAAGGAAGATGGATATATAGGCTTATACCTTCTTTGGGATTTTCCTGAAAGGCTTTCAATACAGTAGATTTCCAGCGTTTGCCTGAAAAATTGTCCAAATCCCAATACGGAACCGTTGGATAACTGGTGTACCTAGGACCCGGCACATTATATTTCTGTACTAATCCACACATAACTCATACCATTATATTACATGACCAAAATTAATGGCAGGGTTCAGTATAAAACATGATAAATGTCAGTCTAGTACAAATCAATATATGATAACTGTCATTTTTTTGCCCTCTGGCACTTCGTAGCTTTAACATTGATAAAAGTTCAATTTCCTTAGTGATGGGAGAGCATATCGTTGAAAGCAAGTTTGATGAGGAAGAGCGCAAAGCGTTCGTTCAGCATTTAATTGAAGACATAAGAGCCCTGGAATTAATGATGATGGACGGCTTGATCGAGGATGATATACAGCGAATAGGCGCCGAGCAGGAAATGTGCCTTATCAACCGTGAATATAGGCCAGCTCCCCTGTCCTTGGATGTCATCAGGGATATTAACGATCCACATTTTACAACCGAACTGGCCAGTTACAACCTAGAGGCAAACCTAGACCCAGTGAAACTTGGAGGTAATTGTTTTTCAACGGTTGAGAAACAGCTGAACGCATTGTTGGAAAAGGCCAAAACCCATGCAGCAAAGCACGGGGCCAAGGTCTTGTTGACCGGGATTCTACCTACAATTTCCAAAGATGAGCTAGGGATGGATTTTATGACCCCCATTCCCCGTTATTATAGGATAAATGATGTTCTAAAAGCATGGCGTGGTGATGATTTCACCCTCAGAATCAAGGGAGTGGATGAATTATCATTGCACCATGACTCCGTACTTTTTGAAGCCTGCAATACCAGCTTTCAACTTCATTTACAGGTAAGGCCCGATGACTTTATAAAGAGTTATAATTGGGCACAGGCCATAGCGGGACCGGTTTTGGGGGCTTCCTGCAACTCCCCTCTGCTATTGGGCAAGGAACTTTGGAAAGAAACCCGTATTGCCCTTTTTCAGCAAAGTCTGGACACCCGTAAATGGACCAATGCGGTGAAGGAACAAGTGGCCCGGGTTTTCTTTGGGGAACGATGGCAAGAAGAATCGGTGGTTCAAATCTTTAAGGAAGATATTTCCACCCATCGCATTGTTCTGACCAAACCCATTGAGAAAAACTCCCTTGAAATTTTGAAAGAAGGAAATATTCCAAAACTCGAGGCATTGAACCTTTTCAATAGCACGGTGTACCGCTGGAACAGACCCTGTTATGGGGTGGGTAATGGAAAACCGCATCTGCGTATTGAGAACCGGTACATTCCTTCGGGACCGTCCATAACCGATCAAATGGCCAATTTTGCCTTTTGGGTGGGATTGATGCTGGGACGCCCCAAAAAGTTTGATAATATACCCACTATCATGGACTTTAGGGAGGCCAAACTCAATTTTATAAAATCTGCCATGAATGGAAGGCAAACCGTTTTTACATGGTTGGGCATGCCCATAACCCTTAAAAAATTGGTGTTGGGAGAACTGTTGCCCATTGCATACAAAGGGTTGAAAAAGGCAAACATTGACGATGGGGACATTCAAAATCTATTGGGCATAGTAGAGACCAGGGTTCGTTTGGGCACGGGAGCCGAATGGCAAATCCGGAATTACAGGGAACTCAGGAAACAGATGAAACAAGACAGTGCGTTGGTACAGTTGACCAAGGCAATGTATGCCAATCAGAAAACCAATAAACCTGTACATGAATGGTCTTCCATCAAGGAAATTGCCAAGAAAAAAGAATCTTTTAAATGGGTCGGTCAAATTATGTCCACAAGGCTCATGAAATTGTATGAGGATGATTTTGCCAACTTGGCCATCTCCATCATGCAGTGGAACAACATCCATCATCTGCCCGTTGAGAACACCAAAGGTGAGTTGGTGGGCTTGTTGACCTGGAGCCATATAGAGAAATTGGGGCAAATAGACACAAATGGAGCTAGAGTGTCCGATATTATGATAAAAAATGTAATAACGGTACAGCCCAAAACCGAAATTCCCATGGCCAAAAAAATAATGAAGGAACACCAAATAGGGTGCTTACCGGTCTGCGTGGACTCCAATGTGGTGGGAATCATCAGCAAAGTTGACCTGTGAACATGTTAGAAGTACAAAATATTGACTTGAAGGATACTGCAAAAGTTCAACGAATAATTGATCACCTGAAGGGAAATGCCAATGGGCCAACAGTGGTTTTCTTTGCAGGGATTCATGGCAATGAACCCGCAGGGGTGGTTGCCCTAAAACAGGTTTTTAAGAAGTTGAGGTCAAACAATATTGCCCTTTCAGGTGAGATCTATGCAGTTGCAGGAAACCTTGGGGCATTGAACAGGCGTGTTAGATTTCAAACGGTGGATTTAAACCGCATTTGGTTTCCGGAACGGATAAAAAACATATTGTCCCAAAAGCATACGAACAATGAAGAGGAAGAGGAGTTGAAATCACTGTATAGTGTGCTCCACGAAATATTGGAAAAGGGAAGCCCTCCCTTCTATTTTATTGATTTACATACCACTTCCAGTGACACAACACCGTTTATTGTATTGAATGACAGTTTGTTGAACCGAAAATATGCATCAAACTACCCATTGCCCATTATTTTGGGGATCGAAGAATACCTCGAGGGAGCTCTATTGAGTTACATCAATGAATTGGGCTACGTGTCGTTGGGTTTTGAAAGTGGTCAGCACAATGACGGGAAAGCTGTGGAAAATTGTATCGATTTTATTGCGTTTACCCTTCAACTGACCAATGCGGCCCCTACTTTAAAAAATGATGGGAATAACTTTGATGATGGAAGCCATAAGTTCTACGAAATCTACCATCAGCATACCATTGGGCCAGAGGACAAATTTAAAATGTTTCCTGGATTCGTGAACTTTCAAAAGATACCTAAGGGAACAGATATCGCCATCAGCAATGGTGAGGTGATAAAAACTAAAAAAGCTAAGCAGATTTTTATGCCCTTGTACCAAGATCAAGGGGGAGAGGGGTTTTATTTTATCAGGCCCATCCCTGAGTTTTTGTTATGGTTATCAAAGGAGTTGAGACGTTTCAAGGTTGATCATTTGTTGGTGAAATTGCCCGGGGTACAATGGAAGTCGGACAAAAAAGATACCCTCATCGTGGATCAAAGAGTTGCCCGTTTTATGGCGAAATCAATTTTCCACTTATTAGGGTACAGGGCCAGACAGTTTGACGAGACCCATTTGGTGGTCAAAAGCAGGGAAATTGCCTCCAGAAACAATGAATATAAAAACACCGATTGGTTCTAGATAAAAAAAGAGGCTCAAAATTCATTGAGCCTCTTTCCTTGTGTTTTGGGTTTAAAATTATTCCACTATAAAGTTAATGGGAATACTGTATTTGACACTTACGGCCTTTCCACGCTGTTCTCCAGGTTTTACATTTGGCAATGAGGCAATGATTCTGACAGCCTCTTCTTCCAATAAACGATCCGGACCTCTCTTTTCGATGTTGCTAACATGGCCTTTAGAATCTATCACAAACTGCACATAGACCCTTCCAGAAATTTGCATTTCCAATGCGGCTGGGGGGTAACTGAAGTTTTGCTTAATATGCTCTTGTACTTTTTTATTAAAGCAAGCTTTGCGCTCTGCCTGGGTTTCATAAACCTCGCATCCAGGAAAAACAGGGACATATTCAATCACTGCAAAGGGTACGGCAATATCTTCCTCAACCTCTTCAACCTCCACATCTTCCACACTTACAATAGCATCTTCAATATAGGTTTCTTGACTACTCTCTGTACTTTCAATAACAGTTTCTTCAACCTCTTCAACATCCTCTACAATTTCTATCACATCCGGTGCAGATGGTGGAGGGGGCGGTGGAGTAGTACGCAACATTTCTGTAACTGGCACATCTTCCTTAAGGTCATCCATAATTTCAACAACTTCTGAAACCTTGGATTCCTCTTCATAAAATCTCACTTCCAATGATTGCCATGTAAGGAACAAGACCGAGGTAAGGCCTATCATGAAATAAAGACTGCTATTGCGGCCTATTTCTGCGTTTGGGTTCTTTTTTGGTTTCATGACTTTTACTATTTAATTGTGATAAAGATAGTTAGGTCATTAACCAAAAAACATGATAATAATCAGGTTTGAAAATACATGTTACTCATTGAAAGACAGCTTCTTTGCGAGGAGTACTCTATAAAAAATGTATTGAGTTCTGTGGAATCAATCTTATTTTTGGGTTTCCCATATCAGTGCAGCAGCACCGCAAATTGCCGCCGTTTTGCCCTCCATTTCAGAATACATCAGTTTTACTTTACCCTTATAGACTTCCAGAAGGTTTGCATTGAAATATTTTTCCAAGGGTTCCATGATCCATTTTCCACTATTGGTTAGCCCGCCCATTAAAATAAAAGCTTCAGGCTGAGTAAATGCCGTAAAGTTGGCCAAGGCCAATCCCATTATTTTAGCGGTATAATCAAACGCCTTTAGGGCAATCTCATCACCTTCTTCGGCTGCTTTGGTGATATCCTCACCGTGGAGGTCGATATAGGCCACACTTCTAAACCTACTGTCCACCGTATACTTGCTCATCATATACAAAATGGTGCGTTTTAAACCTGTGGCGGATACATAGGCTTCCAGTCCGCCCCTTACCCCAAGCCCGGTCAATCTGCCATCACCCAAGGTCATGTCCACATGACCCAGCTCCCCAGCAAAACCATCGTACCCATCTATCAATTGGCCATTGGCTACTATTCCTGCACCAAAACCGGTGCCCAAGGTGATAACTATAAAGTCTTTCATTTTTTTGGCGCCACCAAAGAGCATTTCGCCAAGGGCTGCAGCACTTGCATCGTTCATAATGCGCATGGGCATGGGCATGCGTTCCTGTAATTTTTTAAGGATCGGCACACTTTCTTTCCATACTAAATTACTGGCATTTTCTATGGTACCGTTTTTACTGGAGGCATTTGGAGCTCCAATGCCACATCCCAAAACAGTGACCTTATTTCCCATTTTTTGGACGAGCTCGTCCGATTTGCTCTTGATCTGGTCCAAATAATCGTTCAGGTTTGGGAAGTCCCTAGTCCTAAAAAAAGTTTTTTCAAGACATTCCCCGTTTTGGTCAACCAGCCCTATCTTGGTTTTGGTTCCACCAATATCCACACCTATTACAATATCCATAGTTAAACTAGTATGCTTTTGTTGTTTTTAAATATAACCATTATGATTTCAAAAAATAACTCCGAAGGCTTTTAAATAGGGAGATTTTTTGTTAATATGGTTCAAAAGTTAGAAACCTGACTTCTGTCATATTTTAGGTCGCAGGACGACTCTACTTTTGAAATGAAAGTTTTGAATAATTTAAAATTTGAGGTATGAGCAATATAAAAAAAATAGTAGTCCCTTTCGATTTTTCAGAAGCCTCTTTGAATGCATTGGAGTACGTGGCCAATTTTGTGGGTTCAGATAGACCCATCGCCATTTTGGCCCTATACGTGGGTGTAATGCCAACCAGCAAGGCGGAAGAAGATGAATTGAAGAAAGATTTTACAAAAGTGGTGGAATCCTTCAACGTAAGATTCAAGGTTGAACCTGATTTTCAAACAGCTACCGGAGACTTGATCAGTACGATCTTAAAAGTGGAAGAGGAAAGCAATGCAGATCTGATCATGATGGGCACCATGGGAGACAAAATCACCGATGAGGCCATTACCAATACCTCTAGATTGGTGCTCGATGCCAATTGCCCTGTGATATCCATCCCTTATGGATGCAGCATAAAAGAACCCAAGGACATTGCTTTGGTGATGGGCGGTGAAAAAATTGACGACAAAGAGGTACTTACTACCCTCTTGGACATTGCCCGTACGTTTGACTCCAAAGTCCATGTTTTAACCATTTATAAGGAATCTGTTTATGCCGAGGACTCTGTAGTAGACAGCACAGAGAATTTGTTGGAATATTATTTGGAGCATTTTTATGTGGAGCACGCCTTCAACAAAAATGAAGATGTGGAAGAAGGTATTTTGGACTACATCAATGAAAAGAACATTGATATGTTGGCCATTTTGCCCAGAAACCATACTGAAAAGAGCACTCCGTCCGAAGGCCGTTTAACCAAACTGTTAACGTTGCATTCAGAGATTCCGGTCCTGGCGTTGGACTAATACTATAACCCCCATTCAATAAGAAAGCATGCTGCCACTGCTGGTAATATTGGGTATTACGATCATACTGTTTGTTTGGGGGAAGTTCCCCCCAGATGTGGTGGCCCTAATGGCGATGCTCTCACTTTATTTGGCCGGGGTGTTGAATATTGGTGAAACCTTGTCGGGGTTTAGCAATCCAACGGTCATTATGATCGCAGCCTTGTTCATCATTGGAGAAGGGCTTTCCAGAACAGGTTGGACAGCGGTTGCAGGTCAGTGGTTTGTGAAGTGGGCAAAAAAAAGTGTGCCCAAGTTATTGGTCATCATAACCTTGGGCTCCAGTTTGCTCTCTGGTTTTGTGAGCAATACTGGTACGGTGGCCGCTTTATTGCCGGTAACGGTAACCGCTGCTTGGAATGCGGGCACATTGCCATCAAAATTATTGATACCGGTGGCCTTTGGGTCGAATACGGGAGGGTTGTTGACCCTAACGGGTACACCTCCCAATATTATCGTAAGCAATGCGCTGGAGGAAAATGGCATTTCAGGGTTTTCGTTCTTTGAATTTGGACTGATCGGTGTTCCGTTATTAATCATTTCCATACTCTATTTTCGGTATTTGGGACATAAATTGCTTCCCAACCACCGAACGGATAATAGGCCTATGGCCATTGATCAGGAGATGCATAAGTGGATCAAGAACTATAGTATTGGAGACAATATGTATCGCCTGCGAATTAGATCCATGTCCCAATTGATAAATACCAATATGGGCGATTGGGATTTTGAGGAAGCTCATAAAGTTTCCATAATGCGATTAAAAAGAAGGCACCCCAATCCACTTCAAGGCATACACCAGTTTGTAGAAATGCCGGGACCAGATACCGAAATGCGCTACCACGACATCATCACAGTAAAGGGAGAGGCCGAGGATGTGGATAAACTGGTGTTGAAATTTCATTTGGGGGTAGTTCCTTGGAAACCGGAAAAAGATACCCTCAAAAGAGAATTGATCAATCAAGAAGTGGGTATGGCCGAAATGATCATTACCCCAAACTCTGTTTTTGTGGGGAAGACCATTCCATTGGGGCATTATTTAAGTCAGACCGGAATCCAGTTGTTGGCTGCTTCAAGACATAACCGTCCTTTAGGCGGGAGAATAAAAATTGAAGCTGGCGACGCCTTTATCATTCGGGGACAATGGGACAATATTGAGGGTCTCACATCGATGTATGAAAATTTGGTGATTTCGGGAAGCCCCGAGGCACTGGCCAAAAATGTGGATGTGTTGACGCCCAAAAGCTATATCGCGCTGGGCACTCTTGTATTGATGGTATTGCTTTTGGTGCTCAATGTGCTTCCAGGAGCAATAGCCGCTTTAATCTGCGCCGGAATTATGATGTTGACAGGCTGTGTACCCATATCAAAAGCATACAAGGGTATCAGCTGGACCAGCGTGGTAATGATTGCAGCCATGATTCCCATGGGATTGGCCTTGCAGAAAACAGGCGTGGCCCAATTGGCCGCAAACAGTTTGGTGGAGAGTTTGGGAGCCATACACCCATCGGCCTTATTGGCGGGTATATTTTTATTGACGGCTGCGTTCAGTCAGGCCATCAATAATTCGGCCACGGCGGTTTTAATGGCACCAATCGCTATTATGGCGTCAATGACGTTGGGAGTGTCACCAAAACCGTTTATGATAGCGGTGGCCGTGAGTGCCTCAACAGCTTTTTTAACCCCGGTGGGCACCACTACAAATGCTATGGTGATGGCCGCAGGGGGATATAAATTTTCGGATTATCTAAAAGTAGGAGGACCTTTGCTTCTCCTGTTCTTTTTGGCAACACTATTATTGGTTCCATGGATATGGAGCTTCTAACCTATAAAAACAACAGATATGAGCACTACCAAAGATTTAGGCAAATACGGATTAAAGGATGTTACGGCACATTGGAACCTTGATGCCGAAACACTTCAAAAAATAACGGTGGAAAAGGGAATGGGCGTGGAGACCGAGAATGGCACCTTATGTGTAAAAACTGGAAAATTTACAGGGCGCTCCCCAAAAGACCGATTTTTGGTTAAGGATGACTATACCAAAGACAAGGTATGGTGGGGTAGAATAAATAAACCCATATCCCCGGAAAACTTTGATAAGCTCCATGCTGAAGTGGTAAAATATCTTAGTGGCAAGGAAGTCTATGTGCGCGATGCCTACGTTTGTGCTGAACCAAAATACCGAATGAATGTGCGGACCATCACCGAATATCCTTGGTCCAACTACTTCATTAAAAATATGTTTTTACGACTGGACGAAAGTGAACTGGAAAACTTTGAGGAGGAGTGGTTGGTGCTTTGTGCCCCTGGATATGAAGCACCCAACCCTTCAGAAGTGGGAATCCTCAGCGGTAATTTCTCCATATTGAATTTCACCAAAAAGATTGCCTTGGTAGGAGGTTCTGCCTATACAGGTGAAATGAAAAAAGGTATTTTCTCTGCCCTCAATTTAATCCTTCCCATTGAAAAAGAGGTGTTGCCCATGCATTGTTCTGCCAATGTTGGTGAAGCAGGGGATACCGCAATCTTCTTTGGACTTTCCGGAACTGGAAAAACTACGCTGTCCGCAGACCCAGACCGCAAATTGATTGGTGATGATGAACACGGCTGGACCAAGGAGGACACCATTTTCAATTTTGAAGGGGGGTGCTACGCAAAAGTGATTGACCTTACCGAGGAAAAGGAACCTGATATTTATCGGGCCATTCGTCCTGGCGCACTTTTGGAAAATGTAGTCTTTAAGAAAGGAACCAAAGAAGTGGACTATTTTGATAGCAGCATCACCCAAAATACACGTGTGAGCTATCCTATTGATCATATCGATAATATTCAGGTGCCTTCGTATGCATCGAACCCAAAAAATATATTTTTTCTCACCTGTGACGCTTTTGGCGTATTGCCTCCAGTGTCAAAACTGACGCCGGGTCAGGCCGCATACCATTTTATCTCAGGATATACAGCCAAGGTAGCTGGAACAGAGGCAGGAATCAATGAGCCGGTACCATCTTTCTCCGCATGTTTTGGAGAGCCTTTCATGCCATTACATCCTACCGTATATGCTGAAATGTTGAGTGATAAAATGAGAGCGGCCGGCGTAAATGTCTGGTTGATCAATACCGGATGGAGTGGTGGACCTTATGGCGTAGGCTCGCGAATAAAACTCAAATACACCCGCGCTATGATTTCGGCCATTCTGGAAGGAAAATTGGATGAGGTGGATTACGAGGTTCACCCTATCTTTGGGTTGCACATGCCAAAGTATTGCCCAGGTGTACCATCGGAGTTGTTGGATCCCATGAACACTTGGTTGCAAAAAGGAGCCTATGTAAGCAAGGCCATTCAATTGGCACATTCATTCCATTTAAATTTTGATAAGTTTGCGAGTGAAGCTTCAGAAGAAATCCTAAATGGAGGACCATTGATTGACTCACATCACAGCTTGACCGAACATTTTTAAGAACAAAGCAAAGTGGATAGCAAAAACCAATTTCAAATAGAAAATTTAGGACCTGCCAGATTCAACTCGCCCCTACAGTTGAGCAAGGTTAAGGGAGATAAGATTTTTAACTTCATCCGAGACACGGACAGGTTCGTTTTTGATTTGTCCATGGAACGTTACAATCAGTGTCTCCAAACCGGTGAAGAACCGCTTTGTTTAGAAAAAGCAGGGCCCAGACAGGATATCTTTTTTGAGCCTGGAAAGTCTTCTGCGGCCATTGTTACCTGTGGTGGATTATGTCCGGGAATCAACAATGTAATTCGTGGTGTGGTTATGGCGTTGCATTATTTCTATGGTGTAAAGCGGATAATAGGCGTACCCTACGGGTACGAAGGGCTCAATCCGGAAAAAGGACATGAGTTTGTGGAGTTGACGCCCGACAAGGTGAAGGATATTCATCAATTTGGGGGAACCTTTCTGGGGTCTTCCCGGGGCGCCCAAGATGTTTCAGTGATGGTGGACACATTGGAAAACAACAACATTGACATGCTTTTTGCAATTGGTGGCGATGGAACCTTAAAAGGGGTCAATGCCATTGGGGAGGAAATCATGAAACGCAATTCAAAGATCAGTGTGGTGGGGATTCCGAAGACCATTGACAACGATATTGACCTGATTGATGAATCCTTTGGGTATGAAACTGCATTTGATGTGGCCAGTCCCATCCTTAGGGACGCCCATAACGAAGCAACAGGGGCCTATAACGGTATCACAATAATAAAATTGATGGGCAGGGACAGTGGATTCATCGCCGCTTCTGCCGCTTTGGCCATGCCTGTGGTAAACTTTGTGCTTATTCCAGAAATGGATTTTACCTTGGATGGAGATGAAGGGTTCCTAAAGGTTTTGGAACGACGTCTGGAGCAGAAAAAACATGCCGTAATTGTGGTGGCCGAAGGCGCGGGTCAGCAACTGTTTACAGAGAAACGAGGAATTAAGGATGCTTCGGGCAACATAAAACATGAGGATATTGGTCTATTCCTGAAGGAGAAGATAGGGGAGTATTTTAAAGGTAAATCGGTTACCATAAAATACATTGATCCCAGCTACATTGTCAGGAGTGCCCCGGCCAACTCCAGTGATAGTGTGTACTGTAGCCGTTTGGCGTATCATGCGGTACATGGCGCCATGGCAGGAAAGACCAAATTTGTGGCCAGCAAGGTGAACAATAAGTATGTGTATGTGCCCATAGCAGAAGTGACCAAAAAACGAAAAAAGATTGACTTGGAAGGGGAGTTTTGGTTTTCGGTACTGCAGAGTACAGGTCAACCTTTCTCATTGGGACAATAATGCAATTCTAAGCTGATATTTGTCATTTAATTTGCTGTTTTCCTATCATAGCTTTGAAATAAATCAAAACAATTATCATGGAAGTACATGTTCAATATCAAAAAATGAAAACCAGTGAATCATTAACTGAACTTTTAATGAAAAAACTGGAAGGTTTGGAGAAAAAATATAGTTGGTTGATCAAGGCCAATGTGCTTTTTAAGCAAGAAAATGATAGAACGGGAGAAGGAAAGGTGTGTGAGATTGAACTGAGTGCCCCCGGCCCACGAATTTTCGCAAAATCCAATACCGATGATTTTGAAAAGTCCATGGCTGAAACTATTGAAGATTTAAGAAGACAGTTGGAGAAAAGACAGGAAACATTTTCAACATATTAAAATATATCTTTGCTGCGCATGAAGTTTTAAATCCATTCCAATGAAAGCAAAAATTCTGGTCATCGGTATTTTACTCCTCATGGGTTGTTCCAGTACCAAGCTTGTAAGCACATGGAAAAATCCAGATATCGTGCTTTTTGATGCCCATAAGGTACTTGTGGTTGGGTTGGCTCAGGATGAGAATATACGCATGGAGTTTGAGACCAGATTGGTCGATAAATTGGAAGCAAAAAAGGTTGAAGCCATGCGCAGCATAGATGTTTTTGATGTTGAGTTTACATCATCCCAACGATCTGAAGAAGAACTTGCCCTAGTGGAACAACAGTTGTTGGACAAGGATTTTGACGCCATTCTGTTCACCAAGGTGGTGGGAACAGAGAGCAAGAGAACATTAAAAGAAAAGGTGCACAATATTGATAGGATGTTCATGCGTTTCAGTACGGACTATTTGGAGCATCAAGATATTTATTACGATCCTGAGTCCTATGATTCATTCAATATATACCATGTAGAAACCTCCTTATACTGCATTTGTGATGGAAAGGAAATGGAATTGATCTGGAGAGGTGACCTTGATGTCGCAGAGACGGTAAAGGTTGATAAGACGATCGACACCTACATTAAATTGGTAACGGACAAAATGGGGGAACAGGAAATCATTTTTTACTAGGAAGATAGACCTATGGCTTCCAAAACGCCAAGAAAGTCCAACAAAATACAAACGGGTATCGCAATTAAAATAACAATCAGCACAAAGACCATTATCCGTAGAAACCCAACCATAAGTTTATTCCCAAAAGAAATTTCATCTGCCATAATAGTGTAATTTCTTCTAATTTACGGAATTATTCAGTTATTGCCCCTAACTTTCAAAGGGTTATTCGATTAAAGGTTGAATTCTTAGAGTACCGGCAGAATTAGCTGGTCTTCCCTTTTTTACCACTCAGCATTTTGCCCAATTCCTCTAAACTTATCCCTTTGGTTTCGGGCATCAAAAAGATGACCCAGAGCAACTGCAATACCATCATAAAGGCAAAAAAGATAAAAATGGGCCAAGGGTTATCCTTAAATATTCCGATTTCCGAATCCAGAAAAGTTGGTGTCAATAATGTGATTAACGCCGCAAACACCCAGTGGGTGCCCGTACCCCAAGACTGTCCATAAGAACGGACCTTGTTGGGGAATATCTCTGAAATGAAAACCCAAATTACAGCCCCTTGTCCTATGGCATGTGAGGCAATAAAAATCAATATGAATATGAGCAACAGCACCGAACTTGCCCCTGAATAAAAGCACCAACCCACCATGGCCAAACTTATAATATAGCCAATGGAACCTATGTACATCAATTGCTTGCGGCCCAATTTGTCTATGAGGGAAATACCCACAAAAGTGAAAATCAGATTAATTATTCCAATGGAAATGGAACTAAAAAGTGACTCACCGGTTGCAAGACCTGCTCTTTCCAAAATTTCGGGTGCGTAGTAAAGCACAAAATTGATTCCGGATAGCTGATTGAAAAAGGCAATCAAAAATGCCAGTACCAATGCTTTGTTATACTTGCCCGAAAAAAGATTTTCCTTATGTTTTTCCGTGGTTTCATGCAGGGCCACTTTTATTTTGGTAAGGTGGACCGTCGCTTTTTCCGTATCAATACCAAGTAAAGTAAGCGATTGTATGACGACGGAATCTTCCCGGTTCTTCAGCAATAACCATCTAGGACTATGTGGAATTTTAAAGACGAGAAAGGTGTAGATCAATGCAGGTAATCCTTCAATGCCCAACATCCAGCGCCAAGCTATGCTTTCATCAAAAATGACCCCGATCAAATAATTTGAGATAAAGGCAATTAAAATCCCGAAAACAATATTGAACTGGTACATGGCGGTCAACCTTCCTCGATTTTCAGCCGTTGAAATTTCCGAAATGTACACGGGAGCAGCTACCGAAGAGGCTCCAACCCCAACCCCGCCAATAAATCTAAAAAAAGAAAAACTATAGGCTTCGGGTGCCAATGCCGAACCAACCGCCGATGCAAAATAGAGTACACCAATCCAAAAAAGCGTCTTCTTTCTTCCCAGACGGTCTGTGGGAATACCACCTGTAAGCGATCCCAGAACCGTGCCCCAAAGTGCCATGGACATGATGAAGATTCCGTGGAAGGTAAAAATGGAATCACCCAAAAACCAGTTGGTTCCCCACAGCTCTTTAATGGGCTGGTTGGCCCCTGAAATGACCACGGTATCAAAACCAAACAAAAAACCCGCTAGGGCGGCAGTCAAAGAAATTCTTAAAATACGCTTGTCCATATTGGCTTAATTTTGCTAAAGCTAACCAAATTTTAAAGAATTTGCTTGATGTGTTTCATCACCAAAGAAGTAGCTCCCAAATTATCAGTTATGTAGCTTGAGTTGATTTTTCCTGTTTTTCCTACAGATTTGGGGTCAGCTATAAAACCATTCACCAAATCATTGAAGTTTTCTTGGTTGTGGACAGGCAAAATACCATTTTGTGCCACAAGGTCCTCAGCTTCTTTGAACCCTTTAAAATTTGGACCAATAATCACAGGGATGCCAAATACGGCAGGTTCCAAGGTGTTGTGCAATCCCGTGGCAAAACCACCCCCCACATAGGCAACATCAGCATAGCTGTAAATTTTGGTAAGTAGCCCTATCGTGTCAACAATAAGGACATCAAATTGCGATAAATTTTCATCACCCCATTGGGTAAAGCATATTGACTTTTTGGTTATGGCGGAGGTGATATCGTCAATGTGGGCTGGTTTTATTTGATGCGGAGCAATAACAAATTTGATGGAATGCTGGGTGCTGTTGATAAAATCAATCAGAATTTTCTCATCCTCTGGCCAAGTGCTCCCAGCCACCAAACAGAAATGGTCTCCTTTAAATTTCGACACGAAATCCAGATGGTTGTCTTGGTTCAAAATCTCAGATACGCGATCAAAACGGGTGTCTCCACTTATGGTTGCATTATTGTGACCGATGGATTCCAGCAATGTTTTTGAACGCTCATCCTGAACAAAAAAATGGGATACGGCCTTAAGGCTGTTACGCATAAAACCGCCTAAAGGTTTAAAGAAAATTTGTCTTTTGGAGAATCTGGCTGATACCAATAAAGTCGCGATATTTCTGTGTTCTAGCTGATATAGATAGTTGGGCCAGATCTCATATTTGATAAAGATGGCCAGCTCTGGATTGATCTTATCCAAAAAACGTTTTGCATTGGAAGGCGTGTCCATGGGAAGATATACCACGGCGTCGGCTATGGGTGTATTTTTCTTTACCTCATACCCAGATGGTGAGAAAAACGTAAGGACAATTTTATGATCGGGATAAAAGGTCTTGAGCTTTTCAAGTATGGGCAGCCCTTGTTCAAACTCACCCAAAGAGGCAACGTGCATCCAAATGGACTTGCTGCCGGTTGGAAGCTTTGCTTCCAGTTCAGCGAAGGTTTTCTTTCGTCCTAAAACAAACAATTTTATCTTGGGATTAAAAAGAGCAATCACTTTTAAGCCGTACCAGGACAGCTTAATCAAAATGGTATAGACAAAACGCAACAACATCATATTTCGCTAAATTACATTCTTTCGGCAATAGGGCATTATGGCATCTTTATTTCTTAATTTTGCGGGCATAATTTATTCGGATGAAAAAAATACAGATGGTTGACCTTAAAGGTCAATATGAAGGCATAAAAAATGAGGTGAACGATTCCATTGCCGAGATTTTGGACTCTTCGGCATTCATCAACGGACCGCACGTACATGCTTTCCAAAGTGAACTGGAGGAATATTTGGGTGTGAAACACGTTATTCCCTGTGCCAATGGTACGGATGCCCTTCAAATTTGTATGATGGGTCTTGGGTTGCAACCTGGCGATGAGGTAATTACTGCCGATTTTACTTTTGCTGCTACCGTTGAGGTCATTGCTCTGCTGAATTTGACCCCAGTTTTGGTGGATGTGGAACCGGACACCTTCAATATAGATATAAAGGCCATTGAAAAGGCCATTACCCCCAAGACCAAGGCTATTGTTCCCGTGCACCTGTTTGGGCAATGTGCCAATATGGATGCCATTATGGAGCTGGCAGAAAAGCACAATCTTTATGTAATAGAGGACAATGCCCAAGCCATTGGGGCAACCTACACCTCCTCCAGTGGAAAAAAACAGAAAGCCGGAACCATTGGTCATGTGGCGTCAACATCCTTTTTTCCTTCCAAAAATTTAGGTTGTTATGGAGATGGTGGGGCCATTTTTACGAATGATGATGATTTGGCCCATATCATTCGCGGGATGGTAAACCACGGCATGTACAAACGATATTACCATGATGTGGTAGGGGTAAACTCCCGTTTGGATTCCATTCAAGCTGCCGTGTTAAGGGCAAAACTTCCAAAATTGGACATGTACAACAAAAAGCGATGGGAGGCTGCATCAAAATACAGCAGGGCATTTGAAGGACAGTCCAATATTGTGGTGCCAAAGATTACATGTGTCTGTGAAGGTGGCAATAGCACTTGTGATTGCCATGTCTTTCACCAGTATACCCTAAAAATATTGAATGGCAAAAGGGATGGGTTAGCGCAACATTTACAAGACAACAACGTTCCTTGTGGTGTCTATTATCCAGTTCCGTTGCACAAGCAAAAGGCGTATGCGGATGACCGTTACAATGAAGAGGACTTTCCGGTAACCAATCAATTGGTGCAAGAAGTGATATCGCTCCCCATGCACACTGAATTGGATGATGAACAGATTCAATTTATTGCCAACTTGGTTATTGATTTTGTAAACAAATAAAAATGAAAATACTTGTCACGGGAGGATTGGGTTTTATCGGTTCCCATACCGTTGTTGAATTGCAAAACAAAGGGTTTGAAGTGGTGATCATCGATAACCTTTCCAATTCATCCATCGATGTTCTGGATGGTATTGAGGCAATCACTGGAATACGCCCCATTTTTGAAGAATTAGACCTTCGAGAGAAATCAAAAGTCCAAAAATTCTTTAAAAAGCATAGCGATGTTGCTGGGGTTATCCATTTTGCGGCATCCAAAGCTGTAGGGGAAAGTGTGGAAAAACCTTTGTTGTATTATGAGAACAACCTTGGGGTTTTGGTCTACATCCTTCAAGAGTTAAAGAAAAAGGGGGGAGCCAGCTTTATTTTCAGTAGTTCATGCACGGTATATGGCCAAGCAGATGAAATGCCGATTACCGAAGACGCTCCCGTAAAACCTGCCGAATCACCATACGGAAATACAAAACAAGTAGGTGAGGAGATTATCAGGGATACGTGCAAAGTAACCCCTGGCCTTAAGGCCATTGCGCTGAGATATTTCAATCCTATTGGAGCGCACCCAAGTGCCCAAATAGGTGAGCTTCCTTTGGGTGTACCACAAAATTTGGTGCCCTTTATTACCCAAACCGGGGTTGGATTACGCGAACAGCTGTCGGTTTTTGGTGATGATTATCCAACACCGGATGGCACCTGTATTCGGGATTACATCCATGTGGTGGATTTGGCAAAAGCCCACGTAAAAGCATTACAGCGTCTGCTCAATGACAAAAATGAAGACAATTATGAGGTTTTTAACCTTGGAACTGGAACAGGTAGCTCGGTATTGGAGGTGATCCATAGTTTTGAACGCGTGTCAGGAAAGAAATTAAACTATAAGATTGTGGATAGAAGACCTGGGGATATCACCCAGGCGTATGCAGATACCACGAAAGCGAATAAGGTCCTTGGATGGAAAGCGGAATCTACATTGGATGATGCTGTGAAATCGGCTTGGGAATGGGAATGTAAGGTTAGAAGTTGATGGCAAATATACGGTCCTTTATTTGGTGGTGTTTGTAACAATAAAGGGCGGATAAGTGAAATGTTTCCCAATCTTTTGATGCAGGTTTGCTCGTAAATTAAATATGATATCAAACTTTACCAACAGCTTGGAATTGCTTGAAGTAGCCCAAAAGGAACAGCTCTACAAAAAATTGTTGCTCCAGCTGAAGAAGGATTTTGATTTGGCCAATGTTCCCATTAAACTTTCTGAGGATATTTCTCCTGACGAATTAAAGACCGTCCTGCATGAAAAAGTTTATGTCCTTATAATAGAAAAGTTTGAGCAATACCTCAATCTTTTATATGTGGTGGACATCCCCGAAACTGAGGTGCGTAAAATTGCACCGGCTGATGCAGTGGACATTGCTGCCGAAGTTTCTTTTTTATTACTGAAAAGGGAATGGCAAAAAGTATGGTTCAAGAACAAATACAGCTCTTAAAAGAAACGTTACACTTTCACGTAGATTCCTTTTTTGTCCATAAAATAGCCCACCAGCCAACAGGTGAGTACAATCCATAGGGCAAACAAAAGGGAACCCATATAGCCACCAGCTACGGAAATGAATATGTTGTCTGCAATCCATCGGTATAGTGAACCGCCATCCACATTTATAGAGAACAAGCTGATCACAAATAATTCGGAAAGCAGGTAAATGAATAGCGTATTCTTTCCAAATACCTCAAAAAAGTAGGACCAGCCTTTGGTCTTTTTCATATCCAAAATGTAGACTAGGACAGCTATTGCAAACAGATCGATGCCGCTTGTAAGCAATACAAAGGAGCTTGTCCACAATTTTTTGTTGATGGGTAAGAGAAGGTCCCATGCCAATCCGGCCACCACAAGGGCAAAGCCCATCATTAGCAGCTTGGCCACAGTTTCAAAATTTCGCCCATTTTTTTGAATGAATTTCCCTGTAAGATATCCCGCTACCACATTTACAATGGCGGGCAGGGTGCTGAGCAGTCCCTCGGGATCAAAAGCAATGCCTTCCCCATGGTACATGTGATCGGGACCAATGAGCCAAGTGTCCAGTTTCAATACAGCATTTCCAGTAAGGGTAAGGTCACCAAATGCAATCAATATAATATGATAAAATACCAATGCCGCAATGCTGAAAATAATTGCCGTTTTTGCCTTCACATAATGCAAAAGGATAGCGGCAAACAGGTAGCAAAGGGCAATGCGTTGCAATACTCCAAAAATCCGGGTCTCGGCCAAAGGCTTTAGCTGACCGTTTTCAAAAAACGGATACCAATACATCAAAAATCCGAGCAAGAAGATGATGGCAAAACGTTTCAAGACCTTCTTAAAAAAGGCCGAGTTTCCCATTTGCTCGTACTTTTTCATGCTAAAGCTCATGGAGTTCCCTACAACAAACAAGAAAGTGGGGAAAACCAAATCAGTCAGTGTAAAGCCGTTCCATTCGGCATGGAGCAGGGGTGAAAAGGTAGTTTTCCCATTTCCTGGTGAGTTTACAATGATCATTAGGGCAACGTCCAGTCCCCTAAAGACATCCAAAGAGAGGTATCGGTTTTTTAATGCGGACATGGTTGGTTCTTTTCGCTAGGAAACCAAGGTATGCTTTTTTTAGAAAATTGACATATAATTCCATTATTGTTGTTTTAAGATGGATTCGACCCCTTAGTTGTGAAATCATCTTTTTTTAAGACAATAATTTGGTTAAAACGCTCTTATATAAAAGGCAAAACCCGTATTTTTGACAAAATTTTCCATAAAGTTTTGGAAAAACAGGAATAATGGACAAATATTCATTTTTAAATGCTGCGCATACCTCTTTTTTTGCGGAGCTGTATGATAAATACCTAACGAACCCAGATAGTGTTGAGCCCAGTTGGAGGGCTTTTTTTCAGGGGTTTGATTTCGGTTTGGAGGGTTCTTTGGAGGACTTGGGGATAGAATCCGGGAAGAACGGAATGGCAGTGCTTTCCAATGGAAGGAAAGTTGAAATGCCCGAGACCTTGCAAAAGGAGTTTCAGGTCATCCGTTTGATAGATGGGTACCGTTCCCGCGGTCACTTGTTTACCAAAACCAATCCAGTACGTGATCGAAGACAATATGAGCCAACTTTGGACATTGCCAATTTTGGACTGGCCCAAGAAGATATGGACACCGTTTTTGATGCCGGTAAAATTCTCGGTATTGGATCTACCTCCCTTAAAGAAATTATTGCTCATTTGGAGCGGATTTATTGTGATTCCATTGGGGTCGAATATATGTACATCCGTACTCCAGAACGTATTCAATGGATTCAGGATTGGCTCAATGTAAATGACAATCACCCAAATTACACAGCCGATGAAAAGAAGAACATCCTCAGAAAATTGAACGAAGCTGTTTCTTTTGAAAGCTTTTTGCACACCAAATATGTGGGCCAAAAACGATTTTCGTTGGAAGGCGGGGAATCCTTGATTCCTGCTTTGGATGTCATTGTTGAAAAAGCCGCTGACAAAGGTGTGAAACAATTTGTGGTAGGTATGGCCCATAGGGGACGTTTGAACGTGCTCACCAACATTTTTGGAAAATCGCCAAAGGATATTTTTAGCGAGTTTGATGGCAAGGATTACGAAGAAACCATCTTTGATGGCGACGTAAAGTATCACTTGGGATGGACCTCAAAACGCGAGACCGACTCTGGGAAAATGGTCAATATGAACATTGCCCCGAACCCATCGCATTTGGAAACGGTGAACTCCATTGTTGAGGGGATTTCAAGAGCCAAGCAAGATCGAGACCATAGTGATGAAATATCGGAGGTGTTGCCAATTTTGATTCATGGCGATGCCGCTTTTGCTGCCCAGGGGGTCGTTTACGAAACAATTCAAATGGCACGTTTGGAAGGATATACCACAGGAGGTACCATTCATATTGTGGTGAATAACCAAATCGGGTTTACGACCAACTATTTGGATGCAAGATCGTCTACTTATTGTACTGATGTGGGTAAAGTGACCCTTTCGCCCGTATTGCATGTAAATGCGGATGATGCCGAGGCCGTAGTGCATGCCACAACCTTCGCCTTGGAATACAGAATGCGCTACAAGCGAGACATTTTCTTGGATTTGTTGGGCTATAGAAAGTACGGTCACAATGAAGGAGATGAGCCCAAGTTTACCCAGCCCCTTTTATATAAGTCTATTTCCAAGCATAAGAATCCACGCGATATTTATGCCGAAAAGTTGATTGCTGAAGGCGTGATTGACGAGAACTATGTAAAAGAACTCGAAGAAAAATATAAGAACGATTTGGAGGAGGATCTTTTGGATTCCCGTAAAATCGAGAAGACCAGAATAACCCCTTTCATGCAAGATGAATGGGAGGGATTTGAGCAAGTTACGGAAGAAGCCATGCTAAAACCCATGGACACTACCTACGACCTTAAAAAGTTGGATGAGGTGGCCAAGAGCATAACCAAACTTCCTGAGGATAAAAAGTTCCTAAGAAAATTGGTTCGTTTGGTAGAGGCTCGTAATGACATGTACTTCAAGGATAACAAATTGGATTGGGCCATGGGCGAATTGTTGGCCTATGGATCTTTGATCGAGGAAGGTTACGATGTTCGAATGACAGGTCAAGATGTGGAAAGGGGGACCTTCTCGCACAGGCATGCCGTCATTAAAACCGAAATGCACGAGGAAGAAGTGGTATTGTTGAACGAGATGGGAGACAACCAAAATGGTAAGTTCCATATCTATAACTCCTTGCTATCGGAATACGCAGTAATGGGATTTGATTACGGCTACGCCATGGCAAGTCCCAATACCCTTACCATCTGGGAGGCGCAGTTTGGGGACTTCAGCAACGGAGCCCAAATCATAATAGATCAGTATCTATCAGCCGCTGAGGATAAATGGAAACTCCAGAACGGCTTGGTGCTGTTGTTACCCCATGGCTACGAAGGACAAGGAGCGGAACACTCTTCAGCCCGTATGGAAAGATACCTGCAACTCTGTGCCAAGGACAATATGTTCGTTGCGGATGTGACTACTCCGGCCAACTTGTTTCACTTGTTCCGCAGACAGATGAAGGCCAAGTTCCGTAAGCCATTGGTGGTGTTTACGCCTAAAAGCTTGTTGAGGCACCCCAAAGTGGTGTCCACAAAAGAAGAAATGGCCAACGGAAGTTTCCAAATGGTGATTGATGATGCCGACGCCAAAGCAGCCAAAGTAAAAACTTTGGTTTTCTGTACCGGGAAATTCTACTATGATCTTTTGGAGAAGCGGGAAGAACTTGAACGGGATGATGTAGCTTTGGTACGTGTGGAGCAGTTGTTCCCTTTGCCAGCGAAAGAAATGCGGAGCATCATCAAAAAATACAAGAACTCCGACGATATTGTGTGGGCCCAGGAAGAACCTAGAAACATGGGGGCATGGAGCCACATGTTGATGCACTTGGATGAGGCCAAACAGTTTAGAGTGGCATCCCGAAGATTCTATGGAGCTCCCGCGGCTGGTAGTGCGGTGCGTTCAAAAAGACGTCATGCCCAAGTGTTGGACTACGTTTTTGACAAGAGCAAGGACAATATGCAAATAAGATAATACAAGTATAAACTATAACAGAATGGTTTTAGAAATGAAAGTTCCCTCACCCGGGGAATCCATTACAGAGGTTGAAATAGCCGAGTGGTTGGTTGAGGACGGTGATTATGTAGAGAAGGATCAGGCCATAGCCGAGGTGGACTCGGACAAGGCAACATTGGAACTTCCGGCTGAGGAAAGTGGTATCATAACCCTTAAAGCTGAGGTTGGGGATGCTGTAGCCGTTGGTGAAGTGGTATGTCTGATCGACACAAGTGCTGAAAAACCCGAGGGTTCATCTGGTGCATCCGATAAAAAAGAGGAGCCCAAAAAGGAAGAACCTAAAAAAGAAGCGCCCAAGAAGGAGGAGCCTAAAAAGGAAACCTATGCTTCGGGAACACCTTCTCCCGCGGCCAAGAAAATATTGGATGAAAAAGGAATTGAGCCTTCATCCGTTTCTGGATCTGGAAGAGATGGCCGTATTACCAAGGATGATGCTGTGAAAGCCGTTCCATCCATGGGAACACCCACCGGAGGAAATCGAGGAGAGAGCCGTTCCAAACTGTCCATGCTACGTAGAAAAGTGGCGGAGCGTTTGGTGGCCGCCAAGAACGAAACCGCTATGTTGACCACTTTTAACGAAGTGGACATGTCTGCCATCTTTGAATTGCGTAGTCAGTACAAAGAAGAGTTCAAAGAGAAGCATGGGGTGAGTCTGGGCTTTATGTCCTTCTTCACCAAAGCGGTCATCCGTGCTTTGCAAATGTATCCTGCGGTAAACTCCATGATCGATGGCAAGGAAATGATCACCTACGAATTCTGTGATATCAGTATTGCGGTTTCGGGACCAAAAGGTTTAATGGTTCCTGTTATCCGAAATGCAGAGAACCTTACGTTCAGAGGTATCGAATCCGAAGTAAAACGTTTGGCCATCCGTGCCAGGGAAGGTGAGATTACTGTGGATGAAATGACAGGCGGTACCTTTACCATTACCAATGGCGGGGTGTTCGGTTCCATGTTGTCCACACCGATTATTAATCCACCACAAAGTGGAATTTTGGGAATGCACAATATCGTGGAGCGTGCCATTGTTCGGGATGGAGCCATTGCCATTGCACCTGTAATGTATGTAGCACTTTCGTATGACCACCGAATTATTGACGGAAAAGAATCTGTGGGATTCTTGGTGGCTGTAAAAGAAGCATTGGAAAGTCCAGAAGAATTGTTGATGGACGGCAACGTGAAAAAAGCATTGGAACTATAACCAGAATTTATAAAAACACCCCTAAAGTCCCCTCAAGGGGGCAGCTCCAATTGGAAATGAAGGGTAATTCCCCCTTTGAAGGGGGTAGGGGGATGTGAAAACTAACTGAAAAAAAGCCTTTACTTTTTTAAGTAGAGGCTTTTTTTATTGTAGTCGATAACGGCTTTCCCTTTTTTGAGGATATCGGCCCCAATAATCCCATCAACGGGTAGTGCATTGTGCGAGGTAAGCGCCTCATTCACATGGGAGAGGTCAAAAAGCACAATTTTCTGTCGACTCTTTTTCCAATCGCCAATCCGGATTTTGTTCTTGGTGGAGACCAAGGTTTCCATTTCAGTAGCGCCTGCTCCTGCGGCTTTAATTTCTGAAGTTTCAGAAAGCATCTTAAAAAAATCGATTTTGTCCATCCCCACGCAGGTGTTGGAGGCGCCGGTATCCAAAATAAACTTGCCCGTCACGCCATTGATGGTAGCGGTCAGTTCAAAATGATTGGTCTCGGTCAATACCAAAGGTATTTTGATGTAGTTTTTGGATTTAAGGAATTTTTTGAGTGATGCCATATGTAAACTGTCCCCTTGAGGGGACTTTAGGGGTGTATAATCAGAAACAAACTTTTGGGACATCTAAGATAAGCCTATTTTTGCGATATGATTATTACCGATACCCACACCCATTTATATAGTGAAGCCTTTGAGCAGGACCAAAAGGAAATGATGCAACGTGCCTTGGATGCCGGGGTGGAACGCTTTTTTATTCCAGCCATAGATTCCACCTATACCCAGGCCATGTTGGACTTGGAGTCCAATTATCCCAAAAATGTGTTTTTGATGATGGGGCTGCATCCCACCCACGTCAAGGAAAGTTTTAAAGAGGAATTGGCCCAAGTGGAAGAATGGCTCACCAAACGAAAGTTTTATGCGGTGGGTGAAATCGGTATTGACCTGTATTGGGACAAGACTTTTTTAAAGCAACAGCAGGAGGCTTTTGTGTATCAGATTCGCTTGGCAAAAAAGCACCAATTGCCCATTGTGATCCATTGTAGGGATGCCTTTGATGAAATTTTTGCGGTTTTGGAAAAGGAAAAAGACGATGACCTCTTCGGAATTTTTCATTGCTTCACCGGAACCTTGGAACAGGCCCATAAAGCCCTATCCTATAATATGAAACTGGGCATTGGTGGAGTGGTCACTTTTAAAAATGGTAAAATTGACCAGTTTTTGGATCAAATCGACCTAAGGCATATTGTGCTTGAAACCGATTCCCCGTATTTGGCCCCGGCACCACACCGCGGAAAACGCAATGAAAGCGCATACATTACCAGGGTGTTGGAAAAGCTTTCTACCATATATAATATACCTAAGGAGGACATCGCGGAAATAACCACGAAAAATTCGAAGGAAATATTCGGAATCTGACCATGAAAAAGAAAACCAACATACTACTGATTTATACCGGAGGTACCATCGGGATGGTAAAGGATTACAAAACCGGTGCGCTTCGAGCTTTCAATTTTAGGGAGCTCACCAAGAATATTCCAGAGTTGAATCAGTTGGATTGTGTGTTGAAAGGAGTGTCTTTTACGGAACCGATTGATTCTTCCAAAATGAATCCGAAATACTGGGCTTTGATTGCATCGCTTATTGACGAGAACTATGACGCGTTTGATGGGTTTGTGGTGCTTCATGGGAGCGACACGATGAGTTATTCTGCTTCGGCTTTGAGCTTTATGCTGGAAAATTTGGCCAAGCCTGTCATTTTTACGGGATCACAATTACCCATCGGGGATTTACGGACGGATGCCAAGGAAAATTTAATCACTTCCATAGAGATAGCATCGCTTCAAGAAAAGGGGAAGCCCGTGGTTCAGGAAGTGGGTTTGTATTTTGAGTACAAGCTCTACCGTGGCAACCGTACCACCAAAATCAATGCGGAACATTTTGAGGCTTTCGCTTCGCTCAACCATCCACCTTTGGTGGAATCGGGGGTGCATTTAAAGGTGCACTACCCAAACTTGTTGAAACGGCCATTGCGAAACAAAAAGCTTCAAGTGCATAAAAAGATGGACAATCATGTGGCCATCTTAAAATTATTTCCCGGTTTAAATCAAGAGGTATTGCAATCGGTCTTGAGCATTCCCGGATTAAAGGCATTGGTTTTGGAAACGTATGGAGCAGGGAACGCTCCCATGGATGATTGGTTTTTGGAAGCGTTAAAAAATGCTATTCAAAGAAAATTACACATTGTAAACGTTACCCAATGCTCTGGCGGGAGTGTTTCCATGGGGCACTATGAAACCAGTGAAAAGCTGAAAGAGATGCAACTTATTAACGGAAAGGATATTACAACCGAAGCGGCCATAACCAAAGCGATGTACCTATTGGGGACTGGGGTTCCCGATAAATTGTTCAAGACAATTTTTGAGACACCACTTCGTGGTGAAATGGTGTAAAATTAACGCGTCAAATTTCTATAACTGATTATTTTTTTGTTTATTGGTCGGCCTAATTGTAGGATTTAGAGAGGTGGCCGAGTGGTCGAAGGCGCACGCCTGGAAAGTGTGTATACACCAAAAGTGTATCGAGGGTTCGAATCCCTTCCTCTCTGCTAGGTATTTTAATTTTACAGTAACAAAAATTTTATATCTTTAACATTATTAACTAACTAAATTTAAGTTTAAGAAAAATGAAAAAAGTATCCTTTACTCTGGCTGCTGCCGGAATGTTTGTTTTGGGAACTACCACTGCATCTGCAGCAATGTTGCAAGAAGAAGCAGCCAGTACGCCTTTCACCCAAGTATTGAAAGAACAATTTATCCAAGGAGGTCCTGCCTTTATGGGAATTGTGCTTCTGTGTTTGATTTTGGGCTTGGCAGTTGCCATAGAAAGAATAATTTATTTGAATTTGGCAACCACCAATACCGCTAAGTTGAAGCAACAGGTAGAAGATGCCTTGGCTTCCGGTGGAGTTGAAGCTGCCAAAGAAGTTTGTAGAAATACCAAAGGACCTGTTGCCTCCATTTACTACCAAGGTTTGGATAGAGCGGGAGAGGGATTGGAGTCTGCTGAAAAAGCTGTTGTTGCCTACGGAGGTGTGCAAATGGGACAGTTGGAGAAGAACGTTTCCTGGTTGTCGTTGTTTATCGCCATTGCGCCCATGCTTGGGTTCATGGGTACGGTAATCGGTATGATTCAGGCCTTCCAGAAAATTGCTGCGGTTGGTAACTTGAGTGCCTCTTTGATCGCTGGTGATATTCAGGTAGCGTTATTGACAACGGTATTCGGTTTGATCGTTGCGATTATCCTTCAGATTTTCTATAACTATATCATTGCTAAAATCGATAGTATCGTAAACGACATGGAAGATTCTTCCATTGCCTTGATTGATATGTTGGCAGCCCACAAGAAGTAATTACGAATTAAAAACTATCGAGAATCATGAATAAGATAATTAAAATAGTACTTATAGTCATCGGGTTGATAGCGGCCTTTCTTTGGTTCTCTTTGCCATCACAAGATGATCCAGATGCCATCAACAGTGGTGCCATGAACTTTATGTTTGTGATCATGTACATTTTGTTGGCCATTGCGGTTGTGGCTGCATTGTTTTTTGGACTTGCAAAGCTGTTTACCACACCCGGAAGTATAAAAAAGGCCCTTTTTGCTCTTGGTGGATTGGCCATTATAGTTGCTATATCCTATGGACTTTCCTCAACAGAAGAGGCAGAGGCTGTTGTAAAAGTTTTTGAGGACAGAACCTCTTCAGATCTTAAAACAACTGTAGGTACTGTTAAAAACATAGGAATGGGATTGAACGTTTTCTTCATCCTTACAGTGATTGCTGTTCTTCTTATGGTTTTACCAGGTTTGAAGAAAATGTTTGTTAAGTAATAAAAGTTGAATTATGCCTAGAAGAAAAGGAGCTCCGGAAGTAAATGCCGGTTCCATGGCGGACATTGCGTTCCTACTGCTTATCTTTTTCTTGGTGACCACCACCATTGAAACAGATGCAGGATTGGATCGTATGCTACCGCCCATTGAGCCGCCAGAAGAAGATGTGATCATTAAGCAAAAGAACATTTTTACGGTAAACATCAATAAAAATGGACAATTGCTTGTTGAGGATAACCTAATGAAATTGGAAAACCTGAGAGAAGCCGCTGTATCATTTCTTGAAAACAATGCCGATGGGACTTGTTCGTATTGTAAAGGAAAAAAGGATCCGGCCTCTTCAGATAATCCTTCAAAGGCCATTATTTCTTTGAAGAACGATAGGGAGACCAAGTACAGCACCTATATTACCGTTCAGAATGAATTGGTTGGCGCGTACAATGATCTTCGTAACCGTGAAGCACAAAGATTGTATGGCAGGGATTTTACCAAAATGGAAGCAGAGTACTTGAACCCTGAAACACCATCATCTGTACGAGATGACCTAAAGGATAAAGTAAAGCGTGTTCAAGATATGTTTCCTCAGAAGCTTTCAGAAGCAGAAACATCAACCAATTAAAACTAGAGATTAGTATGGCTAAGTTTACAAAAAAGAAGGACGGTGATTTACCTGCAGTATCTACAGCTTCGCTGCCAGATATTGTATTTATGTTATTGTTCTTTTTTATGACAGTGACCACTATGAAAGATAGTTCGTTGTTGGTGGAAAATACACTTCCCAATGCTAGTGAAATAAAGAAATTGGAGAAGAAGGATCGTGTAATCTATATCTATGTTGGAAAACCCACCCAGGAATACCAAAAAGTATTCGGAACGGAACCAAGGATTCAGTTGAACGATAAGTTTGCCAAAGTAGAAGAAGTCGGTTCATATATTTTGGCTGAGCGCGCAAAAAAACCTCAAGAACTTCAAAACGTATTGACTACTGCTCTTAAAGTTGATAAGAATGCCAATATGGGTCTTATCACCGATATTAAACAAGAATTGCGAAAGGTGAATGCCCTCAAGGTCAATTATACGACCTATGAAGGAAATGCTTTTAACAATCTACAGTAGGCAATAGCTTAGATTTAGTGGGAAACGCTCCAAATACTTCTATTTGGGGCGTTTTTTGTTTTATTAAGCACTGTTGCGTCCGAAAATGTTTTTGGAATAGTTGTTGTATTTACCTCATTAACCTCGAGGTTAATAGTAGTATTAATTCCAACAAAACATTACATTATGGACAGAGACAGAAAAATCCCAGAAGTCAACGCTGGGTCAATGGCTGACATAGCCTTCTTGTTATTGATTTTTTTCTTGGTCGCCACATCAATAGAAACCGATGTTGGCCTGGACCGAAAATTACCTCCCGATAATACCACGCCTCCTCTTCCTATAGCTGAGCGTAACATTTTTAGAGTGTCCCTAAATAAGAACAACGAGCTTTTTGTTGAGGATGGAATTATGCAGCTCAACGATTTGCAAGCCGCTGCTATTTCATTTTTGGATAATGGAGCCAGTTTGCCCAGTAGCGATGGATTTTGTGATTATTGTCAAGGAGAGCGAAATATGGAATCCTCAGAAAATCCTGATAAGGCCATAATCTCTTTTAACAGTGACCGGGAAGCATCCTATGGTATGTACGTTAGTGTACAAAACGAACTTACGTCAGCTTACAACACACTTAGAAATAGAGAGGCAAACAGGCTTTTCAACCAAGATTATGTAAGCATGGAAGAGGCATATTATGCTCCCGAAACACCTGTGGAAGTAAAGGCTTCTTTAAAAAAGAATATTGAACAAATACGACAAATGTTTCCGATGAAACTTATAGAGGCAGAAACAAATATAAAAGGCTAAAACGATTGTGATATGAGAAATACAAGAGAATCCAAGAAGGAAATACCGGCTATTTCAACTGCATCTTTACCTGATATTGTTTTTATGATACTGTTCTTTTTTATGACGGTAACCACAATTAAAACCAATCCGCTTTTGGTGGACAATAATTTACCCAAAGCAGATGAAGTAAAGAAGTTGGAGAAAAAGGATAGGGTAATCGAAATTTTTGTTGGAAAACCTTCCTCTGAACTGGCTAAAACATTTGGAAGTGAACCAAAAATCCAGCTAGACAATAGGTTGGCAAATGTAAATGAAGTTGGTTCCTATGTGCTGGCTGAATTGGCAAAAAAACCGGATGCCATTAGAAATTTGGTCACGGTTTCCTTAAAAGTGGACAAGAATGTAAACGTCGGTATCGTTTCAGACATTAAGCAAGAGCTTCAAAAAATCAATGCTCTTAAGGTCAATTATACCACGTACCAAGGCAATTCTTTGGAAAACTGAGAAATAAGTGGCTTACATTAAGTTTGAGACAATCCAAATGTGTAATTTGGATTGTTTCTTATTTTTGGTACAAGTTTAATGAGACATTTTTTTATTTATTTTATTTTCAGTGCATTCAGTTTGCCATGGCTGTTTTCCCAAGAAGTAGAGGAGGAGGTGCCTGTTGATTCAAAATACCTCGAAGACCAATTTTACATTGGTTTTGGGTATAATGTGTTGCTGAACAAACCTTCTGATGCTGTCCAGCGAAATTTGTCCTATAATCTACAGGCAGGTTTTATCAAGGATATTCCCTTGAATGCCAGAAGAAACTTTGGTGTGGGGCTTGGTTTGGGGTACGCTGTGAATTCTTATTACAGCAGTATTGTTGCATCTGAAGTTGGCAATGCTATTGCATACGAAGTGCGTAACACATCCGAGTTCAACAGAAGTAAGTTGGAAACACATTCCCTTGAAGTTCCTTTTGAATTTAGATGGAGAACTTCCACCGCTGAAGAATACAGGTTTTGGCGAATTTATGCCGGGGCCAAATTGGGCTATGTCTTTTCAGGGAGATCCCGTACAGTGACAGATAGCGGCACCACCGCATTTTCCAATCCCAATATCCAAGAATTTCAATACGGCCTTATCCTCAGTTTTGGCTATAACACTTGGAACATCCATGCCTATTACAGCCTAAACCCCCTATTGAAAGAGGGTACAAGTCTACAGACTGGGGAACCATTGGATTTGAATGTTTTGCGTATTGGGGTAATTTTCTATATCCTATAGCCAATACTTCAAAATAATCAATTGGGAGCAGCAACCGATCAGGAACCCAATGAATAGCTCGGCCTTGTTATGGGCTTTAAGATACAATCGAGATGTAGTTACCAATCCCGTAAAAAGCACAAATAGGCTAATGGCAAGTGTAATATTGACCTCAAAATGAATGCTGAGCCCAATCATAAACATTAATATACTGCCCATCCCCAAAAGGTGCATGCTGGTCTTAAACTTTAAGAAAAGAAGAATAAGTGCAGTGGCAGTGGCCGTTAAAAGTCCCGTAAAAAAGTAAAACAGCTCGTGTACGTAATTATTTGGGATGACTTTGTACAGTATCATCAAAAATAAAATACAACTGATGTAAAGCGGGTATTTGCGTTCTTCCAAGGTGGGTAAAAAAATGGAATGTATCACGCCAAGATTCTTCAGGATCAGAAAAAAGATGATAGGGATAATTACGGTCAAGATAAAAATGGGAAGAATGTTGCCACTCTGCATCTCAAGGGTACTGTACGGAGCGATTATAAAATAGAGGATGGTACCTCCAATGGGAATGAACAATGGGTGGAAGAGGTAGGATACAATGTTGAAGAAATGGCGCATTAGATCTCCTTTCTTAGCCTGGCCACGGGAATTCCCAATTGTTCCCGGTATTTGGCCACGGTTCTCCTGGCAATGGGGTAACCACGCTCTTTGAGAATTTTTGCCAGCTTATCATCCGTTAAAGGTTTTCGCTTTTCCTCATCTTTAATTACGGTTTCCAATATTTTCTTGATCTCTTTTGTGGACACATCCTCACCTTGCTCATTTTTCATGGCCTCGGAGAAGTAATCCTTTATGAGTTTTGTGCCATAAGGGGTGTCAACATACTTGCTGTTGGCTACCCGGGATACTGTGGAGACATCCATGTCGATTTCGTCAGCTATGTCCTTTAAGATCATAGGCCGTAATTTCCGCTCATCCCCCGTCATAAAGTACTCTTTTTGATAGTTCATGATGGCGTTCATGGTAATGTACAAAGTCTGTTGACGTTGTTTTATGGCATCGATGAACCATTTGGCGGCATCCAACTTTTGCTTGATGAAGAGCACGGTGTCCTTTTGCGATTTGGACTTTTCCTTGGCATTTTTGTACCCCTGCAACATATTGCTATATTCCTTGGAAACGTGCAATTCCGGTGCGTTTCTGCCATTTAAGGTAAGGTCAAGCTCCCCATCCACAATTTTAATGGAAAAATCGGGGACAATATGTTCAATGATTCGGGTGTTGCCCGAGTAAGACCCCCCAGGTTTTGGGTTCAGTTTTTCAATTTCCGAAATGGCCTCTTTAAGTTCTTCTTCACTGATGTGGTGCTTCTGAATAAGCTTGGCATAGTGTTTCTTGGTAAATTGGTCAAAGGACTTCTCCAAAATGTTTATGGCCAGCTCAACGGAAGGTTTTTGTTCTTTTCTTTTTAATTGGATGATCAGGCATTCATCCAATGATCTTGCACCGACCCCAGGGGGATCCAACTCTTGGACCACCTTGAGTACAGATTTGATCTTTTCCTCTTCAACATAAATGTTTTGGGTGAAGGCCAGATCATCCATAATGTCCGCAATAGGTCTTCGGATGTAACCGCTCTCATCCACACTTCCCACCAAAAATTCGGCAATGGCCCATTGCTCATCATCCAAATACACGGTGTTGAGTTGGTTGATCAGATATTGGTTAAAGGAAATACCCGCTGCGTATGGAATGCTCTTTTCATCATCATCTGGACTGTAGTTGCTGGTCTGTGTCCGGTAATCGGGGACTTCGTCATCACTTAGATAATCATCAATGTTGATATCCTCCGCAGAAATGGTCTCGTTATCTGCAGAATCATCGTAGGTGTCCTCGTAGGTATCATCCAAAGTCTCGCTCTCCGCCTTTCCACTTTCAAGAGCAGGGTTGTCCTCGAGCTCCTGCTTCAGTCGCTGTTCAAAAGCCTGTGTGGGCAATTGAATTAGCTTCATAAGCTGAATCTGCTGAGGAGACAGTTTTTGGGAAAGCTTAAACTGTAGATGTTGTTTCAGCATACAGATTGATTTACAATCGTCCTTCTTATAAATTTAAGAAATCCAATTAAAACTCCGCATTTTGCGGTGTTCTAGGGTAGGGGATTACGTCCCTGATATTGCCCATACCGGTGGCAAACTGCACCATACGCTCAAAACCAAGTCCGAACCCGCTGTGTACGGCCGTACCGAACCGTCTTAGGTCCAAGTACCACCAAAGTTCTTTTTCATCTATGTCCAATTCCTTTATTTTTTGTTGAAGCACATCCAAGCGTTCTTCACGTTGGGATCCTCCCACAATCTCACCGATGCCCGGGAAAAGGACGTCCATGGCACGAACGGTCTTTCCGTCCTCGTTCAAGCGCATGTAAAATGCCTTGATGTTGGCCGGATAATCAAAAAGGATAACGGGGCACTTAAAGTGTTTTTCCACCAAAAAGCGTTCATGCTCGCTTTGCAGGTCGGCACCCCATTCATCAATGGGATATTGGAATTTTTTCTTCTTGTTGGGTTTGCTGTTCCGTAAAATATCGATGGCCTCAGTATAGGAAACACGTTTAAAGTTGTTCTCAACGACAAATTTCAATTTTTCCGTCAAGCTCATTTCGGAACGCTCGTTTTGGGGCTTGGTTTTTTCCTCATCCAACAAACGCTTTTCCAAAAATTCAAGATCATCCGTACAGTTGTCCAATACATATTGGATAATCCACTTGATGAAATCTTCGGCCAAATCCATGTTTGCGTCCAAGTCAAAAAAGGCCATTTCGGGCTCAATCATCCAAAATTCGGCCAAATGCCGTGAGGTGTTTGAGTTCTCCGCCCTAAACGTAGGGCCAAAGGTATATACCTTGCCCAAGCCCATGGCATAGGTTTCGGCTTCCAACTGACCAGAAACCGTAAGGTTGGTCTCCTTTCCAAAGAAATCTTCGGAATAATCCACATTGCCCTGTTCGTCCATCGGAGGTTTTTTATCATCCAAAGTGGTCACCCGGAACATTTCCCCGGCACCCTCGGCATCCGATCCTGTAATGATGGGGGCATGCATGTAGTAAAACCCATTTTGTTGAAAATAACTGTGAATGGCGAAAGACAGTGCGGAACGTACTCGCATAACTGCGGAAAATGTATTGGTCCGAACTCTAAGATGCGCTTTCTCCCGCAAAAATTCCAAAGAGTGCTTTTTGGGTTGAATCGGATAAGTCTCTGGATCGGCGGTACCGTGCACAAAGATATCGGAAGTCTGGATTTCTACACTTTGTCCTTTTCCTTGACTTTCTTCGAGCGTACCGGATATTTTTAGGGCGGCCCCGGTAGAGATTTTTTTAAGTATGGTGTCATCCAAATTCTCAAAATCCACTACGCATTGTATATTGTGTATTGTTGAACCGTCGTTCAAGGCTATGAATCGGTTACTCCTAAAGGTTTTTACCCATCCATTCACTTCAACAGGTTCTCCTAAGGGCTGCTTCTCCAGCAATTCTTTTATGGAATAAGATTTCATTGTCAAGCTATCGTAATTTAAGCGGTAAAGATAGGTTTTTGATAAAAAATGAGGGCAATGGAATCACCATATTTATGGCAGTTCCACAGATTATTTGTCCTTGATATTGTCCTCTTCCTGTGGTAAAATATCGATTTGCGGTTTTTTGAGGACTTGTTTGTTGGCAATACTTCTTTCCAAGGAAAGGAGTAAGGAAGGTAATAGAATTAAATTGGATAGCATGGCAAAAAGCAATGTGGCAGAAACCAATCCCCCCAAAGCTTTGGTGCCTCCAAAACTGGAGATGATAAAGACCGAGAATCCAAAGAAAAGCACAATGGAGGTATAGAACATACTCACCCCGGTTTCACGCAACGCGGCATAAACCGATCTTTTGATATGCCATTTATGGGCGGCCAATTCTTGTCGGTATTTGGCCAAAAAGTGAATGGTGTCGTCCACCGAAATACCGAATGCAATGCTAAAGACCAAAATGGTGGATGGCTTTATGGGCACACCCAAATATCCCATTACCCCCGCTGTGATTACCAATGGGAGAAGGTTGGGAACCAATGATATGATGACCATCCGGAACGAACGGAACAAATAGGCCATAAAAAGGGAAATCAACCCAATGGCCAAAGCCAAAGAGAGCAATAAATTTTTGACCAAATACTTGGTGCCCTTTAAAAAGAGGAGAGCCTTTCCGGTCATAAAAACCTTGAACCGCTCCGAAGGGAAAAATTTGTTGATAGCCTGCTGCACATCCTCTTCAATTTCCTCCATGCGGTCTATTTTTACATCACGCATGTAGGTGGTCAGGCGAGCAGTTTGTCCCGTACTGTCCACAAAACTTTTTAGAAGGTCACCATCGTTGGATGATTTTTGCGCCACATTCATAATAAATGTGTTTTCTTGGGATGTGGGCAATTGATAGTATTTTGGGATGCCGTTGTAGAAAGCCTGCTTGGAATATTTAATCAGATCCACAACCGATAAAGGTCTGGAAAGCTCTGGGATTTCATCGATAACCGTTCCCAACTGATCCATGCGCTTTAGGGTAGCGGGTTTAATGACCCCATTTTTTCGTTCGGTATCCACCACAATTTCCATGGGCATTATACCGTCAAATTCTTGTTCAAAAAAACGGATGTCCTTAAAAAAATGCGTGTCTTTGGGGAGGTCTTCAATCCGGCTCCCGGTAATTTTTATTTGATAAATGCCAATAATGCTCAATACCAGAACACCCACCGTAACCAAATAGACCGCTATTCTATGGTTTCGGACAATGGTCTCCATTCGATTCACAAAGAAGTCGATCCACTTTTTGTTGAGATGCTTCAAGTGTTTCGTTTTGGGAAGTGGCATGAAACTGTAAATGATCGGTATGATCAATAGGGAAAGGATAAAAATCCCCACAATGTTGATGGAGGCCACAATACCAAATTCCTTGAGCAGGTCACTGTCCAAAATAATAAACGTTGCAAATCCGGAGGCTGTGGTAATATTGGTCATTAAGGTGGCATTCCCAATTTTGGAAATGACCCGTTGCAGGGAAAGTGCTTGGTTCCCGTGTTTTTTGACTTCCTGTTGGTACTTGTTAATGAGAAATATGCAGTTTGGAATTCCAATAACAATGATCAAAGGTGGAATCAAAGCGGTTAGAATGGTGATCTCATATTGCAAAAGTCCCAAGAAACCAAAAGCCCACATCACCCCAATGATCACAACACACATTGAGATTAAAGTGGCCCTAAAACTTCTAAAGAAAAAGAAGAATATCAAGGAAGTGACCAATAGAGCGGCGACAATGAAAATTCCAATTTCATCCACAATGGATTTGGTGTTCCAGGTTCGGATGTAGGGCATTCCAGAGACGTGGACATCCAACTGGGTTTCTTCTTCAAAACCTTTCATCAGATCGGCGAGGTCGTTCAGGATAAACTGATTCCTCACCTCGGTGTTCATAATATCTTTATCCAGATATGCAATGGTCTGAACGGTACCACTTTTTGGATTGTAGACAAGATTGTCATAAAATGGAAGTTCGTTGAAAAGATGGTTTTTGAGTGAATCCACCTCTTTTTTGGTCTTTGGAGGACTTTTGATGAAGGGCTCCATAACAAAAGCTTGCTCCTCATTGTCCTTGACCAAAACCCTGAGGTTGTCCGTGGACACCACAAAATCAATTTCAGGAAAGGCTTCCAATTGTTTGCTGAGTTTGTTCCAGCGGTTGAAGTTTGTAGGGGTAAACAAGGCAGAATCCCGAACAGCGATCACAATGGCATTACCTTCTTCGCCAAAAACCTTGGTAAAGGCATTGTATTCGATGGTGGCTGGGTGGTCATCAGGAAGAATGTTGGCCTCGGTATTGGAAAATTGCATGTTTTTCCACTGAAGGGCCAGAAAAACGGTGAACCCGGCAATGGCAAAAAGAATTAAAATTCTATTGCGAAGAATAATACGTGCGACCTTTGGCCAAAATCCTTTAGTGAGCTTTGCTACCATTTGGGTTTTGTTGGGCGCAAAGGTAGAAAATGATCGGTTGTGTTCCTAGAAAAGGCAACAATCAATCTAGGGTTTTATACCTTCATGATTTCAGCCTCCTTGTTGGCCAAAATAGCATCAATTTTTTTGCTGTACGTATCGGTGAGTTCCTGCACATCTACTTCGGCATTGTTCAAAAGATCTTCAGAAATATCCAATGCTTTAAGTTCTTTATTGGCTTCCTGTCTTGCGCTTCGAACACTTACTTTGGCATCTTCGGCCTCTGCCTTGGCTTGTTTGACCAATTGTATTCTTCGCTCCTCGGTCAATGGAGGTACGTTAATAATGACCATTTCACCATTGTTCATTGGGTTGAAGCCCAAATTGGCGTTCATGATGGCGGTTTCAATTTCTCCCAGAAGACTTTTTTCCCAAGGTTGCACTGAGATGGTCCTTGCGTCTGGGGTATTGATGTTGGATACTTGTGATAGTGGGGTTTGAGAGCCATAGTACTCCACCATTACCGTTGAGAGCATCATAGGACTTGCTTTTCCAGCACGGATTTTTATCAAGGCTTTTTCCAAGTGGGAAATGCTTCCATCCATGCTTTCTTTGGTGGTGTCCAGAATAAATTTAACCTCTTCGTCCATAATTTTTAAAGTTTATATTCCAAAATCAAAGCGCATGCCAATCTAAATATTGACAACGGTTCCGATATTTTCACCGGAAACTATTTTCATAAGGTTGCCCCGAGTGTTCATATCAAAAACAACAATGGGCAGCTCATTTTCCTGACTTAGTGTGAATGCTGTGGTATCCATAACCTTAAGTCCTTTTGAAAGCACTTCCTTAAAAGAAAGCGAATCAAACTTGGTTGCGTTTTTATCCTTTTCTGGATCGGAGGTATAAATTCCATCGACCCGGGTGCCTTTTAGGATAACATCCGCTCCAATTTCAATGGCCCGCAACACCGCAGCAGAGTCAGTAGTAAAATAAGGATTACCAGTACCTCCACCAAAAATCACAACCCTTCCTTTTTCCAAGTGACGCACTGCCCTTCTTCTTATAAAAGGTTCGGCCACTTCATTGATTTTGATGGCAGACTGCAAACGTGTCTCAACCCCTTGATGTTCCAAAGCACTTTGAAGTGCCAAACCATTGATTACGGTGGCCAACATGCCCATGTGGTCGCCCTGTACCCGATCCATCCCTTGGCTGGTTCCGGCAAGGCCCCTGAAAATATTTCCACCACCAATAACAATGGCCACCTCAATACCCTTCTCCACCACGGCTTTAATGTCTTCTGCATATTCCGCCAACCGTTTGGCGTCTATACCGTATTGTTTTTCGCCCATGAGCGCTTCACCACTAAGTTTTAACAGAATTCTTTTGTATTGCATTGAGGGTGTCTTGAAGTTCGGACAAAAATAATCAAAATTATTTATGGGAAACCACTGAAAAATAGCGTGAACTTGGAATGCTTTGTGGAAAAAATCCCTACATTCTGTAACCTTTTTTAAAAACTACGGTATATCCTCCAGAAGACCTAAAGACCAAGGAATTGCAAAACCTGACCGATAACACCTTAATGATGCAAGTAAGCGATGGGGACTTGGACAAGTTGGGCTTGCTCTATGAACGGCATAAGAAAAGGCTATTCGGATTTTTCTACAATCTGGGCAACAATCCATCGGTCAGTGAGGATTTGGTACAAAACGTTTTTGTCCGCATGCTCAAATACCGAAAATCCTATACCGGTGAAGGCTCTTTTGCTGCCTGGATGTTCCGTATGGCCAGAAACGTGAATTATGATCATCACAAAAAAGTGGGCAAGGAAAGAGTGGCCCAAGGGGTTTCTCCGGAAGACGCCAATATGGGTTCTGAAGATGACCTTAATGAAGCCTTGGAGCAGCAGGGCAATGCATTTTTGGTGAAAAAGGCACTCAGTCTTTTGCCCACTGACAAAAAGGAAATATTGCTGTTGAGCAAATATCGGGAATTGAAGTTCCATGAAATAGGGGAGATTTTGGGTTGCACGGAAGGAGCGGCCAAGGTAAGGGTACACAGGGCCCTAAAAGATTTAAGAAGCATTTTTTTACAATTGGAAACAAGATGATGGACCAAGAAAAGTTTGAAATACGGGCAATGGATTTTATGAGCGGGACCATGTCTCGTGAGGAGGCCAAGAGCTTTGAACAGTTTCTTGCCGGGAACCCGGAATATAACGAGCAATACAAAGCCTTGTTGGCCATCTGGGAAATGATGGGAAATCTTGAGGCTCCGGAAATTTCACCCCAAATGGATGAGACTTTCTTCACCATGCTTTCCAATGAAATGGAAAAGGGAAGGAGGAAAGAAGTCAAAAGGCCTTTTTGGGATGGTATTTTAACGGTGTTCAGGCCACAATTGGTCTATGGAACTCTTCTGTTGGTCCTAGGTTTGGGTGTTGGATACTATTTGAGTTCCCCACATCAACCTAAGACCGTTGAAACCACGGTTTCCAAGAATGAAACGGAAGAGGTGCGCCAAAAATTGGTGTTGACGCTCTTGGAACAACCATCTGCAAATCAACGGCTGCAAGGCGTGGGTGAAGCCAACAAATTTGAGAATGCTGATGAAATTGTAATCCAGGCACTTTTGCAGACCTTAAACAATGATTCCAACGTAAATGTGCGGTTGGCCGCCATTGAATCCTTGACCAATTATATAGACAATCCTGTGGTGCGCCAAGGGTTGGTACAATCCATTCCAAACCAGGAGTCGCCCATTTTGCAGATAACCTTGGCCAACCTCATGGTGGCCTTGCAAGAAAAAGCGTCCATAGAACCCTTCAAGCAGTTGCTGAAGAAAAAAGAATTGGACACAACCGTTAAGAAACAAATTGAGAGTAGTATAGAATCAATCATATAGTTTATTTATCAATCTACCCTAAAGGGTAAAATCAAATTACGAACAGTCAAATTTTTAACAAGATGAAACAGTTAGTTATGATGGCGTGTCTGTGCCTGTGGGCATGGTCGCCAAGTGTAAAAGCACAACAAAAGGAATTTAAAGAGACCATTACAAAGGAACTTCCACTCAGCAACAGTACCAATAATACGGTGGTGGTGAAGAATGTATTCGGGTCGGTAAATGTTGAGGGGTACCAAGGCAACAAGGTCATTTTGGAAGTGGAACGGAAAATCACTGCAAACAATTCGGAGGACTTGGAATTGGGCAAAAAGGAGCTGCAGTTGAAAATCATCCAAGAGGACAATAGGATTATATTTCATCCAGATGCGCCTTATATCAATTTTAAAGTTGATGGACTTCAATACAATTGGTGCAATAACAATCAGAATGTTCCCTATGAGCATACGCTGACCTTCAACTTGAAGGTTCCCAATACCGTACAGATTCATGTGAGCACGGTCAACAACGGTGTCATTGATGTAAAAAATATCCAAAGCAAATCCATTGTGGCCGAAAATATCAATGGAGGCATCACTCTCAACAATATTTCTGGAAAGACCTGGGTGAGCTGTATCAATGGTCCTGTGGATATTTCCTATGCGGAAAACCCTAAGGAGGAATCCGTGTATCATACCATAAATGGAGATATTACCATAGCGTATCAGCAAGCACTTTCGGCCAATATATCATTTAAAAGTATGAATGGGGAAATGTATACCGATTTTGATATTAACAAACGGTTTACTAAAACCACAAAGAATAAAGGTGATGAAAGTAGGCCAAAATATAAGTTCGAAGCAAGACCAGTTGTGCAAATAGGAAGCGGACAGGTGGACTTCAACATTGAAACCTTGAATGGGGATGTATTCATTAAAAAAATATAAGGCAATGAGAACAATAAGAACAATGGTTATGGTAATGTTGCTAATGGTAGCAAACCTCGCAATAGGACAACAAAAAGAGATCGACTTGTTCACGGTGCCTTTGAGCAACCCTGGCAAGGCCGGGAAATTAGAACTCGATCAAATCAGTGGTTCCATCTCGGTAACTGGGTATGAAGGCAAGGAAGTTATTGTAAAAGTTTTGGTGATGGATGGTGATAATTCCTCCACAACCAAAAATGGAATGAAGCGCATTGGTGGCTCAGGATTGAACATTAGTGCTGAGGAGAGCAATAATGTGGTGGAGATAGACAATGAAGTGTGGAATCGAAAAACGGATTTTGAAATTAAAGTGCCCTACAACTTTTCATTAAAGTTAAGCACAGTGAACAATGGGAGCATTAAGGTCAGCGGAGTAACCGGAGATTTGGAAATCAGCAATGTAAATGGAAGCATCACGCTTGATAATGTAGAAGGAGCGGTTTCCGCAGATACCACCAATGGGGTTGTTAAGGTCGATTTTAAAACCATTGACAATTCTGCCAATATGGTCTTCAGTAGTTTTAATGGGAATGTGGAAGTGATTTTCCCAAAAACACTAAAGGCCAATATCAAGGCAAAATCTGATATGGGCGATGTGTACACGGATTTTGATATGGTCCTTATTGAAAGCAAACCGGAAGTAGACAAAAGACAAGGCTCAGGGAGTTATAAAGTAACCATGGAACAATGGGTTAGGGGCAAGATCAATGGTGGTGGTCCTGAATTGTTGTTTAAAACCTTCAATGGCGATATTTTGATAAAAGCAAAATAAGCGGAATGGCCCAAAACAAAAAAGCACCTTAATTAAGGTGCTTTTTTTATGTATTATAGTATTAAGTGCTTATCCTAAAGCTACCCTTGAAAAACCGGTAACAGCCAAATCAGCGTTTACTGATTTTACGTATTGCGCAACACTCTGCTTGCTGTCTTTGATGAAATCTTGATTTACCAAAGTATTGTCCTTGAAGAAACGCTTCAACTTACCTTTGGCAATGTTGTCCAACATTTCCTCTGGTTTACCTTCTTGACGCAATTGGTCTTTTGCAATCTCAATCTCCTTATCAATAACAGATTGATCAACGCCTTCTTCGTTAAGGGCAACAGGATTCATGGCGGCAGCTTGCATTGCAACATCTTTTGCAGCTTCAGCAGCACCATCAACATTGGCTGACAATCCAACTAAAGTGGCAATTTTGTTGCCTGCGTGGATATACGATCCAACAAAGGGAGCGCTCAACTTCTCAAAGCTGCCAATTTCGATTTTTTCGCCGATAACACCGGTTTGCTCAGTCAATTTTTCAGCTACTGTCATGCCATTGAAAGAAGCGGCAAGAAAATCATCTTTACTGTCAAAGCCCAACGCCAAATCAGCCAAATCGTTGGCCAATTTCACAAAGCTTTCGTTCTTGGCCACAAAGTCGGTCTCACAGTTCAATGAGATGATAACACCTTGAGTGGCATCGTCATTTACTTTTGCAATAGCAGCACCTTCAGAAGAATCTCTATCGGCTCTATTGGCTGCAACTTTCTGGCCTTTCTTTCTTAGGATCTCAATTGCTTTGTCAAAATCACCTTCAGCTTCAACCAAAGCTTTTTTACAATCCATCATTCCAGCTCCGGTGGTCTGTCTTAATTTATTTACCTCAGCGGCGGTAATCTTTACCATTTTTTATGCTTTTTAAAATTTATGTAAAATAAAACACTATTAAGGTGTTTCGTTTTAGGACAATGTTAAATCAATCTTAGGCTTCAACTCCGCCTTTGGCGTTGTCTTGCCATTCTTTTAGTTCATCCCACTTGCCATCAGCGGCCATTTTGGCCTGTTTTGGCCAAGAAGTTGGATCTAAATGGGCCAAGTTTGAGCTGGCCTCGGTCAAGATTTCCTTGATTTTCTCAGGGTCCGCTTTTGCCAATTCGGCATAAGTTCCAATGCCACTGTTCACAATAGCTTCTGCTGCTTTAGGTCCAATGCCTTCAACTTTGGTCAAGTCATCTGCTTTCGCAGGCTCCTCTTTTTTAGCAGGTTCAGCAGGTTTTTCTGTCTTCTCCGCTTTCTTTTCTACGGCTTTTTCTTCATTTTTAGCAGCCGGTTTTTCCTCTTTCTTAGGAGCTGGCTTTGCTTTCTTTGGTGCTTTTTTCTCAACTACATCTTCATCATCGTCATCAGCAACCACAGTTTTTGCTACAACTTCTTCCTCTTCGTCTTCCTTATCGTTCTGCTTGTCGTTTTTACGCTCGGCCAAACCTTCCGCAACGGCTTTGGTCACTTCTTCCATGATGGCTTCGATGGATTTACCAGCATCATCATTGGCAGGAATCACAAAATCGATGGGTCTTGGATCTGAGTTGGTATCGACCATGGCAAAAATTGGAATGTTCAATTTTTGGGCCTCTTTTACGGCGATGTGCTCACGCATGGTATCCACAATAAATATAGCACCGGGCAAACGGGTCATATCAGCGATAGAGCCCAAGTTTTTGTCCAATTTTGCACGAAGACGGTCAACTTGCAAACGCTCCTTTTTGGAAAGCGTATTGAACGTACCGTCTTTTTTCATACGGTCAATAGCAGCCATTTTCTTAACCGCTTTACGGATAGTGACGAAGTTGGTCAACATACCACCGGGCCATCTTTCAGTGATGTACGGCATGTTCACTTTAGAAACTTTGTCTGCAACAATGTCTTTAGCTTGTTTTTTTGTGGCTACGAAAAGAATTTTTCGTCCAGAAGCAGCAATTTTTTTAAGGGCCTCATTGGCCTCATCAAGCTTTGCTACCGTTTTGTAAAGGTTGATAACGTGGATACCGTTACGCTCCATGTAGATGTAGGGAGCCATGTTGGGGTTCCACTTTCGTGTTAGGTGTCCAAAATGCACACCTGCTTCCAATAAGTCTTTTACTTCAATTTTACTTGCCATTTTTTGTACTTAGTTTACGTTCCGTTGTAGTAGCAATGGGGTGGTGGTCGCAATCTGCTCGCCCAACCCATTTAGATGCTAAACTAAATTCCAAAAAGTCGAATGGTTTTTCCTTTTTGGAACAACGACAACTTGGTTAAAAATTTAACCCTGAAAAATGTTTCAGGGTTTTCAATGAACTTTATATTGTGGTGCCAAAGCACCGAAATATTAACGTTTGGAGAACTGGAATTTCTTACGGGCTTTCTTCTGTCCGAATTTCTTTCGTTCCACCATTCTTGGATCTCTGGTCAATAGACCTTCTGGTTTAAGAACGGCTCTGTTCTCAGCATCGATTTCGCACATTGCCCTGGACAATGCCAATCGAATAGCTTCTGCCTGACCTGTGATTCCACCTCCGTAAACATTTACTTTTACGTCGTAAGCATCTTCAGTATCAGTCAAGGTGAAGGCTTGTTTTACCTTATATTGTAGTGTGCCTGTGGTAAAGTACTCGTTTAAGTTTCTTTTGTTGATGGTAATGTTTCCTTTTCCTTCAGAAACATAAACTCTTGCCACGGCAGTTTTTCTTCTACCTATCTTATGAACCACTTCCATTATTTGTAGTCGTTTAAGTTGATTGCTTTTGGTTTTTGTGCTTCTTGACCGTGTTCTGCACCGGCATATACCTTTAAGTTTCTAAAAAGATCGGCTCCCAATTTGTTCTTGGGCAACATACCTTTTATAGAGTTTTCAATGATACGCTCTGGGTGTTTGGCCAAAACTTCCTTGGCGGTAGCGGAACGCTGACCACCAGGATAACCTGTATAGCGAATGTATTCTTTATCATCCCATTTATTGCCGGATAGATTTATTTTTTCGGCATTGATGACCACAACATTGTCACCACAATCTACATGGGGAGTAAAATTGGTCTTGTATTTTCCCCTAAGCAACTTGGCTACTTTTGACGCCAATCTTCCCAAGGTCTGTCCTTCAGCATCAACCAATAACCATTGCTTGTCAACGGTAGCTTTATTGGCGGAAATAGTCTTATAACTTAATGTGTCCACTTCTCTAAAAATATTGATTTAACAACCTATCCCGATAAACGGGCTGCAAATGTACAATTATTAGATTGAATTACAAACGGTTGATTGGGAATATTTTTTCTCTTTTTTCATTTGCACGTACAACAGACAAAATTAATGGCCAAGCCTTTAGTTGCGCTGTTAAAAAAAGCTTAAAAAAAATGATGGATGTAACAGTTTCAATTTTCGCTGGTCTATCAGTTACATCAATCAATCAACAACGAACCAGTGAAGCAATTCTGCCTTTTTCTCACCTGCACTTTATTCACCCTAATCAGTCACGCCCAGGATTCAACAATCAGTCACGCCCAGGATTCAACCAATGTAGTACCTAAAAAAATATACATGACCCAATCCTTGGGTTCGGGAACTGCTCCCACTATTGATGGACTGTTGAATGACCCTGCTTGGGATTTGGTGCAGTGGGGCGATGATTTCATTGAGCAACGTCCCGATGAGAACACACCGCCTGGTCAACAGTCGGCTTTTAAAATCCTGTATGATCAAAAATCATTGTATGTGGGTATTCGATGTTTTGATACAGAACCAGATAAAATTGTCAAACGTTTGTCCAGACGTGATGGCTTTGAAGGCGATTGGATTGGAATTTTTATCGACAGTTACCACGATAAGCGGACTTCTTTTGGATTCATTGTCACCGCAGCAGGGGTAAAGGGTGATGTGCTTGGTTCCAACAATGGCAACAATGAGGATGACAGTTGGAATCCCATTTGGTATGTAAAAACCCATACCGATGCAGAGGGATGGACCGCCGAAATGCGCATACCCCTTAGCCAAATTAAATTTGGGCGGGCTGAGGACCAAGTATGGGGCCTACAGATTATGCGGCGTTATTTTAGGAATGAAGAGCGCTCCGTATGGCAGCGACTTCCGCGTGATGTGGCGGGATGGACCAGTGAATTTGGTGAATTGCATGGCCTCAAGAACATTGAACCGCAACGCCAATTGGAAATACAGCCCTATACCGTGGCCAAGACCGAAACCTATGAACCGGAGGAGGGAAACCCTTTTGAAGATGGTAGTGAGAGTAATATCACTGTGGGACTGGACGCTAAAATTGGAATTACCAACGACCTAACCTTGGATTTGACCGTTAATCCCGATTTCGGTCAAGTGGATGCTGACCCTTCCGCCATCGCTTTGGATGGATTCCAAATTTTCTTTCAAGAGCGGCGTCCCTTTTTTGTGGAGAATAAGAACATTTTCGATTTCAATGTGTCGCAATCCGAAGCAGGGAATACCTTCGGTTCGGACAATATTTTTTACTCGCGGCGAATTGGAAGAAGTCCACAGGGGTATCCAGATACGGATGATGGTGAATATGTAGATCAACCCGACAATACCCCCATCATTGGAGCCGCAAAATTCAGTGGAAAGACCAAAAATGGATGGGCCATTGGTGTGCTGGAAAGTGTTACGGCCCAACGAATGGCCACTATTGTTTCAGATAATGGAGGACCACGCAAAGAAATGGTAGAGCCGTTGACCAATTATTTTGTGGGAAGACTTCAGAAAGATTTCAATGAACGTAATTCATACATCGGTGGGATTTTTACGGCCACCAATCGGGAACAACTTCCGGAGGAATTGAACTTCCTCCATAAATCGGCTTTTACGGGTGGAGTGGATTTTAAACATCAATGGAACAATAGGGACTGGTATTTTGGGGGGAATGTCACCTTTAGTCATGTAACAGGAGGTGAAGAAGCCATTCAGAACACTCAAGAGTCCATTACACATTTGTTCCAACGGGTAGACGCCGACTATTTGGAAGTAGACCCAAACCGAACCTCTTTGACAGGAACGGCCGGAAATCTCCAAATCGGAAAACTGGGAAAAGGCAATTTTAGATTTGAAAGTGGAGGCACATGGCGCTCCCCGGAGCTCGAACTTAACGACATCGGCTTTCAGCGGCAATCCGATGATATCCGTCATTACACTTGGATTGGATATCGCACTCTAAAACCTGATAATACCTTCAGGCAGCTGGGCATAAATTACAACCACTGGACAGCATGGGATTTTGGCGGCAATCACAACTACCTACAGTTCAATACCAATAGTTGGCAAAACTGGAAAGGGAACTGGTTCACCAATTTAGGGTTGAACTATGCCGTAGTCGATTATTCCAACTTTGCTCTCCGCGGTGGGCCTAGATTACGACAGTCACAGTGGGTTAGTTTTTGGAACAATATTGAAACCGATAACCGGAAAAAAGTCCAATTGGCCTTTTTCCATAATGGAAGAAAGGCTGTGGACAATTCCTTTAAATCGTATTATATGGAAGGGGGGATTAACTACCAACCCATAAATGCCTTAAGGGTTTCGGTATTTCCATCGTTGCGAATCAACAATGATAAACTTCAGTTCATTGATAATTTTGATGATGTTAATGGTTCGCCACGATATCTTAATGGTGAGATTGACCAACGTACCTTGAGCATGTCGGTTCGCCTGAATTACACCATAAATCCCAATTTAACCATCCAGTATTGGGGGCAACCTTTTATTTCCCGCGGACGATATTCCAATTTTAAGCACATCACCAATCCAACCGAGAAAGTATTTGAGGATAGGTTCATGGGCTACGGGTCAGAACAAATTTCATTGGCCGATGGAGTATATTCAGTGGATGAGGATATGAATGGCGTTGAAGATTTTACTTTTGATGATCCAGATTTCTCCTTTGTACAATTCCGTTCCAATTTGGTGATCAGGTGGGAGTATATTCCAGGCTCAGAGATATTCTTGGTGTGGTCGCAGGATGTGTCCCGGGATGGCGACCCCACCAACGGACTTTTGCCCAGTTTGGGTGACAATATTTTCGGGCAAAAACCACAGAACATTTTTCTGTTGAAGGCAACGTATCGATTTGTGCTTTAAGGGAAGTGTTATTCCTTACGGATGCTGAGCACCCGCCTGCCGGACAGGAAGGAAGTCGAAGTAAAATACGGAATCTATGGATGGTACGGGTCAACCTGAACTTGTTTCAGGTTCTCATATGCTTTTACCATTAGGGATGGGATGCTGAAATAAATGCAGCATGACGCCTTTGTCATCGAGATGTCTCAAAAAGAGAAATGACTATTTTATATTTGTCATTATTTTCCGAAGCGCATTCACCAAAGCCTCATTCGCTTTTTGATTGCCAATGGTGATGCGTACCATTCCCGGTGCCCCAAATTGGGAAACAGGTCGTACCATGATTCCTTCATCCATAAGTTTATCCGTGAACTCCATTTCAGGTAAGGGAGGGTCTATGATAAAAAAGTTGGCCTGACTGGGCCAGTATTTAATGCCCAACTCATCAAAAGCTTTGGCGATAAAAGTTCTGCCTTCCAGAACTGTTTTGACGGTCTCTTCAATGAATTCGGTATCGTTCAACGCTCCAATGGCCGCCTCAATGGAGGTTAAGGGTAGCAAAAATGGTTTATGGATCAATCGGATGTAGTTGGCAATGGTCGCCGTGGTATAGCAATACCCAATACGTTGTCCGGCCAAACCATAGGTTTTTGAAAAACTGTTAAGCCCGATTACATTGTGTTCCTCCAGCACATAAGGTAGCGCAGTGACGTAATCCTCGGCATCCGCAAAATGGCGATAGACTTCATCAAACACGATAACGATATTTTTGGGAACTCGATTGAAAAAGTCATCCAAAACGGGTTTTGGAATATAGGTGCCTGTAGGATTATTGGGGCTGGTGAGAAAGATAATCTTGGTCCGTTCTGTAATGGCATTCAAGATGCCTTCAACATCCAGCGAATAATCGGGTTCTTTTAATTTGATGTCGATTTGTTCGGCACCATACCAGCGCGAAAAAACGGAATAGGGCAAAAAGCAGGGATTGGAATAGATGACTTCATCCCCTTCATTGATAAAGGCCCGCAGAATCATATCAATGACTTCAGAGCCGCTGTTCCCCGTGATAAATTGATCGGCAGATAGTTGCTCATTAAAATCCTTTACCAAAGCCTCACGCAGACGAATATCCGTTTGATCGGGATACACATCTATTTTGTCCAACGCAGCTTTCATCGCAACAACGGCCTTGGGCGAGGTGCCCAACGGATTTTCGTTCGAAGAAAGTTTATAAATTTTTTTAAGGGAAGCTGGAATGTTCTTCCCGCCTTTATACACCTCTTTGGGTACCAAATGGGATTTAAAAATAGACTCGATGGTTTTTTTCATTTAACTTCAGGTTAAGAATTTTATCAAATCCCTTCCTCCGTACAGCACTCGTACTATACGTACATATCCACTCATTTTACGATAAAATATGATATGGGAGGCATAAGGAAAACTAAAAAGCCCGTCCTTAATTTCTTTTCTTTCCTTCCCGATATGTGGGTTATCAGCAATTGCATTGAAATGATTGTTCAGACCAATTAAGTATTCAATTGCCTGAGAGGTGCCAAATTGGAGTTGACCGTATTCAAAAATATCTTCAATATCATTGTCCGCTTCTTCTGATAGAACGTAACCGTTTATCATGCATTTTTCTTTGAGGCAATAATATCTTCCATTGTTCTGGTACTATCTGGCCCATTCCAACCCTTTTCTATTTCCTTTCTAAGGTCATCAATGACTTTATCCCTGTAAATTTTGTGCAAACGTAAGGCGTCACGAATAACCTCGCTATTGTTTTGATATTCCCCAGTCGCGACTTGTTTCGCGATGTATTCTTCTTGTTTTTTTGTGAAACTTATGTTCATTCCTAATCAATTATTGATAAATCAAAAATACAATATATATCTATATTTAGCAAAAATGGACATAGAATGAAGTCATATTTAAAAGTCACAAACTCTCCGCAAACAACAAATACGCCATTGCCTTTTCCGTATCACCCTCTTCCAATAGTTGTTGGGCCAGGGTATGTAATTCAGTTTTGGAAGCATTTTGCAGTCCTTCCTTTTCAATAACCGCTTTAATTTCCTTCGTAGAAGGAACACCTTCCAAGTTCCCCAAGCGGCCCAGATTATTTCCTGTGAGAATTTTGCTTTCCCGAATCCCCTTGGGCAAGGCATCTACCCCAATACCATGGCTGCGGAGTGGTTTTGGGACTTCAAACAGGGATTCTTTTATCGCTCGGATATACCAATTGCCGCCCATACGGCCTACCAAATCCAATTTTTCGGTATCGAGGATGCCATCCGTAAAATAGGCATCATCCACGTGGAGAAGCTCCACCTTTACAATGATTAAATTACCCGCTCCAGGCGTTTGGGCCAATTCAATAACCTCCATTACGGAGCACTCAAACGAAACAGGAGCTTCCCCCACTCGTGGTGGTTTTACCTTTTCACTGGGGACTTGGGTAAATCCGGCTTTTACAAATTCGTTCACCCCTTTGTCATACGCCGTACTGGAAAGGGACATCTGCTCCACCATGTCATGGTTCACAATATTGATGACCACTTCGGGTACTTCAACAATATTTTCATGGGTATGTTTTAAGGAATTATCCCGACCGCTCCGGGAAGGGGAAAATATCATCACCGGCGGATTGGAACTGAACACATTAAAAAAACTGAATGGACTCAGGTTTACGTTTCCTTCCTTGTCCACCGTACTAGCAAAACAGATGGGCCGTGGTGCCACAGCCGTCAATAGAATGCTATGAAGTTCGGGTTGGGATACTTGGGATGGGTCTATGGTTTTGATCATCGTTACAGTTATGTCATTCCCACGAAGGCGGGAATCTATCTTATTTTTAGTCTAAGTGACTTCGACTACGCTCAGTCACCACTTAAGATTCGGTAGCTGAGCGAAGTCGAAGCTACCAGATTATTTAGCAGGCAACACTTTTGTAGTCACCTCACCAAATCCAACCCGAATATCGCCATTTTTGGCGTAACCCCGAAGCGTGACCGTATCCCCATCATGGATAAATTTTCGTTCGGAACCATCCTTCATTTTAACGGGTTTAGTGCCCATCCAAGCCAATTCCAACATGGAACCATAGCTGTTTTCATCCTTTCCGGAAATGGTCCCGGAAGCCATCACATCCCCCACATTGATGTTACAACCATTGACCGTATGATGGGCCAGTTGCTGGGCCATGTTCCAGTACATGTGCTTAAAATTGCTATGGCAAACAGTGGTCTCGTCGCTTCCGTCTGGGGTAATGCCCACTTCTAAGTTGATATCGTAATTTTTTTCTCCCGGATATTCCAAATAGGGGAGCACTTTGGGTTCTTGCTTGGGGCCTGCCACCCGGAAAGGTTCCAAAGCCTCCAAGGTCACGATCCAAGGAGAAATAGAGGACGCAAAGTTCTTCGCCAAAAAGGGGCCTAACGGCACGTATTCCCATTTTTGGATATCACGGGCCGACCAATCATTAAACAGCACCAAACCAAAAATATAATCCTCTGCCTCAGCAGTGGAAACGGATTCCCCCAAATTTGTGTCTTTTCCGCAGACAAATCCCATTTCCAGCTCAAAGTCCAACCGCTGGGTAGGACCAAAAACAGGGGCTTCGGCATCTTTAGGCAAGGTTTGCCCCTTAGGCCTATGGATGGGTTGCCCGCTCACAATGATGGAGCTTGCCCTGCCGTGATACCCCACGGGAATATGCTTCCAGTTGGGCAAGAGCGCATTTTCCGGATCACGGAACATTTTACCTACATTGGTAGCGTGCTCTATGCTGGAGTAAAAATCGGTATAGTCCCCAATCTGGATGGGCATGTGCATCTGGGCATCGGATTGTTTTACAAAAAGTTCAGGTTTCCCGGCCAGGGCAGATGTATCATCCTTGAGCCAGTGCTGAATCTTTTTGCGAACTCGGGATGTGATTTCCTTTCCCAAGGAAATAAATTCATTTAGGGTGTCCTTTTCCAAAACCGCAGTATTGAAATCAAATACATCCAGTTCGGCAACGGCGGCCAAGTCCAAAATATGGTCACCCACCGCGACGCCTACACGAAGACTTCTGTCTTTAGTGGAGAAAATCCCAAAGGGAATATTATGAATTGAAAAATCTGAATTTTCAGGTATGTTTATAATCATGTATTTTATTTTTCATTCCTGCGAAGGCAGGAATCAATTTCTTCTTTGTCATTTCGAACGAATGTGAGAAATCTATATTGAGATTTCTCAATCATTCCGATGATTATCGGAACTCATTTCGAAATGACATTGATTTAATTTTTTACTCCACCCAAGATTTGTAATAGTTACCATCATCAATCTTAAGGGCGTTTTCGGTAATTTTTAAGGGTTTGAAGGTGTCTATCATCACGGCCAACTCCTCTGTCCCTTTTTTGCCGATACTGGCCTCATACGTTCCGGGATGTGGTCCATGGGGAATTCCTGCTGGGTGCAAGGAAATATACCCTGGGCCAATTCCTGTTCGACTCATAAAATCCCCATCCACATAATACAGCACTTCATCAGAATCGATATTGGAGTGGTTGTAGGGTGCCGGAATGGCCTTTGGATGGTAATCGTACAATCGTGGGCAGAACGAACAGATTACAAAAGCACCGGTCTCAAAAGTTTGGTGCACCGGTGGTGGTTGGTGCACACGTCCGGTAATAGGTTCAAAATTATGGATTGAAAATCCATAGGGAAAATTGTAACCGTCCCATCCCACAACATCAAAAGGATGCGTGGCATAAACGAGTTGGTGCAACATGCCCTGCTTTTTAATTTTCATCAAAAACGCGCCTTTCTCATCATGGGCTTCCAAATCTTGTGGTAGTTTGTAGTCGCGCTCGCAGAAAGGGGAGTGCTCCAACAACTGACCAAACCAATTTCGGTATCGTTTTGGGGTATAAATCGGATGAAAGGACTCAGCATATAGAATGCGGTTGTCCTCCGTATCAAATTCAATCTGATAGATCATGCCCCTTGGAATGATGAGGTAATCTCCATATTCAAAGGGAATATTTCCCAAAAAGGTTTTTAGGGTTCCTGAGCCTTTATGGATAAAGAGCATCTCATCGGCATCCGCATTTTTATAGAAGTAGTGCGTAACGGATTTTTTGGGAGCGGCCAAACCAATATGCACATCGTTGTTCACCAAAAGGGGCTCACGGGCCTCCAAAAAGTCATCTTTGGGTTTTACATCAAAACCAATCAATTTTCTGCTGGTGATGTTCTTCTCCACCGCAATTTTTGGGTTTACATCCAAGGCTTTTCCAATTTCCTTCACCTGTGTAGGGCGATGGATATGGTAAAGCAGGGAAGACATCCCATCAAAACCAATGGTTCCAAAAAGTTGCTCATAGTAGAGTCCTCCGCTGGGCTTTTCAAATTGAGTATGCCGTTTTTGCGGAATTTTCCCAAGTCTATGGTAAATAGGCATGGTGTTACATTAAAGTTCAAATTCAAAAATCAAGTTCAAGCTCAAAAACTATGAATCACATGTTAATTCAAAGTGCCTCGAAGTTCTTGCTCGCGTTCAATGGCTTCAAACAGTGCCTTAAAGTTACCTTTTCCAAACGATTGTGCACCTTTTCTTTGGATAATTTCGAAGAACATGGTAGGTCTGGGCTCTACGGGTCTAGTGAATATCTGAAGCAGATAGCCTTCATCATCACGATCTACCAAGATGCCCAATTCTCTAAGGGGGGCAATATCCTCGTCAATTTCTCCCACACGGTCTGAAACAACATCATAATAGGTGTCGGGTACACGCAGGAATTCCACGCCTCGACTTTTAAGATCACGGACGGTTTTAATGATGTCATCCGTGGCTACGGCGATATGCTGAACGCCTTCGCCTTCGTAAAAATCCAAATATTCCTCTACCTGGGATTTTTTCTTGCCCTCAGCGGGCTCGTTGATGGGGAATTTAATGCGTCCGTTTCCATTGCTCATCACCTTGCTCATCAACGCGGTGTATTCGGTTGAAATGTCTTTGTCATCAAACGAAAGGATGTTTTTAAAACCCAATACATCTTCATAAAAATTCACCCAATGATTCATTTTGTTCCAACCCACATTGCCTACCATGTGGTCTACATACTTAAGTCCAGTGGGGGTGGGATTGTAGTCTGGGGTTTCCCATTTTTTATAACCCGGAAGAAATGTACCGTTATAGTCTTTTCGTTCCACAAAAATGTGGACCGTCTCACCGTAGGTGTAGATTCCAGAACGGACAACTTTTCCCTTCGTATCCTCTTCCACTTTGGGTTCCATATAGGATTTGGCACCTCTTTCCATAGCGGCATTGTAGGCGTACGTGGCATCATCCACCCAAAGGGCAACCACTTTTACACCGTCACCATGTGTGTCGATATGTTTGCCGATTTCAGTGCCGCTCTTTAAGGGAGAGGTGAGCACAAGTCGAATTTTATCCTGGACCACCACATAGCTTTCACGATCTTTTAAACCGGTTTCCAACCCGGCATAAGCCAAGGATTGAAACCCAAAAGCGGTCTTGTAAAAATGTGCTGCTTGTTTTGAGTTGCCTACGTACAGCTCAACATAATCTGTGCCGTTGATGGGCATAAAATCTTGAGCTTTGCCAGATGATTTTGGAAGTGTTGCTGTTTCCATGTTTGTGTATTTTTATGTGGTGCGTTTATATTGTTGCTAATGCAACAAAAATAACTTTTTTTCGATGATTTCCATGTGTTTTGAACCAAATTTTAGGTTAAAATTGGCAGTGTTGACTGTAAGTCAATGGAATATGATCTAAAATGAATCCCTATTTTTGTGGGAACTGTTTATAGATGCTCAATCACATAGATGAAATACAGGGGATAGGACTGCACTTGGATTTGGTGCTTCGAAAAATCCAATTTGCCTATTTGCGTGCCTTTGAAGAATTAAATGTAGAGATGACCATTGAGCAATGGGTGATCTTGCATCGAATTTATGAATTGGGGGATGAAGCCAGTCAACGTGATATTGTGCAGAGCAATTTTCGAAATCGGGCCACCACATCACGGGTAATTGGTGGGTTGGAGCGTAAGGGCTGGGTAAGCAAGACCCGTTTTGAAGGAGATCAAAAACGGTTCAAATTGGAATTGACCCCCGAAGGGCAAGAGGTTATCGATTTGGTGATGCCCAAAGCGCTTCAATTACGAAAATTGGCCGTAAAGAATATGGAAGTCGAAGAATTTGTGACCTTTTTGCGGGTTCTAGATCAGATGGGGGAAAACTATGAGGCGAGTTGACCCCAATGTTTTACTGCAAGCTGTACAATGGTGGCCAATCCAATGAGCAGCACAAAAAGTAAGCTCAATTTTCGGAACCGCTCTTGCGGGATATAGTTCAAAATCCGTTTTCCTAAATACGTTCCTATCAAACCAATGGCAAACAGAAATGGGAGATAGGTCAATTCTTGTTTACCGATATACCCATTTTCATAATAGACAAAGGTTCGGGAAAAATCGATTAAAAAATCAATAAAAGCCGAAGTGGCTATAAAGGCATTTTTCTCTAGATTAAAGGCGGCCATCGTTAATCCACGAATAGCGCCCCCGGTGCCCAATAACCCTGCCGAAAAACCCGAAAGCGTACCGCCAATAATGGCATTCTTTTTATTGGGAAGCACCACAATTTCACTTTTAATGAGGAAAAATAAGCTGAAAACCACCAAAAAGATCCCCAAAACGATGGTGAGCATAAGTCCATCCACAATTTTTGAAAGAAACCCACCAATGATCACAAACAAGACTGAAGGTGCACCGATGTACAACAGCAACTTCTTGTCCAACCCTTTTTTAAAAAGGAAAATCTTGCTCACGTTACTGGACAAATGAAAAATAGCCGTCATGCCAAGAACCGAGTAAAAATCAAAATAAAAATTGCCTATTGGCACAAAAAAGACTGATGACCCAAAACCGCCAATGGTACCTATGATTTCTGCAAGGAGGGCCAATACTAAAAAGATGTAGTTGATCTTCATGAAGGAACCTTAGAAAATGAAAAGGTACTGCTTTTAGTGGATTTGATGGACAGATTGAATTATGGAATGCTTTTTTGTGACATTTTAACCTTAAAAAAACCTTAAAATGTGTATCTAGGACAATACAGCATAGAAACTGGTGAATTTTATAGACGCACAGGTAGGAAAACAGCCCCAACTTTGCAGTGTATAATTAAATATACAGTGTTATGGAAAAAAAGAGAATTTATCCGAATAAGTGGCAGACCATACCTTTCTCATTTGATTTATTGAATCAAATGGAGAACAAAGAAAAGGCTGTCCAAGAATTGATTTTGAAAAACGAAGCTGCAACAGAGCTTCATGTTTCCAATATGATGTTGAACATCACCAAGTTTTCCGCATTTGATGTGGAAGGCAATGAACATACTGTTGCTGATTTCCCTGGCCAAAGTACAGTGACCTTCAAGGGGATTTCATCCGGACAATTTTTACGTTCAAAAAATGTGGTTTCACTACCTGAAGGAACGTATACCATGCTACGCTTCTATTTGGCTAAGGAGGGCAATCAGTTTAAATACTGGGATGGCGTGCAAGAGTCGGTCAACCACTTTGACAGCTTGGATTTCACCATTGAAAACGGGCTTCAGATTGAAGGGAATGAAGCACCGGAGGTAAAATTGTGGTTTGACTTTGTACCGTACCAATGGAGCAGTCATTTTAAACCCTTGTTGGACCTATTTAAAGGAAACAAAAACCCAAGACCCCGATTGGCAAGCAGTTTCGGGAATTAATATAGCTATGAATTGGAATGGAAAAGGCACCTCTAGAGGTGCCTTTTTTATTATTGGGATTTGCACAACAAGGATTATGTGCTGTTCTCATCATAAAAATTGGTAAGGATGGATTCCAGTTCCTCCTTTCCTGCAACAATGCGCTCAACTCGGTCCCATAGTCCTTCGGTAAGCAAGGGACGTAGCGGCTGTTGGAGTTTGGTAATATTCCCGAACACCTTCTCAATTTTTTTATCCCATACTTTGTAGTACTTCAGCAGGTCGTCTGGGTAGACAATTTTGCGGCGGGTACCCTCATCAGCTGCTCTGAAAGGCAGGGGGATGTTTAGATAACCGTAATCATCCGTGAGTTGTTCCCCCGGTTGGATATCGCGGATGGCTAGCTCAAAATCGTAGGCGGTGGTAAGGCAGTTGGAGTTGAAACTATGGTTCACATACCGGCCATTGTCCCAACAGAGGATGTAGTTGCCCTTGTTGTTACGAAAGGTGTAGGTATCCAAAATGTTTTGGTAATTGGGGTCCATTTGCTGCAGTTCCAAAGGGGTGAACTCGCGGTCCAAACGGTCCAGCACCCAAGTTATGGTTCCTGCGGGAATGAATTTGGTGGCCACCACGCCATAACCAATTTCGCTGCTGATAAAACGTAATTCTGTATCGGGATGAATCATTTAATACCTCTTGAATTTTTAGTTGAAGGTATAAAATTGTTCGATCCGTTGATGGAAATTTTAGAGGTGCAAAATGGACTTAAAGAATCAATGTAAATTATTGTATGTCAGTGAACTATATAAGCGCCGGTATTAGCTGTCGAGCAATCTTCTGTGATAGTTTACTTGTCCAAGGTGGTAATTTAGGTGGGTTGCCAAATGGATCAAGATGAACGCCATATTAGAAGGTTTGTCCCAAATTACAATGGGAAAATCGCCTATTAATTGCTCCTCTGTAACATTATTTAGTCCAGTTTCAACTGTTGCGATAGTTTCTTCCAGTTGGTTTATAAGTGTTTTTCTAGGAATATTTTTTGCGGAAAACTCCAAATCGCGCTGTCGTATATAGGAAGTTTTGGCCAATCCAGCCCCAATAAAGGCATTAAGGTTTCCTATGATATGCAGGCATAAATTTCCAGCTGAATTGGTAATGGACTTGTCGATCCGCCAAAGATTTTCTTCTGAAGTATAAAGCTCCACTTCATTTTTCAGTTTTTCCAAATCTCTTTTAAAGAGCGATTGTAATGCTGCAATGGTCATATCATTGGTTTTTGGTTTATACTCCACTCAGTCGTTTAAGTTTATCCAAAATTTCATAAACTGAAAAACTTTGGGTGAAGCTGTACATTTCTTCTCTATGTTCACTATACGATTCTTACTTGTGGAAAACTCTACTGAACGATTTCAAACAGCTTTGGTTTAGTTAATAGGCCAAAGGGATTAAAGAGGGGTCTTGTGGAATCATTAATTCACTCAAAATCTGCTTTACTTTTTTTCGATAAAGCCCATAAACCCAAAATGGGACCTAAGGCCAATACCATATAAATGCTATGGGATGAGGTTGAAGTCAGAAGGAAATTAAGCAATTGAATGCTGACAATGGTAATGGCAAATCCCACGCAGTTTACAATCGTTAGGGCGGTGCCCTTAAGCTCTGGTACTGCATTTTGGGCCACCAATGTGGAAAATAAGGGCGAGTCTGCAATAACCACCATCCCCCAGAAAAGAAGAAAAGCTACAAATATGATTCCCGAGGTTTGGGCAAATAGCAATGGTGAAATTAAACAGCATATTCCGGAAAGAAGGAGCGCCATAATGGCAACACGTTTGGTATCTAGAGCCTGTGCCAAATATCCGCCCAATACGCAAGCCAATCCGCCGATGGCAATGATCAAAAACGACAGCAACGGAATGTTGAAGTTGGTAGCAGGGTGCACCGCGGCATACGTTTTTAGCATTAGGGGCACAAAAGCCCAAAAGGCGTATAGTTCCCACATGTGTCCGAAATAGCCAAAGGCTGCCGAACGGAATTTGCCATTTTGGAATACTGTTAAAAAAGCGGATAAGTGCAGTTTTTGACTTGGTTTACGATAAGGACCATCGGGAATCAAGCTTACCATCAATACTCCGCCCAATACGGCCAGCGATGAGGTGCCCACTAAAACTGATTTCCAGGGAAAGGCATGGGTCATCTCTTTTAATAAATGGGGGAATGCGGTACCGACGACCAATGCACCCACCAAATAGCCAAGGGATTTGCCGAGCCCCTTTTCAAAGTAATCAGCAGCGATTTTCATCCCTACGGGATAGATGCCTGCCAGAAAAAAACCGGTGCAAAATCGGAATACGAGGATGCTTGCCAATGAATTCCCTTCCCAAATCACCCCCAGATTGAATAGGGCTCCCAATACCGCACAGGACAAAAATACTTTGGATGGGGAAAACCGATCCGCAATGGATAAAAAGGCAAAAAGTAAGGTGCCCACAATAAACCCAAACTGCACTGCCGAGGTCAAATGCCCCAAGGCACTTTCGTTAAGCCCAAAAGTGGCCACGAGATTGTGCATGACCCCATTCCCAGCAAACCAAAGCGATGTGCAGCAAAACTGGGACACCACTATGATGGGGAGTATGATTTTGGAGGGTTTCATTATGGGCTTTAAATAGAATTAATCAATCTCTCACATAAGTTCTAATCCTCCTAATCCTATCAGGCATTCCTGGAGAATCCAGTACAAATATGTCTGGCATATCCAAAACTAAAGTGTCCTGCTTTAGCTTAATTATTTTCCAATGTCTCCAATATTTTGATTTTTTTATTTGGAATAAGATGTTTCTACCATCTCCAGTTTGTATCCATTTTTCTTTAAAGGGAATTCTGGAATCACCAGCAAATATGGAATCTGATATTACCTGAAATTTTTCGAACTGGAAAATTAAACTTTCAGGTGGTGGTGGAGGAAGACCTGATTTTAATAGTTTCCAGTTCCCTCGAATTTTTGCTGTAATGTCTTTTTTCGGGAACTTTTTTAGAAGATAGTTGTTAACATTAGTATCATAAGTGGAGATGTATACAAATTCATTATCAATGGAGTCAATTAAAATTGGCTGAAGTGCATCAATTTGATTTAAAATAAGGAAGTTGTAATTTTCGAATTCTTCCAACCACCATTTCTTTGAGACATATAACTCTGTCTTTAAATTATATTCTAACATCAATGAATCGTTTATGAATTCTAAATGGGCCTTTCCGTTGTTTCCTATAAATTGGTAGTTCTTATTTGATGGATTCCAATTAGAGCCTTTATAATGAGATGGTAGCTTCTTATAAATAAAGGTGTAGGAGTTATCGTTGTTATTGTTTTCCAAAACCAAACTATCTGAGTTGATAGTAATGATTTTAAAAGAATTGTCAATATCGTTATTAAAATATATTTGGTTTCCTTGCCTCTGATATTTACCCGAAGATAGGAAGGGAGTATCACCAACATTGCTCCTTTGACAATTAAGATATCTTAATGTATCCTTGTCTATAGAAATAAATTGACACTCATTTAGCCTAAATGTGTCCTTGTTACTGATAGTTTGATAATAGGCTAAGACCCAGTTTCCTTCAATTTTAGATTTAGTTTGGCAAGAAAATAATAGGACGATTACAAAAACTATAAAAACTAACTTTTTCATGTTGTTTAAATGAAATTCAAATAATCGTTGACCAGGTTAACAAGCTAATAATCTAATGCGCTTCCAGCCAATTCTCTCCAATGCCCACTTCTACATCCAAGGGTACGGAGAGTTTATAAGCATTTTCCATTTCGGATTTAATGAGTTTTTTCATCTCTTCCAACTCGGGTTTGTAGCAATCAAAAACCAATTCATCGTGTACCTGCAACAGCATTTTGGTTTGGTACTTTCCTTCGGATAGCTTTTTATGGATATTGATCATCGCAATCTTTATGATGTCCGCTGCACTCCCTTGAATGGGCGCATTCACGGCGTTTCGTTCCGCGGCCCCCCGAACCACTTGGTTGCCTGCATTGATGTCCTTTAAGTAGCGGCGGCGGCCCAAAATGGTCTGCACATAGCCGTGGTCTCGGGCAAAATCTATCTGCTCACTGATGTAATTGCGCAATTTGGGATAGGTCTTGTAATACGTATCGATAAGTTCCTTGGCCTCAGTACGGCTCAAGTCTGTTTGGTTGCTCAACCCAAAGGCGGAAACCCCATATATAATCCCAAAATTGACGGTTTTGGCATTGCTCCGTTGCTCTCGGGTCACTTCTTCAATAGGCACATTAAATACTTTGGATGCCGTGGAAGCGTGGATGTCCTCTCCATGTTTAAAAGCGGAAATCATGGTGTCCTCTTCACTCAAGGCCGCAATGATGCGCAGTTCAATCTGGGAATAATCCGCAGCGAGCAAAACGTAGTTTTCATTCCGAGGGATAAACGCCTTCCGTACCTGCCGACCCCGCTCCGTTCGGATGGGGATGTTCTGCAAATTGGGATTGTTGCTGCTCAATCGGCCTGTAGCAGCTACCGTTTGCATATAGTCTGTGTGCACCCGACCCGTTTTTTCCTGTACCTCATTGGGTAGCGCATCAACGTAGGTACTTTTTAGTTTGGCCAATCCACGGTAGTCCAATACATTTTTAATGATTTCATGGTCCTTGGCCAAGTAGGAAAGTACATCCTCCGAAGTGGAATACTGCCCTGTTTTGGTCTTTTTGGGTTTGTCCACCAAATTCAATTTACCGAAAAGGATATCGCCCAACTGTTTGGGTGAGGCAATATTAAATTCCTCCCCAGCTTGCTCGTAAATTTTCTTTTCTAACGCTGCGATGTCTTTTTCCAGTGCGGTGGAGAGGTCGTTCAAATATTCTTTATCCAAATTGATACCCTCCCGTTCCATATCGGCCAAAACACGAAGTAACGGAACTTCAATTTCTTCAAAAAGTTTGTCGGTTTTGGCTTCCTTTAGCTCGGGTCTGAACTTTTGCGCCAATTGATAGGTGACATCGGCATCCTCCACAGCATATTCCGTTTGTTTTTCCAAAGGCACCTGACGCATGTTCAACTGGTTCTTTCCTTTTTTACCGATGAGTTCTGTAATGGAAACCGGAGTGTAATTGAGATAAGTTTCCGAAAGTACGTCCATATTGTGGCGCATATCGGGGTTGATGAGGTAGTGTGCCAGCATGGTATCGAACAGCTTGCCTTTGACCTCCACGCCGTAGTTGAGCATTACTTTGATGTCGTACTTTAAGTTCTGCCCAATCTTTTCAATGTTCTCCGCTTCAAAGAAGGGGCGCAGCTTTTCAATAAGGGGCATGGCATCGTTTTTTGTCTCTGGAAAAGGAACATAAAAGCCCTTGCCTGTTTCCCAACTAAAAGCAATGCCGACCAATTCGGCTTCCAGAGGGTTGATCGATGTGGTTTCAGTATCAAAACAGACGGAGGTCTGATTCATTAAATTTTTCAAAAACAATTCCATGGCCAACCCTGGCTGAACCATTTGGTAAAAATGTTCAACATCGGCGATGGTCCTACGGCCGCTTACGTCCTTGATAGTGGCCGCAGCTTCGGTAGGGTCACCTCCAAACAGGGTAAACTGCCCACTTCCGGCCACTTTGGCCTCTTGTTTGGCAGTCTCGGTGCTGGTCACTTGGGTGGTGGGTTCCACCTCGCCGGAAAATATTTTCACGAATTGTTCCCGCAATCTTCGAAACTCCAGTTCCTCAAAGATTTTCTGTACTTCTTCGGCATCGGGCGGACACATTTCGTAGTCTTCGGCATGGAATTTTACGTCGCAATCCGTCTTTATTTCGGCCAATTGGCGGGAAAGTCGACCCAGCTCGGCATTTTCTTCCACCTTTTCCTTCATTTTTCCCTTCAATTGGTCCGTGTTGCTCAACAAGCCTTCCAAGGAATCGAATTGTTCCAAGAATTTTTTGGCGGTCTTGTCCCCCACACCGGGCAATCCGGGAATATTGTCACTGGCGTCACCCATCATTCCCAAGTAGTCGATCACCTGCTCTGGACGTTTCACCCCAAAGCGTTTTTGCACTTCGGGAATACCCCAAATTTCAATACCGTTGCCCATTCGAGCGGGTCGGTACATAAAGATATTTTCACTGACCAACTGCCCAAAATCCTTGTCGGGCGTGACCATAAAAACCTTGTAATTTTCCTTTTCAGCCTGTTTGGCAATGGTTCCGATGAGGTCATCCGCCTCGTAGCCTTCCAATTCCACAATAGGAATTTTCATAGCTTTTAAAATCTGTTGAATGTAGGGTACGGCTATCTTGATTGCATCCGGGGTTTCATCCCGATTGGCTTTGTAGGCTTCAAAAAGTTCGGTACGTTCCACACTGCCTCCTTTGTCGAAAGCCACCGCCAAATGATCGGGTTGTTCGCGTTTGATGACATCAAAAAGGGAGTTTATGAAGCCCATAATGGCGGAAGTGTCCATCCCTTTGGAATTGATCCGTGGATTTTTGATCAAGGCATAGTATCCACGAAAAATTAGGGCGTAGGCATCAAGGAGAAAAAGGCGTTTTTGTTCAGACATGTTGTTCAGTTAGCAATTAACAATAATCAATTAACAGTTTTCAATGGGCAGGTTTTAAAAGTACGAATTGCTGCTTAAATGAGACAGAATTCAAGAGTCAAGTTCAAGGGACAAGTATCAAGCGTAAAGACCCAAGTGTCAAGTTCAAGAATCAAGAGTCAAGTTCAAGAATCAAGAGTCAAGACACCTTGGTTCTTTAATCTAGGCGCGAAGATGTCATTGACCTAACTGTAAAAACTCTTCACTTGTCGGTTCTCGTGCCCTTTTTCACTGTATTCTCGGTAGGTAAATCCCGGATGGACGCAGTATCCGCCGGTTTCTCCATTTTTGTTGATGGCCAAAAAGCCGATCTGGAAATCTTTCCGACCTTCATTTTTCTTCATGATGCGTTTTACCCCTTCTTCACAGGCTTCTTGTGGGCTTTTTCCTTGTCGCATCAGTTCCACGATCAAAAAACTACCAACAGTACGGATGACTTCCTCGCCCACACCAGTAGCGGTAGCACCGCCAACTTCATTATCCACATACAATCCTGCGCCAATAATGGGGGAATCGCCAACTCTACCAGCCACTTTATACGCCATTCCACTGGTAGTACAGGCCCCGGAAATATCACCATTAGCGTCAATGGCCAACATACCAATCGTATCGTGGTTTTCTATGTTGATGGTGGTCTCGTACTTTGAAGTTTTCAACCACTCTTGGTATTGTTGTCGCGTACTTTCGGTCAACAGGTCTTCTTTTTCAAAGCCCTGTTCATAGGCAAATTTTTCAGCGCCCTTGCCCGCTAGTAAGATGTGTGGTGTTTCTTCCATCACTTTCCGGGCCACAGAAACAGGATGTACTATGTTCTGAAGGTAGACCACCGAGCCACAATTGCCGTCTTTGTCCATAATGCAGGCATCCAACGTAACATTTCCATCACGGTCAGGTCTGCCACCTTTACCTACAGTTTCATTGGTTTCATCGGCTTCTTCCACCATAACACCTTGTTCCACGGCATCCAATGCATTACCACCTTTGCTTAACACTTCCCAAGCCTTGCTGGTGGCATTGTGGAAGTTCCATGTACAGACCACAATGGGCTTTATGGGTTCCGTTGGAGGCACAACCGTTTCTTCAGTTTTGTTTTCGGTCTTGCAGGAGGTTAGGGCAGAGGCCGATACGATTCCAACCGTGGTTAGGCTGGAATTTTTAAGGAATTTGCGTCGCTTCACGGAAAGGGATGTTTACTTTTAAGGGTGATAAATATAGCAATATGCTTGTAGAAGTTTGTGCCAATTCCCTTGAATCTGCATTAAATGCCCAGAGTGCCGGTGCCGACCGGATTGAACTTTGTTCCGAACTTGGTGTGGGGGGCATTACGCCTTCCGTGGGTTTGATAGAACTGGTGAAGGAGCGGTTGGATATTCCGGTCCATGTGCTCATCCGCCCACGTAGCGGACATTTTTACTATTCCAAAACAGAGTTTGAGGTGATGAAGGCCGATATTAAGACATGCAATGATTTGAATGTCGATGGTATTGTATCGGGAATGCTCCATAACGATTTTTCGGTTGATGTGGAACGTACCAAAGAACTTGTAAAACTGGTCAAGCCTTTGCACTTTACTTTTCACAGGGCGTTTGATTGGGTGGAACATCCGAAAAAAGCTTTGGCCGTTCTTGAAGAAATAGGAGTGGATACCATTTTGACTTCTGGGGGTAGTGCTTCGGCGGCAGATGCCGTTGAAATTTTAAAAAATTGGCAGTCCCAGACCTCCATTGCAATCATGGCCGGTGGTGGTATCAACCCTAACAATTCAAGAGATTTCAAGGAAGCTGGGCTCCGAGCCATCCATTTATCGGGAACCACTTTTGGCAATCCTGTGGATACTGCCGGGAAAATCAGCATGAATTCAGCAAAACATTTGGTGGAGGATCAGGTGGCATTTTCCAATCTAGCTGTCTTGACATCTGTTGTTGAAGCCGTTAAATAATATTAAAAAGTCCTGCTCAATAGCATATTAGCACTAATTTTGTAAAAAATTTCTATGTCCCGATTTATCGTTTTGGCAATTTTGTATGTGGTGCTGGCCGTTTATGGTTTTCAAGCATTCCGCACATTGTTCAAAAGTCCATTGATGCACTGGACCTACATTGCACTTTTTTTGGGCGCCTTGATTTTTTTGACCGTTAAGGTTCTCACCTATGACCCAGGAGATGGCTTTAAAGGCACCGCAGCTATTGCCGGGAGTATTTTTGCCGCTTTCTTTTTGTTGGCTTTGGTGTTGGGATTCTTTCTTCTATTGGAGGATATTGTACGATTGATTGGTTTTGGTTACAATAAACTGGTAGGGGTTTCCAATCCCGATGCAGGGTATTTTCCTTCCCGAAGAAGTTTTGTAAGTGGTATTGCCCTGGGTTTGGCGGCCCTGCCTTTTGGGGCTTTGCTATATGGTATGTACCGTGGAAAATACAATTATCAGGTGTTGAAATACGAGCTTGAGTTCGATGATTTGCCCGATGCCTTCCATAACTATCAGATTACACAAATTTCTGATGTGCACAGCGGTAGTTTTGACGATTACAACAAGGTTACCTATGGGGTTGACCTTATCAATGAGCAGCAAAGTGATGTAATTTTCTTCACAGGGGACTTGGTCAATAACAAGTCCGATGAAATGAAACCTTGGAAAGATGTCTTTTCCCGTTTGGAGGCCAAGGATGGTATATATTCCATTTTAGGAAACCACGATTATGGGGACTATGCTTCTTGGGAAACCGAGGAGGCCAAGGCCCAAAATTTAGAAGACCTGAAGATGATACAGCGAGAGATGGGTTTTGATTTGATGTTGAACACCAATCGCTATTTGGAAAAAGATGGACAGAAAATTGCCTTGCTAGGTGTAGAAAACTGGGGCCGTGGCGGATTTAAAAAGGCTGGGGATTTACAAAAGGCCAAAGAAGGTATCCACAAAGATGACTTTAAAATATTGCTGAGCCATGATCCCTCGCATTGGGAAGATGTGGTGTTGCACGATGATTACCATTTTCACTTGACCTTGAGTGGGCATACCCATGGAATGCAGTTTGGGGTTGAGATTCCCGGATGGATAAAATGGAGCCCTGTGAAATGGCGCTACAAATATTGGGCGGGCATTTACAAGGAGTTAGATCAGTTCATCAATGTGAACCGTGGGTTCGGATTTATTGGTTATCCTGGGCGTTTTGGCATCTGGCCAGAGGTTTCTGTGATTACATTGAAGAAGAAGGGATTGGACGAAGCCTAGTATATTTTGAAATAATTTATCGCTTCAAAGTAAAATGGAACCGATAGATAGTCGAATCGGAACCTGAAGTGTATTCAACACTATACCAATAATCATCCGCGGGCATAAGTTTTCCCATGTATCTTCCATCCCAAGTAGGATTTTCTGGAGTTAAAACGGCAATCAACTTTCCATATCGGTCAAATATTTTTGTGAAATACTCGCAGTCGTTCTCAGACTCCAAAAACCACTGATCATTTATCCCATCACCATTTGGGGTAAAAAAGTTCTTGGCCCTAAAGCATAAGTTGCTATCCTCTATACAAAGCAGTTCAACATAGGGGACGGAAAAAAAGCAACTTTCATCAATTGTTGATACCGTGAGGTCTTCGTAACCACCACCTTGTAAAGTTGTCAGTAAAATTTCACCCATACCGTTGGAAGTATGCCCATCGGTCATTACTTCATTATTAAAGTGATATGAGATATCGTAAGGGGTATTGGGCGATAATCCCATTATTTGTATAGATCCATCCGGTATATTGCACGCACTGGGTGAGTTGACCGCTACTTGAAACTGAAAATTGGGATTATTGAGTGAGACGGTGCCAAAATTATTGGGGCAAATACCGCCAACTTCTCCAACGGAAAAGCTTTGATAACTTCCGCCGGATAGGCCGTTAAGAAAGATTTCTCCACTGGAATCGGCAATCAAATCTTCTGAAACGGATGTGGATTGGGTCTCAAAGGAAATCGTGTAAGCTTCGGCAGGAGTAAGGTTATGAATAAGAATTGCTCCATCACTTATTCCACATCCTGAAGGCTCGGTAATATCCAGTTGGGCATCCACCAGTTCAGACCCATTCAATATAATGGAGCCAAGATCATCTGAACAAGAAATTATACTTTCGGTCACCACAATATTGTCATAGGTGCCAGCGGCCAAATTCACAACTTGAATCATTCCATTTACATCCGAGAGGTAGTAATCCGATATAGTATTGCCTTGATAATCATAGGTTACCGTATAGTCCCTTTGTGGATTAAGGTCAGAAATTGTGAAGGAACCATCATAGCTGTTGCACCCAGAGGGGTCCGTTGAGTTGTCTAGGGAATAGGTGACCTCTCCCAGGTCAAGTATCCAAACGGCTCCTCTTTCCGGGCCATTTTCACTATCGTGATAAGCACTGACCGCAATTTTTGGGTTTTCACCACCATTTAATAATGTAATGGCACCGCCAAAATAATCGCCACCATTCAACAGACCAGAAAAGCAATGTTCTCCGTAGCTATAAAAATAATCTTCGGAAACGGTTCCATTGTCATTTAATTCTATCATATAGAATCCACCTGTTTGGCTGGAGAAGGTAGGGTTGAAGTGACCCAGTGCACCCACCAAAATTTCTTTTCTGCCATCATTGTCAATATCATTTATACCATCTATGGATTCTCCAAAAAGTGCATTTCCGGAAATCTGATGGGAAAGTCCACCCGAGGTGTTGGAAACTTTTTGTGAAGACTTTACGGTTCCGTCCGTATTAAGATATAAAATATAGAAACTACCCGAGTTGGTCAGTTGGTCATCATCCCGGTAGGCTCCTGTGATGATATCGGTTACCCCATCACCATCATGGTCACCTATATTTAGAACAGACCCGCCAAAATAGTCTTCAAAGTCCAATGGGGGTGTAAACCCTCCTTGGGTATCGCTGATTTTTTGTGAAGTGTTTACGGTAAGGTCGGCATTCATAAAAAGAATCCACACGGCACCACGTCTTGACCCCCCATCTGCATCCCTTCTTGAACCTACTGCCAAGTCTGTTATTCCATCATTGTTTAAATCTCCAATGACCTCCATATCAGTTCCAAAAATGGCATCTCCGTTAATAAAACCATTGAATCCGCCTTGGGTATCACTGATTTTTACATGTGAGTTTACGGTACCGTCATTATTTAGACTGAGTATCCAGACCGCACCATGCCAATATCCCCCATCACCATCATAATCTGCTCCAACGGCCAACTCAATGAGGCCATCTGAATTTAAATCACCCAAATAAGAAACCGAACCACCAAATCGGTCATCATTATCCAAGACTCCTGTGAAGTTTCCACTGGTGTCGCTAATTTTGGTGTTGTTTATGACTTGGTTGTTGGCATCTAAGAAAAGAATCCAAACTGCACCTCGATTAAAGCCACCGTCATCATCTGTGTAGGCTCCTACCGCAAGGTCGTTTGTGCCGTTTCCATCCAAATCCCCTATGTTGTCAATGGCAATTCCCCATGAATCATAATCATTCAATGTTCCTGTAAAACCACCATTGGTCTCATTGATCTTCTGATAATCACTGACATCATAGTTCTGTGAAAACCCTACATTGAATGTTAGGAGAATTAGAATTGAAACGAAGGTTTCAAAACACTGATTTTTAATCATAAGAAAAATCCTAGTATGGCTAGGGCAAAATAAATGCTTTTGATAAGAAAAAATAACGAATCGACTTATTTTAGACAAAATGATTTTAAATCTCCATTGAATGTACATTGAATGGGGTTGCTAAGTTTAAAAAATATAATTTTGTCAAATTTTCGAGACGTACACGCCAATGGGTTTATTTCATTCTATCATATATCAGCCGGCCATAAATACATTGCTTAGGAATATCAACAAGCTTCTGTCTCCGATATTGCCTAAAAAATTCAAGATCCATCCATCTGGGCTGTTGAAAGTGAAAATTGATTCAAACCTTTCGTTTTATCTTAAAACCAATCAAACCAGTTATCTGACCCGGGAGTTGTTTTGGAAAAAACCGTTGGAGTTTGAGTACACGTCTATTTTCATTGATTTGGTAAAGAAAGTTGGGTCGTTTTGGGATATAGGGGCCAACATTGGCTACTACAGTATTTTAGGGTGCAAGGCCAATCCCAATCTTAAGGTAATTGCTTTTGAGCCTTCCGTAGGCCCCAAGGTATATATGACTGAAAACCTGAAAATAAATGGGTTGGAGGATAGGATAACGATTGAACCGATGGCACTCTCAAATTTTAATGGTGAGATTGAGTTCTATCAAATTGTGAACCCTAAATTTCCTTCTATCTTAAACTTGTCCGGGGAGCATAATATGGGAACCAAGAAGAGTTTAACCTCAGAAAAAGTGAAAATACCGTCCCTGCGGATTGATGACTATGAGAGTTCTGCGAATTCCATTGATTTGATAAAGATTGATACAGAAGGAGCTGAAGTGGAAATACTGAAGGGAGGTCAACAAACTATATTGAAGCACAGGCCAATCATTGTTTGTGAGACCCTTTTTAACAGAAATGAGGCAGAAATAGAGCAGGTTCTAGGAGGATTGGGTTATCGTTTTTTTAATCATACCGAAAATGGTTTGCAGGAGGCGGAAACACTGATGCGGGAGGTGGATAATGGGGTCAGGAACTGTTTCTGTGTTCCCGATTCGAAATTGGATATGATTAAAGAATACTTAACAAATGAAGGTTAGGGATTTTTTAAAGTCAGTTTTGTTGTTTTAAAAGTATTTATCGCTTAAATATTATATGTCTAAACAATTTTCTCTTTCTTTATAAAAAACACTGGTACACCAAGCTCTGGAATTTATAGGTCCTAATCCTTGAAAATCAATTCTTTTGAAATTATTTGCTAGAAGGTATTTATACCCTTCATCATATTCATGTCTGTCCGAGTTGTCCCATATAATTACTCCTCCCTTTTTCAAAGCCAAAAGTGAGTTCTTACAACATTGAACTCTCTCTCTACCATCAAGGACCACTATATCAAATTCATTTGTGTAGTTGGTTATTTCTTCAACATATTTGTTTGATTCTAGCTCTCTAAATTTATAATCTATTAATGGGTTTTTGGATAGGCTGGAGAACATGAAGTTATACCAATTTTTGTCGTGCTCAATTGAAATGACCTTACATCCAAATCTAGAAAACCAAATTGTGGAATTTCCACTTCCATATTCAAAAATCTTAAAGTTATCTTCAATTCTTTTTTCCAGAAAATGAATGAAACTATATGTAAACCAAGGAAGAGCTTCACCGTTCCTGTCAATGGGTTTTCTGGACTTGACACTATTGTTCCAACCATAAACAGATAAATGGTTTTTTTGTAAGAGATAATAGGCTAATATTAAGCGTCCAATTGAGGTGCAATTAAAAGTTTTATGAACGAACTTTTGAAATGAATTCAAATTTTTGAAAATTACTTTTGTTATTGCAAATCTAAGCCTTAAAAACAAAAAAGCATAGCTGATAAGAACATTTGAAACAAGCTTGTTAATTCAAAGCTTTTGGCGAAAGATTGAAATTTTGATGGCATTTGGCCAGAAGTTTCTGTGATTACACCAAAGAAAAAACTATCCTAAAATGCTTCACCCATAATAGAGGGCGATTTACAACAATTTCCAATGTTCAGATTTTAGTGCCATGGTTGCTTTTAGAATATCTTTTTGGGATATTTGACCTACAAGTTTTCCATTTTGCACAATAGGAAAACGACGTCTTTTAACTTCAAGGAATTTTTTGGCCGCATCAAAAATGTTCATGTTCCCATCAATGGTTTCCACATTTTTAATCATACGAAGCCCAACCTTGCTGCGTTCCATGGGCATATTGTAGTAACGACTATCGCTAATGTGCTTGATACAGTCCCCTTCTGAAATAATCCCTATAAGTTCGTTGTCTTCGTTAACAACAGGACCTCCCGAAATCTTATGTTTTATCAATGCTTCGATGACCTCTTCAATAGATTGCTCTGGACGAAAGGTGATCAAGTTTCTAGTCATATAATCACTTACCCTGAGTGATATTTCCTTTGGAGTTTCCTTAAATCTTTTTCCGGTGTAACTCTTAATAGCCATGACGATTTATTTTATGCACCCTATTAAATATACTGAAATTCAGAGACTTAAACTATTTAAACAGTGTGAATTAACATTGAAAATTTTGACCAAGTTGTTGCTTCACCATGGTCGAAGTTGTTGTCAATTCATTTGGACAAAAAAAAGGCACTGATTTTTAATCAGTGCCTTTTTCGTTTGTTTTGGCTAAATGCCTGAATAATTTAGAGTTTTAAGGATGCTCCAAAGCCCAACATGGAAGTGGTCATTTCATAAGAAACCTCACTACTGGGAATAGCTCCATAAGGTGGGGAGTTTTGAATGAACATTGGATTCAAAACAGGGCCTGAAGTGGCATCTCCACTTGAGCCGTAATGGTAAAGTATATCCAATTGGAATCTATCACTTACCTGGTAGCTTAACCCCACTTGAAAAGCATTTTTGATGATGGCGGTTGCCGGGATGTTGAAGAAGGCAACATCGCTGTTTATGGGATTGGAGCTATAGGTATATCCAACACGGATAGGGAACTTGTTAATTCCCTTGTATTGGATTCCTGTGGAAATAATAGTGATGTTTTCCCATCCAAATCCAGCCACTGAAGCGGTTTCGGTCCAACCAACGGAAGAGAAGCCATCCGTATTTTCATAATCTACCATTCTATAATCCAAGGCAAAATCAATGGTACCCAAAGAGTAACCCACCCCAAAGGAAAGAATGGCCGGATAGTCCATGTTGAAGTTATTGGAGCTTTGCGAACCATCCAAATAGGTGTTGTCCAGTTCAAAATCACCAAAATATTGGGTTGTTTTATAGGAGACCCCTGCCTTAAAGCCCACTTTGGAGCTGTAGAATAACCCTATTTGCCCCCCAAATCCAAAAGCAGATGCTTTGTTGGTAGAAGGATACCCAGCTTGGTTGGGATTGGCTGTTGGGTTGGGCATTAATTCCAAAGCGGCATAGTTAAATGTAGGTTGCAGACCAAATGAAAATTGATCGGTAATTTCATAGGCCCATGCCAATCCAATTTGGAAGAGCATATAATCTGATTCTATCCTTCCAAATCCGCCATTGGCCTGAGGCATGTTTATGGGATTGGTCATACTTTCAGGGAAGGTTACCCCAAATCCACTGATTCCAAATGCAGATGCCCCAAAAGTATGCTTGCTGTCCGGTTTGCTCCATACAGCCGCCAATGCAGGCATTGGAGAAACGCCTCGGTCATCTTCAGTAGTTCCGCTATAAAAATTGCCTGTTGGTTGACCTTGTCCATCAAATTCTGGAACGGTTGAGCTTAATTCCGGTGAGGAAAAGAACAATCCAATATCCAATTTAATGATGTCCTCGTCAAAGGCGGAAATAGTGGCAGGGTTCCAATGCAGTGCGCCAGAAATATCCAATGGCTGGGCCGTGGCAGCACCACCCATGGACATGTTTACAGAGCCTACACCTTGCATAATATGGCCGGCTTGTGAAAATGTGGCTGTGCTGATGAAAAGAGCGCAAAAGGTAAAAATAAAATTTTTCATTAGTTGAGATTTTACACTAGAAATGGCTGATTCATAGCTATTTGGTCAGTCAAATACAGTGGTGTTATTTCAAGTGTAAACCTAGGGGTAAAGTAGTCTAAAATGAATGATAAATGTCATGGTATGAAGATGTTATAGGTCTAAGTGCCTTAACTCATCCAATTGATTGTAAACAAAAGCATACCTTATTTGTTTATGGACTTTCTTTTGATTTAAAACCCTTACGGTTTAGGTTAAGGGAAAGGTTTAACGTGAATTTAACGAGGGTCAATATCCTAAAGCGTTGACTTGACGTAAAACTTTAACAATTTTTCTTACTTTTGACTGTAAACCAGTGAATACATGTCAAAGTTTGGCGAACTCATAGATTTAAAAGTCCCTGTGTTGTTGGATTTTTATGCAGAGTGGAACGAACAATCCACTTCCATGCACCCTGTTTTGCGCGATGTAGCGGCAGCTCTTGGCGATAAAGGAAAAGTCATAAAAATAGATGTGGACAAGAACAAAGAGCTTTCACAAGCGCTCCGCATTAAGGGATTACCCACATTAATGATTTATAAAAAAGGTGAAATGGTTTGGCGGCAGAGTGGCGAACAGGACGCCAACACGCTGATCGGCATTTTGAACGAATATATATAAGCGAGGTTTTTACCTCGCTTTTTTTAGGGTTCTATCTGCGCCCCGTCCTGTACTGCTTCAATGGTATCCAATGGAATGGAATCTTCCAAGTCTGGATTGGGTTCTAGGATGGGTTCTTCCAAAACCTCTTCTTCTTCGCCCACAAATTGGGAGAATTTATCAATGTATTCGTTAAAGATAATGGTCTCGGACTCCGCCAAATCTTGATCCTGATTTTCAATTAGGATATCAATATTCCTGCGATAGGCCTGCATGTCCGCCAAAATATCATCTATCTTTTCATATTGTTCATCCAATGGGGCATTGGCGTAATATTCCAAATGCTCTTGGTACACCTTTTTGAGTTTTTCAAAAAGGGCACGGGCCTTTTCCGTTTCGCCCACTTTGTAATAGCCATCCACAAAAGGTTCCACAAAGGCATAGAATCCATAGTAATCCACTGGCATGTTGGTCATGGCAATATCGATGATGTCCTTGGCCTTGTCAATTTTATTTTCGCTGATGAGTTGTTCCATCAAACGGGCCAAATTACTTCGGAACGATAATCCTTGTGAACGGGTTTGGGGGTCATGGTAGATGTCCTCGCTTCCAGAATTGCCCCAATCCCAGTTTTTGACAACATCATACATTAAATCACTGTCAATACGGCCCATTTCAAAGGAGTTTCGGTTTTCGGTCTTAATGGGAACCAATTTATAGGCCAGACCATCCAATTGAAGGTAATCTTTCATCCAAATGTATTCGGCGCTGTCAAAACTTCCTCCGGAAAAATAAATGGGACGCTTCCAATCGTTATTGGCAATAAGGTCCAGCATTAAAATCCTGTTTTTGGGCAAGACGCTGGGAAGGTCAATATCGATATAATCCACGATTAAGGCAGAATCCTTTTCTTTGACCAATCCGCTTTCCAAAACGTTCTTTTTATTGACGGGAATACGGATTTTATTGGTGGGATAATAAATGATGTCCAAAGTGCTTTGGGGATACTCGCTGATATCGGCCCCTTGACTTTCCAAAACATGCCCAAACTTGGTCTGGGGCTTATCGCTGCCCACCCAATTCATAAAATCTTGAATGCTCCATCGGTTGTCCGTAATGCCTCGATAATAAATGGCATCACGAGTACCGAATCGGTATTTGTCGTGTGTGAGTTGAGAGGGGATTGGATCACTCTCATAGGCCTTCCGTTTCATTTGATCAATGTACCAATCCGTTGCAAAAAGGCTGGTGTTCACGATTCTGACATCTGTTCTGTACTGCTCAATTTCCTGAACATACCATAATGGGAAGGTGTCGTTATCGCCAATGGTGAACAAAATGGCACCTGCATCTTCTTGGCAAGAGTCCAAATAAGCCTTAGCTGTTGCTGGTGCCGTATACCGACCAGATCGGTCATGATCGTCCCAGTTTTGGAAGCCCATCAACAAGGGCACGGCCAAAAGACAAATGGTTGCAATTGCCGGGGCGGCAATCTTGGGGGCAATTAGCTTTTTGAATTCATCAAAGAGGCCATACACCCCAATACCGATCCAAATACAGAAAATGTAGAAGGATCCCACAAGGGAATAATCCCGTTCCCTAGGCTGGAAGATGTAGGGGTTGGTGTAAAATTGGATTGCAAGACCTGTAAACATAAAAAAGACGAACAGCACCCAAAATTGCTTTGGGTTCTTTGAAATCTGGAACACAATGCCAATAATCCCCAAGAGCAAGGGTAAAAAGAAATAGGTGTTTCGACCTTTGTTGTTCTCCCAGTCACTCGGAAGGTTTTTCTGGCTGCCCAATCTAAGACTGTCCATAAAACCTATACCACTGAGCCAATGGCCGTTTTCGTCATATCTGCCTTGCACATCATTTTGCCGGCCCACAAAATTCCACATAAAGTACCGCATGTACATATACCCAAATTGAAATTCGAAAAGGTATTTTATGTTTTGCCATACTGTTGGGGGTTCCACTTCAATGTACTCCCCAAATTCACGTAAAAACCGAATGTATTGTTCAGTGTCCAGCTCCCCTTGGGAATACGCGGTCTTAAATTGGCCAACGGCATCCCTTAACTCATTGTTGGAAATGTATTCTGATTTTATTCGGAAATCCAGAGGACCAAAATAGCGCATGTAATTTTCGGCATGCTGATCGCTCCACATTCGGGGCAGCAAGCCCACGTGCTTTTCGTTCGGGCCTTGCAATGCATCTTTGTAGTTATTTACAATGACATATTTCCCCAACTTCAGGTCCTTTTCATATTTAGGGCTTTCATCGATATCCTCTCCGGCAGGGGCAAAGGTGTCGGAATAGTAAGCCCCATAGAAAGGGCTTTCCACACCGGGATATTGTTCTCGATTGTAATAGGCCAAAAGTGCCCGGGCATCGGCAGGGTTGTTTTCATTGACCACCGTTTTGGCATTGGCGCGTATGGGCAGCATCAACCAAGATGAAAAACCGAGGAAAACAAACATCATACAAAGCACAATGGTATTGGCCGAATAATAATTGTGTTTTCGGGTGTATCGCAATCCAAAGTAAAAAGCTGCAATAAAAAGTAGTGCCATTATAATGGTCCCTGAATTGAAGGGCAATCCAATTTCATTGATAAAAAAGACCTCGCTCCAACCAAAAAGTTCTAAAACATAGGTGAGTGAGAACTTGTAGACCAATATGAGAAAGGCCACTACAACGATATTGGCCAAAAGGAAATTCTTTACAGAAGTGTTTTTATATTTTTTGAAGTAGTACAACAACCCTATAGATGGAATGGCCAAGAAGCCCATAAATTGGATTCCAAAAGTAAGTCCTACCAAAAAGCAAATAAGCAAAAGCCACCGATGCCCTCTGGGGTCGTCCAGATTATCGGTCCATTTTAAGCCCAACCAAAGTAAGAGTGCCATGATAAGGCTGGCCATGGCGTACACCTCAGTCTCCACGGCATTGAACCAAAAACTGTCTGAAAAGGTAAAGGCCAAGGCACCGACCAGACCGCTTCCCAAAATGGCAATAGCCTTGCTATTGGTGATGGATTTGTCCTTGGCAATCATTTTTTGAACCAAGTTGGTAATGGTCCAAAAAGTGAACAGAACAGCAAAAGCACTGGAAACCACGGATACGGCGTTGACCATGAGTGCTATTTTTGAGGGGTCCCCAAAGGCGAACATGGCAAAAAAGGCACCTATCATCTGCAAAAGTGGTGCGCCTGGTGGGTGACCTACCTGTAGTTTTGCTGAGGTTGAAATGTATTCCCCGGCATCCCAAAAACTTCCGGTGGGTTCAACGGTTAGGGCGTAAACAATAAAGGCTATGGCAAAGGATAGCCAGCCGAGGATGGTATCCCATTTTTTGAAGTCTTTTGCAAACATAGAGATGGTTGTTAACCAAGGTTGGGGCGAATTTAGTAAATATCAGAGAGAAGGTTAGCCCTTTTTGAAAAAGCTTTAACAGTAAACGATCAAAAATTAGCGTGTAATCTTGCTAAAATATTTGTCGAAACCAAAGTTTGTTATAAATTTGCACGCTCAATTGTGGTACTGGCCTATGGTGTAATTGGTAACACAGCTGATTTTGGTTCAGTCGTTCAAGGTTCGAGTCCTTGTAGGCCAACAGGAAACTTCATAACCCCGTAATTTACGGGGTTTTTTTATACCATAAACTGGTGAAAATGATAGCCGTTTTGTATTGTGGATGTGCCAACAACGGGTTAATTAATTTTTGATATGTAGGAATCAAAAAGCTACAGCGACTTTCATCAAATTTTAGAGATTATAAAAAGCACCCCTCTTCGGATTACCTTATACGCCAGAAAGCATAATACGGTTAAAACCAACCCTATCAGTATGGGCAATATCCCACCAAAAGTGTACATCATCCCATACACAAATCCCAGAAGACATTCGGGTAGATAGACGGGTCGGAAAAAAGCAATGAGGACAGGTAAAAGTATCAGGTATTGAAGAATGTTCTCAAGTCCCAATTCCCAAAACACTGATACCAAAACCCCAAATATCAATGCACCCAAAAACCTGTTCAAGATACCTTTGGTGTCATTTTTGGAATTTGAACCTATAATATCGATGTTGCTTTGTCTTTTTTGAACAAGCGTAATAACTACCCATGTTAACAAAGGAATGGTCACAAGGCCCCACCAATTGGAAATGCCCGGTAAATTGTCATCGGCCAGTAGATGATGGGTAACAACACCACCGTTAATATACTCCCCAATTATCATGGCAAGGGTCAAGGCCAAAGCCCCCAAAGATATAGGGATTTTATGATCAAGTATTGTTGGCGATTTCATTTGCCTATTTCTATTTCATTTCTAAGTGTCGGGTGGTAAGATACTTAATTCAAATCAAACATAGTTTGCTCACTTGCCCCAGAGATTATTTTAACCGTATTAACAACACCATAAATGATAAAAATCTGTATCCGTCAATTCAAATTGGCCTTTGGTCAAATGGCGCGTCTTCAGGAAGAGCTGTTTCAATAATATGCAGCATCAAAAATTAAAAACAATACACTATGAACATTAACTGGGACAATCTGAACGACACCGCGGATAACGAAACTTGGGAAAAGGAAATGTTTTCCATTTTTTCCAATGCGAACATTTTTGAAAAACAAGAGGATGTTGCATTGCTTTCTGAACTTACGGAAAAGGTACTTTTAAAGGAGGAGGCCGCACAGCGCCCCGGATTTGGTAGGGTTATAAAAGGCTTGATGGATCTAACACCAAGTTTTCCAACTTGTTGTGAAGAAGTATTGGGGGATGATCTTGAATCTACACTGGAAGATCTTGATGACGAAGAGGAACCGCTTGAGGTTTTTGGGTCACTTTGGTATGAAAGTACAATTAATGATCATATCTATGAATTGCATTGGTTTACGATGGACTTTTGTGCCAAGGCATTGACAAACGATGCGGCTTTTCAGCGGGAGGATTTTTCAGAGGTGCTGACCTATGTTTTGGAAGAAACCGCAAAGAGGGTGGGCCCTGTAGATTTGACTCACTTCGAGTATTTTGAGAAGCTTTTTGCGCACCCTTTGATGTTAGAAAGAAAGGATTATTCAACACTTTATGGACATGTGATAGACTGTGGTGTTACGGATATAAAATTCATGGATCTGTAATCTGGAAATCTTGACACCAAATTCAGATGACCAAGCATGGGAAGAAAAGGTCAATAGAGCCATTGATCGTTTTGATATATGGCAAAAATACGTTGGTGGGTTTTTCTTCTCACATATGGAAAAAGCTCTTTTGAATGAAGATGCGGCCAAAAGAGCTGGTTTTGGCAGGATTTTAAAAAGATTGGTGGACCTCACCGTAAGTTTTCCAGAAGCCTGTGAAGTATTATTGGGTGAACGACATGAACTTTATAGTGACTTCTACTATGCACGTAAACCGTTAATGGAAGCTGTTTTTTTAAAAAAAATAAAACCGTTTGGACCTATTAAACTTATTTTCAAAGTGTTATCCAATAAAACAGTAATGAATAGACCCGACTTTCCTGAGTTGCTCATTTATGTTTTTGGAGCACTTAAAACAAAACTAGGGAATCTAGAGACCCTAGAGAATCAAAAAAAGGAAGGGGAAGGTTTCTTTTACAATACCGCATTAGAACTTTTGCAAAGCGATGCTTTTAAAAGTAGAAAAGATAGCCAGGAACTGATCAATGCTGTAAAGGAATTGCACCCAAAGTTGGAAATTTAATCCCCTTGTTTTGTTAAGATAGCCTTGAAATACGGTTTGGATGACCAATTCAACTGCGAATTGCCTTATTGAACGGAAAAAATTATGCTCCAAGTCACAGTTAGGTATATACTTTTTTTGGCCTTCTTGGTTTTGGGTCTGAAAGGTAATTTTAGGAGTATTTCTTGAGTTGCCTTTCAATCCAATCGTTGAATTCCTTATCCTTAAAATTGGTTATCTCGTTTCCTTTTCGGGGTACTTTTACCTGAAATTCCTGTTCCACCCACTCTCTGAATTTAGGATTAATTCCTTCGTTTTTGGCATTGCCAACTTCCAAATTCCATTCCTCAGCGGTTTTGTTCATGTCGGCAAATCCAATTTCATCATACCCAATGGCCAATAGCCTTAAGAAATCAACAAAATTATCAGCGAGAATATAGATGGCGTCTCCTTCGGAGCCTAAATGCACTATTTTCTGACTTCCATCATCTGTTAACCAAAAGGCATAAATATCACCGGAAGCTCCAGCTCCAAACAAGCCAAATCTATCGGATACATCATTAAAGCCGAGCCAATATCGCATGGTTTCCCCGTCATCGGCCCTTAATTCAAAGCATCCGCTAATGGGATACCCATGTTGTTCGGTCCATTCGCATAGTTTTTTCAATTCAATGGGCAGGGTAATTGTATTCGGGATTCCTTTTTTTATGTTTTCAAAGGTGTTCATTGGTATTACGCAATGGTTGTTCTGTCGTTATTGGTATTGGGTTGTGAAATTACAAGAAAATCCAAATCGTTTTCAGTTTCATTTGCAATGTAGTGTTCTGTTTTAGGGTCGATTAAGATTCCACTGTTTTCTGGAACGGATTTTACTTCATTCAAAATGTAAAACGTGGCCATGCCTTTTAGTATGAAAAAGAATTGCTGTGCTTTTGAGTGGAAATGAAGTTTTTCTTTAGTCCAACTCGGCATTGATTCCATTTTTACAGAAAGATTTTCGTTATCCACAAAAACCCAACTGTGGCAGTTATCTCCCCATTTATAGGTAGGTGAATTGTCTTTGTTGATCATTGAATTTTTTCGGCTGAGTGGTCAAGGAACTTTTATTTATTCTTGAGGTTTTCAATAACTCCGGTATCCACCCAAAAAATATCCACATTTTCATAATCATCATTTTCGTGTTTAACGGGTCCTACAGTTCTATTGAAAAATAGGTACTTCCCATCTGGTGTAACACTGGCACAGGCTTCCCAGGCTTCCGTGTTTATTTGGCCCCCTAAATTAATGGGTTCGCCCCAAGAACCGTCTTGTTCACGGAAGCTGATATAAATGTCGGAATCGCCAAATCCATCTTCTCTTTCACTATCAAATATAAGATAAGACTCATCCGGAGCGATAAAAGGGTGGAAGCTTTTCCCATTATTGATGGTTTTGGTAAGGCGTTTTGGTTCTTCGTGTTTTCCATCCACCAATTGTGAATACCAAATATCACCTGTAAAATCCGGTTTAAACTCATCAAAAAAATATGTCCCTTTGTCCGACACGGAAAGACGCATCGTTGGTAAGGTATCAAAGGGGGAGGAAAGGGTTTCCATTTTGGACCAGTCACCAGTTTCAGTGCGCTTTCTGTACCGACTGCTTAAATACATGGTCTTGCCATCTGAAGAGAAAAAGGGCTGCCCCCTACGAGGAGCTACCACAGTTTCATGCCATTGGCCATCCTTGTTTTTAAAAGCCACCATTTCCTGTTTTTCCCTGTCTGCATCAAGTCGAATGAAATAAAATTCTTTTAAATCGGGTGTAAAAACACCACTGACCTCCCAATCTTCCGAGGTCACCATTCCGGGAGCAAAGGGTTCTGGTGTTGTTCCAGGTGGGGTTTGACCCAAATAAAGGCTTGGTTCCGTAGAGGGATTATGGCCATTTGCTTTCTGGTTTTTGGTACGGCAAGCACTTACGAGCACCAATACGGTAAATGCAAGGAAAACCGAGTGATTTTTTTGAATGTGAGGTGTTTTAAAGGTTTGTGGCATGATGTTTCTAATAGAGTTTTGCGTAATACAAGTTGTTTTAAAGATGTAAAACAGCAGATTTTCAAGTGCTATTTTCAAATCCACAGTGAACACAAATTTATGACATTCCTATTGGTTCAAGGATGACTCCCGCAATTTTACGTACACCTTGTTAGTGGCACACGTTTTTATTTTCCATAGCAAAGCATATTTTATTTGGAATGTTCGTTCTGTTATGTATACATTTGTAGCGGAATAATCGTTCCAATATAAACAATTTAAAACAACAACAAATGAGTACATTAAATGGTAAAGTAGCCGTAATAACCGGAGGAAACAGTGGTATCGGTTACGCAACGGCCAAAAAACTAAAAGAGGAAGGCGCAACTGTAATCATCACTGGACGCTCAACCGATAAAGTTGATTCGGCAGCTGCAGAATTAGGTGTCAAGGGAATTGTAGCGGATGTTTTGGATCTTTCTGCTATAGACGCGGCCGTGGGTCTGGTTAAAGATGAATTTGGGAAAATCGATATTTTGTTTGTAAATGCAGGTGTTTTTATTCCCATGCCCGTAGGGCAAAATTCAGAGGATGGGTTTGACACCTTGTTGGACATTAATTTTAAAGGAGCTGTTTTTACCATCGAGAAATTTCTTCCTATTCTTAATGATGGCGGCAGTATTATAAACCTGTCATCAATAAATGCGTACACAGGAATGCCCAACACTGCGGTTTATGGGGCTACAAAAGCGGCCTTAAATTCGTATACCCGAGCGGCTGCCACGGAATTGGCCCCACGAAAAATCAGGGTAAATGCGCTTAACCCAGGACCCATTGCCACGCCTATTTTCAGTAAAACAGGAATGACAGAAGAGCAATTAAAAGGAATGGGAGAAATGATGCAAAATCGGATTCCTTTAAAAAGGTACGGACAACCGGAGGAAATTGCAGAGGTGGCCGCTTTCCTTGCTTCTGACAAAGCTTCTTTTATTACGGGAGCCGAATATAATGTGGATGGAGGACTGAACATCAATCCAATATTTGCAGCGTAATTTTTGTTGCCATATTTGGAATGAATGTTCCAATGGGATATTTTTGTGGAAGCGTATACATACGCTTCCACATTTTGTAGTATGCCGAGAGTAAAATTATTTGATGAACAAGAAGTCTTGACCAAAGCAATGAATCTGTTTTGGAAGCAAGGGTATTCGGCAACTTCCATACAGGAATTGGTAGCCCATTTGGGAATAAACAGGGCAAGCCTGTACGATACTTTTGGAGATAAGGAGCAACTTTTTAAAAAAGCCTTTGCGCTTTACCGTAAACAAAATATTGATAGAATTAGTCAGCTTTTTCAAGACCAACCCAATGTTAAAGAGGGGTTTTCCAAACTTTTTACTAAAGCTATTGACGAAGCTATGCTTGATACCGACAGAAAAGGGTGTTTTGCAGTAAACAATACTACAGAACTGGTTCCCAATAATGAAAGTTGTCTGGAAATCCTGTCAAGCAATAGGCGTGATTTTGAAAATCTATTTTATGAATACCTTAAAAAGGGACAGATGAAAGGCCAAATAAGTGAAGGTAAAGACCTAAGGGCATTGGCCTCTTTCTTATTAATACTATATAATGGTATTCAGGTTGTTTCCAAAATCAACACAGACAAAAAGGAACTAACAGATTCTGTGGATGTGGCCCTGTCTTTGATTGCCTAATGTTGTGTTGGTTAACGTGCTTATATAGGTATAAAATACAGCTAAATAACGTCCAAAACGTAATGGTGCTGACGTAATGGGTTGTTTGTTTAGGTCAGTTTTTGTTCACCCGGTACGTAACTCTTCGGTTGGTGATCACAGTGCCAATGGTCGTGATCAATGTCGCTTCATTGGAGGTTAAATCCCCACAGGTAGATCCTGAATTGGATACCTGCACTCGATAGATGTAACCATTTTTATTCATATCTGGGCCAATTACCGTAAGGGTGTCTGTTTGGGTTCCGGAATACTCGGCTCCATCAGCTATGGGCGCAAAAGAGCTGCCTCCATTGGTGCTTACTTCCCATTGGTAGGTATCGGCTCCATTGGTGGTCACCGAAAAGGTTCCATTGTTGCCCACAATTACATTTTGATTGCTGGGTTGGGCTGATATGGTAAAAGGTGTTACGGTTATAAACTGGTACACATCCAACGAATTCCCAGAGGCATCAGTAATCCGATACGTCCTAGTAATGGTTTCAGGATTGGTGCCCCCATCACTTACATCGCTGATAAAAGTGACTGTAGGACTGGGGTCGCAATTGTCCGCCTCATCGGTAATACTGGAAACATCAGCAGCAGGAATATCGGCAGAGCAATATACGGTTACCGATGAAGGTGCTGTGCCCGTTGGGTCTGTTGGGTCAACCGTAATGGTTGTGGTGGCCGCTAGGTCTGGATAGGAGGGGTCTCCCGGCATCCCGCCATATTCCACCAAATATCCTTTAGGTTGGTAATCTCCACTGGCCGCTCCCGTATTTGAAAGGTCGTTCCATGATCCGGGCAAACCTACACCCGGTGCGGTAATGTGGGCATAATCTTCATTCCCACTATTGTTGGGCTCTCCGCCATTCCAGAATTCATAGCCAAAGGCTGTTCCGCCAGAGTCACCGCGCCAGAACAAGGTTCCAGCTTCAGGTCCAGTTACCCAGTACCAATCGCCTTCCAAGGCGGCATCACTGGCACCGATCCAACCCGCTCCGGGAGCCTGTGATCCCAATAGATCGGATTCATCCTGAATGGAAATGGTTGCCAAATACCCCTGTAATCCATAAAAGGTTCGCAATGCAGCGGCATCACGTGCATTTGTCCATGTGATGCCCAATGAAGGCACATATTCATAGTAATGCCCCGTAGAGGCAAGGTAGTTGGCCTCGTTCAAAACAATTGAAAATGAACGGGTATCCCCCGAAGTCACTGTAGCCGTGGTTTGGAATTGCACAGCAGCAATAGCAGTTTCAAACTCTGCCAAAGTGGTTGGTCCGGTCAAGGTTAACTTTCCTTCGGAAACATCCCAACTTGAAGAGATATTGGGATGGGTTCCGGTGAGGTTCAAAACATCACCGGAAACATCATAGTTTGATGTAATTTGGATGTAAACAGCATCCAAAGTAGTGTCATCTGGGTCTTCAATGGAAACACTTTCCACTATGGCAATGGCATTGCCGGGGCAAAATGTCTGATCTCCGCTAGCGGTTATTGAGGGTGGTTGATCTGAATTCGTAGTGTCATCCCTAAAATCCAAGTCGCCGCCAGAAGCCACATCACCATCAGAATCGGGTAACATCAGTGTTCCTCCTGTCGTGTTCAGTGGATTGTCAATATCCCCTCCCGGATCATCATAGCCTGTGGTGGTATCTATGGCATTGTCCAGACCGTCCCCGTCACTATCAGTTCCTGAAAGGGTTAAGGCCGCTTCGCTCGTGTCATTGGTTCCATCATTATCACTATCGGTGTCCATAAAATCAGGGGTTCCATCGCCATCGGTATCCACATAAGAAATCCCTCCCGTTTCGTAAGCATTATCCAGGCCGTCATTATCAGAATCACTACCAGAGGGTGCCGTATACCCTAAAGAGGTTTGAGCCTCCACATTGTCGGGGATTCCATCATTGTCACTATCCAGGTCTTGGTAGTTGGGGATTCCATCACTATCGGTATCCACAGTAGTACAATCCACACCGCCGCCATAAGTGGCACCATAGACTCTGGCTCCAGTTTGGTAGGCCTCTATACGGAGGTATTCCAAACCACTACCACTGACTGTAAAAGTTACTTCACGTATGGAGCCCGGAGTGGTATTATCGGCATTGGCAATCCACCCATCATTACCTCCAGCTGCAGATGAGCGTTGTAATTGCATATCGGTGTCCGTTACGGCAGGATCAGCCCCCAAGAAAATGCTTACTGAGGTGCCAACGGGCAATACTTCGGGGAACTGCAGTAAAAGCCGTGAGCTATTACCGGGATAGGTGGTGGGATTGGCCGCATAGGTTGTACCAGGACTTCCTTCCGCGTTACCTTCATTGCTGAAATGTCTTAGGTTTGTTGCTGTTTGTACATAATTACCTCCTAATCCGCCGCATTCATCCGTATCTAAAATACCATCATTGTCGTCATCGACATCAACGCTATCGGCAATGCCATCACCGTCTAAATCGGCCACAGGAGCACTGCAATTGGAATAGAGCACGGAAAAGGGAATGTTTTGTTTGGAGATAGAAGGTCCCTGGTATTGGACCGTTAAGCTTTCGCCTCCGCCATTTTCAAAGAAAAGAACCCTAATATCGTGCAAACCAGAGGTCAGTGTTCTGCTTCCCGACCTTTCTTGTGTACCATGAAGCCCATCATTGTCCACAACTTGGATCCCATCAATATAGAGTTTTGACCCATCATCCGAGGAGGTATAAAAGGTGTATGATCCCGCGGTGTTAATTTGGATATATCCATCATATCGAATGCTGAAACTATCAGTATCTCCCGGATCTTCCTGATTTTGAAGGGCATCCACATCAAAACTGGTGTATGTTCCTGTGTTCAAAGCGCCAGTTGTTGGGATGTTGTCCACAGAGTTTCCAGAAGGAACACTATCATAAAATTCAAAATCCACCTCACCGGAACAAAATGGAAGGGTGCCTTGTACCTCTATATTGTCTATGTAGTAATATTCGTTACTTGCGGTGTTGTAAAAGCGTATTCTGATTTCCAAGGTAGACCCCGTGGATGGAAGGTTTACGGTATATGATGAATTTAGCGGGTCTGATGGACTGGTATCACCTGAAGCATTTTCAAACTCGGTCCATGAAGCAGCACCATCAACACGGTATTCACCAATGAAGTAATCTTGGCCTTGTTCAAATTGGCTAGTGTTAGACATTGTGGCCACATCCAAACTAAAGCTGACACTGGTATATCCATAAATATTGATGGCATTGGTCTGCCAGATACCTTCAGTGCCCAAATTGTTTGCCACGATACGGTTGCTCTGTACCCAAACATCACCAGTTAATGTTGTCGTCCATCCTGTAGCAGAAGGTCCAGAAGCCGTTCCGTTTTCCGTTCCATTGGAGTAGCTGTTAAAGTTTTCGCTCCAAATCGTGGTTTGGGAAAAGGATAAAAAAGTACCTAGCAAAAAGAAGATAAAAAAGAGAATACGCAATGGCGATAAACTTTTTGTTTTTCGTATGCCAAAAGAGGTTGTGCCCATGAAACAGCTTTTTGAATATACAAAACTACCGCCAACAGACGCTCAGGAAAATAATTGTTGTGAAATGGGGAAATAGGGATGTTTAGTTCTTGATTCCCAGTGTTTCCTACAGCATGGATTTGCCAAATACTTTGTTATTTATCTCTCTATAAGGCCACAGAAGAACCCTGTAAGGCAAAAATTCGTTAAAATACTGAGGTAAAACGCGTTTTGTTTAACTCGGCTTGCATAGACTACATATATTATCGTATATTTGCACCACTGAACGGATATAAAAGTATTCATGAGGGGACTTAGGTCCCCTCTTTTATTACTGAATTCTTATGTTTAAGGAGAAAGTGAAGTCGTTGTTGGACAAGGCTTTGGAAGCGCATCCGTCTTTGTTTCTGATTGATCTTACAGTGGGCGGGGATAACAACATCAAGGTGATTTTGGACGGTGATGCAGGCGTCAATCTTCAGGATTGTATGGACATCAGTAGGGCCATTGAGCACAATCTAGACCGCGAGGAAGAAGATTTTTCTTTGGAAGTGACCTCGGCTGGAGCCACATCTCCTTTGCAATTGCCGCGTCAGTACAACAAGAATATTGGAAGAAAATTAAAGGTCAAGACCGGGGGCAAAGAATTGGAAGGCACCTTGATTCAGACCTCGGAAAATAGTATTACCTTGGAGTGGAAGGCCCGCGAGCCCAAACCGGTGGGTAAGGGAAAAGTTACCGTACAGAAGAAGCAGGAAATTGCATTTTCTGACATACAACAAGCAAAAGTGATATTAAAATTTTAATTGTAGATCAAAAATGGAAAACCTAGCGCTGATCGAATCCTTTTCGGAGTTTAAGGACGATAAGTTTATTGACAGGGTGACCCTTATGGCCATTTTGGAGGATGTGTTCCGAAATGCACTCAAGAAAAAATTTGGTTCTGATGATAACTTTGATATCATCATTAACCCAGATAAAGGGGATTTGGAGATTTGGAGAAACCGTGTGGTGGTTGAAGATGGTGAAGTGGAAGAACCCAATGAAGAAATCTCGTTGTCGGAGGCCAGAAAAATTGAGCCCGACTTTGAAGTTGGAGAGGATGTTTCCGAAGAGGTAAAATTGATAGATTTGGGAAGAAGGGCCATTTTGGCGTTGCGCCAAAACCTCATTTCCAAGATTCATGAGCATGACAATACCACCATCTACAAGCAATTTAAAGACTTGGAAGGTGAGATTTACACCGCTGAGGTGCACCATATACGCCACAAGGCCATAATTTTGTTGGATGATGAAGGAAACGAAATAATTCTTCCCAAGGAAAAGCAGATTCCATCTGACTTTTTCAGAAAAGGGGATAATGTTAGGGGGATTATTGAAAGTGTGGAATTGAAAGGAAATAAGCCCACCATCATTATGTCCCGAACCTCACCCATTTTCTTGGAGCAATTGTTCTTCCAAGAAATCCCGGAGGTGTTCGATGGTTTGATTACAATTAAAAAAGCCGTTCGTATCCCTGGTGAGAAAGCCAAAGTGGCCGTGGATTCCTATGATGATCGAATTGATCCCGTAGGGGCATGTGTGGGAATGAAAGGATCCCGTATCCATGGAATTGTACGTGAATTGGGCAATGAAAATATCGATGTCATCAACTGGACCAACAATCCACAATTGATGGTGACACGGGCATTGAGTCCGGCTAGGGTATCATCGGTTAAACTGAACGATGAGAAAAAAACAGCTCAAGTCTACCTAAAGCCAGAGGAAGTTTCCAAAGCTATTGGTAGAGGTGGGCATAACATTCGATTGGCTGGTCAATTGACTGGTTATGAAATAGATGTGTTCCGTGAAGGCGTTGAGGAAGATGTGGAATTGACCGAGTTTTCAGATGAAATAGAAAGCTGGGTGATCGATGAATTCAAGAAAATTGGATTGGATACCGCACGAAGCGTTTTGGAACAAGATGTGAGCGACTTGGTGAAGCGAACCGATTTGGAAGAGGAAACCGTCCAAGATGTCGTTCGCATCCTTAAGGAAGAGTTTGAAGATTAAACTATATATTAGCAGCGAAATTTAGGGCAAGTAAGACAATTTATGGCAGGAAACCCAACAATACGACTTAATAAAGTTCTCAGGGAATTGAACATTTCATTGGATCGGGCAGTGGACTATCTCAACTCGGTAGGGCATGAGGTAGAGGCTCGCCCTACAACAAAGATCACAGATGAGGTGTATCAAGTCCTGTTGGATGAGTTTCAAACGGATAAGAGCAAAAAGGTAGCTTCCAAAGAGGTTGGTGAAGAAAAGCGCAAGGAGAAGGAAGCCATCAGGATCCAGATGGAACAGGAGCAGGAAGAACGCAGGTTAGCACGGGAGAAAAAGAATGCCGAACAACAAGTGATCAAGGCTAAAGCAGAGCTTTCGGGTCCAAAAACTGTGGGCAAAATCGACTTGGACAAAAAACCAGAAGCCCCAAAAGCAGAGGAGCCAAAAGAAGAAGTTGAGGAGCCAAAGGCCAAAGAACCGGAAGTCCCAAAAGCTGAGGCAAAGCCCAAAGAAGTAGCGGAGACCAAAACGCCAAAAGCTGAAGATAAGCCTGAAGAAAAGGAAGAGTCTGTAGAATCCGGTACCATAAAGACGCAGTACAAAAAACTGAGCGGACCCAAGATTACCGGAGATAAAATTGATCTTTCCCAATTCAATAAACCAAAGAAAAAGAAAGAAGAGCAGCAAAAATCTAGTGGTGCTTCTTCCGATAGCAGTTCTGATAGAAAAAAGCGCAGAAAGCGTATTGTAAAAAATGGACCCCAATCTGGCAACGGACGTCCCAGCAGAGGTGGAAGTGTACAGGGAAGAAGGGGCCAGCGAAGTTCAGCTCCCAAGGTAGAGCCTACTGAGGAAGAAGTACAAAAACAAGTGCGGGAAACCTTGGAAAAACTCCAAGGGAAATCCAGTAAGGGAAAAGGGGCCAAGTACAGAAGGGAAAAAAGGGACCAACACCGTCAGCAGACCGAAAAGGATCTGGAACAACAGGAGTTGGAGAGCAAGATCCTAAAGGTTACCGAATTTGTGACCGTAAACGAACTGGCCACCCTAATGGATGTATCCACCACCCAAATTATATCAGCATGTATGTCCTTGGGAATCATGGTTACCATGAACCAACGCTTGGATGCTGAAACACTCTCCATTGTTGCAGATGAATTTGGGTACGAAGTGGAGTTCATTACCACAGAAATAGAGGAGACCATCGAAGAAGAAGAGGATGCTCCGGAAGATTTGAAGCCAAGGGCGCCCATTGTAACGGTAATGGGGCACGTTGACCATGGTAAAACATCTTTGTTGGATTATATCCGCGAAGAAAATGTAATTGCAGGTGAAAGTGGGGGGATAACCCAGCACATTGGAGCCTACGGGGTTACTTTGGAAGATGGACAAAAGATTACCTTTTTGGATACTCCTGGCCACGAGGCGTTTACCGCAATGCGGGCTCGTGGTGCACAAGTAACGGATATAGCCATTGTGGTTATTGCTGCGGATGATGATATTATGCCTCAGACTAAAGAGGCCATAAGTCACGCCCAGGCAGCAGGAGTTCCTATTGTATTCGCCATCAACAAGGTAGATAAACAAACAGCAAATCCTGATAAGATTAAAGAAGGTCTAGCCGGAATGAACCTTTTGGTTGAAGATTGGGGAGGTAAAATCCAGTCCCATGATATTTCGGCCAAAACGGGTCAAGGTGTAAAGGAATTGTTGGAAAAAGTGTTGTTGGAGGCAGAATTGCTGGAATTGCAGGCAAACCCAGACAGATTGGCCGCGGGTACTGTTGTAGAAGCCTTTTTGGATAAGGGACGTGGTTATGTCTCCACGATTTTGGTGCAAAGTGGTACCTTGAATATTGGAGACTACGTATTGGCGGGAACCTGTAGCGGTAAGGTTAAGGCCATGCAGGATGAACGCGGAAAAAGTGTAAAAAGTGCGGGTCCCTCCACACCAATCTCAATATTGGGATTGGATGGTGCGCCTCAGGCAGGAGACCGATTCAATGTGCTTGAAGATGAACGAGAGGCAAAACAAATTGCAGCAAAGCGTTCGCAATTGCAACGAGAGCAATCTGTACGGACACAACGACATATTACCCTGGATGAAATCGGCCGAAGGATTGCCTTGGGCGATTTCCAAGAACTGAACATTATTCTTAAAGGTGATGTGGATGGTTCCGTGGAAGCCTTAACGGATTCCTTCCAAAAATTGTCCACAGATGAAATTCAAGTAAACATCATTCATAAAGGTGTTGGAGCCATTACAGAATCTGATGTGTTGCTGGCCAGTGCTTCAGATGCGATTATCATTGGATTTAATGTTAGGCCTATGGGCAATGCCCGAGCCATTGCGGACAAAGAAGAGATTGATATCAGAATGTACTCCATCATCTATGATGCGATCAATGACCTGAAGGATGCGATGGAAGGAATGCTTTCGCCTGAAATTAAAGAAGAAATCACAGGAACCGCTGAAATCAGGGAGACCTTTAAGATTTCCAAGATTGGAACCATTGCAGGGTGTATGGTCACCAACGGCAAGGTTTTCAGAAACTCGCAGGTAAGGCTTATCCGTGACGGTGTGGTTATCTATACCGGGGAGCTGGCTTCCTTAAAACGATTTAAGGATGATGTGAAGGAAGTATCCAAAGGGTACGATTGTGGACTACAGATCAAAAATTACAATGACATCAGGGAAGGGGATATTGTAGAAGCCTTCCAAGAAGTTGCGGTGAAGAAAAAACTGTAATGATAGCAATGAATTATTGATTGATATAAAAAAATCCCGCTCTTGCGGGATTTTTTATTAGTTGGAATCAGCTTCGGGTTTCAAGAGCATGGCATCCGGGTATTTTTTTCGGACTTCCAAGTACTTTCGTTCCGCTTCCAATTTTGTCCTAAACTTGCCCAATCGTACCCTATAGGTTGGAGATTCAAACTCAATTTTGGAATACCATCCCGGGAAATCAATATCCACCTGGTCCTTCAATTCCTGAGCCTTATTATAATTACCAAAACCAACCTGTATTTGGTAAAATTCAGCTTTGGAATTGACCTCGGTATACAATTTTACCAATTGATCTATTCTAGGATCCTGTTGGATGGCAACCGTACCTTCCTGCGCTGAAAGTTGCAGGGCCAACCCTGTCAGAATTACAACAAATACGGGAGTTTTCATGAGATTTTGATGTTTTTTGATTCTGTTTTTCACAAATGTAATTCTTTAAGTTCTAAACCAGCGAATTGCCTATTATTTAGAATCTTTATAAATTAGATGTTATCAATACCTTAACATTTCAAAAAATGACTCTATGTCGTACTTTTGTCACCAATTTTGGTAGATGAAAAGCTATTGCTCTCAATATCAATAGAAATAATCATACCAAAGGTTTCGACAGAAATTTCGATAATATGAAAAAGGTTTTATACCGCCATCTATTTTCTAAAGTTTTAGGTTTTTCTCTTTTACTTTTTTCCACTTCATTTTATGCTCAGGAGGAAGTTACCGACGCGGCTGCAGAGGTTGCCACCCAAGAGGCTGCTGCCGATACCGCTGGGGGTGATCCAGCAAAAGGAAAACAGCTTTTCAATCAAAACTGTGCCGCATGTCATGCCTTGGATCGCAAAATGACTGGGCCTGCATTGGCCAATGTGGAACAGCGCCTTGCTGATGATGAAGGATTGGACAAAGAATGGCTCTATGCATGGATCAAGAACAGCCCAGGGATGATTTCATCAGGGGATGCCTATGCCAATAAAATTTATGCAGAGTACAATCAGGCGGCAATGACGCCTTTTCCAACCTTGTCCAACGAGGATATAGACAATATTTTGGCCTATACCGCAGCGCCTCCACCTGCACCGGCCCAAGCAGCTGCTCCTGCTGGAGGTGGGGATGGAGCTCAGCCTTCATCCGGCGGAATATCCAACGAAATGATTTTGGGTGCGTTGGCATTGGTGTTTGGCCTGTTGGTCATTATGCTGATTTTGGTGAACAAGACCTTGCGCCGTATTGCTGAGGCCAATGGTGTTGTTCTGGAAAAAGAAAAGGCCAAACGCATTCCAATTTGGAAAGCTTTTGCGCAGAACCAGTTCTTGGTTTTGGTGAGCGTTATCTTCCTATTGTTGGCAAGTGCCTATTTTGCGTATGGATGGATGATGCAGGTTGGTGTTGATCAGGGATATGCTCCGGTACAACCTATCCATTTCTCGCACAAGATTCACGCAGGGGATAACAAGATTGAGTGTAAATATTGCCACTCCTCCGCGAGGGTATCAAAAACTTCGGGCATTCCTTCATTGAACGTTTGTATGAATTGTCACAAGTCCATCTACGAATATACTGGAAACCCAGAAGGGCCATCTGCTGAAGATATAGCTGCTGGGCATACCAATGAATTCTATACCGGAGAGATCAAGAAATTGTACAAAGCCGTGGGGTGGGATGAAGAGAACCAACAATATACGGGCGAAAGCCAACCTGTGGAATGGGTGAGGATACACAACCTTCCGGATTTTGCCTATTTCAACCACTCGCAACACGTTTCCGTAGCTGGAATTGAATGTCAAACCTGTCACGGTCCCATTGAAGAAATGGAAGTTGTGGAACAGTTTGCTCCATTGACCATGGGTTGGTGTGTGAATTGTCACAGGGAAACCAATGTTCAGGTTGCCGGCAATCCCTACTATGAAGCAATTCATGAAGAATTGTCCAAAAAGTATGGGGTTGAGGAATTGACCGCTGCTATGATGGGTGGAATAGAATGTGGTAAGTGTCACTATTAAGAATTAAAAGAAGATAATCTCAGATATATCGTATGGCATCAAACAAAAAATATTGGAAGAGCGAAGCGGAGTTAAATCCGAACGATTCCATTGTTGAGGCGCTAAGAAATAACGAATTTACCGAAGAGATTCCAGTGGATGAGTTCTTGGGCGACAAGGAGAATCTGTCGACCTCAAGCACCAATAGAAGGGATTTCTTGAAATATGTTGGATTCAGCACAGCAGCAGCAACCATTGCGGCCTGTGAGGGTCCAGTTCGTAAATCCATTCCGTATGTGGTCCAGCCAGACCGCATAGTTCCAGGGGTTGCTAATTATTACGCTACTACCATAGCAGATGGATTTGATTTTGCCAGTATTTTGGTGAAGACCCGTGAGGGAAGACCCATCAAAATAGAAAACAATACTGATGCTAAAGTGAATGGCGGTGCCAATGCCCGTGTTCAAGCATCTGTGTTGACACTGTATGATAGCAAGAGGGTTCAAGGGCCGATGGCCAACGGAGAGCCCATCGAATGGAAAGTGTTGGATGCTACTGTGAAGGCTAAATTGGGTAGCTTAAAAGGGGGCAACAAACAAGTGGTGTTGTTGACCCAGACGTTTGCCAGTCCATCTACCGATAAATTGATGGCCGAGTTCAAAGCGGAATATGGTGAAAACGTAAATCATGTGGTGTACGATGCCATTTCTGAAGACGCTGCCCTAAATGCCTTTGATGCGGCTTATGGTGAGCGCGCTTTGGCTGATTACGATTTTGAAAAAGCAGATTTGATTGTCTCTTTTGGAGCCGATTTCTTGGGAGATTGGCAAGGGGGAGGCTATGACAGTGGTTATGCAAAGGGACGTGTACCCAAACATGGAAAAATGTCCAAGCATATCCAGTTGGAGTCCAATATGTCTTTGACCGGGGCGAATGCTGATAAGCGCTACCCCATGACCCCGACCCAACAAAAAATTGCTTTGGCCAAATTATATGGCAAGTTGAACGGAAGCAATGTTGGTGGTGGTACTTCTGATGTTGATGAGGCTGTTGATCATGTAGCGGCCCAAATTAGGAAAGCGGGAAGCAAAGCGGTTGTGGTAAGTGGATTGAACGATGTTCATGCGCAAACTGTGGTGTTGGCCATCAACAAATTGTTGGCCAGCGAAGCATTTGATGCTGAGAATCCCAGATATGTACGTCAAGGTGATGTGGCCAAGGTGAACAAGTTGGTTGCCGATATGAATGCAGGTCGTGTTGGAGCTTTGATCATGGCCGGGGTTAATCCAGTGTATACGCTTCCAAATGCTGAAGAATTTGTTTCAGGACTTGAACAAGTAGAACTTTCTGTTGCTTTTGCTTTCAATAATGATGAAACGGCACAAGCATCACAATATGTTGCTGCGGCATCCCATTATTTGGAATCTTGGGGTGATGCGCAATTCAAAAAAGGACAATACAGTTTAATGCAGCCCGCCATTCGTGAGTTGTTTGATACCAAACAATTTCAGTCAGCGCTTTTGACTTGGATGGGCAGCGAAAAAACATACTACGATTACATCAAAGAAACATGGAGTGCAGACATCCTCCAGGGAGAATCTTGGAATCAAGCACTTCAAGATGGTGTTTTTGTGCCTTCTGCTGTATCGGCTGAAGGTGACGAACAACCTACGGTAATTGCTGCTGAAGGGGGTGAAGAAGAGGTGGAGCCCAGTATTGTTCCTATTGCTTCTGCAATCCGCTCTTTGGTAAATTCTACCAGTGCAGGAACCGAAATGGTATTGTACTCCAAAGTGGGTATGGGTGATGGTCGACAAGCCAACAACCCATGGTTGCAAGAGTTTCCCGATCCTATTTCTAGGGTTTCTTGGGATAACTACGTTACCGTTTCCAAGGCCGATGCTGAAAAGTGGGACTTGGAGAATTTCACTGTGGCAAATGGTGGTGTTAACGGAAGTTATGTCAACCTTACCGTAGATGGAAAGGTATTGGAGAAGGTGCCTGTGATCGTTCAACCTGGACAGGCCGTGGGTACTGTTGGACTTTCTTTTGGTTATGGAAAGAAAGCCGGGATGCAGGATGAAATGGCGACAGGTGTGAACGCTTACACCCTTTACAAAGATTTTTCCGATGTGCAATCTGTTACTGTAGAGAAGGCAGCGGGTGAGCATGAGTTTGCCTGTGTGCAACAACATAAAACATTAATGGGTAGAGGGGATATCATCAAGGAAACCACCTTGGAGATTTTCAATACAAAGGACCATGCAGAGTGGAATCCGATGCCACATGTGTCATTGAACCACAATGAAATTCCTGTGACCTCTCCCGATGCTGACCTTTGGGACAGTTTTGACCGTTCCATTGGGCACCACTTTAACTTGTCCATCGATTTGAACGCTTGTACGGGTTGTGGGGCATGTGTTATTGCATGTCATGCCGAGAACAACGTTCCTGTGGTCGGAAAGCAAGAAATCCGTCGCTCAAGAGATATGCACTGGTTGCGTATCGATAGATACTATTCTTCTGAAGAGACCTTTGAGCAAGATAATGAGAAGAAAGAGGGAATGGAAGGTCTTTGGGGTGATAAAGGTTCTTTGGGAGGATTCCGCGAAATGGAAGACCCATCAGCCAATCCTCAGGTGGCTTTCCAACCTGTAATGTGTCAGCACTGTAACCACGCACCTTGTGAAACCGTTTGTCCGGTTGCGGCAACATCGCACAGTAGACAAGGTCAAAACCATATGGCTTACAACCGTTGTGTAGGTACAAGATATTGTGCCAACAACTGTCCTTATAAAGTACGTCGATTCAACTGGTTCTTGTACAGCGACAATGACGAGTTCAACTTCAACATGAACAATGATTTGGGCAAGATGGTCATCAATCCAGATGTGAACGTACGATCCAGAGGGGTGATGGAAAAATGCTCCATGTGTATCCAAATGACCCAAAAAACCATTTTGGATGCCAAAAGGGATGGAAGGGTCATCAAGGATGGTGAGTTCCAGACCGCTTGTTCAGCTGCCTGTAGCAGTGGAGCCATGGTCTTTGGGGACATCAACGATAAGGAAAGCAAGGTGGCCAAGTTGAAAGAAGATGATAGAATGTACCACTTGTTGGAGCACGTAGGGACCAAACCCAATGTGTTCTATCATGTTAAGGTAAGAAACACCGACGAGGCTTAATCAATAATAAGAAGTAACTAGAAGATAAATTATGGCGTCGCATTACGAAGCACCTATTCGAAAGCCCTTAGTACTTGGAGATAAAGGATACCACGATGTATCCGTGGATATAGCCGCTCCGGTAGAGGGAAAGGCCAACAAACACTGGTGGATTGTATTCTCCATTGCTTTGGTAGCATTCCTTTGGGGTCTAGGATGTATTATTTATACCATTTCCACAGGTATTGGGGTTTGGGGTCTTAACCGAACCGTTAACTGGGCCTGGGATATTACAAACTTTGTTTGGTGGGTAGGTATTGGTCACGCAGGAACCCTGATTTCGGCGGTATTGTTGCTCTTCAGACAGAAATGGAGAATGGCGATCAACCGTTCTGCGGAAGCGATGACCATCTTCTCCGTTATCCAAGCAGGTCTGTTCCCTGTAATTCACATGGGTCGTCCATGGTTGGGGTATTGGGTACTTCCCATCCCGAACCAATTTGGTTCCTTGTGGGTGAACTTTAACTCACCATTGCTTTGGGACGTGTTTGCGATTTCAACTTACCTTTCTGTATCGCTGGTATTCTGGTGGACAGGGCTTTTGCCTGACTTCGCTATGATTCGCGATAGAGCGGTAAAACCCTTCCAAAAGAAAATATACAGCCTGTTGAGCTTCGGTTGGACAGGTAGGGCCAAAGACTGGCAACGTTTTGAGGAGGTTTCCTTGGTATTGGCCGGTTTGGCAACACCGTTGGTACTTTCCGTACACACCATCGTATCCTTTGACTTTGCTACCTCGGTAATTCCAGGATGGCACACTACCATCTTCCCACCATACTTCGTTGCAGGTGCGATTTTCTCCGGATTTGCCATGGTGAACACACTTTTGATCATTATGCGTAAAGTGTGCAATCTTGAAGCGTATATCACCGTTCAGCATATTGAGTTGATGAACATCGTGATCATGATCACAGGTTCCATCGTGGGATGTGCCTATATCACGGAGTTGTTCATTGCTTGGTATTCCGGTGTGGAATACGAACAATACGCCTTCTTGAACAGGGCTACCGGTCCTTATTGGTGGGCTTACTGGTCCATGATGACCTGTAACGTGTTCTCACCACAGTTCATGTGGTTTAAAAAATTGCGTACCAGTATCATGTTCTCTTTCTTCATCTCTATTGTGGTGAATATAGGAATGTGGTTTGAGCGTTTTGTGATCATCGTTACCTCATTGCACAGGGATTACTTGCCATCGTCTTGGACAATGTTCTCTCCAACTTTTGTAGATATCGGAATATTTATTGGAACCATAGGATTCTTCTTTGTGCTGTTCCTATTGTATTCCAGAACCTTCCCTGTAATTGCACAGGCAGAAGTAAAATCCATCTTAAAGGCATCAGGAGAGAAGTACAAGAAACTTCGCGAAGCTGGAAAACCGCTTTATGAAATGCCATCAAAAGGAGGTACCAAAAAAGGGGCAGAAGCTCCCAAGGAGAAAATGGATGAAAAGCAAGTAGCCACATTGTTGGATTCCATAGGAACCTTTGATGCGGACAAAGAAACTGCAGACGATTTGAAAAAAGTAAAAGGTATCGGCCCACAAATGGAGCAGACCTTGAACCAGATAGGCATCTTTACTTTTGCTCAGGTAAGTAAAATGACCGAAAAAGAATACGATTTGTTGGATTCCATCACGGGTTCCTTCCCTGGAAGGGCACAACGTGATGATTGGGCAGGTCAGGCAAAAAAATTAAACGATAAGAAATAGTTATGGCATCAAAAGTTATTCAGGCGCTTTACAATGATGACGATGTGTTGATGCATGCCGTAAAGAAAGTGAGGGCAGAGCACCATCATATTGAGGAAGTGTACACTCCATTCCCTGTTCACGGTTTGGACAAGGCCATGGGATTGGCAGATACCCGTATCGCCATCACCTCTTTTATGTATGGATGTTTGGGATTGATCGTTGCCATAGTGATGATGAACTACATTATGATTGAGGATTGGCCCCAGGATATTGGTGGTAAGCCAAGCTTTAGCTATTTGGAGAACATGCCCGCCTTTGTGCCGATCATGTTCGAGTTGACGGTTTTCTTCGCAGCCCACTTAATGGTGATCACTTTTTACTTAAGAAGTAAGATGTGGCCCTTTAAAAAGGCGGAGAACCCAGATAAGCGTACAACCGATGACCATTTTTTGATGGAAATTGGCGTACACGATAATGAAAAGGAACTAACCGATTTGTTGTGGGAAACAGGTGCGGTGGAAATAAATGTTACAGAAAAGGAGTCTTAAAACTATGAAGCATTTAGGTAAAATAAGTGTTGTCTTGGTCTTGGTACTGTTGGTAGCGGCTTGCGCCGATAAAAACAGTCCCAACTACCAATATATGCCAAACATGTACGAACCGGTGGGGTATGAAACCTACCAAGGTGTAGACAATGGGTTGTTCCCGGATGGAACATCAGCCATGCTTCCTGTTGAAGGGACCATCTCCAGGGGGTATATGCCCTATGAGTTTGAAAATACACCAGAAGGTAAAGAATTGGCACGTTTGAACACAAGCCCATTGGATTCCTTGGATATGGAGGATAACATGGTAAAAGGTGCGGAATTGTACGCCATTTACTGTGCTGTTTGTCATGGACCCAAGGGAGATGGACAAGGCAACTTGGTAAAACGTGAAAAAATATTGGGTGTTCCCAGCTATGATGATGTGGCTCGAAACATTACCGTGGGTACCACATACCATACCATCTATTACGGATTGAACTCCATGGGATCCTACGCCTCTCAGTTTGCGAATGAAGAAGAGATGTGGCAGGTGTCCGAATACGTGATGAAATTAAAGGAAGACCTAACAAAATAATTGGATAAGAAGAAACTATGTATACCTTTTCAAACAGATTAAAAATAGGATCTTTCATAGCCATGGGGCTAGGGCTTATTTTCTTGGCAATAGGTTTTGTATCCGCACCCTCAACCGTGGAAGAGGCTAAAGCTATAGTGGCATCCGCTCACGGCGATGGACACGGTGGTGGTCATGCAGAGGCCGTTGAAGATCATGGCGGTGATCAAAGCCACGGTGAAGCTGCAGCCCACGGTGAAGAAGCTTCACATGATGAAGGTCACGACGCTTCGCATGATGAGCATTTGTTGCACCAATTGCAAAATAGACCATGGGCCGCATTGTACGTAGCTGCATTTTTCTTTTTCATGATAGCTCTTGGAGTTTTGGCCTTTTACGCCATTCAACGAGCTGCCCAAGCCGGTTGGTCACCATTGTTGTTTAGAGTGATGGAGGGCATAACCGCTTACATTGTTCCTGGAGGGATAATCGTATTTGTTATATTGGTTCTTTCCGTATTGCACATGAACCATATGTTTGTTTGGATGGATGCTGAAGTCGTGGCACATGATGAATTGCTACAGGGAAAAGCGGGTTTTTTAAACCCAACCTTCTTCTTGATCCGTGCCGCTATTTTCTTGGGTGGTTGGATTTTCTACCGCGAATATTCCAGAAAATTGTCCTTGGCTCAAGACGAATCTGATGACAACTCAAACTTTGTAAAGAATTTTAGATGGTCTGCCGGTTTCTTGGTATTTTATCTGGTAACCGAGTCCATGATGTCTTGGGATTGGATCATGAGTTTGGACCCACACTGGTTCAGTACGCTTTTTGGATGGTATGTATTTGCCAGCATGTTTGTATCGGGTATTACCGTTATTGCCATGGTGAGCATTTACCTAAAGTCCAGAGGCTATTTGGAAGTAGTGAACGACAGCCACATCCACGATTTGGCCAAGTTCATGTTCGGGATCAGTATTTTCTGGACCTATTTGTGGTTCTCACAGTTCATGCTGATTTGGTATGCAGATATTCCTGAAGAAGTAACATACTATATTGCACGTTTCCAAGACTATAAATTGCCATTCTTTGGTATGTTGGTCATGAACTTTATTTTCCCATTGTTGGTGTTGATGAACAGTGATTACAAGCGGGTGAACTGGTTTGTGGTTATGGCCGGTATAGTAGTGTTGTTTGGCCATTATTTGGATGTGTTTAATATGGTGATGCCTGCCACAGTAGGAGACCAATGGTATATAGGATTGCCCGAAATAGGTGGAATATTGTTCTTTGGAGGATTGTTTGTGTTCTGGGTGTTCAATACACTGACCAAGGCTCCGTTGTTGCCAAAACGCAACCCATTTATTGAGGAAAGTAGACATTTTCATTATTAATACGATTTAAGTCTTAGATAGATACACGATGACTGCATTATTAACTTTGACTGTTTTAGTACTGGTGGCAATTGCAATTTGGCAAATGACCAAGATTTTTGAATTGTCCCAACTCAAAACAGAGCACGCTGAGATAGCAAATGACAATGACAATAAGAATAACGGCTATCTTATGTTTGGTTTCCTGGTTTTTATTTATGGGATCACCATATTTAGTTTTGCAAAATATTCCAAGATGTTGCTTCCCGAAGCATCATCCGCCCATGGTGGGGATTACGACCAATTGATGTGGGTATCCTTTGCGATCATTTTCTTTGTTCAGTTCATCACTCAGGCCTTGTTACACTACTTCGCCTATAAATACAGAGGTGAAAAAGGAAGAAAAGCACTTTTCTTTGCCGATAATGACCGTTTGGAATTTATCTGGACCATTATTCCAGTAATTGTATTGGCAGGATTGATTCTTTGGGGACTGTACACCTGGACCAATATCATGGATGTGAATGATGAGGACGATCCGTTGATTGTAGAGCTTTATGCCCAACAATTCAATTGGACCGCACGCTATGGAGGAGATGATAATGTTTTGGGCGATGCAAGCGTTCGTTTAATTGATATTGATAGAGCCAATGTCTTGGGATTGGATGAATCGGACCCCAATGCAGCGGATGATATCATCGTAAAAGAATTGCACCTTCCTGTTGGCCGAAAAGTGAACTTTAAAATGCGGTCGCAAGATGTATTGCATTCAGCATATATGCCTCATTTTAGAGCACAGATGAACTGCGTTCCCGGAATGATCACACAATTTTCGTTCACTCCAACGGTTACGACCGAAGAAATGCGGTTAAACCCCGATGTGGTGGATAAAGTCAAAAGGACCAATGCCCTTAGGGCTGAATGGGCTGCAGAGGGAAGGCCAAACTCCGAACCTTGGGAGTTTGATTATGTGCTACTTTGCAACAAAATTTGCGGAAAGTCACACTACAACATGCAGATGAGAATAGTGGTTGAGACCGAAGAGGAATTCAATAAATGGATGGCAGAGCAGGTATCGTTCGAAGAGACTATTGCACCTGCTGAATAATATAGGCTAGGAAAAGAACCAAAATAAAATTTAGAAGAGATTATGTCAGCTACTGGACACGAACACGGACACGACGATCACGGACATCATCATAAAGAGACTTTTATCACAAAGTATATCTTTAGTCAGGATCATAAGATGATATCCAAGCAGTACCTTATTACGGGTCTTATCATGGGATTCATCGGTATTGCAATGTCATTGCTCTTTAGAATGCAATTGGCTTGGCCAGGGGAATCCTTCCCCATTTTTGAGGCCTTGCTCGGTAAGTGGGCTCCTGATGGTGTAATGGACGCCGATATTTATCTAGCGTTGGTAACCATCCACGGTACCATCATGGTGTTCTTTGTATTGACAGCTGGTCTAAGTGGTACCTTCAGTAACTTGTTGATTCCATTGCAGATTGGTGCCAGGGATATGGCGTCAGGATTTTTGAACATGGTATCGTATTGGTTGTTCTTCGTATCCTCTGTAATCATGGTTATTTCCTTGTTTGTTGAGGCAGGACCTGCAGCGGCTGGCTGGACCATCTATCCTCCGTTGAGCGCATTGCCCATGGCACAACCTGGTTCTGGAGCTGGTATGACCCTTTGGTTGGTATCTATGGCCATATTCATTGCATCTTCTTTATTGGGTTCTTTGAACTATATCGTAACGGTAATCAACCTAAGGACAAAAGGAATGTCAATGACGCGTTTGCCATTGACCATTTGGGCCTTTTTTGTAACAGCCGTTATCGGTGTGATTTCGTTCCCGGTCCTACTTTCAGCAGCCTTGTTGTTGATTATGGACAGAAGCTTTGGAACATCGTTCTTCCTTTCGGATATCTTTATCCAAGGAGAAGTGCTGCACTACCAAGGTGGTTCTCCCGTATTGTATGAGCATTTGTTCTGGTTCTTGGGGCACCCCGAAGTATATATCGTATTATTGCCGGCATTGGGTATTACTTCCGAAGTAATGTCCACCAATGCACGGAAACCTATCTTTGGATATAGGGCGATGGTGGCCTCCATTTTGGCCATTGCTTTCCTTTCAACCATTGTATGGGGTCACCACATGTTCATCTCTGGTATGAACCCATTCTTGGGCTCCGTATTTACATTCACAACTTTGTTGATTGCCATCCCCTCTGCGGTTAAGGCGTTCAACTATATTACTACACTCTGGAAAGGTAACCTGCAATTGAACCCGGGCATGTTATTTTCCATTGGTTTGGTTTCTACCTTTATTTCAGGAGGTTTAACCGGTATTATTTTGGGTGACAGTACTTTGGATATCAACGTACACGACACCTATTTTGTAGTGGCTCACTTCCACTTGGTAATGGGTATTTCAGCCTTGTACGGACTTTTTGCTGGGGTATACCACTGGTTCCCTAAAATGTTCCAAGGTAGAATGATGAACAAGAATTTGGGGTACGTCCACTTCTGGATTACTGCAATTTGTGCCTATGGGGTGTTCTTTCCAATGCACTTTGTGGGAATGGCAGGGGTGCCAAGACGTTACTACCAAAACACGGCTTTCCCCATGTTTGATGAATTGACCAACGTTCAGGTTTTGATGACCGTATTCGCTATCATAGCTGGATTGGCGCAGTTGGTATTTGTATACAACTTTATCTCCAGCATTTTCTACGGAAAAAGAGGTCCACAGAACCCATGGAGCTCCAATACCTTGGAATGGACAGCGCCACAGGAGCACATGCATGGCAACTGGCCCGGTGAGATTCCCCATGTATACCGATGGGCTTATGATTACAGTAAGACCTATGAAAATGGGGAGTATATTATAGCCGGTCAGGATTTTGTGCCGCAGAACGTGCCCTTACAAGAAAACGAAGAAGAGCTCAATCATTAAGGAGTATCTTATAAAAATATACCGCCCATCCTTTAGGATGGGCTTTTTTTTGGTATATGATTGAATCACAATAGTTAGCAGTAATTGTAATATCTTTAATGCGGAATACCCCAAAAAAAGAACCGTGAAAAAAATACTTGTCGTACTACTGCTTATAGTTCCCATAATTGTATTGGGGCAACGAAAGCCCAGAATAAAAGGGAGTCGGATTGTGACCGAGGTCAATGAGGAGCTGCCCGCTTTCAATGCAATAATTCTAAACGACAATCTGGATATAGTTCTGAAAAAGTCCTTTGGGCCGGGCTATGAAATTGTGGCAGATGACAACCTTATTGATATCCTTAAGTTTGAAGTTCAAGATGGTACCTTGGTTATCAGCTCGTATTATGATGTCACCGCTAAAAAGCAGTTCGATATTACCGTGACCTATACTGACCTCAGGGCGATTACTCTAAAGGATGGCAGCATTGTTACCCAAGATGTTATTCAGAGTGATGAGCTCTTTGTGGATGGATTCAACAATACCCGGTTGGATATCAAGGCTAGTGCAGCGGTAATGGACATTAATTTGGAAAACACCAGTCACGGCGATTTTAATGTGGACGTGGATTCCCTGAACATCACCATTGGAAATAGGGCCGATGCCTACATTTATGCCGTAAACGAAACCAGTTTGGTAGATTTGGAGGAAAATGCTTCTCTTGCGCTGGAAGGAACTTCGAGTACCATTCAAGTACGTTTGGTGGGCAATTCAAAATACAAAGGGGAAACCATGGAAGCCGGAACGGTAAAGGCAACCCTGGAAGACGACCCAACGGCCCATATTTATGCCCATAGCGAGTTAGTGCTTAGCGCCAAAGATAGGTCCAGGGTTTATCTGCATGGCACACCCAAAATCACGATTTTGGAGTTTTTGGATACCGCTCAACTCATTAAAAAAGAGGAGTGACCTATTTTGCGATAGGAGCGGTCAAACAATGCTCCGGAATGCCAAAACCATCCACCAGAACCTCAATGTGGGGACGTAATTCCGTGGATAACCGTTCCACCCGTTGCCGAATGGCCTTGGATTTGGTTCCACTAATATAGCCTTGTTCCAAATACCATCGGGCATCCAAATGAATTTGATGCAACGCATAGAGCGCTCCCAGTTTTTCCAATAGACTTTTGTATTTGTCATCCTGAACGCTGGCACAAAAATCACTGAATATTTGATAGGCCAGTTCCACACTGTATGCCTTTCCCAAAGCCAGTAAATGGGTCTGTACCTTTAAAAAAGCTTGGTAGGAGGGCATCCCTTTTTTGATGTAACTACGAATGCGCATTGCTAAAGTGTATGTCAATCTACGGGTTCGGTAGTTAAAGGCGTGTTTGTGGAATTTTGGATTGTACAGGTGCTCTGCATCAACCTTATTGGAATAAAGTGGATTGATAGCTGTTAATTTGTCCGAAAGTTGCGTTTGCAATAATTTGAGTACCGATGCAAACCCAGCGCTGTTGAATTCCGCTTTAAAATCCGAAAGTACACCTTTGGCGGCCAATTGTAACAGCACGGTGTTGTCGCCTTCAAAAGTGGTAAAAATGTCTACATCGCCTTTTAGGTCAGCAATCCGGTTTTCCAATAAATACCCTTTTCCGCCGCACGCTTCCCGGCACTCTTGGATAGTTTCATTCGCAAACCAAGTGATTACCGATTTCAATCCGGCCACTTGGGTTTCAATTACCCGTTTGTCGGGTTTTGATTCGTCACTGTAGCGTTTCATCATTTCTTCCAAAGTAACATGGTAAACATAGGCACTCGCCACAGCCGGGGTCAATCGTAGTTGATGGGTGGGGTAGTCCATAATCAAATCCTCTTGCACCTTTACACTATCATTAAACTGTCTTCGGTTTAAGGCGTACTTTACTGCAATGGACAGAGCCATTTTGGCACCTCCTAAAGCCCCGCGCGCTACACAGATGCGTCCCCCAACCAATGTACCCAACATGGTAAAAAAGCGTTTGCTCGGATTTTTTATGGACGAATAATACGCGCCATTTGGTTTGATTTCGCCGTACTTATCCAAAAGATTTTCCCGTGGGACAGAAACATTGTTGAACCAAATTTTTCCATTGTCCACCCCGTTTAAACCGAGTTTGTAGCCGTTGTCCACAATGGTGATGCCTTCAAGTGGCTCATGCTTTTCATCTCGAAGGGGAACCAGAATGGCATGCACCCCTTCATTTTTTCCGTTGACAATCAATTGGGCAAAAACTGTCGCTATTTTGGAATGTAGCGCATTACCAATGTATTCCTTGTTGTCATTTTTACCAGGGGTATGGATGACAATGGAGTCGGTGGATGAATTATACGTAGCGGTAGTTTTGATGCCTCGTACATTGGACCCGTGTCCAGTTTCCGTCATGGCGAAACATCCCAATAGGTTGGTAGTTCCGGCATCGGATAAGTATTGGTCGTGGTGTCTTTTGGTGCCCAATTTTTGAATACTGCCTCCAAAAAGCCCAAATTGCACCCCAAATTTTACCGCAAGACTACCTTCTACGAACATCAAGTGCTCAAAAATAGCCGCGTACGCTGGCATATTTCCAGTTCCTCCATATTCAGGAGGGTAAGCCATGGCGCCATGGCCCTTTTTGCCTAAAACTTCAACCTGCTTCAAAACTTTGGCTCGGAATTCCTCTTTATTTCTTCGGATATCCCATTTGAAGATGGGCTGGTCCAAGAAGTTTCGGAATTCGTCGACCACCAATGAATGGGGACCTTTCAAAAGACTATCCAATATCTTTGCATCATACTGGTCCGAAGTTTTCTCATGCACCACGTCAACCTCAAACAGATGGTTGTAATGATTGGGTTGAATTCCCAAGTTGATTTCGATGTGTTTCAGATGGTCGTTAAAACCGAGATTTTCTGAATTCATTTGGGCCACCCGTTGACTGAGTGAGGTAAGGGGATAGGTATCACTTTCAATCAGTTTCACCCCTGAGCTTGCAATGGTGTGTTTCCAAGTTTTTAGCTCATCATCCGAAGGTGGATTTTCCCGGTTAAGCCAATATCGAAGTTGCTCTTTTTCACTGGGGTCCAGGGAATTGTCCTTTTCAATGGTGTTTTCAACAACGGAAATTTCTGAAGCGGACAACAAGTCATCGGACCAAATGACATAAAAAAAGGGGATGTATTGTAGTATTCCCAACGAATATTCAGTGGTAACCATAATTTGAGGGTTGAGGCAAAGCCTGTAATTTCAGAATAACTAAGGTAAGGCATAGATTTTTAAGAGATGTACACAAGTTCATTTTAAGGAAAATGGTTTCAGGCTCATGGGGTTTTCACCTATATTTGTTAAGCGATGAATGAACATTTAGACCCAACTGCCGAGAATTTTTCCCAAGAAGAGCTGGACATTGAAAGAGCGCTCAGGCCCATTACGTTTGATGATTTTACAGGTCAAGCACGGGTATTGGAAAACCTGAAAGTGTTTGTGGAGGCAGCCAATTTAAGGGGAGAAGCCTTGGACCATACCCTCTTTCACGGCCCTCCCGGATTGGGAAAGACCACCTTGGCCCATATTTTGGCCAATGAGTTGGGGGTAGGTATAAAAGTGACCTCAGGTCCGGTGTTGGATAAGCCAGGAGATTTGGCGGGACTGTTGACCAATTTGGAGGAACGGGATGTGCTGTTCATTGATGAAATCCATCGCCTGAGTCCCATAGTGGAAGAGTATCTCTACTCGGCCATGGAGGATTACAAAATTGATATTATGATTGAGACGGGCCCCAATGCCCGAACCGTGCAAATCAATCTAAGCCCATTTACGTTGATAGGCGCGACCACACGCTCTGGATTGCTCACCGCTCCCATGCGGGCACGATTTGGTATTCAAAGTCGATTGGAATACTACAATACCGAATTGCTTTCCACCATCGTGGAACGAAGTGCCGAAATTTTAAAAGTGCCCATCAGTCAGGACGCTGCCATAGAAATTGCCGGACGGAGTAGGGGAACCCCCCGAATCTGTAACGCATTGTTGCGAAGGGTACGGGATTTTGCCCAGATCAAGGGGAATGGAAACATCGATTTGGATATTTCCCAATTTAGCCTCAAAGCCTTGAATGTGGATGCACATGGTCTGGATGAAATGGACAACAAAATTCTTACGACTATCATTGATAAGTTCAAAGGTGGCCCGGTGGGGATCACCACCTTGGCCACGGCGGTTTCGGAAAGTGCGGAGACCATTGAGGAAGTTTATGAGCCTTTCCTGATTCAACAAGGGTTTATCATGCGCACCCCAAGAGGGCGTGAGGTGACTGAATTGGCCTATAAGCATTTGGGTAAGTTAAAAGATGGTGGTCAAAATCAATTGTTTTAAAATTTGAGCATTTTGTACAATTGGGAAAGCAAATTGTACAATTGTGAATTTCCGTGTTTTTCTTGTTTGTAACATTGCCGCGATTTATTCGCAAAAACAATGAAAAAACAAAGAAAACTTGCTAAAATTTTAGGCTTATTGGGCCTATTTATCCTTCTTGTTTCATGTCAACAGAAAAAGGAAAAGTCCCTTGAGGAAATAGTGGAAAATCAAATTCCTATCATGGATTTGGTTGAGCATGGGAAATATATGGTAGATGTTTTGGGCTGCGCTGATTGCCATACACCAAAAAAAATGACCGATAAAGGCCCGGTCTTCGATATGGAAAAATATTTAATGGGCTATGATGCTTCCCAAGATATGCCCCCTGTTCCTGAAAATGTTCCTATTGGACCGTGGGTTCTTTTTAAAGGAGATCTAACAGCTGCCGTGGGACCTTGGGGAACGTCTTACGCGGGAAACTTAACACCACATGGAACAGGAATTGGCAACTGGACATTGGAGCAATTTACCAAGGTATTGCGTGAGGCCAAGTTTAAAGGAATGGATAATACTCGACCAATAATGCCACCAATGCCTACAAACTATGCTAACCTTAAGGATGAGGATATTGAGGCGATTTTTGTCTATCTGAAGTCAATCAAACCTATTGAAAATGTGGTTCCGGGATACCAGCCGCCAACCTCATAGTTGTAGTTTTTCACATAATTAATCAATCAAAAAACAAACGGGGCCAACTGCTCCGTTTTGTATTTATGTACTAAGTTTTTAGAGAACATCATCAGTCAAGACCCACGTCTATTTTAAAAAATAGGTATTTTTGACGTGTGTCCAAGATAGCAAATACCCGACTGATAAAAACCGAAGCCAAGCGCCTCGGTTTTTTGTCTTGTGGTGTTTCTAAAGCAGAGTTTCTTGAGGAAGAAGCACCACGACTTGAAAAGTGGCTCAACCAGAATAGGCATGGGGAGATGCAGTACATGGAAAACCATTTTGACAAACGTTTGGACCCCACAAAGTTGGTGGAAGGTTCAAAATCGGTCATTTCCTTGTTGTTGAATTACTACCCTTCCGAAAAACAAAATCCAGATTCCTACAAGATTTCCAAATATGCCTACGGGATGGATTATCACTTTGTGATAAAGGATAAGCTTAAAAGTTTGTTGCAGTTTATCCAGGAAGAAATTGGGGAGGTGTACGGAAGGGCTTTTGTGGATTCAGCCCCGGTTTTGGACAAAGCTTGGGCCGCTCGAAGTGGACTCGGATGGATGGGAAAACACAGCAACCTTTTGACCCAACAAGTGGGCTCCTTTTACTTTATAGCCGAACTCATTGTGGATTTGGAACTGGAATATGACACCCCGGTCACGGACCACTGTGGTACGTGCACTGCTTGTATTGATGCCTGCCCTACCGAAGCCATTGTTGAGCCATATGTGGTGGATGGCAGCAAGTGCATTTCCTATTTCACCATTGAATTAAAGAATGAGATTCCTTCGGAATTCCACGGAAAGTTTGATGAATGGATGTTCGGTTGCGATGTATGCCAAGATGTATGCCCATGGAACCGATTTTCAAAACCCCATAACGAACCCCTGTTCAATCCAAGTCCAGAATTGTTATCGTTTACCAAAAAGGACTGGGAAGAAATCACAGAGGATGTATTCAAAAAAATATTTAAGGATTCAGCGGTAAAACGGACTAAACTCTCCGGTCTAAAACGCAATATTGATTTTATCAAAGAATAAGACGGCCATCCAAGAATTGTTTTACAGGCATAGCGAAAAAATGTTATCTTGAAGGCGGGTTCATTGAGGAATTCGTATTTATTCCATGCCCATATTGCAAACTAACTAAACTCACACAATAATGAAGATTACCAAACCAAGGTTGAGCTTTTGGCAAATCTGGAATATGAACGTTGGATTCTTCGGGATCCAATTCAGTTTTGGTCTACAACAAACCGCTGTTAGTCCTATTTTTTCCTTTTTAGGAGCCCATCATGACGAGTTGCCCCTTTTGAATTTGGCTGGTCCTGTAACCGGGTTACTGATTCAACCCATTATTGGGGCCATATCCGATAAAACGTGGTCTCCCAAATGGGGCGGACGACGTAAACCGTTCTTTTTAATTGGGGCCATTTTGGCCAGTTTATGTTTGTTCGCCTTCCCATTTAGCCCTGAATTGTGGTTTGCTGTGGGGCTTTTATGGATTTTGGATGCAGGTAACAATACGGCCATGGAACCCTACCGCGCCTTTGTGGGTGACAAACTTCCAGATAGTCAGTTGACTTTTGGTTACCAAATGCAGAGTCTTTTTGTGGGAGCTGGGATTACCTTGGCCAACCTATCGCTCTTTATGTTCCAACATTGGTTCAGTACCCCAGTTGAAGGGAGTGGTCTTTTTGATACTACCGCTGAGAGTGTATCATCCATTCCAACGTGGGTATACTACTCCTTCTTTTTGGGTGCTTTGGCCTCCATTGGAACCGTGATGTGGTCTGTTTGGAAAACTCCAGAAATTCCACCGATACCTGAAGAGCTAGAAGAAATCAAAAAACTGAATGAGAATACACCGGCACCCATTATCCAGATATTGAGTGTGCTTTTTGTTATTTTTTCTGTACCACTTGCCTTGGGCTATTTATTGGGTGGCGTATATCCGTCACTATGGGATAATATTAACCTATGGGTGATCATTGTTTTGGTATTTGCTTTTTTATGGTTGTATATGCTGTACCGCATTATCAAGAAAAATACAGAAAACCCTACCATCAAGAAATTGGGCGAGACCTTAAATCCATTACTTGAGGCTGCCGAAGCTATTGGGGTTATGCCTGGGTTTTTATGGAAATTGGCTGCAGTCTATCTGTTTCAATGGTACGCGTTGTTCGTCTACTGGCAATTTATGCCGCCCATGTTGCGTAGCAGTTTATTTGGTATCACCAATGAAGATAATGAACGTTTTGAATCCATAATGTCTTCCTTTAGGGAAGGAGCCCAGATCAGTGCTGAAGATATGTCCTTTGCAGAGCAGGTTCAATCCTTGGCAGAACAAGCACTGGGTCATGCAGGTTTAATGAACGGAACGTACAATTTTGTGACCATGTTGGTGGCTTTGGCCTTGGTGCCCATTGCTTCACGGATTGGTTCTAAATTGGTGTATGTACTCTGCTTGTTCCTTACAGGTGTGGCTATGTTGAGCATGCCTTTTATTACAGACAAATGGTTACTATTGGCTCCCATGGTGCTGTTTGGAATTGGCTGGGCCGCCATGATGGGGATACCCTACGCCATGGTTTCCAAAGTAATTCCAGAAGAACGGCGGGGTGTGTATATGGGTATTGTAAACATGATGATTGTGATTCCCATGCTGATTCAAACCGTAAGTTTTGGTCCCATCATCAAGAATTGGATGGGCAACAGTGCCATCAATGCAATTTTGTTTGGGGGTGTGTTTTTTATCATAGCGGGCGTATTGGCCATGCGTCTTAACCTCCCTAAAGACAAAAGAGATTCTGAACTGGATACAGAAATACCATAAAATGTAGAAAGGCAATTAGGGGTGGGCATTATTGTTTTGCATTTAACTTTTATATCAAAATTGGTGTCTATCGTATTACCTTAAAACCAATGAATGCCCTACCTTTACCCTTTCATTAACTACTATATGAGTAAGGAAAAACAAAGAAGGGAAGCGTTGCTTTATCACGCAAAACCGCAACCGGGAAAGATAAAGATAGTACCGACCAAACCGTATTCAACGCAAAGAGACTTGGCATTGGCCTACTCGCCGGGGGTGGCAGAGCCCTGTTTGGAGATAGAAAAAAATAAGGACGATGTCTACAAATACACCGCCAAGGGAAACATCGTGGCCGTGATTTCAAATGGAACCGCCGTTTTGGGGCTGGGAAATATTGGACCCGAAGCTTCAAAACCAGTTATGGAGGGGAAAAGTCTTTTATTCAAGATTTTTGCGGATATCGATGGAATTGATATTGAGCTGGACACAGAAGACGTGGACAAATTCATTGAAACGGTCAAGACCATTGCCCCAACTTTTGGAGGAATCAACCTAGAAGATATCAAAGCTCCGGAAGCCTTTGAGATTGAACGTCGACTTAAAGAGGAATTGGATATTCCCGTAATGCACGACGACCAGCACGGAACGGCCATTATTTCGGCGGCAGCTTTGCTGAATGCCTTGGAATTGACCAATCAAAAGATTGATGAAGTGAAAATAGTGGTCAGTGGAGCCGGAGCTGCGGCAGTTTCCTGTACAAAACTCTACAAGGCCTTTGGAGCGAAGGCAGAGAATATTGTAATGCTGGACAGTAAGGGGGTCATCCGGAGTGACCGTGAAAGCTTGAGTGAGGAGAAGAAAGAATTTGCCACCGATAGGAAGATAGATACCTTGGAAGAGGCCATGAAAGATGCTGATGTGTTCATCGGGCTTTCCATTGCCGATATTGTGACCCCAAAAATGCTCAAGTCCATGGCCGATGACCCGATAGTCTTTGCCATGGCCAACCCAAACCCAGAAATCGACTACAATTTGGCCTTGAAAACCCGAAAAGATGTCATTATGGCCACGGGGCGTTCCGACCATCCCAACCAAGTGAACAACGTGCTTGGTTTCCCCTTTATTTTTAGGGGAGCCTTGGATGTTAGGGCGACCAAGATCAACGAAGAAATGAAAATGGCCGCGGTTCGTGCTTTGGCCGACCTGACACGCGAATCCGTGCCGGAGCAGGTAAATATTGCCTATGACACTACCCGTTTGGCCTTTGGAAAGGAGTACATCATCCCAAAACCATTTGACCCACGTTTGATCACAAAAATCCCACCGGCAGTGGCAAAGGCTGCTATGGAAAGTGGTGTGGCCAAATTCCCCATTCAGGATTGGGATAAATACGAGGAAGAACTCTACCAAAGATCGGGCAACGATAATAAAGTGGTGCGGTTGATGCACAATCGGGCCAAGTTAAACCCAAAACGAGTTGTTTTTGCAGAAGCTGAGTTGTTGGATGTGTTGAAAGCAGCCCAAATTGTACATGATGAAGGTATCGCCATTCCTATACTTCTAGGTCATAAGGAAACCATTGAGAAATTAAAGAAAGACCTTGATTTTGATGCTGAGGTGCCAATTATTGATCCAAGATCGGATGAGGCCAGCGAAATGCGGACCAAATATGCCTTAAAGTTTTGGGAAACCAGAAAACGAAAAGGAGAGACCAAATATAGTGCCCGAGTTAGTATGGGCAAGCGAAACTATTTTGGGGCCATGATGCTCAAGGAAGGGGATGCCGATGGAATGATTTCCGGGTATTCAAGAGCTTATCCAAGGGTTTTAAAACCTGTTTTTGAAGTTTTGGGCCGAGCCAAAGGCGTGAAAAATGCATCCACGGTGAACATTATGATTACCGAAAGAGGACCTCTTTTCTTGGCAGATACCTCCATTAATATTGATCCAAATGCTGAAGAGCTGGCAGAAATAGCCCAAATGACCGCCAATGTAGCCAAGACCTTTGGCTTTAGTCCGGTCATGGCCATGTTGTCCTATGCCAATTTTGGATCGTCCGGTCACCCACATGCCCAAAAGGTTAGGGAAGCGGTAAAGATTCTTCATGAGAAAAATCCGGAATTGGTCGTTGATGGAGAGATTCAGACAGATTTTGCCTTGAGTCAAGAACTGTGCAATAACAATTTTCCGTTCTCAAAAATTTCTGGGAAGAAAGTAAATACCTTGATTTTCCCTAATTTGGAATCGGCCAACATAACCTATAAACTGCTCAAGGGATTGCATGAAGCGGATTCCATAGGTCCAATTATGGTAGGTTTGCCCAGAGCGGCCCACATTATTCAGTTGGGTGCCAGCGTTGATGAAATGGTGAATATGGCGGCAGTGGCCGTAATTGATGCCCAAGAACGGGAAAAAAGAAGAAAAGCCCGGATGGAATCCGAATCCTAGTTTCAAAATCAAAAGCAATCTGAAGTTCACGAAATGATCAACCATTTAAGAGGAAAATTGGTAGAAAAGAACCCCACCTATGTCATTGTGGAGTGCAATGGGGTGGGTTACTTTTTGCATATTTCACTGCATACATTTTCCTTGTTGGGGGATGAAGAGAATATTCACTTATACACCCATCTCCTGATCAAGGAAGATTCGCACACACTGTTCGGCTTTGTTGAAAAATCAGAACGGGAAATATTCAGGTTGCTGATTTCAGTTTCAGGAGTGGGATCCAGCATCGCAAGAACCATGTTGTCCTCACTTTCACCTACCGAAGTAAGGGATGCCATTGCCAATGGTGATGTACCTTCCATTCAGGCCATCAAGGGAATAGGAGCCAAGACGGCCCAGCGTGTAATCTTGGACCTAAAGGACAAGATTTTGAAAGTCTACGATATGGGAGAAGTTTCCCCTCAATCAAACAATACAAGTAAAGAAGAAGCGTTATCTGCTTTAGAGGTTCTTGGTTTCACCAGAAGACAATCTGAAAAGGTAGTTGACAAAGTGCTTTCCCAAGACCCTTCACTTAGCGTTGAGAACACTATAAAACTGGCGCTGAAAAATTTGTAACAAGTTTGAAAAGAGGGGCAAAACCAATACTTAAACCATCAAGTTTTAAGTGCATTTTCTTGTTTGCTTGTTTCGTGACCGTAACCACTATGAGGGGTCAGGACACCAATGAGCAAACGCAAGATTCTGTACAGACCGGCGTAGCGCTCGGACGCTTGATATTGGAGAACCCCGATAGCATCATTTCCAAATACACTTACGACCCCAATACCAACCAATACATTTACACAGAGAGCATAGGGGATTTTAATGTTAGCTACCCACTTATCCTTACACCGGAGCAATACTATGATTTGGTGGAGAAGGAACGGATGAAATCTTATTTCAAGGAAAAAATAGATGCCTTTACTGGTCGAAAGGAGGGCAGTGAAGAAGCTCGAAAAAATCTACTGCCCAACTTTTATGTGAACAGCAACTTTTTTGAATCCATTTTTGGTGGAAATACCATTGAAGTGATTCCCCAAGGTTCTGTAGCCATGGATTTGGGTGTTTTGTGGCAAAAAAATGACAATCCCGCGCTATCGCCCAGAAACCGAACAAACCTTTCTTTCGATTTTGACCAACGAATCAGTTTGAGTTTGTTGGGAAAAGTAGGCGAGCGACTCGAAGTTACGGCGAACTATGATACAGAAGCCACCTTTGATTTCCAAAATCTGGTCAAGTTGGAATATACCCCTACCGAGGACGATATTCTTCAAAAAATCGAGGTCGGTAACGTCAATATGCCCCTGAACAGTTCACTGATCACCGGGGCACAAAGCCTTTTTGGGGTAAAGACCCAGTTGCAATTTGGAAAAACCACAGTTACGGCCGTTTTTTCTGAGCAAAGATCACAAAACAATACCGTTGTGGCACAAGGTGGAGGAACTTTAAACGAGTTTGCGCTTACTGCATTGGACTATGACGAGGACAAACACTTCTTCTTGGCGCACTATTTTAGGGATAATTATGATCGTGCCCTGCAAAACTATCCCTTCATACAAAGCCAGATACAGATTACCCGATTGGAGGTATGGGTCACTAACCGTAACCAGCAGACCTTGAACGTAAGGAACGTGGTAGCTCTTCAGGATTTGGGAGAAGCATTGTCAGATAAAACCCGAATAGGAATCAATAATGGCGATCCAGCAGGATTTTTTAACCCTGCCGCAGTGGCTACAGAACTTCCACAGAATGCGGCCAATGATTATGACCCCAACCAGATTGGTTCTGGAGCACTGACCCAATCCATCCGGGATATTGCTACGGTGGAAGCTGGTTTCAATATTCCAGGGTATTCCGTAAACCAAGGCTTTGATTATGCCATTTTGGAAAATGCACGAAAGTTGGAGCAGGGACGTGATTACCAATTCGATTCGCAATTGGGATATATTTCCCTGAATCAAAGATTGAGCAATGATGAGGTGTTGGGGGTTGCTTTCCAGTATACCTACAACGGAGAAGTCTATCAAGTTGGGGAATTTGCCAACGGCGGTGTGGATGCCACTACGGTTTCCGGAGGTGTAAATCCCATCATTGAGAACAATACCCTTATTCTAAAATTGTTGAAGAGTAACATCACCAATGTGGAGGATCCTATTTGGGACTTGATGATGAAAAATATTTACTCCACTGGAGCATTTCAATTAAGCGAGGAGGATTTTAAGCTGAACATTCTCTATTCTGACCCCACACCAAGAAACTATATCACTCCTGTAGACCCCAATGCAGGATGGCCTTCTGGTTTGGAGGATAGGATTTTGATTAATGTGTTCAACTTAGACCGACTTAATGTTTACAATGATGTGCAGCCCGGCGGGGATGGCTTCTTTGATTATGTGCCCGGCATTACCGTAGACCCCCAATCGGGGCGGATTATTTTCACCAAGGTGGAGCCTTTTGGTAAATACTTGTTTGAGCAATTGGGTGGCGGAACCTATGATGTGGAAAATGATCAGGGCTATAATGTAAACCAACAGCGTTATGTGTTTCGGAACATGTATGCCAAAACCAAGGCCGCTTCTTTGCAGGATGCTGAAAAGAACCGTTTCCAAATTAAAGGTCGATACAAATCCCAAGGGAATAATGGTATTCCCATCGGTGCTTTTAACGTGCCAAGAGGTTCGGTTAGGGTAACGGCTGGGGGGCGCCAACTTCAGGAAGGAATTGATTATACCGTTAATTATCAGGCCGGAACCGTTCAAATTTTGGATCCCAGTTTACAAGCCTCCAATACGCCCATCAATATTTCGGTGGAAAACAATGCTGTTTTTGGACAACAGACCCGAAGGTTTACAGGAGTCAATGTGGAACATAAATTCAATGAGAATTTTGTCTTGGGAGGAACCCTTCTCAATTTGAACGAGCGACCCCTTACGCAAAAATCCAACTACGGGATAGAGCCAGTGAACAATACCATTTTTGGTCTAAATGGAAACTTTAGTACCGAGATTCCATTCTTGACCCGGTTGGCCAATAAGTTGCCCAACATTGATACCGATGTGCCATCCAACTTATCCCTAAGGGGTGAAGTGGCGTTTTTGAAGCCCAACTCTCCGAAAAATGCAGATTTTCAGGGAGAAACCACCACGTATTTGGATGATTTTGAAGGGGCACAAGCGTTGATAGATATTCGTTCGTCATTGGGTTGGACCTTGGCAAGTCCACCAGTGGAATTCTTACAGGACAGAACCGATATTGATGTGGGCTACGAACGGGCAAAAATGGCCTGGTATACCATCGACCCTATTTTTTATACCAATCAAAGACCCTCAGGTTTGTCAGATAACGATATTTCATTGAACACCACTCGTAGGGTGTTCATTGATGAGGTCTTTACAGAGACAGATATTGCACAAGGGCAGACCCAGGTACAGAGCACCTTGGATATTGTGTATTATCCCAACCAAAAGGGACCTTATAATGCCAATCCCAGTTTTGATTCGGAAACTCCAGATGCCAAATGGGCTGGAATTATGCGTCCGCTCAGCAGTACCAATTTTGAACAGTCCAATGTGGAATTTGTGCAATTTTGGGTACTTGATCCTTATGTGGATGGCCAGACCACCAATGCCAATGCAGGGGAGTTGGTGTTGAATCTGGGGAACATTTCTGAAGATATTCTACGGGATGGCCGTAAGCAGTACGAAAACGGATTGCCCGCAAGTACCAATACTGAAGTGCCAAGACAAACCATTTGGGGACAGGTGCCTTCCACCCAATCTTTGGTCTATGCCTTTGATGCTGATGAGGCCAATAGAACCTTGCAAGATGTAGGCTTGGATGGTTTGGATGACGCAGCGGAACAATCTATTTATAACGGTCCGGCGGAAGACCCTGCCTTGGATAACTATCAATATTATTTGAATAGGGATGGCGGCATTTTACAGCGCTATTCAGATTTTAACAATACGGATGGAAACTCACCCGTAGCCGTTACCAATACCAATCGAGGTTCTACCACCTTGCCGGACGTTGAGGATATTGATCGGGATTTGACCATGAACACGGTGAACAGCTATTATGAGTATCGCATTCAAATTAAGCCCAATACCACCATTGATGATGAGTATGTGACGGATATTCGCGAAGGGCTTACACCAACATTGCCCAACGGGACCCAACTCAGCCGAAGGTGGATTCAGTATAAAATTCCGTTGAGTGATTTTACCGATGCCGTGGGTGGGATAACCGATTTTAGGTCCATTAGTTTTATGCGGATGTACCTGACCGGATTCTCGGATGATGTGGTCTTACGTTTTGCCACTTTGGATTTGGTTCGTGGCGATTGGCGTACCTATGCCAGATCACTGCAGCCCGAGGTGGACAATGATCCTTCGGATGACGGTACCGTTACGGACGTGAACACCGTTAACATTGAGGAAAATTTTGGACGACAGCCGATTCCGTATGTATTGCCTCCGGGAGTGGTTCGGGAGCAGTTGAACAACAACAATACCATTATCCGTCAAAATGAGCAGTCCTTGTCCTTTGTGGTTGAGAATTTGGAATCTGAGGATTCCCGTGGGGTCTTCAAAAATGTGAATATTGATGTGCGGCAGTACGAGCGGATAAAAATGTTCATGCATGCTGAAAAAATTATGAGCGGTGATTATTCCGATGATGACACGCCCTTGGTCGGGTTTCTTCGGATAGGAACTGATTTTTCGGAAAATTTCTATCAAATAGAACTACCGCTTCAATTTACGCCCTTCAATGTGACCTCAGCAGACCAGATTTGGCCGGATGTCAACCAAATCGATATCGCTTTGGACGACCTGAACAAGGTAAAATCGCGAGGAATAGCGGAGCAGACCCTGAACCAAATCAACTATTATGAAGTAGTGGATGGCGAGGTGATTCCCGTGGATGAATTTGCACCGAGGACTTTGGGAAGAATCCGAATTGGAATACGGGGTAACCCATCCTTGGGAAGTATCCGTGGGATGATGGTAGGGGTAAAAAACATTGATGATTTACCAGCTAGGGGAGAAGTGTGGTTCAACGAACTCCGTTTGGCCGGATTGGACAATAATGGGGGGTGGGCCGCGATTGCAGCATTGGATGCCAACATGGCCGACTTTGCCAACGTATCGGCCACAGGAAGCAAAAGTACTTCCGGGTTTGGGTCCATAGACCAGATGCCCAATGAACGATCTAGGGAAGATGCCATTTCCTATGATGTGGTCACCAATGTGAATGTGGGACAGTTGTTTCCCAAAAAATGGAACCTTCAGTTGCCGTTCAATTACGGAATTTCCGAAACTTTGATCACACCCGAATTTGATCCAGTTTACGACGACCTTAAATTGGAAGACCGTATTGCTGTGGCTCCAGAAACTTCTACGGATGGCACGCCAACTAAAGATGATATAAGGGAACAAGCTGAGGATTACACCAAACGTACCAGTATCAACCTGATCGGAGTACGAAAAAATAGAGGTGAGGAAGCTGAAGCCAACTTCTTTGATGTTGAAAACTTTACCTTCAACTATTCCTATAACGAGACCAATCACAGGGATTTTGAGATAGCCGACCTTCGCGATCAAAATGTGAACACAGGATTTGTGTACAATCACAATTTTAAGCCGGCTCCGGTAGCGCCTTTTGCCAAGAAAGATTCCCTTTTCATGAGCAAGTATTGGAAATGGCTGAAGGATTTGAACTTTAATGTGCTGCCCACCAGCTTGTCCCTAAATGCAAACTATATCCGTTCTTTTAACCAACAGCGTTTTAGGGATGTATTGGAACCTGGAGTGGAAGCTTTGGAATTGCCGTTGCTGCAACAACGTAACTACCTGTTCAATTGGCAATACACCTTGAATTATAGCCTGAGTAAGTCCTTGCGGTTGAATTTGACGGCCTCCAACAACAACATCGTCCGTAATTATTTCAATATGGATGATGACCCAGATTCGGGTATTGACGAAACATTGGATCTATGGGATGGGTTCTTTGACATTGGCGAGCCCAACAGACATGCCCAACAAATGCAGTTGAACTACGAACTGCCGTTTAGCAAGTTTCCGTTCCTGGATTTCATCAATGCCCAATATACCTATACCAGCAATTTTGACTGGCAGCGTGGTGGGGATGCATTAAATGAAGTGGTGCAAGCAGAGAACCCTGGCGAACAAATAAATACCGTGCAAAATGCCAGCACCCACAATCTAACAGCCAACTTGAGCATGCAGCGCTTCTATGACTTTTTGGGGTTGAAGAAGCGGGATGGTAAGGTTACGACAACCCAAGCTGCAATCCGAAGGGATAAGGCAGGCAACCCCGCCGAGGATACAGATGGAAACGCACCCAAAAAAACCAGTAAAGGCTTTAATACCTTGGTGGATATTTTGACCATGGTAAAACGGGTGAACGTAAATTATAGCGAAAATCGTGGTAAAGTGCTCCCGGGATATACCCAATCCATTGGATTTATTGGGACAACCCGTCCATCTTTGGGCTTTGTTTTTGGAAGTCAGGCCGATGTGCGATACGAAGCCGCCCGAAAGGGATGGTTGACCACTTTTTCTGAGTTCAATTCACAATACATGCAGAATTCCACCAAACAATTGAACATTACGGCTACGGCGCAGCCTACACAAGACATTACCATCGACTTAACGGCAGATCGCCAATTGACCAGCAGCTATCAAGAAAACTTTAGAGTAGAAGATATAGGCAGCGGCGAATTGGAATACCAGACCTTGTTGGGGAATACCTTTGGTAATTTCAGTATTTCTACGTTAATGATCGGAACCGTATTCAAAAAAAGTGATGAGTTTGATTCTGAAACTTTCGAAACCTTTAAGCAGAACAGGATTACCGTTGCCAACAGGTTGGTTTCCGATAGGGGTGAAAATCCGGGCACTTTGGATGAAGATGGCTTTCCGGAACGCTATGGAAAGACCCAGCAAGAGGTCTTACTGCCAGCCTTCTTTGCTGCGTATACGGGTCAAGATGTAAATCGGGTGAACTTGGATGCTTTTCGGCAAATCCCCATTCCCAATTGGAACATTAAATACACGGGATTGATGAAAAACAAATGGTTCCGAAAAAAATTCAAGCGTTTTTCATTGAGTCATGGGTATCGAGCGGCGTATAGCATCAATTCATTCCAGACGAATTTGGAAAAACGGAATACCACTACAGACCCCGAAACGGGAGATGTGTTACCGGATAATATCATAAATAATGTGGTGTTGACGGACCAGTTCAACCCATTGATGCGGGTGGATTTTGAAATGGCCAACTCTTTCAGTTTCTTGGCCGAGGTTCGTACCGACAGAACCCTATCCCTCAGTTTTGACAACAATCTGCTCACGGAAATCAACGGTAAGGAATACACACTCGGATTGGGATACCGCTTCAAGGATGTGAAGTTTGTGACCAATATTGGCGGCGAAAAGACCCGTTTAAAAGGAGACCTAAACTTAAAGGCCGATTTATCACTACGGGATAACATCACCATTATCCGAAATTTGGATATTGATAACAACCAGATTACATCGGGTCAAAAATTAATGTCAGTTAAGTTCACTGCGGATTATGCCTTGAGCAAAAGCCTGAACGCGCTTTTCTTCTACGATCATTCCTTCTCCAAATTTGCGGTCTCAACAGCATTTCCCCAAACCACGATCAACACAGGGTTCACGATACGATACAACTTCGGGAACTAGAGGAAAAGGGCTTTAATTTTTCCATGATATAATTGAAAAGTTTGTTTGAATACCAAACTGCAATCCGTTACATTTGTCCATCGACTAATTTCAAACTTTGACAAATGAACATACCAGCTGAACTAAAGTACACCAAGGACCATGAATGGGTCAAGATAGACGGCGATATTGCAACCGTAGGAATTACAGATTTTGCCCAAGGTGAATTGGGCGATATTGTTTATGTAGAGGTGGAAACCTTGGATGAAACCTTGGACAAAGAAGAGGTTTTTGGAACCGTGGAGGCCGTTAAGACCGTTTCCGATCTTTTTTTACCCCTAAGCGGAGAAATTATTGAGTTCAATGAGTCTTTGGAAGACGAGCCGGAAAAGGTAAATACCGATCCTTATGGTGAAGGGTGGATGATCAAAATTAAAATGAGCGACGCTTCTGAGGTGGATGATTTAATGAGTGATGCAGATTACAAAGCATTGATCGGTGCTTAAAAAAAATAGATATACCTTATTATTTATAAGCTGGGTGATGTTCATAACAATGCTCAGCTTATTTTCTTTTTCTGAGGTTGATTTGGATACCGGAAATTTGAATATTCCTTATGCCGATAAAATGACCCATTTTATATTTTATTTGGTTTTTTCGTTTCTGGGAGCTTTTTTTGTAAGGGAGCGTACCAAGGGCAATTTGGAACTAAGTAAAGCAACTATTTATGTTCTGCTTGTGGCTGTTGGGTATGGCATACTTATTGAGGCTTTACAGTATACGCTTACCGTTGATCGAATGGCAGAATTGGGCGATGTTTTCGCCAATGTAATGGGAGCATTTGTAGGAATTGGCCTTATTAGATGGCTTTTTTCCAAAGAAAGGCCGTTAAAATGGAAATTTTAATTGCTTATTTAACGAATTAATAATTAAATTAGCGAACACTAAATTCAAAAAGATGGAACCAAAGAAGAATCCAAAAGCTGATGTAGGAAGAAACAGTTCGCTCTATTTTGTTGTAGGGCTGGCTGCTGTTTTGGCATTGGTGTATGGAGCCATGGAATGGAAAAAATATGAAAAGGCAAACGATTATGACATTGCCTTGAACGTTGAGGACCAATTGGACGAAGAAGTGCCAATGACCGAGCAAATAAAAACTCCACCGCCACCACCGCCACCCGCAGCTCCTGAGGTAATTGAAGTTGTTGAAGATGAGGAAGAGGTGGAAGAAACCGTAATCGAATCCACGGAAACCAGTCAGGAAGAAGAGGTTGTTGAAATTGAAGAAGTGGTAGTAGAAGAGGTTGAAGAAGATATTTCAGTTCCATTTGCTGTTATTGAGGATGTACCTGTTTTTCCTGGTTGCGAAGGGGCCAGCGATAAAAAAGCATGTTTTCAGGAAATGATGCAGAAGCACATCCGTAAAAACTTCCGGTATCCTGAAATTGCCCAAGAAATGGGCGTTCAAGGTAGGGTGAATGTAATTTTCGTTATCCAAAAAGATGGAAGCATCGGGAACATTAGAATGCGTGGACCGGATAAAAATTTGGAAGCTGAGGCATTGCGAATTATTGAGAGATTGCCTAAAATGACTCCAGGAAAACAAAGAGGTAGAGCAGTTAAGGTACCTTTTAGTATTCCAATTACATTTAAGCTTCAGTAGAAAGAGATCATAATTCCTGTCGAGGCGGGAATGGAAAAAGCCCTGATGGAAACGTCAGGGCTTTTTTTATTGTACTATTTTGATCCTGTTAAGCTCTTGTATACAGTTTCCCGCATACGCTCAGGATTAATGTGCCCATTTCCATAAACCGAATCATATTTGGAAGTAAGGTTGCCATTATTCTTTACCTCTTCCAAGGATTTTCCTGCTGTAATCTCCTTTTGAATGATGTCTTTAATATCTTCAAGCACTTGAACATAAGTCTCCAATTCAGCTTTGCTGGAAGGTCTTCCATGACCGGGGATTATTTTGGTTTCGGCATCAATTACAAGCAAAGCCTTTTTGTGTGCGGCAATGTAGCCATCAATACTTCCACCACTTCCCAAATCTATATAGGGATAACGTCCTGCAAAATACGTGTCGCCCATGTGCAACACATTTTCGTTCACAAAATAAATCATGGCATCTCCATCCGTATGGGCATTGTGCACATGAAAGGCCATAACAGTTTCATCCCCATCGTGAAAAGTAAGGCCCTCGGAAAAAGTGATTTCAGGTAATGTATTTTCATATTCTTGTGCGGTGATTTCATTGGCCTTCAATTTCTCTTCACCACCGATCTTAAGCCGTTTTCGAACGTTATTTTGTGCCACCAAAACAGTTTCGTCGGTGTTAAAATTCACATTTCCACCGGTATGATCCCCATGCATGTGGGTGTTCAGTAAATAGGAGATGGGTTTGTCGGTTAGTGTGGCAATGGCAGCTTTTATTTTTTCACTCAGTGGCGCAAATTGGTCATCGACCATAAAAACTTGCTCAGGACCGAGGTAAATTCCAATATTTCCACCATTTCCCGTTAACATAAAGGTTTTTTGGGAGAGCGTGTCAATGGTTATAATGACTTCTTCATCCTGGGCATGAAGAGCCAGCAGAGGGAAAAACAGCAAAAAACTTAAGAAGTAGCGCATAATTTTTATCTATTTCGGTTGAATTAATTAAGGTATGGATATTTCAAAAATAACACAAAGACGATCAATAGGTTGGAAAAGAAATTAGATGACGTTATCTTTGCCAGCCAATTATGTTTGTGGATGAAATCTGCCGTAGGTTCCGTTAAAAATACTTCCCTTTCCTTGATTTTTTCCGATTTCAAGGAGATTACCAAGGCCAAGTTGGCAGTCAGTGTTGTCTTTTCATCCATCGCTGGATATTTTCTGGGTGCCTATCAAATTAATGCCGTATCCTTATTATTGCTCACGTTTGGTGGATATTGCATGGTTGGAGCCTCCAATGCCTTTAATCAAATTATTGAAAAAGATCTGGACGCCTTGATGAACCGCACCAAAAATCGTCCCATACCTTCAGGGCGAATGTCGGTAAGAACCGCATTGACCATCGCCATACTATTGACCGTTCTGGGTGTGGTGTCCTTATTTGCCCTGAGTCCAAAGACAGCCATGTTTGGGGCAATCTCCATATTTCTATATACTAGTGTATATACCCCGTTAAAGACGAAAACCCCACTGGCCGTTTTTGTGGGTGCTTTTCCAGGGGCCATTCCTTTTATGTTGGGTTGGGTGGCGGCCACGGACGATTTTGGGATTGAGCCCGGAACCCTTTTTATGATTCAGTTTTTTTGGCAGTTTCCCCATTTTTGGGCGTTGGGCTGGATGTTGGACGAAGATTACAAGCGAGCCGGCTTTAAAATGCTGCCTACCGGAAAAAAAGATAAAGGCACCATCATGCAGATCATACTCTATACCGTTTGGATGATTGTCATTTCCGTTATGCCTGCATTTGGCATTACTGGAAGACTGAATTTGTCCGTTGTAGCGGCGATATTGGTATTGCTGGCAGGGTTGACAATGCTGTTTTTTGCGTTCAGACTATATGAGAAACGGGACAATGTTACAGCAAGGCGGTTGATGTTGGCCAGTGTTACCTATATATCATTGATTCAAATAATATACGTAGTAGATAAGTTTATTTCATAAAAATGGATTTAACCCAAGGAACAGCAGAGGAAAAGAACAAGAGGGCAAAGAAAATGATGCTGTGGTTTGGCATTGTTAGCCTTATTATGGGGTTTGCTGGCTGGACCAGTGCCTACATTGTCAGTAGCAAACGGGATGATTGGATCAGTGATTTGGAATTGCCCCAAGCTTTTTTCATTAGTACTGCAATCATAATTTTGAGCAGCATCACTTATTTTGTGGCCAAAAAATTTGTTGGAAGAAATGACCAAAAAATGGGAACTATCTTTTTGTTGGTCACTTTGGTGTTGGGCATATCTTTTATTGTGCTCCAGTTTCTTGGCTTTTCACAAATGCTGGAAAACGGATACTATTTTACGGGACCTACCAGTAGCATTAAAATGTCCTATGTTTTTTTGATTGCTGCAGTGCACATTGCCCACGTGGCAGCTGGATTGATATCACTTTTGGTGGTGTTGGTGCAGCAATTACGGGGAAAATATATGCCGGGCGATATGCTGGGGATGGAACTGGGGGCTACCTTTTGGCATTTTTTGGATTTTCTATGGGTGTATTTAATACTATTTATGTATTTCGTGAAATAAATCTTTGTTCAATCAGTTTTCGTTCAAGTTTATCTTTTTGAATACGTCAAAAGGTGTAAATTTGTGAAAGTTTTACTAAAACGACCTTTTTATATGGATACAACGGTGACTACCGGTACAGAAGACAGCGTTTGGGGAGGCGGAAATAGACCACTCGGCGCTAGCTATGGAAAATTGATGATGTGGTTTTTTATAGTCTCGGATGCCTTGACCTTCTCTGGGTTTTTGGTGTCTTATGGCTTCTCCAGGTTCAAGTTTATAGAAACTTGGCCCATTGCCGATGAGGTGTTTACCCACGTACCCTTTTTCCATGGAAACTACCCCATGTACTATGTGGCCTTCATGACCTTTATTCTGATTATGTCATCCGTGACCATGGTATTGGCTGTGGATGCCGGACATAAAATGAAACAGAACAGTGTTATCCTATATATGTTCCTTACCATCATTGGTGGTGCCATTTTCGTTGGCTCACAGGCATGGGAATGGGCAACCTTTATCAAAGGTGATTATGGAGCGGTAGAGACCAAAGGAGGTCGCATCCTGCAATTTGTCAATGCTGAGACTGGTGAAAGAGCTGCTTTGGCCGATTTTGCTACAGCCTTGCCCGAAGAAAGGGTAAAACATTTGAAAAGCGAAGGAATTTGGTTCGAACAAGAAGGCTACAAAACTTCCTTTTCCTTGAATGAAGTTGTGGAAGGCTTTAAAGCCACACCAAATATTCTTATCCGTACCGAGACCATCGATGAAGAAGGTGAAAAAACGGTGTTGAACCGACAAGAATCCTTGACCAAACTTTTGGATGCCACACAAGTGGTGGAAGGCGCAAACCTTATCCATAACGAATACGGTAGTCGACTTTTTGCCGATTTCTTCTTCTTTATTACAGGATTCCACGGGTTTCACGTATTCTCTGGAGTGGTGATCAACATCATCATCTTTTTTAACGTCATTCTGGGCACCTATGAGCGCAGGGGGCATTATGAAATGGTGGAGAAAGTAGGTCTGTACTGGCACTTTGTGGATTTGGTATGGGTATTCGTATTTACATTCTTTTATTTGGTATAAAACATTGATTAGATAGATGGCACACGATCATAAACTTGAGATTTTTAGAGGACTGGTAAAATTTAAGTCAAATGTCCAAAAAATTTGGGGCGTTTTGATTTTCTTAACCATTGTAACCGCAGTAGAAGTTGCGCTGGGTATAACAAAACCACGAGTTTTGACCCACAACTACTTCATTGGGATGAAACTCCTAAACTGGATTTTTATCGCACTCACTTTAGTAAAAGCTTACTACATTACATGGGATTTCATGCACATGCGCGATGAAAAGAGCTCATTGAGAAGAGCAGTGGTGTGGACCCCAATTTTCTTGATATGTTACTTAATATTCATCCTTCTTTTTGAAGCCGATTACATTTACAATGTCTTTAAGGATGGTTATCTGTCTTGGAATTTCTAAAATAAGTATTTACAGCACTAAAAGACGGTTTTCCAACCGTCTTTTTTTATTTTTGTAGGGTTTAGAATGCTATGAAAAAAGTCTTTGTTTTAATAATCCTGTTCATCTTTCCTTTGGTGGCCTATCTCTTTTTCGCCTCTGGGGTCAACAACTTTGGAAAGTTGCCTATTTTAACCGAGAATGTGCCTGATGTTTCCCGAATGGATGCTTCGGCAAAATTAAAGGGTAAAATTACCATTTTAGGCTTTTTAGGGAACAATATTGCGGAAAGAAAAGGCAATGCCTTCAACCTAAACCAAAAGATTTACAAACGTTTCAGTGAATTTCATGACTTTCAAATGTTGATGATTGTTCCTGAGGCGAGCAAAGATCAGGTGGAACCCCTTCGTGAGGAACTCAGTGAGCTCTCCGATGTACACAAATGGAACTTTGCCTATGGCAGTGAAACGGATATCCGCGCTTTTTTTGAGGGATTGAACACGGACATCACCTTGGATTCTGATTTGTATACGCCCTACGTGTTCATCATAGACAAAGATGAAAATCTCAGGGGAAGAAAGGACGATGAAGATGAAGGCACCAAATATGGATTCAACACCACATCTGTTGCAGAACTGAACAATAAAATGGAGGATGATGTCAAAATAATTTTGGCGGAATATCGCCTCGCTTTAAAAAAGAACAATGCCGACAGGAGCAAATAACAAGAAAAAGAGCACCTACATTTGGGTGTCAGCGATCATTCTTATTTTTGGAATTTTTGCGGTCTACGAGATTACCAAAAGGGTTAAGAGTGGAACCATTGTGGAGAATGATCGTATGAGCGTGGGACCGCAACAACAGGGGGTAGGCTTTGTGGTGAACCAAGGCCAAAAACGCAAAGTGCCCGATTTCTCATTCCTGAACCAAGACAGTACAATGGTTACCAATGAAGACTACCTTGGAAAGGTGTATGTTGTGGAATTCTTCTTTACCACCTGCCCCACCATTTGCCCCATAATGACAAAGAATTTGGTGGAGCTTCAAGACACGTTCAGGGATGAAGAAGATTTTGGCGTGGCGTCCTTTACCATAAACCCCAGATATGATACCCCATCGGTACTAAAAAGATATGCAGATAAATATGGGATTACCGATAAGGATTGGCATTTAATGACGGGAGATCAAGAAGAGATATATGGTTTGGCACAAGAAGGTTTCTATATCTTTGCCCAAGAAGATGAGGCCGCTCCGGGAGGTTTTGAACACTCCGGTATGTTCGCACTGATCGATAAAAATGGGTATATTCGTTCTCGTGAAGATGAACACGGCAACCCATTGATTTACTACAGAGGGACAATTACCGAAAAACAAGGGGTAAATGCTGATGGTGAAGCGCAGCAAATAACCATACTAAAAGAGGACATTAAAAAATTGCTTGCAGAATAATGGAAGAGATTTCTATTAGAGAGAAGAAATTCAATAAGTGGATTACGGCCATATCTGTGGCAATCCCTTTGGTTGTGGCATTGTTGTTTGCGTATAAAATACCCAATTCGGAACCGTTAAGTTTTTTACCGCCCATTTACGCAACCATAAACGGTATTACGGCTATTTTGTTAGTGGCAGCTGTTGTTGCCATTAGAAATGGCAGAAGAGCGTTGCACCAAAAATTAATGACCACATGTATATTTTTATCAGCCTTGTTTTTGGTCATGTATGTGGCGTATCACATGACTTCAGAAACTACTCTATATGGAGGCGAAGGGAACATTAAATATGTCTATTACTTTATTTTAATGACCCATATTGTACTTTCCATTTCGGTAATTCCATTGGTTTTGATCACCTATTCCAAAGTGTACCTGGACGATTTTGAAAGTCACAGAATGTGGGCCAAGTATACCTTTCCCATTTGGCTGTATGTAGCGGTAACTGGTGTTATCGTTTACATTATGATTTCGCCCTACTATTAATGGAAAACCTATGAAAGCTAAACTTTTCTGGATATTTGTACTGCTGTTGGTTTTTCCCTTCACTGTGGATGCCCAATGTGCCATGTGCAGGGCAGTAGTGGAAAGTGAAGCTGATGGAAGTACGGCAGAAGGTATCAACAACGGTATTGTGTACCTTATGGCGATACCCTATGTTTTGGTGGCAGGACTCTTCTATTTTATTTATCGAAGGATGCGGGGGTAAAATATTTTGAGAAAAATTCTTTTCCCAAAAGTGTAACAAACTCAAAGTGATGAAGTCCTATTATTGTACGCATGCGTATTTCATCAATCAAAACACCGACCTATGTTCGATATTGAAAGGTGGCAAGAAATATTCGATACCATCCGAAAGAACAAATTACGAACTTTTTTGACCGGACTCTCCGTTGCCTCTGGCATATTCATCCTTGTTATTTTATTGGGTTTTGGGCAGGGCATGCGAAATGGTATCGAGCATGAGTTTAAGCAAGATGCCTCCACCAGTGTTTGGGTGTGGCCAGGTGTTACCTCAAAGGAGTATAAAGGGCTAAACCCAGGTAGGCGAATTCAATTGGTTAACGAGAATTTTGAAAAGGCTAGTGCCATGTTCAATGAGACCATTGAATATGAATCCGCTCGAATATTTGTTGGCGGGGTCAGTGTAAACTATGGTAAGGAAGCCTTGGTGTATGGCATTCAGGGGGTAGGTTCGGATTTTCAGTTTATTGATAATGCCTCAATGGTAGAAGGCCGATTTATCAATTATCAAGATGAGGTCTCCACGGGAAAAGTGGCCATTATCGGCAATAAGATCAAGAAAGATGTTTTTACCGAAGTGGATTCCCCTCTTGGGGAGTTTATAGATATTTCGGGAATTCCCTTCAAGATTGTTGGTGTATTCAATGAAATGGAAGACCGCGAGGAGGAAGTGATCTATATCCCAATTACAACCGCCCAGCGTGTCTTTAATGGTGGGGATAGGGTAAGCAATATGTCGTATACGCTTCCACCCGTTGAAAATTTTGATGAGGCTGTGGCACAGTCCATCACCTTTAAAAATTATCTTAGGCAATATTTGCAACAAGCCCATACCATCGCTCCAGATGATACAGGGGCCATTGAAGTGTGGAGTGCCCTGGAAGAAGCCAAACGCTACTACGGACTCACCAACAATATTAAGCTGTTTTTTTGGTTCGTGGGCATTTGTACCATTATTGCCGGAGTAGTGGGGGTGAGCAATATTATGCTGATCGTAGTCAAAGAACGTACCAGGGAAATTGGAATTAGAAAAGCACTGGGAGCCAAACCTTGGTCTATTATTGCCATGATATTACACGAATCCATTTTTGTGACGGCCATTTCCGGTTTTAGCGGGCTCATTTTTAGTATGGCTTTATTGGAATTGGTAGGTCCACACATTGAGGTAGATTATGTTATGAACCCATCCGTGAACTTTAATGTGGCCTTTTCAACCGTTCTTGTCTTGATTTTGGCAGGAACTTTGGCGGGGTTTGTGCCCGCTTGGAGAGCGGCAAAGGTCCAGGTCATCGAATCATTGCGAGATGAATAAAAAAAGTTTGTACCATGTTCAATAGAGACAGATGGCGCGAAATATTGGAAGTGCTCACCACTAATGTGTGGCGTACCATATTTACTGCTTTTGGGGTCTGCTGGGGCATCTTTATCCTCATTGTGTTGTTGGCTGCAGGCAAAGGTCTCGAGAATGGCATTAAACAAGATTTTGGGGATATAGCCACCAACACCATGTTTATGTGGACAAGGGCCACCACCAAACCCTACGAAGGGTTGCCGAAAGGCAGAAGTTTTGAATTTAAGATCAGTGATGTGCAGGCCATTCAGGATAATGTTCCCAATATGCGCTTTATATCACCCAGAAACCAGTTAGGTGGATTTCGGGGATCTAACAACGTAGTTCGTGGAATAAGAACAGGAGCCTATAATGTGTACGGGGATTACCCGGAAATTATCAACCAAGATCCTATGACGGTTACCTCGGGTCGCTTTTTAAACTTCAATGACATTCAGGATAAACGAAAAGTGGCCATTATTGGGCAAGGGGTTAAAAATGATTTGTATGACCAAGATGAAGAGGTTTTAGGCACCTATATCAAGATTCAAGGGGTCAATTTTATGGTCATCGGAACGTATAAAAAGAACAATAGTGGAAATGGTGAAGAAGGACAGAAGGAAATTTTTGTGCCCTTTACCTCATTTTCCCAAGCGTTTAATAGAGGTGAAAATGTAGGGTGGATGGCCATTACCGCAAAAGATGGAAGTTCCATATCCCAACTGAAGGACAAGATTGTCAAAGTAATGAAGGAAAGGCATGAAGTACACCCTGAGGATACTCGTGCCATAGGGTATTTTGACCTTTACGAGCAGTACAACCGGGTGGAGAGTCTTTTTGGGGCTTTAAAGGGAGTGGCCTACATTGTGGGATTCATGGTGCTGCTTTCGGGAATCATTGGGGTGAGTAATATTATGCTCATTGTGGTGAAGGAACGCACTAAGGAAATTGGCATACGCAGGGCTTTGGGTGAACAACCATGGTCGATTAAAAAACAGATACTCATGGAATCCATTTTCTTGACCATTATCTCAGGAATGGTAGGGATTATTTTTGGTTCCCTGGTCATTTATGGAATCAACTCCTTGTTGGACAGTGTGGGGCCTGTAGATATGTTCATGAACCCCAGTGTAAGCGTTGGGGTTGTAAGCGGGGCGTTGCTCATTCTTATGATATCAGGACTTTTGGCAGGGTTTATTCCGGCCCAAAGTGCCATCAGGGTACGGCCCATTGAAGCATTGCGGACAGAATAAAATATCAATCAAAATAAGGTAAAAAAACATGAAAAAGTCGGTAACCATTATCATCCTGTTGCTCATCGTTATTGTATTCGGGGGCTCCATGTACTATTTGTACTCAAAAAATGCGGAAGATCCCGTGGTGTACGAGACCGAAACCCCATCCAAGCAGACCATTGTTAAAAAGGCAGTGGCCACAGGTAGTATTCTTCCGTTGGAAGAAGTATTGATCAAACCCAATATTTCCGGTGTGATCGAAGAAATTTATGTGGAGGGGGGTGATTACGTAAAATCAGGTGACCTTCTAGCCAAAATAAAAGTGGTTCCTAACCTTTCCGCGTTAAATGATGCCAAGAATGCCATTGATGAGGCCAAAATCAACCTGGACGATCAAAAAAGAAATTACGAACGCCAGTTAACGCTTTTCAACAAAGGGGTTATCTCCAAAACCGATTTGGAGCGGGCCCAAGTCTCCTACGACCAAGCAAAACAAGCATACGGTGCAGCCAACAAACGCTATGATATTGTACAGACCGGAACCACAAGTGGTCTCAGCAACGCCGCCAATACCATGATCAGGGCCACGGTGAGCGGTATGGTCTTGGAAGTTCCCGTAGAGGTGGGGAACCAGGTTATTGAAGCCAATAATTTCAACGAAGGAACTACCATAGCGGCCATTGCAGATGTTGACAAAATGATTTTTGAAGGCAAGGTGGACGAATCTGAAGTGGGTAAAATAATAGAAGATTTACCCTTGGAAATCACGGTTGGGGCCATCGAGAATAAGGTTTTTGATGCGGTTTTGGATTATATCGCTCCCAAAGGGAAAGAAGAAAACGGTGCCATTCAGTTTGAAATCAAAGGTAGTCTTAAAAAACTGGACACTACTTTTATTAGGGCAGGTCTTAGTGCGAACGCTTCGATTATTTTGGCAAGGGCAGATAGCGTTTTGGCCGTAAAGGAAGCTTTGATTCAATTTGACGATGATACCAAAAAGCCTTTTGTGGAAGTAGAAACTTCTGAACAAAAATTTGAACGCAGGGATGTGGAACTTGGCGTGAGTGACGGTATTTATGTCGAAGTCAAATCTGGAATCAATGCAGAGGATAAGGTAAAAGTCTGGAACGCGATTGAGGAGGACCCCTCCAATTAATAATCATTTAACATAAAATTTCAATACAATCTTGTAACAATTTAACAACTTGTATGTCTTACAAGCAGAAATCAAATGCAGGATAGCTAACATTACCAACCATGATAGAAATCAAAGATCTTCATAAATCCTATAAAATGGGAAGTAATTCCCTTCACGTTTTAAAAGGGATAAACTTTACCGTAGCTGAAGGTGAACTTGTGGCCATAATGGGATCTTCTGGATCTGGAAAATCAACTTTGTTGAACATATTGGGAATGTTAGATGAACTCGATGAAGGAACCTATACGCTTGATGGTGTGCCAATTAAAAATCTTAGCGAAACCAAAGCCGCACAGTACCGAAATAAATTTTTAGGATTTGTTTTTCAATCTTTCAATTTGATCAATTATAAAAGTGCCCTGGAGAATGTGGCACTTCCACTATACTACCAAAAAGTGCCGCGAAAAGAGCGTCAGGAGAAAGCCATGCAATATTTAGATCGGGTTGGTCTTAAACCATGGGCCAATCATTTGCCGAGCGAATTATCTGGAGGGCAAAAACAACGGGTGGCCATTGCTCGGGCCATGGCAGCCGAACCCAAAGTACTATTAGCAGATGAACCTACGGGTGCTTTGGACAGCACAACTTCGTATGAGGTCATGGACTTGATTCAGAAAATCAACGATGAAGGTAATACCATTTTAGTGGTGACCCACGAAGAAGATATCGCCCACATGTGTAAACGTATTGTACACCTAAAGGATGGTGTGATTGTGGAGGATAAAAAAGTAGAACAAGTTAGGGCTAACCAATATGTTTAATAGGGACAACTGGAAAGAGATATTCGAAACCATTCAGAAAAACAAGTTAAGGACCTTTCTTTCTGGTTTTACGGTGGCTTTGGGTATCCTGATATTTGTTGTTCTCTATGGTTTTGGGAATGGACTCATAAATACGTTTAACGAATTTTTTGAGGACGATGCCACCAATACCTTTTTTGTTTTTCCAGGTAGAACGTCCAAACCCTATAAAGGATATAAATCCAATAGGCAAATTGAATTTGATAATTCTGATTTGGTCGATATCGAGGAATCTTTCCCCCTGTTTTTAGAATATATTTCTCCTAGGGTAGACCGAAGTGGAGTGGTTAAGTATAAAAATGAATTTAATAATTATACCACTAGAGGAGTTAGTGAGTCCTACCAATTTGCGGAGAAGACCATGATTATGAAAGGTAGGTATCTTAATCAGGAAGATGTCAAAGAAAAGGCAAAATATGCAGTAATAGGGAGACTAGTGGAAAAGGATTTGTTCAAGAATGAAAATGCATTGGGCAAATACATAGATATTACCGGTAGTGCCTTTAAGGTTATTGGTGTATTTCAAGATGATGCCGGTGATGATGAGGAACGAAGAATCTATATTCCCTATACAACAAGACAATTAATAGAAAAGAATACAGATAAGGTAAATCAAATCGTAATAGGGTTTAAACCCGAAATTGGATATAGTGGGGCTATGGCTTTTGAGAGAAAGCTTGGAAACTTTATCCGGGAAAAGAAATTTATTGACCCAAGTGATCAAGGCGGTTTCTTTATTCGAAATGTGGCCGATCAGCTAAAGCAAAACCAACAATTTGCCGGAGTGTTGCAGATAATTGTGGCATTTGTGGCATTTGGTACCATAATAGCAGGTATTATTGGCATCAGTAATATCATGGTATTTGTTGTGAAGGAGCGCACTAAAGAGATAGGTATAAGAAAAGCATTGGGAGCTACTCCTAAGGCTGTGATTGGTACTATTCTTCTAGAGTCGATATTTATAACAACGGTATCCGGGGTGTTGGGAATGATTATAGGAGTAGCTATGTTGAGTTCGCTCGGGGATACCCTCAAGGATTACTTTATTTCCAATCCTTTCATCAATATGGGAACTGCCGTATTTGCTACCATTGTTTTGATTTTCTTTGGTGGATTGGCCGGATACATACCTGCCAGAAGGGCAGCTAGAATAAAACCAATTGTGGCATTAAGGGACGAATAAGATGAGATTTATTTTCGACAGAAATACTTGGCAAGAAATATTCGGTTCTATCAGCAAGAATAAGACAAGGACCATTATCACCATTGTGGGTGTATTATGGGGAATCTTTATTTATATAGCATTGTCTGGAGCCGCCAAAGGAATGGATAATGGTTTCGAAAAAGTCTTCGAAAGTGTTTCCATGAACAGTATGTTCGTTTGGGGCCAAAGTACAAGTATGCCTTATGAAGGGTTTAAGACAGGCCGTCCTATGCAGTTAAAACTGGGAGACGTTGCCAAGCTGAAGAACAGGATACCCGAAATCAATAATGTAGCACCTAGGATTACCTTAGGGAATTTTGGTACAGATCCCGTACTTACAGTACGAGGGCAAAAGTCTGGTTCATATCCGATTAATGGTGATTATCCCGTTTATACAAGAATAGCCACGAAGCAAATTTTTGATGGAGGAAGGTTCATTAATGACGAAGATATTAAGCAAGCTAGGAAAATCTGTGTTATTGGAGAACGAAACGTTCAGGAACTTTTTGAAAAAGATGAAGACCCCATTGGTCAGTTCATTAGAATTGGGGATGTTTATTTTCAAGTGGTCGGAATTCATAAACTTTCACAAGGTGTAAGTTTTGATAGTGATGCTGCCATTTTTATTCCTTTCACAACCTTTAGGAAACTTTACAATACAGGGGACAATGTGGATTATTTCTGTATAGCCGCCTATGATGATGTAGATGTGGTTCAAGTGGAGAAAGATGTAAAGACTTTGCTTAGAAACATTCATAGAGTAAATCCAGAGGACGAAAGGGCATTTGGTTCCTTTAATTTGGGGGAGATGTTCACCAGAGTTTCAGGTTTTGCCAAGGGAATGACATTTTTGAGCTTGATTGTAGGTATTGCAACCATATTGGCTGGGGTAATCGGTATTGGAAATATCTTGCTGATATCAGTAAAAGAGCGAACCAAAGAGCTGGGTGTAAGAAGAGCTCTTGGAGCGACTCCAAGAGAAGTACGTTCCCAAATTATATTGGAATCTGTTTTCCTAACCATGGTTGCAGGTGTCATGGGTATAATTTTAGGCGCAGGTGTATTATCTATAATAAATAACCTAACCAAGGATTTGGATTTCCCATATACCAATCCCACAGTGCCCATTCCTTACGTTCTGGGAGCACTATTGATAATGGTGGTACTTGGAACATTGATCGGGTTGATTCCGGCACAACGTGCAGTTAGTATAAAACCAATTGATGCATTAAGAGAAGAATGACAACCATTTAATAAATACGTAAAATGAACAAAATCGTAAAATATATTTTAATAGGAGTATTGGTGCTAGGTGCACTTTGGGCCGCTGTTTTCTTTATTAAATCAAACAGTAAATCTGCTATTACATATGAGACCAGTCAACCGTTTGTTTCCAGCATTGAAAAGAAAACAGTTGCTACTGGTAAGGTTGTCCCAGAAGATGAAATTGAAATCAAACCTCAAATTTCAGGAATTATAGAAAAGATTTATTTGGAAGAAGGGGCAAAAGTTAAGGCGGGTGACCTCATTGCCGTAATTAAGGTGGTTCCCAACGAACAATCGTTGAATCAGGCTAGTGGTAGGGTACGGAATGCCGAGTTGGCCCTTAATAATGCTAAAATTGAGTATGATAGAAATAAGGCACTTTTTGATAAAGGCGTTATATCCAATCAGGATTTTAATAATCTACAGTTGACTTATAACCAGGCGCAACAGGAATTGGAAAATGCCAGAGCGGACTATCAGATTATCCGCAGGGGTTCGGCCGGTGGTTCTTCAAGTGCCAATACCAATATTAGAGCTACTGTTGACGGTACCATTTTAGAGATTCCAGTTGAGGAAGGAGATCAGGTAATTCAAAGTAATAACTTCAATGATGGTACGACCATTGCTTCAATTGCAGATTTGGGTAAAATGATTTTCGAAGGAAAGGTAGATGAAGGAGAGGTTGGCAAACTTAAAGTTGGAACACCTTTAAAAATAAGTCTAGGAGCAGTCGAAGATGTGGAGTTGGATGCTAATCTAAAGTTTATTGCACCAAAGGGTATTGAGGAAACAGGTGCCGTTCAATTTAAGATAGAAGGTGATGTGGAGGAAAAGGAAGATGTGTTCATCCGTGCAGGGTATAGTGCCAACGCTTCCATTGTTTTGGAAAAAAAGGATAGCATCCTTGTAATTCCAGAAGCTGTATTGCAATTTGATAAGGAAACGGATAAACCCTATGTCGAAGTAGCCGTCGGTTCAGTTGAAGAGCAAAAATTTGAAAGAAGGGATATTGAAACAGGTATCTCTGATGGGATAAATGTTGAAATTATATCCGGATTAACCAAAGAAGATAAAGTCAAACATTGGAATAAAACAGAGCCTATTAAAAAAGGCGAGGATGAATCAGAGACAGAATAATAATTATCATCAATCAAAATAAAAATGAAGTATAAAATAACCATAATGCTGCTGCTATTGGTAGCGGGTACTTCCTTGGCACAAATGCGCAAATGGACCCTGCAAGAATGTGTGGAGTATGCACTGGAGAACAACTTGACCATAGAACAGTACGAACTGGATTTGGAAAACGCCACGATTGACAAATCGGATGCATTGGGGAATATGCTTCCCAATCTGAATGGATCAACATCCATGTCCAGCAACACGGGTTTTTCCATTAATCCAACCAACAACCTTCCCACGAACAGTACAGCGTTCAACGTGAATGCCGGTTTTAGCTCCAATGTGACCCTTTTTGACGGTTTACGGAACATTCACCAGATGAGTAGGGCCAAAATCAACGCCATTGCCAATCAATATCGATTGGATGACCTTAAGGACGATATACGGTTGAGCGTGGCCAATGCCTATTTACAGGTGCTTTCCAGCAAAGAACAATTGAAGACGTTCAGAGCCCAATATGCGGTTACGGAGCAGGACCTGAACCGAACCAAAGAATTGGTGGAATCTGGTGTTGTGCCCAGAGGAGATTTATTGGAGATAGAGGCTACTGCTGCCACCCAACAACAGCAAATTGTAAATGGTGAAGGAATGGTATTGATTTCCCGAGTAAATTTGGCCCAATTGCTTCAAATCACAGATTACGAAAATTTTGATATTGCCGAAGAGGAGTTTTTGATTCCACCTTCTGATATCTTGGACAATTCCGCAAAAGTAATTTTTGACAAAGCGTTGTCATTCAGGAATGACATCAAATTTTCTGAATCCAATGTGGAATTGGCCGAGGAAGACTTGAAAATTGCCAAAGGAGCCTACTACCCAACACTATCAGCCTTTTTTCAGTACGGAACAAGATATTCAGATGTAACCCAGATTCCTGATGGAAATGGAGTTCCGTACACACCCAATTTCACGGACCAACTTTGGATTTTTGATGGTATCTCTTACGGAGCACAGTTAAATGTGCCCATTTTTAACGGATGGAGCACCAAGAACAATGTAAAACGTTCCCAAATCAGTTTGGAAAGGGCCAAATTGCAGTTGGAACAAAACAAATTGGACTTGGAAACCAATATCCAACAAGCGTATGTGGATGTGAGTACCTTTGAAAAAGCCTATGAAGCTGCAGAAAAAACATTGGAAGCACGCCGATTGGCCTATGAATATGCCAAGGAGCGCTATGATGTGGGCTTGATGAACGCCTTCGATTTTAGTCAAGCGCAAGCAAGGGTAGACAATGCACAGGCCGATGTAATTCGCACCAAATACGATTATATCTTCCGATTGAAAATATTGGAGTTCTACTTTGGTTTGCCCATTTCTTTAAACTAAATTATGTTGAATACGTCATTCTGAACTCGATTCAGCATCTCACTTCTTGGAGTGTAAGATGAGACCCTGAACCAAGTTCAGGGTGACGCTCCGTAAGAAGAGGGATATTTTTTAAGTCGGCTGGGGGCAAACCAGTATCTTTGTGGCCGCTATGGCCATTATACTCAATTTAGAAACAGCAACGACCAATTGCTCTGTAAGCATTTCCAAAGGAAATGAGGTGATTTTCCTAAAGGAAAACAATGCGGTGAGCTACTCCCATTCTGAACAATTGCACGTATTTATCAAAGAAGCCTTGGATGAGGTTTCTTTGTCATTTTCGGACCTAAATGCAATTGCTATCAGTAAAGGACCTGGTTCCTACACTGGGCTTCGTATTGGTGTTTCCGCGGCCAAGGGATTGTGTTTTTCGTTGGATCTGCCTTTGATTTCCGTTCCAACCTTGGAAAGTATGGCCCACCAGGTGCAACTTGGGGAAGGAGAGTTGGCTATTCCGGTTTTGGATGCGCGGCGCATGGAGGTATATTCCGCTGTGTTCAATCATCAGTATAAAGAGATACGGGAGACGCGTGCAGAAATCATTGATGAAAGTTCCTTTGCTGACTACGTTTCCGAGCCTAAAGTTTATGTAGTGGGAAGCGGTGCCGAAAAATGTAAGGATGTTTTAGGGCATTCCAATTTTCAGTTTGATGCATCCATAGTACCTTCAGCAAAAGAAATGGCCCCTATTGCCTTTGAAAAGTACAAGAAGGGCCAGTGTGAAGATATAGCGTATTTTGAACCGTATTACCTCAAGGATTTCGTGATTCAGTCCAAAAAGAAGCCTTAATCTTTTGGAGCTTGGTGCATAACCCGTTGTGGGAAAGGAATCTCAATTCCAGCGGCATCAAAACGTAGTTTTGCCTGTTCGATTACATAAAAGTGCGCTGGCCAAAATACTTCGTTGGCAGCCCAAAAACGCAACGTTAAGTTCACGGAACTATCAGCCAAAGCACCAACATATACTTCAGGGGCAGGTTCTTTGAGGATATTTTCGTTTTCCGCACAGATTTGAAGCAGAATGTCTTTGGCTTCCTTAATATTGGAACCATAGCCAATGCCCACATCAATCTTGTCCCTTCGGTTATTTTCCATGTTGTAGTTGACAATGTTACCGTTGGATAATTGTCCGTTTGGAATAATGGCCACTTGATTGCCAAAAGTGTTCAGTTTGGTGTTGAAGATGGAGATTTCCTTCACGGTTCCATCCACACCTTGGGCCGATATCCAATCCCCAACTTTAAAAGGTTTAAAGATGAGAATGAGAACCCCTCCGGCAAAATTGGCCAAGGAACCCTGTAAAGCCAGACCAATGGCCAAACCGGCAGCACCTACAATGGCTACCAAGGATGAGGTTTTTACACCCAATTGGGTAATTACAAGCACAAAGAGCAATGCTTTTAATGCTATACTGAAAAAGCTTTGCAAGAAGGTTTCCAAGGTTTCATCATAATCCTTTTTCTCAAAAAACCGCCTGATGAGTTTGTTTATGAACCGAATGATCCACAAACCAATGAAAAAGGTAAGGACAGCCAAAACCAGATTGGGCAAAACCCCAATGGCCAATTCAACACCTCTGTCAATATACTCTTGGTAATTTTTAATTTCGTCCATAATTATGTTTTGTTTCACGACAACCTAATTGAAAAATTTATAATATTCAAGAATGCCCTTTTTAAACAAATGTTAACCTTTATTTGAAGGATTTGATTTGCTCTAAAATCTCCTCTGAAGTGGTCACGGGCAATTTGCAGGTTCCTTCAATACATACATAGGCCAAAGTTTCACCATCAACATGTCTATTTTCCAAAAGTTCAAGATTTCCTTCTTGTTCGGACCCCACCAAAATGCTGTTTGGCAGATAATTGCTGGCTACTTTCTTGCCCAAGGCTTTATGATCCTCACCGACAAGGGCTATTTCAAAGAAGTTTTGGTTTTCATACAAAACCACGTGCAACCAATTGGCAAAACCTTGTGCACTGGTGTCAAAATCTTTTTGCACATTTAGAACCATTTGCTTGGCAATATCCCCATAACCTTCTTTTGGATACAGTTTATGAAATTTGAGAAGGTTTTTGGCCATGATGGAATTGGAGGCCGAAATAACATTGTCACTGGTTTCAATACTTCTGCGTATCAGCGAATGGTCTTCATCCGAAGTAAAGAAGAACATGCCGGATTCCTTGTCTTTAAAATGGACCTTGGTGTAATCCAACAATTTTTTGGAGTGATTGAGCCATTTCTCATCAAAAGTTACCTCATAAAGGGCCAAATACGCCTCAATTACGGAAGCATAATCCTCTAAAAAGGCATTTATGCTACTTTTCCCCTCTTTATGGTTCCTAAAGAGCGAATAATCATCCTTGATCATTTCCGATTCAATGAATTTGGCATTTTTAAGGGCCATTTCCAGATAGGTATCGTTGCCCAAATAACGATAAGCGTCCACCAAGCCCTTTAACATCAATCCATTCCAGGAGGTCAATATTTTATCATCCAACCTGGGTTTGGAACGTTTTTCCCTTTCAGTTTTCAAGATATTCAAGGCATTGTCCATTTTGGTTTTCAGCTCTGCAACCGAAATATTGAATTTTTCTGCAATTTCCTCATCCGGTTTGTCCTTGATGAGCACATAATTCCCTTCTTCCCACAAGCCATAGGAATTAATGTTGAAATACGCTTCAAAAATGCTATAATCCTCTGCTAAGAGCTGCTTTAATTCTTCCTTTGTCCAGACATAATAGGCGCCTTCTTCCAATTCGCCTTCTTCGTTCAGGCTATCCGCATCCAAAGACGAATAAAAACCTCCGTTTTCATCCCAAAGTTCTTCTTGTACAAAACCAACGGTCTCATCCACCACCTCTTTGTACATTTCATTTTTGGTGACAGCATAGGCTTTGGCGTACAGACTGGCCAATTGCCCATTGTCATAGAGCATTTTCTCAAAATGGGGTACATGCCATGTCGTGTCCACCGCATATCTGGAAAATCCCCCGCCCACATGGTCATAGACACCTCCGTAGGCCATTCTTCGAAGTGTGGTGTTTACCTGCTCCAAGAGCTCAGGTTTGTTGTTTGCAGTGGCATAGTGCAGCAGAAAATCCCAATTGTTGGGCATCATAAATTTTGGGGCACGTTTGTATCCGCCCAAAAAAGAATCGAAATATTGCGACCAGTTACTCACTGCGGCATCCAATTGGTCCAGACTGTACAAATCAGATTCCGAAGCATTTTCAACTAGATTGATGGCGTGGATACCATTGGCAAGGTCAGCGGCATATTGTGTGACCCTGGATTTGTCGTTTTTGTAGAGTTCTGTAAGTTGTTGGAGGGATTTTATCCAATTATCTTTGGGAACGTAGGTGGCGCCCCAGAATGGTCTTCCATCGGGCAGTGCCACAATGTTGAGGGGCCATCCACCGTTGCCGGACATCATTTGGATGGCATCCATATAGATTTGGTCCACATCGGGTCGCTCCTCACGATCTATTTTAATGTTGATGAAGTTCTCGTTCATTAGTTGGGCCACTTCTTCATCCTCAAAGCATTCCTTTTCCATGACATGGCACCAATGACAGGCGGCGTAACCAATGCTGATGAGCAAGGGTTTATCTTCTTTTTGGGCACGTTCCAAAACTTCTGGGTGCCACGCTTCCCAATTCACGGGATTGTGGGCATGTTGCAATAGGTACGGACTGGTCTCGTTGATTAGGGCGTTGGTATGTTTGTGGGTCACTTTGTCGGATTTTTGCTTACAACCAAAGAAGAAAAAGGGTAAAACCAATACAATGGCGATTCTTTTTAGCATAGGATTCTTTTTGAACATAAAAAAAGCGCCCATTTCGGGCGCTATTTGGTAAATTGCCCTTAGGGTTATTGCACCTCAAAGGTAATTTTAACGTTGACTCTATAATTATCGATTTTTCCGTCCTTAACCGTGGCACTTTGCTCGTTGATATAGACGGAACGAATATTCTTCACCGATTTAGTAGCCTGGTCCAATGCATTTTTGGTTGCATCTTCCCAACTTTTATCGGAATTTGCTAATACTTCAATTACTTTTAAAACTGCCATGGGTAGTGATTTTTAAATTTATTCAATTTAACAAAAATTGACCACAATTGTGGTAAGAATACCTTAAAAATCAGCCGTTGAGCGCCACAACTTCCCGGATTTTGTCCCCCATCATATTCTTCAACATGGTCTCGATACCATTTTTAAGGGTAAAGGTGGAAGAAGGACAACCACTGCACGCACCTTGAAGGATGACACTTACCGTTCGGCTCTCTTCTTCATACGATTGGAACATGATGTTTCCACCATCGCTGGCAACCGCTGGCTTTACGTATTCTTCCAATATGTCGATAATCTGTTGTGAAGTGTCATCATACTGGGTCCGGGCAGCATTTTGATCGGCATTTTCCTTTGTTTTTTGAATGGCCTCAGCAGAAATTACTTCCTTGCCATCCCCTAAAAAGTCCCGGATAAACTCGCGGAGTTGCATGGTGATTTCTTCCCAATCGGCAACTTCGTATTTTATGACGGAAACATAATTCTCATCAAAAAAGACCTCTTTCACAAAAGGAAATTGAAAAAGTTCCCGCGCTAAAGGGGAATCTTTGGCCTCATCAATATTTTTAAACTCGAACGTTGTGGGTACAAGGCGTTTGTTGCTAACAAACTTCATCGCTGCTGGATTGGGCGTTACCTCCGCATAAACGGTGACGGGCTCTTTTTTCTGGGTCAATTCTTCATGTACCACTGGTTCCCCAGCATTAAGGTATTCCACCAATTGTTGGGCCACTTCATCCTTAACATCATCCCACTCTACAATGTCATAGCGCTCCAGAGCAATGAAGTTTCCGGAAATGTAGACCGTTTTAATAAATGGAAGATAGAAGAGTTGTTGTGCCAAGGGAGAATCCTTGGCTTCATCTATGTTTTTGTATTCGTAATTGCCCTTGACCAAGAAATGGTTGGCTTCCAATTTAATGATCTTTGGGTTGTTTGTGGCAACTATGGTGATGTTGTATTCTTTCATGGCAAATCTTTCCTGCAAAAGTACCAATAGTTAGGTTGTGTTGCAAAAAATATAATAATGTACAGTATCCACCGTTATTTTAATGTTTAATTATATTTAAACCTCATTTTAGCCCAAAATCGTCACATGAGACGCTACCTAACCCCAATCATCATCAGCCTGTTTTTTGGGCTAGCAGCCAAGGCACAAGAAGGTATCCCGGTTTATTTTGATTATCTCGCGGACAACTATTATTTGGTATATCCATCCATGGCGGGTATTGCCGAGGGAACCAAAATACGCCTTACGGCCAGAAAGCAATGGTTTAATGTGGATGAAGCGCCCAGTTTGCAAACGTTCAACATAAATTCCAGAGTGGGTTCACGAAGTGGTGTTGGCGGGATTATCTTCAATGATGCCAATGGCTATCACTCCCAAACCGGTTTTAAGGCCACTTATGCGCATCACTTACAATTGGCCGGGGATTTTAGGACACTGAACCAATTGTCCTTTGGTTTGAGTGCTGGGGTGATATTGAGCAGTTTGGACGAAACTGAGTTTAGATCGGTTATTCCCGACCCGGTGATTACGGGGGTAAAGAATACCACAAGTTATTTTAATGTTGACCTAGGGGCATCCTACAATCTTTTCGAATTTTATGCCCATGCCGCAATCTTGAATATTTTGGGTAGTGGTCGAGATTTGTATACCGCTGCGGAATTTGACAATTTAAGGAGGTATTTATTGTCCGTAGGGTATGTTTTTGGAAGGAGCACCCGAATTGAACCTTCCATCTTGTTCCAGATGACCGATTTTACCAAAGAAAAGACCATCGACTTGAATGCCAAAGTGTATAAAGATGTAAGTTTTGGGACCATTTGGGCCGGATTGTCGTACCGAAGAAGTTTTGATGGTGCCCAATTTCAGACCAACGGTGGTTTTGGGGAACAGCGATTGCAGTTGTTCACTCCAATTATCGGTGTAAATGTGAACCGGTTTTTATTCTCTTATAATTATTCTTACCAATCTGGTGATATTCGTTTTGATAATGGTGGTTTCCATCAGATTACTTTGGGATATGACTTTGGGCAAAGTGATCAAGGTAAACGATACGACTGTTACTGTCCGGCGGCCAATAACTAAAAATGGCCTATCGGTTTAGGATAGACCATTTTTCACTGTTCAGCACTATGACTTAAGCCTAATCCCAAGTATAGTTCTTTTTGGAAGCCTGAGTTTTAATCGCGCTCAGCAAGGCATTTTCCAACTCCCCTGTTTCTTCTTTTTGATGTTCGGCAATATAGGCCTCACGTTTGGCATTCAGTTCCTGGATTTCTTTTTGAATTTTTTCGCGCTCTGCTTTTTTCTCATTCACATAGTTCTTGATTTCGCTTTCAGATTTCCCTTTAAGCGCTGGAGGAAGTTCTTCTTCTTTCAATTCCAAAATAATTTCCTCGTCTTCCTCAACCGCATCCACCAAATCCCATTGCGAATTCTTGTATAATCGTGAACTTTTGCTCACCGAGCGTTTTACAGCTACTGCGGCCTCCATTTCGGCAGCATTGCCGTCCTGTGCACTTTGCATTGCCTTTTTTTGTCTGCCCAAGCTTCCATAAGAAATATAGGTGTTGTTCAATTTTGAGTTCAAACGGATGATGACATCATCGTATGGGGTAGCAATATGCACCACTTGCCGGTTATGGTCAATGGCCATATAATCCCCTCCGGTCAATGTGGCGCCATTTTTCCACTTTGTGGAAATACCTTGCTCGTAATTGCCGCAGAAGATGGTGTTGACAATGACATCCTTTTCCTTGGCATTATAGGCCGCATCCTTATAGTTCAGCTTACCTTGGGTGAAAGGCTCGTTTCCAGCAATGAAAATCATCTTAAGGTCATCGGCATTTTTGCCCCAATCCAACTGCTTCAAAGAGGTTTGGATTACCTCACCACAATATTCTTCACCACCGTTCGTGGTCAAGGAGAACAATTTTTCGGAAATCTCATCCAAATCATTGCTGAACCCTAGGACCTGTCTTATGTAACCTTCTCTGGAAGATAAGTTGTCGTTTCCATATTCATAAAGGGCAATCTGAAGTGAAGGTCTGCTATCGTTTCCGCATTTGGCATGGGTAAATTCATTTACAATGTCCCAAAGTTGGGCCTTGGCCTGATTGATAAGACCGTCCATGCTATTGCTGGTGTCCAGCAACAGGGCGATCTTTACATATTGCTTGGCTGGTTTTTCAACAATGGATTTTGCGATCAAGGTGGTGTTCGCAGGTTCTTTGATCTTAAGATTACAGCCGTAGGATGTTCCTACCACCGTTATAAAAAGTACTGTTCCGAATAGATGTTTCAAATATTTCATGATTCTTTTTTTTACAATGATGCCCTAAAAGTAGGAGCAACATTTTTCAATAAAAATCCAAAATGAGGGAACGGTCACCTTTAATGAGTGTGCGACGCAAATGGATGTGTAAAAGCATAAAAAAGAGGATTTTTCGCCCATTTTTTGCGCCAACACCATTTTTTAATACGCTTGGGATGAACTAAGTTTACTTGGTATTACTTTGTAAATGATCAAAAAAGCACACATACTATTTCTTCTGTTGGTGATCTCAACAATGGGTCATGCCCAAGTGGGCAATGCCCGGAATGAAATTGAAATTGAAGGCTCCGTGAAGGGAAAGGAAAATTTCTCCCCAATTTCGGGGGTGCAGGTCTCCACAGATCATGGCAGATATACTAGAACCGATGCATTGGGCGAGTTTACCATCAAAGCTGCCATTGGGGACATGCTCATTTTTGAGAGTCCTGAGTTTGAAACCGTACGGCATCGCATCCGGTCCAATGAAGATGTAGATGTTTTGGTAGAGGGATATGCCGTTTCAAGAACAGCAAGAAAAGAGAAAAGGTCAGTTTCTGGTACTAGAGCAGATATTAGTGACCATCGGCGATTTTTGGACTCTGCCAATAGCTACAAAAAAACGAACCTGGAAAAAAGTATCGATTTTATTGCCCGGTCCATGGAGCCTTTGGGCGCATTGGGCAACAAAGTCGAACTGTCCGAATCATTGAGCACTTTGGGAGAAGTCTATATGTACCACAAACAATACGATCTGGCCATTGCCAATTTTAAGGATGCCCTTGCGGCCAGACCTTCCAACAAAACAAGGCTCTTATTGGGAAAAGCCTACATATTGAATGGGGATTTTGAAGATGCAGAGTCCACATTATCCCCTTTATTGGACATAAAAAATATGGTGCCCTACCAGCGTGTTGAACTTTATGAAGCATTGGGTGATGCCCATAAAGGCCTATCCAATCCAAAAAAAGCCCAAGATTTTTATCGGGAAGGGCTTCAAGTGGCCGAGAAGAACCAAATATCGCCCAAAGTCATCGACTTAAATTCAAAAATAGCCGAAACCTATGCCAGTGAAAATAGGGTGGTCGAGGCAGAGGGTTTTTATCAAAATAGCCTTAACCTCTCAAGACAGGTCGCGCCGGAGCGATTAATTCAGGAAAGTGAACGTGTAGCGGATTTCTACAATCAAAAGAACCGGTATGAGGATGAGATTCAATTGCGCAAAAAAAGTTTGAACGAACTCCAGCAACTGCCACAGTCCAAAGTAAGTACAGAGAGTCGTGGATTTTCAGGGGCAGATACCATTACGTCCCAGCGTATCAACTATAAGATCGCCAGTGCCTATATCGCACAGGACAAATTGGACGAAGCCATACCCTATTTGGAAAAAAGTATCGTGGAAGCTGATCAAGAGGACGATTTGGTGGTGCAAAAGGATGCCACCCGAAAACTCTCCGAAGTCTACCGCTACAAAGGGGATTTCTCCAAGGCATTGGAATCCTATCAAGATTATGTGGCTGTGGTAGACAGTCTCTATATCCGAAAAGAACAGGAAATTTCGCAGGCCGCTCGATTCAATCGAGAGATTGCCAACACCCAAAACCGGATTTCCAGTTTGGAGCAAGAACGCGAACTTTCCCAAAGCAAGTACAGTTTGGCGGTTACGGAACAGCAACTGTTCGAGGAGACCAGCAAGCGACAAAAATGGATCATTTATTCCTTGATTTTTGGAATCCTCCTCACCGCGCTGACTGCTTTTCTATACTATCGGACCAGCAAGCAGCAGAAGCTGGCCAATAATCTTCTGGCATTGAAGTCATTGCGTACCCAAATGAACCCACATTTTATCTTTAATGCGCTCAATTCGGTGAACAACTATATTGCCAAGAACGATGAGCGCAGCGCCAATCGATTTTTGAGCGAATTCTCGGTTTTGATGCGCAGTGTGTTGGAGAATTCAGAAGAAGATTTTATACCGCTCTCCAAAGAATTGGAATTGCTGGAACTGTATGTGAAATTGGAGCATTCTCGTTTTTCGGATAAGTTTGATTACCACATTGAGGTGGATAAACAGGTGGATGTGGATGCGTTTCAAATTCCACCCATGTTGCTGCAACCCTACATAGAAAATGCCATTTGGCACGGATTGCGGTACAAGGAAGAAAAAGGATTCCTGAAAATAGCCTTGCAGCAGCTTACACCAAATTTATTGGAAATTACCATTGCCGATAACGGCATTGGCAGGAAAAGGTCAGCCGAACTGAAGACCCAGAATCAGAAGAAACAAAAATCAAAAGGAATGGGAAACATCAAAAAACGTATTCAAATCCTTAATGACATGTATAAAAACAAGGTGGAGGTGTCCATTTCAAACCTAAATGAGGACCAAACCGGGACCAAAGTGACCTTAAAGCTAAAAAGAGACTAATGGAGCTACAGGCAATCATAGTTGAGGATGAGGCGAATAGCCGCGAGATCCTTCGGAATTATCTCGCCAAATACTGTGAAAACATAAAGTTGTTGGGTGAAGCGGCCCATATTGAAGAAGGAATTACCCTGATTCAAAAGCACCAACCCGATGTGGTTTTTTTGGATGTGGAAATGCCCTTTGGCAATGCATTCGACCTGTTGGACAAGATTCCGGACCGCAGCTTTGAGGCCATTTTTGTCACAGCCTACAACCAATATGCCATGGATGCCCTTAATCATCATGCCGCCTATTATTTAATGAAACCCATTAACATTGATGAATTGGTGAAGGCGGTGGAATATGTAAGGGTAATTAAGGAAAAAGAGAATGCCTTGGAAGGGCAGGTGCTGAAAATTACTTCGATGAAGGCGGAGGGAAAGATTACCTTACCACAACAAGATGGATTTCAGGTTTTGGAAGTGGGCGATATCTTTTTCTGTAAAGCCGACGATAATTATACCGAAATCTATCTGGAGCACAAGAAGATTGTGGTGAGCAAGACCCTTAAGTATTTTGAAGAGGCCCTCCAGCAGTATGCTTTTGCCAGAATCCATAAATCCTATTTGGTAAATGTGGCCGAAGTGGTCAAGTACAAAAAAGGGAAAGGGGGCAGTGTAATCCTTTCCAATGGCAAGGAGCTGTCTGTTTCTGCTTCCAAAAAGGCTGAACTTTTATCGTATTTTCAATAAAAAATCAAATGATACTCAAACCCGTCAGGGGGAAATCCCCAGAAATAGGAAAAGACTGTTTTATAGCTGAAAACGCTACCATTGTGGGCGAAGTAACCATGGGCGACCAATGCAGTGTATGGTTCAATGCCGTGATCCGTGGCGATGTACATTACATAAAAATGGGAAACAAGGTCAATGTGCAGGATGGTGCCGTAATCCATTGTACCTATCAAAAATCACCCACCAACATTGGCAATAACGTTTCCATAGGCCACAACGCCATTGTGCACGGCTGTACCCTCAAGGACAATGTTCTGGTGGGCATGGGCAGTATTATTATGGACGATTGTGTGGTGGAGAGCAATTCCATCATCGCGGCCGGAGCGGTGGTGACCAAAGGCACCCATGTGGAGACGGGCAGCATTTATGCGGGCATGCCCGCCAAAAAAATCAAGGATATCAGTCCAGAATTGAGCTCGGGGGAGATAGATCGTATTGCCAATAATTATGTGACCTATTCCAGTTGGTTCAAAGAAGACTAAGAATCCAATAATCCAAGTAGTCCAAACAACTAAAAGTCTAAAATATCCCTATTTTTACGCCACTCAAAAAACTCGACTACTATGAACGCATATATTTTTCCAGGACAAGGTGCACAATTTGTGGGTATGGGATTAGATCTCTATGAAAATCACTCCCAAGCGCAAGAACTCTTCGAGCAGGCCAACGAAATTTTAGGATTTTCCATTACGGATACCATGTTTGAGGGCACTCCCGAAGATTTAAAACAGACCAAAGTGACCCAGCCTGCCATTTTTCTGCATTCTGTGGTTCTAAGCAAGGTTTTGGGCGACAGTTTTAAGTCCGATATGGTCGCAGGACATTCCTTGGGGGAATTTTCCGCCTTGGTGGCCAACGGTACCCTAAACTTTGAAGATGGCCTAAAATTGGTTTCCCAACGTGCTCTGGCCATGCAAAAAGCATGCGAAATAAAACCCAGCACCATGGCAGCTGTTTTGGGATTGGACGATGCCGTTGTGGAGAAAATCTGTGAAGAGGTGGAAGGCATTGTGGTTCCGGCCAATTACAACTGTCCCGGTCAATTGGTGATTTCGGGGGAAGTGGATGCCGTGAACATCGCCTGTGAAAAATTAAAGGAAGCCGGGGCAAGAAGAGCCTTGTTGCTCCCTGTGGGAGGGGCTTTTCATTCCCCTTTAATGGAACCCGCCCGTGAAGAACTGGCCGCGGCCATTGAGGCTACCCAATTTAGTGAGCCCAGCTGTCCCATTTATCAAAATGTGACCACCACTGCCGTTTCCAATGCGGATGAAATCAAAAAGAATCTGATTCTGCAATTAACAGCTCCCGTTAAATGGACGCAAAGTGTGCAACAGATGGTAAAAGACGGTGCCAAATCCTTTGTGGAAGTAGGCCCGGGCAAAGTGTTGCAAGGCTTGGTAAAAAAAATCAATCCAAATTCTGAAACCAGTTCTGCAGAAGTTTCCTAGATACGTGTAGCCGTTTATCCGATTAAACACAGATTTGAACCGATTGGGTATGGGGGTTAAATGCGTTTTTTGTAATATTGAGATTCCCAATCAACCAACCTAAAGTGGCATTTACGAACGAAACTGAAACGCATTGATCAGGTAATGGTAACCTCCCATCAAAAAACCTCAACACAATCTATTATGGGCTTTGGAAAAGGAATGCTCCTTTTTGTAGCTTTTGTGCTATTTGGTGTTGCAACTAGTTTTGGGCAAGATCCTATCAGCATCAACGACGTGACCCAAGTTGAGGGGAACGCTGGCACGAGCAACTTTGTCTTCACCGTCAGTGTTGACGGTGGGGGCAACGCCGCCTCGCAGATAGACTTCGATGTTGACACCTCAAATGGCACTGCCATCGCGGGCACGGACTACGTGGCCATATCCGGTGGTAGCGGCACGATCACCGCTGGCACTGCGAGCACTACGGTCACGGTTGTGGTGAACGGTGACACCGATGTTGAGGGCGACGAGGACTTCACGGTCGTTCTGAGCAACCCGACCAACGCGACGATAACCGACGACACTGGGCTGGGCACGATCACCAACGACGATACGGATGCGATCAGCATCAGCGACGTGACCCAAGTTGAGGGGAACGCTGGCACGAGCAACTTTGTCTTCACCGTCAGTGTTGACGGTGGGGGCAACGCCGCCTCGCAGATAGACTTCGATGTTGACACCTCAAATGGCACGGCCACGGCGGGCACGGACTACGTGGCCATATCCGGCGGCAGCGGGACGATCACCGCTGGCACTTCGAGCACTACGGTCACAGTGGTTGTTAACGGGGACACCGACGTTGAGGGCGACGAGGACTTCACGGTGGTGCTGAGCAACTACGGAAACATAAACGATGGCACTGGACTGGGCACGATCACCAACGACGATACGGATGCGATCAGCATCAGCGACGTGACCCAGGTCGAGGGGAACGCTGGCACGAGCAACTTTGTCTTCACCGTCAGTGTTGACGGTGGGGGCAACGCCGCCTCGCAGATAGACTTCGATGTTGACACCTCAAATGGCACTGCCATCGCGGGCACGGACTACGTGGCCATATCCGGTGGTAGCGGCACGATCACCGCTGGCACTGCGAGCACTACGGTCACGGTTGTGGTGAACGGTGACACCGATGTTGAGGGCGACGAGGACTTCACGGTCGTTCTGAGCAACCCGACCAACGCGACGATAACCGACGACACTGGGCTGGGCACGATCACCAACGACGATACGGATGCGATCAGCATCAGCGACGTGACCCAAGTTGAGGGGAACGCTGGCACGAGCAACTTTGTCTTCACCGTCAGTGTTGACGGTGGGGGCAACGCCGCCTCGCAGATAGACTTCGATGTTGACACCTCAAATGGCACGGCCACGGCGGGCACGGACTACGTGGCCATATCCGGCGGCAGCGGGACGATCACCGCTGGCACTTCGAGCACTACGGTCACAGTGGTTGTTAACGGGGACACCGACGTTGAGGGCGACGAGGACTTCACGGTGGTGCTGAGCAACTACGGAAACATAAACGATGGCACTGGACTGGGCACGATCACCAACGACGATACGGATGCGATCAGCATCAGCGACGTGACCCAGGTCGAGGGGAACGCTGGCACGAGCAACTTCATCTTCACGGTGAGCGTTGACGGCGGCGGTAACGCAGCCTCACAGATAGACTTCGACGTTGACACCTCCGATGGCACGGCCACGGCGGGCACGGACTACGTGGCCATATCCGGCGGCAGCGGGACGATCACCGCTGGCACTTCGAGCACTACGGTCACAGTGGTTGTTAACGGGGACACCGACGTTGAGGGCGACGAGGACTTCACGGTGGTGCTGAGCAACTACGGAAACATAAACGATGGCACTGGACTGGGCACGATCACCAACGACGATACGGATGCGATCAGCATCAGCGACGTGACCCAGGTCGAGGGGAATGCTGGCACGAGCAACTTCATCTTCACGGTGAGCGTTGACGGCGGCGGTAACGCAGCCTCACAGATAGACTTCGACGTTGACACCTCCGATGGCACGGCCACGGCGGGCACGGACTACGTGGCCATATCCGGCGGCAGCGGGACGATCACCGCTGGCACTTCGAGCACTACGGTCACAGTGGTTGTTAACGGGGACACCGACGTTGAGGGCGACGAGGACTTCACGGTGGTGCTGAGCAACTACGGAAACATAAACGATGGCACTGGACTGGGCACGATCACCAACGACGATACGGATGCGATCAGCATCAGCGACGTGACCCAGGTCGAGGGGAACGCTGGCACGAGCAACTTCATCTTCACGGTGAGCGTTGACGGCGGCGGTAACGCAGCCTCACAGATAGACTTCGACGTTGACACCTCCGATGGCACGGCCACGGCGGGCACGGACTACGTGGCCATATCCGGCGGCAGCGGGACGATCACCGCTGGCACTTCGAGCACTACGGTCACAGTGGTTGTTAACGGGGACACCGACGTTGAGGGCGACGAGGACTTCACGGTGGTGCTGAGCAACTACGGAAACATAAACGATGGCACTGGACTGGGCACGATCACCAACGACGACGGTGCGGTTGCTACCATTACAGCCAATGATGCGGCTGCGGCGGAGAGCCCGGTCAATACAGGTCAGTTTACGGTCAACTTAGGCGCCGTCAATAGCACAGGCTCATCAATTACAGTAGGATACACAGTTACAGGAGATGCGACCCCAGGTAGTGATTACAATACACTTTCAGGAAGTGTCAGCATACCTGACGGGCAGCAGTCGGAAACAATTTTGGTGACTCCCATTGACGATGGGCTTACAGAACTAGATGAGACAGTGATTGTAACCCTTGATTCAGGTACAGGCTATTCAGTGGGTACACCCGATAATGCCACGGTGACCATTTCCAGTGAAGATGACGAGCAACCATCTGGGTATACCGTAACCATTAATGATGACCCTATTGATTCTGATAATCAAGATAATGTGAGTTTCTCATTCTCAGGAGCCCCCACCTTTTTAACTTCCTTCGATTACACGTTTACCAGTGATGGCGATGGAAATGTAGCCGAAGTAACCGGGAGTGGGGCAGTGTTGACTTCAAATCGAACAGTAAATAATATTGATTTAAGCAGCTTGCCCGATGGTTTGATTACACTTACAGTCACCGTATCAAATATTTTAGGAACCGAAGGCCCTGAAACCACGGATACCGCTATAAAACTTACTACACTTCCTTCGGGATATTCAGTAAACATTGATCAAGATCCCATAGACCAAACCAATGAGGAAGATGTAAGCTTTACCTTTAGCAATGCAGAAGTAGATGCTTTTTACTACTATTCCTTTACCAGTAGTGGAGGTGGTAGCCCGGTTACAGGGAATGGAACGGTACAGACGCCCACAGACCAAATTGACAATATAGATATAAGCGGATTGTCCAATGGCACCATTACACTTACGGTGTATTTGGAGAATGTCAATGGTGATGGTCCCGATGTAACGGATACCGTAGCAAAAGAAACCTGCTTTGCAGGCAGTACTGCACCTGTGGGTAATAGTACACCCACCGCTTTTTGTGATGTGGTCAGCCAAGATTTAAATGCCTATACCTCAAGTGTGGCACCTTCTGGGGCCATGTTGCGCTGGAGTACCAATAGTGATACTTCTGTAACAGGAGATTTCTTGGGCGGAAGTACCGCCACTGCGCCGGGAACGTACTATGGATTCTTTTATGATTCAGTCAACAATTGTGCAAGTCCAACCTTGGAAATCACATTAACGCTAAATACAACTCCAGATCCCGGAACGGCTACCAATGTTTCAAGATGTAGCAACTCGGGTGATGGCGTTAGCATATTGCTTTTGGATAATACATTAACAGGAGCCGATCCTGGAACTTGGGCGCTGACATCATCACCAGGAGGTGCGTCCGTTATCATTAATGGTGATAATAGCGTCGATTTTGATGGGCAACCCGAAGGTGCTTACGTTTTTACCTATACCACCACAGGGGCCACAGCACCGTGTACTGACCAGAGTGTGGATTTAACGGTTACGGTGGAAGATTGCTCCCTACCTTGCGATGCAGGAGATTCAGCTCCGGCCTTGGATACCAGTCAACCTACGGTTTTCTGTGACGAGGTTATGGCAGATTTAAACGATTATGTGACCAATACAGCACCTGCCGGAAGTGTTTTGACTTGGAGTACCGACCCAGACCCTTTACAAACTGATGGGCATCGTAGCAGTATGGTCAATAATCCTGCGTCCTATTTTGGTTTCTTTTATGACGAGGTAAATGGTTGTGCCAGTCCGGTACTAACGGTTACCTTGGAACTTTTCCCAACACCCACCATTACCAATACGGAAGGGGACGAACGTTGCGGGGAAGGCTCATTGACCTTGTCGGCGACGGCTAGCAATGGGGTTTTAAATTGGTATGCCGCCCCCACAGGAGGAACCGCATTGGCAACTGGAAATACGTTTATCACACCTTCCATCGCAACCACAACCTCCTATTATGTGGAGGCTTCGGCCAGCGGTTGTGCATCGGAACGGGTGGAAGTGGTTGCTACCATAAACGATACGCCTTCCGCAGGAACTGCTACTGATACTGAAGCCTGTAATATGGTGGGCAATGGAGGCCCCAATAGTATAGATTTGGACGGTACCTTGACCGGTGCGGATGCCGGGACTTGGGCCATTATTACCGACCCTTCAGGAGGTACATTGACCATTGGTGGCGATAATACGGTTGATTTTGATGGTCTGCCTGTAGGGGACTATGTATTTGAATATACCACAACGGGAGCCGTAGCGCCTTGTACCAATGATACCGAACAAGTGACCATAACCGTTAGTGCTTGTAACGTGGATACTGATGGGGATGGGCTTACCGATGCCGAAGAAAATACTCTGGGAACCAACATTAACAATCCCGATACGGATGGCGATGGATTGACCGATGGCGAGGAAGTATTGGTGGTTGACGACCCCAGCACAACAGCGGTTCCGGAAAATGCCACTGATCCCTTGGATGCCTGTGATCCATTCCTAACACCAGATTGTAACCCCATGGATATTGATTTGGCCATCACAAAACAGGTAAATGAAGATGAACCGCTTTTGGGCGAGCAGATTACGTTTACCATCACTTTGGAAAATGTGGACATGACAAGGGTCTTGGACATTGTGGTAACTGATATGTTGGATGATGCCTTTGAATTTGTTTCGAGCGATGCTTCCTTGGGAACGTATGATCAAACTACCGGTGAATGGTCCATTCCTGAATTGGTAGCAACAACAGAATTAGTAACATTGAGAATCACGGTGAATGTCAATACGGCTGGATCAGTTCAGAACACAGCAACAATTACATCTTCTTTTCCAGCAGATGGAGTTGCCTCAAACAATACAGCCTCAGTTTCTGTTCAAGTAAATCGAAGTGAATGTGAAGACCCGGGAACCATTTGCAATATATTTTCACCTAACGGTGATGGCAAGAATGACAGATTGATATTGGTGGGTCATGAACAATTTTCAAGCAATACTTTTGAGGTTTTTGATCGCTACGGAAACAGTGTCTTCCAAATGGATGGTTATGATAGTTCATGGGACGGAACAGGAAAGAATGGCGATTTGCCCAAAGGAACCTATTTCTATATTCTGGACCTCAATGGCGATGGTACGGAAGTAGTGAAAGGTTGGATTCAAATTGTAAGGAACAACTAAAATGCCAGATAAAATAGATTTGTCCAAATACAGAATTGTTCTAGCGGTAGTCCTAATGGTCATAGGTGTTTCCCATGCCCAAAAAGAACCTCAATATACCCAGTACATGTACAACATCGGGAGTTTTAATGCGGCATATTCCGGTACCGTGGAGAGTCCTGAAATTATCGGTCTATACAGGGCACAATGGGTAGATATAGAGGGGGCACCCACCACTATTAGAGCAGGGGCGAACATTCCTTTCAGCAATGAAAAAATGGGATTGGGAATCAATATTGTCAGTGATCAACTGGGGCCTTCCACCCAAACTTATTTTGACGTGGCCTATTCCTATCAAGTACAACTATCGGAGGATACCAAACTGTCATTCGGGCTCAATGCCGGGGGGTCTTCGTTGAATATTGATTATTCCAAAGGTACAATCAATAACCCTTCAGACCCATCGGTTATAGGTGGAGAATACACCAACTTCTATCCAACGGTAGGGGCTGGGCTTTTTATGTACCACGAAGAAGATTGGTATTTGGGACTTTCCGTACCCAATTTTTTAACCAATGCCCTTTATAATGATGAAGTGGCCACCATTGTGGAGGACAATATGCAGTTCAATATTATTGGAGGGTACGTGTTCCAGATTTCGGACCAGACCAAGTTTAAACCTGCTTTTTTGGTAAATTACCTGCAAGGAGCCCCGGTAAATGTGAACCTATCGGCCAATTTCCAGTTTATTGATGCTTTAACCGTTGGGGCTTCCTACCGATTTGACAATGCGGTGAGTGGTCTGGCCGGTTTTCAAATATCCAATGCCATGTTTATTGGCTATTCATACGATTACAATACCAATTTATTGGGAGAATACAGCGGAGGTTCGCATGAGGCCATTTTAAAATTTTATATTGGTCGGGGTGGCTTTGGTTCTGGAGGATCCAAGTCAAAGAATAAAAACAAAAAAACAAACAATAAAGGTAAGCAGATAGATTCCCCAAGATTTTTCTAACATGAACAAGGCAAAAAAAATTCAGCTAGCATTTTTGGCAGCCCTTTTGGGCACGGTTTTCTGCTTTGGTCAGAAAAAGTCCAAAGGAGACGATTTCTTTTTTCAATACAAATACCCGCAGGCCATAACGGCGTATGAGGCGCAAATGACCGAGGGAACCTTGTCCGAACAGCAGTTTTTGAACTTGGCCGATTCGTATTTTGAGACCAATAATTTTGAGAAAGCATCGGAAGCCTACTTGGAACTCTACAAAAAAGACACCTTGATGGGTGGGCACCATTTCAACAAAATGTTGCAAAGCATCTCAAAAACATCCAACACGGAACGAAAGAACGCTTTTTTGACCACGATGTCCTCTAGTTTCCCAAAAGAGCTCATGGAAAATATGGAGTTCAATCAGCAACTGTTGGGAAATAATGCTGAAGAATCCAGCTTGGATTATCAGATTTTTAACTTGGCCGAAAATAGTCCACAGACAGATTTTGCCCCTTCATTCTATAAAGACCAACTTTTGTTCACCAGTGGTCGGTTACGACAGAAGGGGAATAGATACGAACCGGGTAACGAGGATTATTTTAATATTTATGGAGCCCGTTTGCAGCCTGATGGGCAAATTTCGGATATTCAAACCTTTGCAGAGCTGCCAAGCTCCAACTACCATAAGGCAACTCCGTATTATTCAGAAGGGTTGGAGAGTGTTTTTTATGTATTGTCCAATACGGAAGATGGTGAACTTGCTTTCGACGCAAATGGAAAAAATGCCCTGGCGATAGGAAAGCAGGTCATTGGAGATTCGTTTCAATTATTATTAAAGGACCTGAGCACATCTTTTTACTATCCCTTTTATGATGAGGCCAGTGGAAAATTGTATTTCTCGGCCAATTTTGAGAACGGGTATGGCGGTACCGATATCTACTATGTGTACACCAATAGCGGTCAGGTGATGTCGGCTCCCATTAATTTGGGCCCTCGAATCAATTCACCGGGGAACGAGATAGCACCCTTCATCTTTGAAGGCAGTTTTTACTTTGCCTCGGATGTGTTCTATGGATATGGGGGGATGGATGTGTACAAATCGAACATGGAAGGCGAGAGTTTCAGCATTCCCATCAATTTGGGCAAGGGCATTAATTCTACGGAGGATGATTTTGGCTTGATCATGCGTAATGAAGGTGAAGGTCTGTTGGGTTATTTTGCTTCAAATAGACCGGGAGGCAAGGGCAAGGATGATATTTATGGATTTCAGTTGGATGAAAAACCCGGCCTGAAAACAATCACCTTCCGGGGAAAAGTGGTAAAACCGTACAATACCTCTGAAGTTGTGGATAAGGTCGCTGTTCAATTATGGGATGTAAACGGCGAACTTTTGGCGGTGACCTATTCAGATGAGGAAGGCAATTATAGGATTGAAATCCCTTGGGTGGAAGAAGTGGTCTTGGAATCCAGTAAAGATCGGTATTCCCAATTTACCAAACGTTTTACCCAAAGTGACTTGGAGGGAAAGGAAACCTTGGATTTTGATATTGGCATATCCCTTTACGATGATCTGGTGGAAGAAAAAGAAGGCCAAATGGTCGTAAAAATGAAAAAATTCCTCTTTGGAAATAACCGTACCCAACTGACACCTGAGATTGAAGCTGAACTGGACAAGGTGGTGGAGTTCATAAAAGGATTTCCATCGGCACAGCTTCGGATAGAGACCTACACCGATAGTAGGGGGGGAAGTTCCACCAACTTTAGGTTGACACAGAGTCGCTCCGATGCCATTAAACAATATTTAATTGAACAAGGGGTTCCCTCTTCCAACATCCTATATTCTGTTGGGTATGGAGAAGATAAGATTCTGAACAACTGTACCAATGGTGTTTTTTGTCTTGAAATGCTCCATCAGCAAAATCAGCGATCTTTGGTGGTTGTACTTAATGACAATATTCTTTTTGATTGATTTGAATCTAGCGCCAAATCATCCAACAATAATACAAGGCAAACAGCGATAGGAAAACCATTCCGCACCAAGTAAGTATCCGCAGCCCAAAATTGGGCTTATGTTCTAGGGGAATATCCTTGCCCATAACCGTCTTAAGGTTCATCCATCCCAATAAAGGCGCCAATACAAAAGAGACAAAGGTGGCCAAGGCGACCAGATTGGCCATGTTGGCACTAAAAACCGTGATGACCAACCAGTTGATTACAGCCATGATGATCACAGTAATGGCAAAGGCATTCTTGCTCTTAAAAGCTCTTTTGTTGGGGTACAATTTATCAAGTACATCAATACTGACCCGTGACACGGCATCATGGGCGGTCATACACGTACTGAACATGGTGGCAAAGGCTGCTATAGCGATGAAAAAGTAAGCCCAATCCCCAATATGTACTGTGAACAGGGTAACCAATTGGTCGGCAAATACCACAGCACTGCCACTGAGTTCGGTTCCTGTGCCATAAAGGGTCAGCCAACCAATGATCAAAAAGAAAACGGCCAAGATAGCTGTTAAAAAATACCCCACATTAAATTCTTGCAGCGCCAATTTCAAAGAAGGTTTTTCCTTCATGGTCTTTAAATTTTCTATGCTCCACATACTTACCCAGCCCGAAGCCTCCACCGCAGTGGGCATCCAACCAATAAGCCCGATCAAAAATAGGATGCCGACTTCATTGAAGATCTCGGGGCGTTGGTACGATTCAGCATTGGGAACGGGTCCTTTTTGAATCACCAGTACCGTAGTTACCAAAAGTGCCACAAATAATATGGTGATGACCGCTTTTAAAGAGTTTTCCAAAAATCGGTACTTCCCTATAATTAAGAGTAAACTGATAAAGATGAAAAGGCATAGGGCAATTCCACCGGCACCCATACTCGAAATTTGGAACAGGTTCATAAAAAGTCCGGCGGTGACCACATACAAAGCCGCTAAAATGGTGAATGTGGAGATTAAGGTTACGAAAGCATAGATCCACAAATAGGTTTTTCCCAAATTCAGATATCCTTGTATCAAACTTTTTTCGGTAACGGTGGTATATCGCACCCCAAACTCGAAAAATGGATATTTTAAAAGGTTGGCCAGTACAATGGGAATAATCATGATCCATCCATATTGTGCTCCGGCCTTAGTGGACAACACCAGGTGGGAAGTTCCAATGGCCATGCTGGCAAAGAGCAAACCGGGACCAAGGACTTTTAGAAGTGCTTTCAGTTGTGTCATTAGTGGTCAATAGTGCATGGCGCTAAAAATAGTACATTTATGGGAGTCCGTAAAAAGCTGCATCACAGTAAACTGATATAAAAGAATTCTCATAAACTAATGCTTAAGATTGATAAAGGGCATATTGCCTATGCAGGCAAACGTTGTTGAGAGGGAGATATAAACCATAAAGAATGTTAAATTTGCTTACTTCTTTTGCATACTAGACGACTGGTCATATATTTGCATCGCAAAGTATGGAACACAAAACTTTAAAAGGCGAAATTAAGAGGGATACCCTTATTGAAAAGGGCATGGAGATTCTATGGTCTAAAGGTTACAATGCCACCAGTGTTAATGATATCGCAAAGGCTGCTGATGTTCCTAAAGGCTCCTTTTATTTTTATTTTGAAAGTAAGGAGGACTTTACAGTAAAGGCCATTGAAACCTATTTTGAAACCTGTATGGAGCCCCTAAAGGAGTTACTTTCGGATACATCAAAGTCGCCTAAGGAACGACTTTTAGGTTTTCACCAGCACCGAGCATCCAAGTTAAAAAATGAGCTTGATTGTAAAATGGGATGTTTGGCTTGTAACATTGGCAGTGAAATGGCTGAGCATAGCGAAAAAATAAGAAAAGCTATTGTTGTCAAGGAACAATGGCTACAAGAGCTTCTTGTGAAGGTTGTGGAAGAGGGACAGGCACAGGGAGAAATTGATGATAGCCTAAATGCCGCCGATATGGTGGCCTTTTTTGAAGATGCAGGCAAAGGTGTAATGACCACCATGAAGGAATTGCAGAGTAGTTATCCGATAGATAACTACTTGAATATGGTGCAAAAAATAATGTTCAAATAATTTTTTTAACCAAAATACTAGTTGACTGGTCAATTAAGTCAAAGTTAATTCAATATCAATTTATAGTTGACCAGTCAGTTAGTAATTAAAAATATGTCACATACAACAAACCGAAATTGTCTAAATAGAAACGAACAATTAAACTAAACCTAGAAATAAATGAACGCAATCAAGAAAACCAAAAATGCAACCAATGCATTTGCCAAGAACTGGGCCAATTTTGTCATCAAATTTAGATGGCCGGTCCTACTCCTTACCATTTTGTTGGCCGTAGGGCTGGCATCTCAGGGTAAAATGGAGTTTGATGGGGATTATCACGTGTTTTTCAGTGAATCCAATCCAGAATTGGAAGCCTTTGATGCACTTCAGGAAAAGTACACAAAAGACGATAATATTATTATTGTACTCGCTCCCAAAAATGGCGATGTCTTTACCAAAGATAATTTGGTCGCCATAGAAGAGTTGACCGCTGAAGCTTGGAACACACCCTATTCTTCTAGAGTGGATGCCGTGACCAACTTTCAGCACACCAGTGCCAATGGAGATGATTTGTATGTGGATGACCTTTCATACGATTCGGCAAACAAGACAGAGGCCGAAATCAAGGAGATTCGGGAAATTGCACTGAAGGAACCTTTGCTGATTCATAGAATCATCAATGAAGCGGGAAGTGTTACGGCCATCAATATTACGGTCAGGCTCCCCGGGGAAAACAGTGCAGCTGAGATTCCCGAAGTTACAGTGGCCACTCGCGATATGGTCTCAAAGTTTAAGGAGCAACATCCAAATTTTGATGTGTACACCACAGGATTGGTTCCATTGAACACCGCTTTTTTTGAATCATCACAGAAAGATCTAATGCTTACCATGGTTATGTTGCTGATTGTTGTTATAGTGACCTTGGTACTGACACGCAACGCATTTGCAACCATCGCAACCTTGATCGTGGTACTGTTTTCCATTGTAAGTGCAGTAGGTTTTATCGGTTTGACGGGGATTAAACTGACACCGCCTTCATCCGTTTTTCCTACCATGATATTGACCTTGGCAGTTGCTGATAGTATCCATATCCTTATTACTTACCTCCAAAAAGTACGCAAAGATGGTATGGAAAAGAGAGCGGCCCTGGTGGAATCTATGCGATTGAATTTCATGCCTGTCTTTATCACCAGTTTAACTACCGTTATCGGATTCTTGACCCTGAATTATGGCGACGTGCCTCCATTCTGGGACTTAGGGAACATTGTTGCCTTTGGAATGTGCATGGCCTTTCTATTTTCAACAACCACCTTGCCAGCGCTCATGGCCATATTTCCTATCTGGAAATCCAAGAAAGTGGTGCAGAAGAAAGAAGAAAAAATTGGCGGATATGCCAAATTGGGCATGTTTGTGGTAAAGCAGCCGGTAAAACTCACCTTGATTTCCGTGGGAATCATAGCCATACTCACGTTTTTGGCGACCAAGAATGTGTTCAACGACGAGTTTGTGGAATATTTTGATACTTCGGTACAGTTTAGAAATGATAGTGATTTCATCAATGAAAATCTGACCGGTTTCTACAATGTGGAGTTTTCCGTAGGTAGTGGTGAAAGCGGAGGAATCAATAACCCAGAATATCTTCAGAAACTCAATGAATTTGAAGATTGGTTGGAGAAACAGCCCGAGGTGGTCCATGTGAATGCCTTCAGCGAGGTGGCAAGACGCGTGAACCGTTCCATGCATGGTGATAACGAAAGTTGCTATAAAGTGCCAAATGATAGGGAAGAGGCGGCACAATATCTTCTGCTCTATGAGTTGTCGTTGCCATTCGGACTTGACCTCAACAATCAAATCAATGTGGATAAATCCGAATCACGGGTGACCGTCACTTTGCAGAACAATTCCAGCGCAGAGATGATCGCTTTTGCTGAAAGGGCAGAAAGTTGGTTGCGAAACAACACCCCGGAACCCATGCATGCCCTTGGGGTAAGTCCAACGCTTATGTTCTCCAAGTTGGGCTTCAGGCAGGCAGAAAGTATGTTCAAGGGGAATATTATTGCGCTTCTACTGATTTCCTTAGTGCTGATGATTGCCTTGAGGAACGTAAAACTGGGACTGTTGAGCATCATCCCCAATGTGGCTCCTGTTTTGGTGGGATTTGGGCTGTGGTATCTCCTAAAAGGAACCATCAACACCGGGATGGTCATTGTTTTTGGAATGACGTTGGGGATTATCGTGGACGATACCGTTCACTTTATGAGCAAATTTTTACGCGCCCGTAGGGAATTGGGGTATGATGCCAGAGCAGCCATCATCTATGCCTTTGAAACCGTAGGTAAAGCATTGGTGACCACTACCGTAGTGTTATTGTGTGGGTTTGTGGTTCTTTCCACCTCCTCATTCGCACTAAATAGCTATATGGCGAGGATAACCGTAATCATCATTATTGCGGCATTGATTATTGATTTTATTCTACTTCCGGCTCTGTTGGTCTTGGTCAGCAAGGAAAAGGAAGCGGTTGCTCAAAAATCCCAGACACAAGTACAATTCGATAAATAAATATTAAACACAATTAATTATAGTATCATGAAGAAAATAAATTCTAATATCTCAATATTGATTTTCGGTTTTACCCTGTCTACAGCTTCGGCACAAACTGCTGAACAACGTGGCTTGCAAGTTGCGCAAGAGGCTGAAAAGGCGGATGAGGGTTTTGGAAGTTCAGTAGTTGAACTCAAAATGACCTTGAAGAACAAAAATGGGCAGACCAGTGAACGTTTTTTAACGACCCAAACCTTGGAATTGACCGAGGATGGAGATAAATCCCTCATTGTTTTTGAAAGCCCAAAAGACGTAAAAGGTACAGCTACCTTAACGTTTACCCACAAAGTGGGGGCAGATGACCAATGGTTGTATCTTCCCTCCATTAAAAGGGTAAAGCGGATATCTTCCAACAACAAATCCGGACCTTTTGTGGGGAGCGAGTTTGCCTATGAGGATCTTTCATCCCAAGAGGTTGAAAAATATGAGTACAAGTTCCTAAAGCAGGAAGGAGATTTGTTGATTGTGGAACAGGATCCTGTGGACCCTAAATCAGGATACACCCGAAGAATTGCCATATACAACAAGGGTAAAGGGTATCGGTTGGAGAAAATAGAGTTTTACGATAGAAAGGATGCCCTTTTAAAGACGCTGACCTATGATGACTACAAACTGTACAAAAACAAGTTTTGGAGGGCATTGACCTTCACTATGGTCAACCATCAAAGTAATAAGGAAACCGTGTTAAAGTTTAGCGAATACGATTTTGGGACACAACTTTCCGATGAAGATTTTACAGAGGTGGCCTTAAAACGTGCCGGAAGCTAATAAAACAATTTATCCAGGGCATGTACTCTCTTTTTTGACAAGTATTTGTGTCTAACAAGTTGTGTGCTATGCTTGCCCATGCCCTGGTTTTTTTCTAACAACCTTTACCCATATTTTACATGCAAAACTTTTTTTTCATTGTAACTGCAATTCTTTTGTGCCATGGCTTTGTTTGGGCCCAAAAAGATGAATCCAATAACACCCTTACCCAAGATTTTGAACTGGAACTGGAAGCAGAGTACCGATATTTTTTAGAGGAAGCACAATTTCCGGAACAGTTGGATCACTATCCGGCCATGGCAATCAGACCAGAGTATTCCCTAGAGTGGAACGATGGTTATGAAAGTATCAACTTTACTGGTTTTTTTAGGTTGGATCGTGATGATGAACGTACCCATTGGGATATTAGGGAGCTGTACTACCAAAAAGCCAAGAACAATTGGGAGTTGAGTATTGGCCTGAAAAAAGTGTATTGGGGCGTGGCGGAAAGCAATCATTTGGTGGATATCATTAACCAGACCGATGCCGTGGAAACCTTTGACGGAGAAGAGAAACTGGGTCAGCCCATGGTACAGTTTAATTACATTACCAATGGTTTGGGTACCTTCAGTGTGTTTTATCTGCCCTATCACAGAAAACGTACCTTTCCAGGAGAAAAGGGAAGACTTCGGTTTGGAACGGTTATCGATAAGGATGATATAGGTTATGAGAGTGGTGCCGAGGAATGGCGGCAGGATGTTGCCTTGCGATGGAAACACTATTTTGGAATCTTTGATGTGGGGATTTCCCATTTCTATGGAAATGGCCGCGAACCCTTGTTTGTGTTTGATGAGTTTGGAAACATCAATCCCTTTTACCCCGTAATCAATCAAACTGGATTGGATTTGCAGATTACCCATGATGCTTTCCTTTGGAAGTTCGAATCCATATACAGGAATGCCGATGCCCAAGATTTTGTCGCTTTGGTTGTTGGGCTGGAATATACCTTCAGTAACATTGATGGAAATGGCCTGGACCTAGGTTTGTTAGGGGAGTATCTGTATGATGAAAGGGATGAACTTTCGTTGAATGCCCTACAAAATGATATCTTTTTTGGGAGCAGATTGGCTTTCAACGACATTCAGGATACTTCAATTTTAATTGGAGGCATATCCGACTTGGAGTCCAGCAGTAAAATTTTCAGTTTGGAAGCTTCCAGACGTTTTGGGTCCAATTGGACGGTTGAGGTTGAAGGTAGGATTTTTAGCTCCATCGCCGAAGAGGAATTGATTCTTGGAAACTTTAGTGACGATAGCTTTTTACGATTGACCATTTCCAGATTCTTTTAAGAGCTATGGGTTTGCCAATTCCTTAATTATTTCCTAATGATTGTTGCATGTTAAAAGGTTTTTTACAGCTTTGTACCTTTGGAATAATCTCTTTTCTTCATGACCGTTTGGATAATTTTTATTTCAGTAGTGGCACTCTTATTGGCTTTTGATTTGGGTGTTCTCAACAGAAAAGCTCATGCCATTTCACTGAAGGAAGCCACTGTTTGGAGCACGTTTTGGATAGGTTTGGGACTAGGATTTTCAATAGTGGTGTATTTTATCTACAAAAATGGATGGATAGGAAACCCCAACGCCCTCAACGCTTGGAATGCTACAATCAAATACATAACGGGGTATCTGGTTGAATTGTCGTTGAGCATGGACAACATTTTTGTCATTGCCGTGATTTTCTCATCCTTTGCCATTCCAGAGAAATATCAGCATAGAGTACTTTTTTGGGGAATAGTGGGGGCAATCCTGTTTCGGATAACCGCTATTTATCTGGGAGTGGCCCTGCTGAAAAAGTTTTTTTGGATCACCTATATTTTTGGTGGATTTCTGGTATTCACGGCATTAAGGCTCTTACGGGCACATCAAAAAGTTTTTAATCCCAAAGATTCACTTGTGTTTCGATGGGTGAACATGATCGTTCCTGTTTCGCACACCATTGAATCGCAAAAATTCTTCATCAGAAAGAATGAAGTATTGATGGCCACTCCGCTTTTAGTGGCCTTGGTGGTGATTGAATTTACGGACATCCTTTTTGCTTTGGACAGTATCCCAGCTGTATTGGGCATTACTTCGGATACATTTTTGGTGTTCAGTTCCAACATTTTGGCGGTTATGGGCCTTCGGTCCATCTATTTCTTTTTGAGTCACATGGTATCGCGATTCAAATATTTAAAGTATAGCCTTTCCGCTATTTTGTTCTTTGTTGGGATAAAATTGATACTTTCCCATCATATTGAGTTGCCCGAGTGGGTTTCTTTGACTTTTATAGCAGTGGCTTTAGGCTTGGGAGTACTATTTTCATTGAAAAACAAAGAAGAATACCAGAATTGATTGGACTACCAATCTTTAAGTCCCAACCCATAATTTTTGCTGGGTTTTAGGATTCCATTCTTTAGTTGGAGCAAATCCGAAAAAGGATCATTTTTAAATTCCAAATGGCCGTCCAGATCAGCGTATTTCACGTTAGATCGAGACAAGGCAAAATGCAGTCCCGCAGAGATACCTAGACTGCATTCATCCAAACAACCCACCATGGCTTCCAAATGGGCCGCTTTGGCTATGGTGTTCACGCGCATTCCTTCATGTATGCCGCCAACCTTCATCAGTTTAATGTTTACCATATCAATTCGCTGATTTTTGGCCAATCGGAATGCATCCTTAACGGATTTTAAACTTTCATCCGCCATTATGGGCAGGTCAAGCGTGTTTTTAACCTCTCCTAGATACTTGTCGAGTAACGGTTTTGTAGGTTGCTCCAAGATTTCAATGTTCACATCCTTTACCGCATTATCAAAAGCCACGGTTTCATCAACAGAGTAGCCTTGGTTACCATCAAACCGAAGTTGTATTTTGGGGAACTGTTCCCGTATTTTTTGCAATTTTTCAATATCCTCTTCCAAGGAAAGCCCTCCCTTTATTTTTAGAATAAAAAACCCTTGCCTTACATATTCTTCGGTCAGTTTTAGGGTTTCTTCCAAAGGAAGAATTCCAATGGTAATACTGGTTGCGATTTCATGCCGATACCCTCCCAAAAATTGATAGAGGGGTACTTGCATTTTCTTGGCGGAAATGTCCAAGAGAGCCATGTCAACCATGGCCAATGCCGATGATTTTTGGGGAAGTTGATGTGAAAGTTCCTCTAAAATCTGCGAAACCATAAAAGGATTCTTTCCCTTTAAAATAGGGATGATGCTATTTTGAATGTCATGCTCAACATCCTCAGGTGATTCATGGGTAACGGTTATGTCCGGGGCCGCACAACCAAATCCAACGATAGGTCCGTCTGTTTCAATTTTGAGGATAAAATTGGTGGCTTTGGAAATTTCCTCATAAGCAATGGTATAGGGAATCAGGAGTTCCAGTTCCAAGCGTTCGTACCCAATATTGGTGATGATCATGGTTTTATCTTGGTTTTGAGCAACGCAATAAGGTCTTGGGCACCGTGGGCCAAAACATCAAAAGTGGGTAACCCCGTTTCATTTTCCAGTGCTTTGCAGGCTGGAAGAATTTCAGAAGGTTCCATATTCTCATGGTTGACAGTTATGGCGATTACTTCTTTCCCAGAAATCACTTGAATGGCATTGATTTGCTCTTGGATGGAATGCATTTTGTATCCTGGAAAGCCATCATATTCCAACCGTTTTGGGGCATGTTGTAGAATGACGTAGTCAGGTCGGCCTGCGGCCAAAATCTCAAATCCACCGGGGTAGGCAGGGTTCATTAAACTACCTTGTCCTTCAATGACAATAACATCTGGCTTTTCGTTGCGATAGGCACTGACCACGGCGTTTTCAATCTCCCCCGATACAAAATCATTGATACAGCTGTCCATGATCATACTGTATTTGGCGCCCTGCATCCAAGCGGTTTGTCCTGTCCCAATCATTTCCGCTTTATATCCAGCATCTCGAAATCCATGCACCACAAACCACGAAGTGGTTCGTTTGCCCAAAGCGGAATCTGTTCCCAAAACCGCCAATTTTAGGCAATCCACCTGTTCAATATCACCAGTAAAGAAATGAAGCTTATCCCGGTCCGGGGTTTTCCGAACATCCCTGATCGTACAGTTATTTTCCTTGGCCAGTTGTACCAATTCTGGGTCGTTGGTCAGGAAATCGTGAAGGCCACTGTCCACATTCCAGCCCAGTTGCAACGCTTTTTTAATAGTTTCCTTGGCAATTTTTGGCAAACGTCCACCATCTGGTGCGAGTCCAATGACCAAATAATCTGGGGTTAGATTGTTGGTGGATAAGGTTTGGACAGCTTCTTCAATGGTTGAAAATAGGGGAATACCGTTAGGCTTACCATCCAATACCCTTCCGGCATCTTCACCTAAATAGGTACTGTCCAAAACGCCGACTACCTTATACCTTTCTGTGAAGCGAACGAGTCCGTGCGCTGTTTTTCCGTTGGGGGTGTTGAACGCTCCTTCGCAATACACCAAAGCCTTTCCGTCAATTTTTTTCATAAGTTTCAATATTTGGCAGTGAGCACGGCAACAAACCGATTGGGTTCAAAATTCATTTTTTCATCCAGTTCCAAAAGAGCGATTAATCCAGCGGTAGAAGCCGGTAGAATCCGTAGCCCTTCTTTTTTGAGCAACAGTGTGCTCATATCCCGCATTTTTTTGTCACTGATGTTGAATGCCTCACCCTTGGATTGCAGCAACGCGTATAGTGCTTCTTCCCCATCAAAGCTGTGCCAATTGATGAGCGGTTCATTGTATTTGGTCTCTTTTACTTTCTCGGGTTGAAGGTCCTGACAATGGTCCAGCCCTTTTTTAAACGATTGGATAATCGGATTTTTATGGGTGGATGAGGCCGCGATCATTTTTGGAATCTTGGAGGTTTTTCCCCGTTTGTACAGGCTGGCAAACCCTCGATAGATTCCTGCCAAGAGTGTTCCGTTGGATACGGGAACAGCACAGTATTCAGGGGCGTCGCCTAGGTCGTCCACAATTTCGGTGGCGATTTGGGCATAGGAGGCAATCTGAAGGGGCGTGTTTGCACCTCCGGGATTGGCATCGTACCATTCGTGTTCCACAGCCATTTCACTTACTTTGGTCACTACATCCTCATAGCTTCCATCAATCCTCATGATGTTGGCTGAGAGGGATTCCATTTCCTTGATACGTTCGGTATGGTAACTGGAGGGAATGGCAATGATACATTCCAAACCTGCCAAATCCGCAGCCAGGGCCACAGCAACCCCATAATTTCCACAAGTAGCCAAGCTGATGGTGCTGAACCCACGTCTGAGGGCATCATACACTTGGGCAAAGGCAATTCGGTCTTTTTGGGTGCCCGAGGGATTGTCCCCTTCATATTTGATGTAAAGCTGACGAATGTCAAATTCGCGTTCCAGAGATTTGGCCCGGGTCATTGCGGTATCGCCCACCTCTATATTGATGATATCCTCAAAACTTTCCAACCGATCCACCAAGGATTTGCTTTTGTCCTTAACAAAGGCACTGAGTTCCTTGGTTTCGGAGGAGACTTTAAGTTCAGCTGTTTTAACACCGTCAATCAGATTCATACCATCTTGTTCGAATGGACTAAAGGTATTGTTTTATAGTATTTTTTGGAAAGTGGAATAATAAATTTATATACAAAAGAAAAACCCCCGTGAAAACAGGGGTTTTTGTACTCGAGGCGGGAATTACCTTCGGTGAGTCCCGTTGAGCACTATTGGAAATAAATGCCAAAGGCCTATTCGGCCTGTTTTTTTTGTTTGTTCACCTTGCAAAAAGAAACTTTCCGCAACGTTTACAAACAAAAAAGCCGAATCGAAAGATTCGGCTTTTGCATCAAGTACTCGAGGCGGGACTTGAACCCGCACGGGCAAAATGCCCACAGGATTTTAAGTCCGGCGTGTCTACCAATTCCACCACTCGAGCAGGACTTAAACAAAAAAACGCTGGCAAGCAGCGTTTTGAGCGAAAAACGGGATTCGAACCCGCGACCTCCACCTTGGCAAGGTGATGCTCTACCAACTGAGCTATTTTCGCATTTTAAAGAACCAACACTTTTTTCGAGTGCGGATGCAAATTTAAAACATTTCTTTAAAATGTAAAGGGTTTTCGGAAAAATATGGATCATCCCCAAATTTCTATACCATTTGGTTTAGGGCTCCTTTTTTTTCATGATTTTATCCTTGAGTACACGTTCTTGTACTAGTTTCCGATAATTTCGGCTTACGGGGATTTGGTGACCGTGTTCCAAAACCAATTCATGGTTTTCCAAGGTCTGTATTTTAGATATGGGCACAATATAGCTCTTGTGTACCCGCACAAATTCCAATGGGTCCAAATTTTCCTCAACGATCTTTAAGGGCATTAAAGACATATGTTTATCTGCAATGGTCTGGATAAGGACATAGTTTTCCAAGGCCTTTACAAAAAGGATTTCTGTAGGGACTATTTTTTGATATTTACCATCGCATTTTACAAAAAAGTAAGACTCTTCCTTGGGTTTCTCAGTGGTTTCCACAGTACCATTCTTTAATCTGTGGTATTCGCAAGCCTTGCTTATTGCTTTAAAAAACCGATTAAAGGTGATGGGTTTAAGCAGGTAATCCATCACATCGAACGCAAAACCTTCTAAGGCATAATTGGGATAGGCCGTAGTAATGATGACCATGGGAAGGTCCGAACGTACCTTTAGGAAATCCAAACCGGTTAAAAAGGGCATTTGAATATCCAAAAATATTAAGTCAACAGCATGTTGTACCAACTGCTGGTCCAACTCCAAGGCATTTTCCGAAGTACAGACCAGTTCCAGATGGTCCACTACTTGAATGTACTCTTCAAGTATACCTCTGGCCAACGGCTCATCATCTACAATTATGCAGTTTAGTTTTTCTGCCATTCCAATTTCAATATTACGGAAAACCTATCGTTTTGGTCTTCAATAGCTAAGGAGTGTGATTCGGGATAGAGCAATTTGAGCCTTCGACTTACGTTTTTGAGTCCAATGCCACTTGACTCCGAGACATCCTTGGAAGGTTGACCATTTACACTTTTACTATTGATAATGTTCAATTGCAGTAATCTGTCATTGGCTTCCAACTCCATTTGAATAAAATTTTGCTGCCCTTTTCCCTTGGAAACGTGTTTAAAGGCATTTTCGATGAACGGGATAAGGATAAAAGGAGCAATGGTTTTCTTTTGGGTGGTATGGTTTTGAATATCAAACTGCATCGTGGTATGTCCTTGGTCCAAACGTAATTTTTCCAAATCGACAAAATTCTCAATAAAATCCAACTCCTTGTCCAACACAATTTTTTCATCATTGCATTCGTAGAGTTGGTACCGAAGCATGTCCGAAAAATTGGCCAAGGATTCCGAAGCCAGATCAGGATTTTTGTGGATAAGGGCAAAAATCGAGTTGATGGTATTGAACAAAAAGTGGGGATTGATCTGCGATTTAAGGTACTTGAGCTCGGTTTCTAGATGCTCTTTTTCCAAGCGAAGCCTCTTTTTTTCGGTTTGAAGCCAATTCTTGCCCAATTTAATGCTCATGGCCAAGGTCATACTGGCCACGGTTGAAGGGAGAGCCCAAACAAAATAGATTTTGGAAACCTGATTGGGATACACCCCGAAGAGTTCAAACAAGGTTTTTCCTGAGGTCAAGGTGGCAAAAAAATAGCCGCTAGTGATAAAGGCATTACAGACCAAGATAGTGCCCAGAACGGCCAAAACATAGCTGAAGTAACGCCCCACATAGAGCAGCTTTGGGATAAGATAATACAGATTAAAATAGACTCCGATAAGCTGGAAGATTACATAGAAGTAAAATTTCGGCGAAGAATCACTGTATCGCAAATAGTCATAAACTTCTGAAAGACTCCCAATATTAATGGTGAGCCACACCAAATGATACCCCAACCAAAAGGGGATATGATAGAGTTTGTATTTTAATATAAAATCCTTAAAACGGTCGTAATTCATCAAAATAGTCATGCAATAACAGTACAAGTTATTGTTTTTGCCGATGGGTTCGCGGCAAATTGACGTTCGGTCTTGAATAATTGATGAGTGACCTGATTTTACACAGAAAAAGGTTTATGACTCATTGTCAATCTTTTGGAACCCATTGTCAATATCATTTTAGTCACGGTTGAAAGCAAACTTCATTTGGAAGAACATTCAAACAATCCAAATGAAAAAAGCTAAAGCCCAACTGTTTCTCTTTCTACTCTTTGGAATGGGAATGACCTTTGTTCATGGGCAGATTCAAGGTAAAATAATGGACAGTAATGGTGAACCAGTGCCTTTTGCCAATGTAGTACTCTACCAAACGGTGGATACCACTTTGGTTACAGGGACTATTACTAATGATGAGGGCAATTTTTCCCTACTTCCCGAAAAAGAAGGTGATTTTTTGGTTCGAATCAGCAATCTAGGCTATGCTGATAGCCATACTCCTATCACTGTGAATTCATCATCTGAGGTATACAATTTAGGAACATTATTCCTTGAAGAGGCGTTCAACGAGTTGGATGAGGTGGTTTTGGCTGCAAAGAAAAATATTATTCAACGTACCCCGGAAGGGCAGGTAATCAACGTACAGAGCAGTGTCATGACCAAAGGGAGCAATGCCCTACAGGTTTTGGAACGGGTTCCGGGGGTCATTTTGGACCGACGAAACAATCAATTTACCATGAATGGACAAAGTGGGGTGACGGTCATGTTCAATGGCCGAAGAATGCCGATGTCCATGGAAGATGTTATGGCTCTTTTGGAGAGTACCTTGGCGGACAACATTGAAAAAGTGGAACTGATTACATCGCCCACGGCCAAATACGATGCCGATGGTGGGGCGGGCATCATCAATATTGTGTTCAAAAATGATGTGGATACTGGCGACCAACTCAATTTTAGCGGAAGTCTGGGGTATGGCTATCGTGAAAAGGCCAGTACCTCCTTGAACTATGCATATGGCAGGGAAAATTTTCGGTTTAATCTGGGATATTCGGTATTCCATGACCATGGTAAAAACGGTTTTGAAGGTTCGGGCACCAGTAACAGTCCTATTTTTGATGCCTTCAGCCAGACCGATTTTTCCACCTATTTTGATTACAGCAACAATTCCCACACTATTAATTTAGGTTCGGGGTATCAGTTGGATTCCAAAACGGAGATAGGAGGAGAGCTTTCCCTTTCCTTGGCGAAAAATCACTCCATATCCGATGTGAATAACCGGAGAACCATTGAAGGACAGGATTTTTTTAGATCGCATTTGGTTACCTCGGGAACCACCCAAAAAAACAATCTCATCTCATCGCTTTATGTGACCCGGAAGTTTTCTGAACGCTCAAACATCAATGTGGATATCGGGTACCTCACCTATAAAAATGACAGTCCCGCCTTAACCCAAAGTGAGTATTTTGATGCCAATGACGACCCTGTCGTTCCAGAAAATGAGGTTTTTACGGATGGGAACCGGGGTGCCAGTGAATCCGCCATCCGATTGGGGGTGGCCAAGGTGGATTATGCGCTAAAGATCAGCGACAATTTGGAGACCGAATTTGGAGTTAAGGGTAGCTATTCCACCAATACCAACGACAGCAAAATTGAAACCAATTTCGATGGGGTCTGGGAAGTGGATCCCCGTTCCCAAAGTCGTATTGAAAGCGAGGAAAAATTATGGGCAGCCTATGGACAGTTTCGACTTGCATTGGGTGAAAAATCAAAAATCAATGCAGGTCTACGGTATGAAGATTGGAAACGTACTTTGACCACGGCGGAGGATGACTTCGTCATTCAGCAATTTTTCCCTTCATTTTCGTATCAGTATGCCCTGACTGAAAATCAAAATGTAAACTTTAATTATCATAAGCGTATTAGCAGGCCAGTTTATTCCGATTTGGTCACCAGCTTATATTACAATGACCCCACTGCCATTTTTACGGGGAATCCGCTGTTGAAGCCCAGCATCACGAACACGTTGCAATTGGAGTATGTAAAGAATGGTTTCAGCGCAGGGTTGTCCTATCAAAAAGAGACCAATCCGATTATTCGCTATCAGTTGACTTCCACACCGCAGAACGATATCTTGGTAGTATCGCCCCAAAATGCAGATTACCAAAAAAGTTTGAACTTATTCTTGAACCTTCCCGTGCAATGGGCTCGTTGGGCCAAACTGAATCTGTCCACAACTTCGGCCATCCGGGATTATCACATTTCCTATAACCCAGAGCCTAAGGGAAAAACCTATTTCTACCAAAGTCTGAATTTTACACAAACCTTTCAACTGCCCTGGGAGATGGACATGGAATTTTCGGGATGGTACAATTTTGACCATTATAACGGCACCAACTTCACTGAGGGCTTTGGGATGGTCAATTTTGGCTTGTCCAAACAGTTCAAAAAGAATTGGGGTACATTGCAGTTTAGTGTTACAGACTTATTCAAATCCTTGGATATTGATACGCACATCAGCGGGATGGCCCCCATTGTTTTTGATATTGATACCCGTTCGCGATACCGCGATGAATCTGCATTTACCCGGATTTTTAGGATTACCTATACCCGAAGTTTTGGTGGTAACGGCAACAAATCCTCCCGAAATTTGGAAAAAGAAGAGTTTCGCAGGGTAGATTAGGAGGTCGCTTTTTTCTTTTTGCTCAGCAAACGTTTGATTTCATTGAGCTTCATCAAAGCCTCCACCGGAGTAAGGGTGTCGATGTCCAAATGCAAGATTTCTTCCTTGATTTCTTCTAGTAATGGGTCATCCAGATTAAAGAAGCTGAGCTGCATCTCGTTTTGTGAGGATTGCAATTTGCCTGTCATCTCTTCGCTTGAATGCGACTTTTCCAGCTTTTTAAGGATTTTGTTTGCCTTTTGGATGACCTGTTGGGGCATTCCCGCCATTTTTGCCACATGGATTCCAAAACTATGCTCACTACCACCGGGCACAAGTTTCCTTAGGAAAAGCACGTTATCTTCCAATTCCTTCACCGAAACATTGTAGTTTTTAATCCGCGGAAAGGTCGTGGTCATTTCATTGAGCTCATGGTAATGCGTGGCAAAAAGGGTTTTGGCCCTTGCTGGATGCTCATGCAGGTATTCCGAAATGGCCCACGCAATGGAAATCCCATCATAGGTACTGGTTCCACGACCAATTTCATCCAATAATACCAAACTACGTTCAGAAAGGTTGTTGAGAATGGAGGCCGTTTCGTTCATTTCCACCATAAACGTGGATTCCCCCATAGAAATATTGTCGCTGGCTCCAACCCGGGTAAAAATCTTGTCCACCACTCCAATTTTGGCTTCCGATGCAGGCACCAAACTGCCCATCTGGGCCAAGAGTACAATGAGGGCGGTTTGCCGCAACAAAGCCGATTTACCACTCATATTCGGCCCTGTGATCATGATAATCTGCTGTTCCTCCCGATTCAGAAGTACGTCATTGGTCACATAACTATCGCCCAGGGACAATTGCTTTTCAATCACCGGATGCCGTCCCTCCTTGATGTCCAATTGGGTGGATTCCTCCATTAGAGGTTCCACGTAGTGGTTTTCTTTAGCAAGTTGGGCAAATCCGCAGAGGCAGTCCAATTGAGCAATGAGATAGGCATTTTGTTGTACAGGAGCAATGTATTCCTGCATCCAGACCAACAACTGCTCAAACAATTGCTGTTCCAGCAGGTGAATGCGTTCTTCTGCCCCTAAGATTTTAGCTTCGTATTCCTTAAGCTCTTCGGTAATATAGCGTTCCGCATTGACGAGGGTCTGCTTGCGAATCCAAGTGTCGGGAACTTTGTCTTTATGGGTGTTGCGCACCTCAATATAATAGCCGAACACATTGTTGGAGGCAATTTTGAGCGAGGTGATACCCGTAATTTCAGTTTCGCGCTCCAGCATTTTATCGAGATAATCCTTCCCGGAAAAGGCGAGGTTTCGGAGTTCGTCCAATTCCTCCGAGTAGCCCTCAGCAATGGTGTTGCCTTTGGCAAGGTTGACCGGAGCTTCTTCGTTTAGTGTTTCCTTGATTTTGTTTCGAAGCGCATCGCAGGCATCCAATCGCTCACCGATGGATTGCAACGAAGCATTGGAACTTTCTTGCGCCAATTGCTTAATGGGAATTATCGCTTCCAGTGAATTTTTCAGTTGGATGACTTCCTTCGGGTTGATTTTACCCGTGGCCAGTTTGGAGATAAGTCGCTCCAGGTCGCCCATCTGTTTGATCCAGTGTTGGGTCTTTTCCAATTGCTCGGTTGCATCCTTCAAATAAGAAACCACCTGATGGCGTTGCTGGATTTTTTCGATATTTTTCAACGGAAGCGCCAGCCATCGTTTCAACAACCGCCCGCCCATGGGGGACAGGGTTTTATCAATAATGTCTAGCAGGGTCACTGCATTTTGATGGGGCGAATGGTACAGTTCCAGATTTCGGATGGTAAATCGGTCCATCCACACATATTCCTCTTCGGCAATGCGTTGGATTTTGTTGATATGCTGCAACCGGCTGTGTTGTGTTTCCGACAGATAATGCAGTACCGCTCCTGAAGCGACAATGCCATGCGCTAAATGTTCTATCCCAAACCCTTTTAGGGTTTTGGTGCCAAAATGACTGTTCAAGCTTTCATCGGCATAGTCCTCCTGAAAAATCCAATCCTCTAAAAAGAAGCTATGGAATTGGTTGCCAAAAAGCTCAGTAAATTCTTTTTTATGACTTTTTGAAACCAAGACTTCATTCGGTCCAAAATTTTGGAGCAGCTTGTCCATTTGCTCCGAAGAACCTTCCGAAGTCAAAAATTCACCTGTGGAAATATCCAAGAAGGAAATCCCCAGTTTATTTCGTCCAAAATGGACAGCACACAAAAAGTTATTGCTCTTGGCGGAAAGGATGTCATCATTAAGGGCTACACCAGGTGTTACGAGTTCCGTTACGCCTCGCTTTACAATACTTTTGGTCTGTTTGGGGTCCTCCAATTGATCGCAAATGGCTACCCGCTGACCAGCCTTCACCAATTTGGGCAGGTAAGTGTTGAGGGAGTGATGCGGGAATCCCGCCAGTTCGGTCTTATCGCCCCCATTATTTCGGTGGGTAAGGATGATGCCCAAAATCTTGGCGGCCTTCACGGCATCGTCCCCAAAAGTTTCATAAAAATCCCCAACACGGAACAACAACAAGGCATCAGGATGTTTGGTCTTGATGGCATTGTACTGTTGCATCAACGGGGTTACTTTCTTTGTTTTTTTATTGGCTGCCAAAGCGATTTTATTCTTTTACTTTTGTCCCAAAATGGGAGGAAGACGAATATATCGTTTTCCCCATACACGCAGAACGATTGTTGATATTTTAGGCCCAATGGTTAAAAAAATGAACCGGAAACTGGAAAATAGCGAATTGGAGCGCTTGGATGTGGAGGCATTCAAGCAAACGGATAAATCGCCCATTATTATCGTTTTGGACAACATCCGAAGCTTGAACAATATTGGTTCCGTGTTTCGCACAGCTGATGCCTTTCTGATCCAAAAAATCTATCTCTGCGGCATTGCGGCCACACCACCGCACAAAGACATCCGGAAAACGGCTTTGGGTGCTACGGAAAGTGTGGAATGGGAATACCGAAAGGATACTTTGGAACTTGTTGGGGAACTAAAACAACGTGGTATTCGAACCGTGGCAGTGGAACAGGCCGAAAACGCCATCATGCTCAATGATTTTACGGTTGATACCAAAGAGACCATCGCCTTGATTTTTGGAAATGAGGTAAAAGGCGTTTCCCAAGAAGTGGTCACTGCCAGTGACGTGGTTGTGGAGATTCCCCAGTTTGGAACTAAACATTCGTTGAATATCTCGGTAAGTGCGGGTGTAGTGGTTTGGGACATCTGGACCAAATGCAACCCCAAAAAGTAAAAAAAGCCCTGTAAAAACAGGGCTGGATATATAGTTTGAGTTAGTTAGTTCCTCGATTAGAGGGCTCTAATAAAATAAAACCATTCGTTATATCCAAACATTTTGTGAAAATTCTCTTAAAAATCAGCCAAAATAATAGTGTCTTCCAACTGCTCTAAAATGGTTTCATAATCTTTGGGATTGTTTACAAAATCTAACTCGCTCATATCCAAAATTATACTGTTTTGTTCGGGATGATCCTTGATAAAATCCAGATAACCACGGTTAATTTTCTCCAAATATTCAGGTGGAATCTTTTGTTCGTAATCCCTTCCCCGTTTCTTGATATTTAGCAGCAACCGCTCTGTATTTTGATAGAGATAGAGGTAAATCTCAGGTTTTTTTACCTCTTTGTACATGAAATTGAAAACCTTTCGGTACAAATTAAACTCATCGTTCTGTAAGGTGATCTTCGCAAAAATGAGCGATTTAAAAATGTCGTAATCACTCACCATAAAGTTTTTGAACAGGTCAAACTGTGAGGTGTCATCTGTAAACTGCTGGTAGCGATCCGCTAAAAAGGACATTTCCAACGGAAAGGCATAGCGGGACTGATCTTCATAAAATTTGGGTAGAAAAGGGTTGTCTGCAAAGCGTTCCAATACCAATTTGGCATTAAAATCCTCAGCAATCATTTTGGACAGGGTGGTCTTCCCAGCGCCAATGTTACCCTCAATGGCAATGAACTGTAATTTGGAAAAAAGCTCGGCCCGGTTTCGGAACAGTTTGTATTTGGTCTTTTCCATTTTACTACGATCCTTGCATTCCTGCAATAGATTTCGAATGTCCTTCTGCAGCACAGGGTGATAAAATTGTGGAGCAATATTGGCCAGGGGTTTCAGTACAAAGTTCCGGTGCTGCATTTGCGGGTGGGGAATCTTCAGGTGGGAGAGGTCTATGACTTCCTTCCCATAGAAAATGATGTCTATGTCCAAGGTACGGGATTTAAAGCCTTCGCCCCCGGAACGATCTCTACCAAAATGCCTTTCAATCTCCAAAATCGCCTCCAATAAATCTGTTGGGGAGAGTTTGGTCAAGGTAGCCAAGCAAATGTTGAGAAAATCATCTCCCTCAAACCCCACTGCAGGATTTTCATATACATTGGATACAGACAGAACCTTGCCCACCTTTTTTTCAATACGAAAAATAGCCTTTTGGAGTGTGGCATGCCGATTTCCCAAATTGCTGCCCAGGGAAAGATATACATGTTGAGATTGGCCCATAATGAAAAGGACAAAGTAACAAAACAATGCAACAATGGTTATCTTTGGCACGGAATAAATTTTTATTGGATGAATTTTTTGAGAAACCTTTTGGCCTCCATTTTAGGAAGTTTAATGGCCTTTGGAATACTGGTGGGCATGTTCTTTATTTTCATCGCCTTGGTGAGTAATGTGGATGATGGCGTTGTGGTAAAGCGCAACTCCATCTTGGAGTTTGGTTTTATGCCTGTGGTTGTGGATTATACGGGCAAGGATGATACTGATCCGTTTTTGGGCCTTTGGAACAATGAAATCGGTTTGGACGAAGTTGTCCACGCCATTAGGATTGCCAAAGAGGATTCCAATATTGAGGGTATTAGCCTGACCACCAATTTTTTGCAAGCGGGCATTGCACAGACACGCGAAATACGGGAGGCATTGTTGGATTTTAAATCCTCGGACAAATTTGTGTACGCCTATTCCGATTTTTATTCCCAAAAGGATTATTACCTGGCCAGTGTGGCTGACGAAGTTTACCTAAACCCCGTTGGGGCCATGGACTTTAAAGGACTTTCCACAGAAGTACTCTATTTCAAGGATTTTCAGGAAAAAACCGGGGTGAAGATGGAGGTGATTCGCCATGGAAAATATAAAAGTGCGGTGGAACCTTTCCTTTCCAATACCATGAGTGAAGAAAATCGCTTGCAGATACAAGAATTGATATCCTCTATTTGGAACGTGATTGTTGACGATGTTTCCGCATCTCGCAACATTACACCAGATAATTTGAATGTGATTGCCGATACCCTTGGCGGACGAACACCAAAATATGCCTTGGCATCTGGACTTGTGGATGGAAATTTACATTTTGATGAGTATGAGGACTTGCTTCGGGAAAAGGTATATATTGATCAAAATGAAGATCTTAATTACATTAGGTTTGAGGACTATGCCCTAACCGCCAATCGCCAACGAATTCATACGGGAGTGGATAAAATTGCAGTGATCTATGCCCAAGGTGAAATTTTTTACGGAGAAGGGGGCAAGGATTATATTGGTCAGGGGTTAATGGTGGATGCTTTGCGTAAAGCTAAGGACGATGAAAACATAAAAGCCATTGTATTACGGGTTGATTCTCCTGGAGGGAGCGCTTTGGTTTCGGATATCATCTGGCGTGAAATGGAATTGACCAAGGAAGAAAAACCTGTGGTGGTTTCCTTTGGAAATATGGCAACATCAGGGGGATATTACATTGGTGTTGGGGGAGATAAAATTTTTGCCGAGCCTACCACAATTACCGGGTCTATTGGTGTTTTTGGAACGATTCCCAATGTAAATGAATTGGCAGGGAACATCGGTATCAATGCGGAACAAGTGGGTACCAATAAGAACTCGGTGGATTACTCGCTGTTTGAGCCTATGAGCGATACCTTTAGGAACACTATTGAGGAAGGTATTGAAGAAGCCTACCAGACCTTTTTGGAACGTGTGGCCGCTGGGCGAAACATGAGCGTGGACCAAGTGGATGTCCTTGCCCAAGGAAGGGTATGGAGTGGAGTGGATGCCCAAGCCAATGGCTTGGTGGACGAGTTGGGCAACTTGGACGATGCCATAAACGCAGCCGCTGAAATGGCCGGATTGGACGGGTATAGCATCCGGAAATACCCCAAGTACAAGTCAGATTTTGAACGGTTTATGGAAGATTTGGGTGGTGTAAAATCCAAAATAGGAGAGGAGGCCATTAAGGAACAAATAGGAGCTGAGGCCTATCAGTTGTTCTCCGAGTTCAAACAGTTGTCCAAACAAAAAGGAATACAGGCCAAGATGCCCTTTAGGCTAAACATTAAATAAGGATGACGCAAAACGACAGAAAAAAAGCGTTTTCCATTTATCTGTACATGGGTGCGCTGTTCATCACCTCCTTGGTAGTATCTAATCTCATTTTCCAAAAATTCTTTTATTGGAACCCTTTTGGGGATACCACGGTTTTTGGGGCACCCCTTTTTGAACTTTCCGTGGGGATTTTGCCCTATCCCATCACCTTTTTGATCACGGATCTTATTTCAGAAATCTTTGGAAAGAAAAAGGCCAATCAAGTCGTTACCGCAGGTATTTTTGCCTCATTTTTCTCTATGGGCATTATTCTTTTGGCCAATTACTCACCAGCAATTGCCTCATCACCCGTGGATGATATCACCTTTACCAAGGTATTTGGACTGTCACCGTTGGGCGTACTGGCTTCCATGCTGGCGTATTTGGCCGCACAGTATATCGATATTTCCATCTATCACTTTTGGAAGCGGGTCACCAAGGGGAAAATGCTATGGCTCCGTAACAACTTTTCCACTTTTTCCTCACAATTTGTGGACACCCTTACCGTAGTAAGTCTATTATGTATATTTGGAGTATTACCCTGGGATAAATTCTACGGATTGGTCATCAGTGGTTTTATTTTTAAGATAATTATTGCGCTTCTCGACACCCCATTACTCTATCTTTTCGTATATCTAATACGTAGAAGATTTAACTTAAAAATAGGGGAAGAAATAGCTTTGGATTGACAACTTCTCCTTTAATTTGTTGTAAAACATCTATTTATGAAGAAAAAAGTCCTAAAGATTACTGGAATAACCCTACTTGTACTTATTGCCCTAATTGTTGCGATTCCTTTGTTTCTTCAAGGTAAGATTGAAGAAATCATTAAGAACAAGGTGAACAACAGCATCAATGCCACATTGGATTTTGAGGATGCCAACCTGAGCTTGCTCAAAAGTTTCCCGAATGCCAATGTGGAACTTACGAACCTATCCTTGGTAAATAAAGCTCCTTTTGAGGGAGATACCTTGTTCTCGTCCTCGAATATTGAGCTTGCGATGTCTATCAAAGAGCTTTTTAAATCAGCCGATGAGCCTATTGTGATTCAAAAGTTGAACATTGACCGTGCAAAACTGCACATTTTGGTGGATGAAAACGAAAATGCCAATTACGATATCGCTAAAGCGGATGATGTTGCTACTACGCCTGAAACCACAGAAGAGTCCAGCGACAATTTTACCCTGAACATGGATTCCTATGCCATTACCAATTCAGAAATTATCTACGATGATCGATCTAGCAAGATGCGCTTTTCACTTGACGAAATGAACCATTCCGGAACGGGAGATCTTTCTTTGGAGCAATCGGAATTAAAGACATTGACCGATGCGTTGGTTTCCTTTGAGATGGACAGTACCAAGTATTTGAACAACAATAAGATTTCCTTGGATGCACTCATCGGCATCGACCTGAAAGAGAATAAATACACTTTTTTAGAGAACAAAGCCCTGATCAACCAATTACCTTTGGTATTTGATGGATTTGTGAAGGTCAACGAGGACAATCAAGAAGTGGACATCACTTTTAAAACACCGTCCTCAGATTTCAAGAACTTTTTGGCGGTGATTCCCGAAGCCTATTCCAAAAATATTGAAACGGTGCAGACCACAGGTAATTTTGAGGTCAGTGGTGCGTTTAAAGGAATTGTGGATGATGAACACATTCCAGCCTTTCATATTGCTATCAACTCAGAAAATGCTTCTTTCAAGTATCCGGATCTGCCCAAATCGGTGCAAAATGTGTACATCGACACCGAAATCAACAATACTACCGGAATCACGGAAGATACTTTTGTGGACATCAAACGACTTTCGTTTACCATTGATCAGGATAAATTCAACCTTACCTCCAGAATTCGGGATTTAATGGGCAACACCAAGGTAGATGCGGATATGGATGGACGTATCAATCTGGCCAACATATCAAAAGCGTATCCGGTGCCAGATGATTACAATCTTAAAGGAATTTTGAATGCTGATATCACCACTTCCTTTGACATGGAATCCTTGGAGAAAAAACAGTATCAGAAAACCAAAACCACGGGTAAGGCATCTGTTTCTGGTTTTGAATATGCTTCGGAGGAGATGAAGAATCCAGTGGCCATCAATACGGCGGCGGTCTCTTTTAATCCCAACACGGTTACCCTGGATTCCTTTAAAGGAAAAACAGGAAATACAGACTTCGATGCTAAAGGAACCCTCACCAATTTACTCGGATTCATGTTCAACAATGAAAATGTGGAAGGGAACTTTTCATTGACCTCCAACACTTTTGCATTGAACGATTTTATGATGGAAGAGACTGCTGAAGCAGAAAATGGAGAGGCCCAAACCTCAGGAGGGGAGGAACGCATCAAGATTCCGTCCTTTTTGGATTGCACCATTGAGGCCGCCGCCGGCACGGTGTTGTATGATAATTTAACCTTAAAAAACGTAAAAGGCACCTTGACCATCAAAGATGAAACGGCCACGGTGAAAAACTTGACTTCGGACCTTTTCGGGGGAACTTTGGGACTAACGGGTTCGGTTTCCACGAAAGGGGCAGCCTCTACTTTTGATATGGATCTGGGCATGAGCAATTTTGGAATCAGTGAATCCTTTGCCGCTTTGGAAATGTTCCAAGCCTTGGCTCCGTTGGCCAATGCGCTGCAGGGAAAATTGAATTCCACCGTAAAGATTTCTGGGAATTTGAAGGATGATTTTACACCGAATCTGACCACAATTTCGGGAAATCTCTTAGCCGAACTGCTCTCTACCAAGGTGACCACAGAAAAAGCACCTTTACTTTCCGCATTGGATAGCAAGCTGAACTTTTTGGACACCAAGGACATCAATTTGAATGATTTGAAAACAGCATTGAGTTTTGATAATGGTAAGGTAAGTGTGAAACCATTTACCGTAAAGTATAAGGACATCGCCATTAATGTGGATGGCAGCCACACTTTTGACAAGCAAATGCAGTACAAGGCTACCTTGGACGTCCCAGCCAAATACCTTGGTGCTGAGGTGAACAAGCTTATCGCTCAAATGAATGATGACAGTCTTAAGGACCTTACCATTCCCGTAACTGCAAACATTGGGGGGAATTACACCAATCCTACCGTGACCACGGATTTGACTTCTGGGGTGAAAACCTTAACGACCCAGTTGGTGGAAATCCAAAAACAAAAATTGGTGAACCAAGGTAAGGACAAAGCCAAGGATTTGTTGTCCGATGTGTTTAAAAAGGATGAAAAAGATTCCACCTCCACCAAGTCCGATGGGGTGAAGGAAGCTATCGGTGGTTTGCTGGGAGGAAATAAAGAGAAAGACACTACTGCGACCAAAACCGAAGAAGAGCCTGTGAAAAGTGCTGCTAAGAAAATTCTGGGTGGTTTATTGGGCAAGAAAAAAGATACGGTGAACTAAAAAATTAGAGGTTGTCTGAAAAGATGGTTTTCGTCAACCTGAACTTGTTTCAGGTTCACATAAACTTTTGATTTAAGTGCTATGAGATTCTGAAATGAATTCAGAATGACATGTTTCTGTACTTTTCAGATAGCCTCTTTTTTATTGTTCCAACTCGTTGTTGATAGTCTCCAAAATGGAATTCAAGCTATACATCAAAGGATTGTAATGTTCCGTTTCTGTAGATTGACTTGTAATGATGAACAATAGAATGTTGTTTTCAAAGGCAATGGACTCCAAGGCACCTAAATTACTAACAGGATTTTTGCTCGGGGTAATTCCTAATTTTGTGGACATGCCGGTATGATCCAATATGGTACGGATGCTATAGCCCTCATTCCGAAACACATTGACGGTATTATTGCGTTCTTCGCCAAGCATTTTTTCTTGATTGGCAATATCATCAATGAAAGAAATCCAATTGGTCAGTTGAATCCGCAGGGTGTCGTTGGAAATATCCTTGAGACTACCCGAGTTGATCATTTCATTAAGCAGGGAATTGTTAGGGTTGAAGAAAATATCATACGCAAAAGCAGTAACAAACAATTCGGATAACTTTTCTTCGGAAGGAGGTTCCTGCTTGTCCATGAGGTCAACAATAGTAATAGCGGCTTCATAGCTATCTTTGTTATAACCAATTAATTCTTCGAGTTTTATTTTACTGGTCTCAAATTCTTCCTTTAAACCTTTAAGATAGACCTGCTCTTTTTCTCGTTTGATTCTGTTGTCGTTGGCGTTATCAATGGCCAGAGCAATTAAGATTCCGATGACCACCAGAAAAATTTCACCAATGGCGTAAAGGAGGTAGTTGCTGAATTTTTTTTCGGCAATCAGTTGTTTTCTAACTTTTCTAAAGAGCTTTAACATAAGTGTTCGGTGGTTATTCTAGCTGGTTTTAGGAAACTAATCTAACTATTTTTTGAACATCCCTTTGAATTAAGGCTACTGGTAATCTATGGCCACGGCTGTAATCAAAGCAATAGCAGCAATCAATAAAATGAGTAATGTAGGTTTAAGTGCAAATTTCAACCATTTGTTATAGGGAATATTGCAAAGAGCCAAAACTGCCATCAGCGCGCCGTTGGTGGGTACGATCATATCAGCCATAACAGCACCATATTGATAGGCCAATACACAAACCTGTCGAGAAAGTCCTATCAAATCGGAAAGTGGGACCAAAATAGGCATGGTCAACACCGCTTGCCCCGAGTAACTGGGTACCGGGAAGTGCAAAAATGAATGGGCAACCATCATGGAGACAGCAGAGACCGAAGGCGAAAGGTATTTTAAAGGCCCAAAAAGGCCATATACAATGGTATCCATAATCATACCTTCTTTTAATAGCAATGAAATGCTATTGGCCAACCCTAAAATGATACTGGCAAACATCATTTCCTTAAACCCTTCAATATAGTTTTCTCCAGTACCGTTGACGCCCAGTTTGCCAATAAGACCGGCCACAATACCCAAAGCAAAGAAGGAAGCAGACATCTGGTTAAAGCCCCAATCCAGATAGATGAGGCCGTAGATGACACCACAAAATGTTCCACAGAGCAGCAGCAAAATGATTTTGCTGCTGGTGGTCATGGATTCGTGGGCTGAGGGCATTTTTATTTTCTCAATCCTGTGCTTATTGGCATATCGAATGAGATAGCTTGTCCAAGTCACAAAAACCACCAGTAAGACCACAAGTCTAAACCCACTTCCGGAAAGCAATGGAAGCCCAGCTTCTTTTTGAGCGATCAAGACAGCAAAGGGATTTGATGGGCTAAAAGAGCTCCCAATCACCGTAGACCCATAGCTCATTAAAATGACAGTAAATGTGTTGTACCCTAGACTTTTTCCAAACAAAAGCAAAATGGGAATCATGGCAATGACTTCTTCCTGCATACCAATGGTTACCCCTCCAGCGGTAAAGAGGGCCGAAACTAGGATTAGGGCCAAGGTCTCCTTTCCTTCCAAAACATTTACTAGTTTTACCAATCCTTGGTTAAGTGCCCCCGTTTTTTCTATAACATAAAAACATCCGCCTATCAAAAGGATAAGAACAATGGCATCTGCCCGCCCAATGATTCCCCTTGGGATGGAGAGAATCAAATCCAATACAGAAAGATGTTCTGAAGTGACCGATTGGTAGGAATCGTTAAGGACTTTTGTTGTTCCAGTGACCTCATCAATCAGGCGTTGATAGCTTCCTTGCGGAACAACGTACGTAAGAATCCAGGCAAAAATGATGACAGCAATGAGTATGACGAAAGCATTGGGAAATTTTTTCATCCAGTTTGGTTTTGGTTGGTTATTTAAAAGCAAAGACCTTCCGAGGTCCTTTTTACTGTCAAGACTGGTTTAGGTCTTAATGGATGTCTATCCCTACATAATAGCCTTCACTACCACGAACATTAAAAACCGTATTGTCCTCAAAAATCAAATATTGTCCTTTAATGCCCTTAAGTACCCCTTTGTAACTTGGCGTTTTGCTCAGGTTCAGGCTTTTTACTTTTTCAGGGTATTTCAAAACCGGGAACTCCAAATTGGTCTCCGAATTATCCTCAATAAAATAGTTGGCGGCTTCTTCCGGAATGTAGGGCTTTAGTTTGGCTCTCCATTCAATAAGGTCCAGGTCCTCAATATCATTTTTCAACATTTTTTGCCAACTGGTCTTGTCGCTCACATGATCTTTTAGGGCAACCTCGGTGATTCCGGCCAAATACCGGTTGGGCACTTCCACAATTTCAATGGCCTCGTGGGCACCTTGATCTATCCATCGGGTGGGTACCTGGGATTTTCGGGTTACCCCCACTTTTACATTACTGGAGTTGGCCAAATACACAATATGGGGTTGCAATTGCATTTTCTTTTCAAACTCCAAATCGCGGTCTTCCTTGTCCAAGTGGGCCGTACTCAACTCAGGTTTCATGATCCAATCGCCGGCATGTGGGGTTTCGTAGAAGCAGGTTTTGCAGAACCCCTGTCGATATATTGGTCTGTCTTCCCCGCAATTAAGGCATTGGTATTTGATAAAATCAATTTGGAGTTCCTTGTCCAAGGCTTGGTTCACATTCAGGAAACCGGTGTCAAAGATCAAATAGTACTGGATGGGCTTCCCATTTTCAGTTTGCATCTTGCGCAGGACTCCTTCGTATAGCATATTGGAATGAATGTTTTTATCGATTTGAAAATGAATGCGAGAAAAGCTATTTTAGCTATTGCACCAAACTAAATTCCTTGGTTAAATATACCTAAAATGCCAATACCATTATTCAATTCCATCGCTTCTTGGCTTTTACGGAAGCGATATCATCAAATAGAGCTTTTTCTGAAGTATCCTTTGGACGTTCAGGATGAGGTGTTGCGGCATTTGGTGGATTTTTCAAAGGACACCATGATCGGTAAGCAATATGGCTTTCAGGATAACCCTAAATACGAGGAGTTCCGAAACCGCGTGCCCATAGTAAGCTATGAAGATATTGCACCCTTGATAGAGCGCACCCGCAGGGGCGAGCAGAACCTATTTTGGCCCACGACCATAAAGTGGTTTGCCAAAAGCAGCGGTACCACCAATGCCAAGAGCAAGTTTATTCCTGTGAGCATGGAGGCCTTGGAGGATTGCCATTATAAATCGAGTAAAGATTTGTTGTGCCTATACCTGAACAATAATGAAAATTCCCAATTATTCACGGGAAAAAGTCTTCGATTGGGTGGGAGCAAGGAACTCTACGAGGACAATGGCACTTTTTTTGGCGATCTTTCCGCTATTTTGATTGATAATATGCCGCTTTGGGCGGAATATAGCAGCACCCCTAGCAATAAAGTTTCCTTGATGAGTGAATGGGAGTCCAAATTGGAGGCCATTATTGAGGAGAGCATCCGTGAGAACGTGACCAGTTTGGCTGGAGTTCCCTCTTGGATGTTGGTGTTATTGAACCAAGTATTGGAAAAAACCGGAAAGAACCACCTTTTTGAGATTTGGGAAAATTTGGAGGTGTATTTTCATGGGGGAGTGAGTTTTACGCCGTATAAGAATCAATATAAAAAGTTGCTGCCCAGAAAACGGTTCAATTATTACGAGACCTATAATGCTTCGGAAGGTTTTTTTGGAATTCAGGATAGGAATGATTCCGATGAATTATTATTGATGTTGGATTACGGTATTTTTTATGAATTTATCCCCATGGATTCCCAAGGGGGTGAAAAAGATGCTATCCCACTTTGGGAAGTGCAGACCGGAGTCAACTATGCCATGGTAATAACCACCAACGCTGGATTGTGGCGATACAAAATTGGGGATACCATTCGCTTTACCTCAAAAAACCCCTATCGAATTCGCATTACGGGCAGGACCAAGCACCATATCAATGTATTTGGTGAGGAGTTGATTATTGAAAATGCCGAGGAGGCCTTAAAACAGATATGCCAGAAGACCGATTCCGAAATCATGGATTATACGGCTGCACCCATTTTTATGAACGGAAGCGAAAAGGGCGGGCATGAGTGGATCATTGAATTTAGGAAACCACCAGAAGACGTGGCATATTTTACGGAATTTTTGGACAATGCGCTAAAATCGCTCAATTCTGATTATGAGGCCAAACGTTATAACAACATTACCCTAAGAATGCCCAAAGTACATGTAGCACGAAAGAATCTTTTTCACGACTGGTTAAAATCCAAGAACAAATTAGGGGGGCAGCATAAGATCCCAAGATTGTCCAACAATCGGGACTATATCGATGAGCTGCTTCAAATGAATTAACTGCAGTTAGTGTATTGTTTACACCTTAAAAATCAGTCATTTATAAAGACTAATACGCAACTTGTACATTTAAATCACGTTTTACGAAAACGTTTTCGTAAGTTTGAACGTTTTATCGAACAAACGTTTCCTTTAAACAAAAAAAAGTGGTGATTCTATCATTATTACTGAAATTTCCCTTATCAAATCTTTTATATAAACACTAAACCAATAACATGATGGCAGAAAGACTAGTTGTTATCTCAGACATGTGGGGAACCAAAAGAGGCCTTTGGATAGCGTCTTATTTTGGGTACTTGCAACAGTACTATGACATTGTTTTTTACGATTGTCAACAATTGGGGGACATAGATGTTCCCGTATCCACGGAAGAAAACGTCCACAAGGCCTTTGTGGAAGGAGGAATTGATACCGCAGTGGCCCATTTGCTCAAAAAAGAATCGGTACCCAGCCACTATTTGGCTTTTAGCACAGGAGGAACCATAGCATACAAGGCTGCTTTGAAAGGTTTGCCCATGAAATCCCTGACGGCTATTTCGGCCACCAGAATACGGTTGGAAGACCAAAAGCCAAAAACATCATTAAACTTGATTTATGGCGAGTTGGATGAATTCAAACCGGATGCCAAGTGGTCAAAATCCTTGGGTGTGGACCTTACCATTATCCCAAATTTTGGACATCACTTGTACTCTGATGAGAAAATCATCTCCCAAGTTAGTTTGGGACTATTGGAGCAGGTGACCAAAAAGGCAGTTTAAGGTTTAGGATACTACGATACTACCTTTAATTTTTTGATGGTCTCATAGGAGAGTTTTTCCTCGGCATAAGCCTTGGTGACCTTGAATTCATTTTCATCACTACTAGGGAGTTCATACATGGCGTCCGTGAAAACAGCCTCACAGAGTGAGCGAAGTCCACGAGCTCCCAGTTTATACTCCACGGCCTTTTCAACAATATAGTTCAAAGCCTGCTCTGTAATGGTAAAGGTGATGTCGTCCATGGCAAAAAGCTTTTCATACTGCTTAATGATGGCATTTTTAGGCTCGGTGAGGATGGCGCGCAACGTCTTGGCATCCAATGGATCCATGTGCGTAAGCACAGGAAGCCTACCAATGATTTCTGGAATAAGCCCAAATTCCTTTAGGTCTTTTGGGATAATATATTGAAGGATGTTCTGGTTATCCAATTTATCCTCGGCTTTGGATGCAGCATAGCCCACGGCCTGCATGTTCAAACGTTTGGTGATGATACGTTCAATACCGTCAAAGGCGCCCCCGGCCACAAAAAGAATATTTTCTGTGTTGACCTCGATGAATTTTTGATCGGGGTGCTTACGTCCCCCTTTTGGTGGAACATTCACGGTGGTTCCCTCCAACAATTTAAGAAGACCTTGTTGAACCCCTTCACCGGAAACATCACGGGTTATGGATGGGTTATCGCTTTTGCGGGCAATCTTGTCAATTTCATCAATAAAAACAATCCCTCTTTCCGCTTTCTCCAAATTGTAGTCGGCGGCTTGTAGCAATCGGGTCAGGATACTTTCCACATCCTCTCCTACATAACCTGCTTCGGTGAGCACAGTGGCATCCACAATGGCCAAAGGAACATTGAGCATTCGAGCTATGGTTTTGGCAATCAGAGTCTTTCCTGTTCCTGTTTGCCCAACCATTATAATGTTGCTTTTTTGAATCTCTACATCGTCTTCCTTGCTTTTGGGCTGCAAAAGTCTTTTGTAATGATTGTACACTGCAACGGACATCACTTTTTTGGTGCGTTCCTGTCCGATTACGAAAGTGTCCAGAAAATCCCTGATCTCTATGGGTTTCTTGAGTACCAACTCTGAAGAAAGATCTTGATTTTTAGATTGTTTGGACTCTTCAGCAACAATGCTATGGGCTTGTTCAATACATCTGTCACAGATATGGGCATCAAGACCTGCAATCAATAAATTGGTCTCTGGCTTTTTTCTCCCACAAAATGAACATTCCAAGTTTTCCTTTGCCATATATCTCTAGCTCATGATTCAACCACTAATAACGTAAAAAAAATGAATTTGTTCTAATTCAAGTAGTTGATATGTAATTAATTGTAATTGTTTTACGATTTTTCCCTGACCAAAATTTCATCGATCATACCATATTTTTTGGCCTCTTCTGCCTTCATCCAGTAATCACGGTCACTGTCATCGTACACTTTGTCGTAAGATTGACCCGAATGTTTCGATATGATCTGATATAATTCCTCTTTGATCTTAATGACCTCTTTGGCAGCAATTTCTATATCACTGGCCTGGCCTTGCGCTCCAGAAAGAGGTTGGTGGATCATCACCCGTGAATGGGTCAGTCCACTTCGTTTTCCCTTTTCCCCAGCGCAAAGCAATACCGCGGCCATAGAGGCTGCAATACCGGTACAGATAGTGGCCACATCGGGTTTTATGAACTGCATAGTATCATAAATGCCTAATCCGGCATACACACTCCCCCCTGGAGAGTTAATGTATATTTGGATGTCCTTTGTGGCATCGGAACTTTCCAGAAACAATAATTGGGCCTGTACAATGTTGGCTACCTGGTCATTGATGCCCGTTCCCAAAAAGATAATGCGATCCATCATCAATCTGGAAAAAACATCCATGGCTATGGCGTTCAACTGTCTTTCCTCAATAATATTGGGGGTCATGTTCATGGGATACATGGTACTCATGATCTTATCATAGTACATGCTGTTTATGCCATGGTGCTGGGTAGCATATTTTTTGAATTCTTTACCGTAATCCATAGGATTTCTCTCAATTTTTCTTAAAAAAAAGGTGCCGAAAAATTAGCTTTTCGGCACCGTAAAGATACTTAATATTTCTTTTGGCCCAAGACTAGCTATATGCCTCTTTGACAAAGTCATCATAAGTGACCTCTTTTACCTTAAGATTGGCCTTCTCTTTGTAAAGGTCCAACAGTTTTTGGCTCATCAATTGTTCCGATAGTCTTTTTACCTCATCTTGATTGCCCAAAACCCGTGTGGCAATGTTTTCCAGTTCTTCTTCTTGTGGATCCATGTGGCCATATTGGGCCATTTGGGATTTGATGAAACCTTTGGCAAACTCCTTCAATTCATCAAATTGTACCTGAAGGTTGTTTTCTTGGATGATTTTACCTTCAATAAGTTGGTAACGAAGTCCTTTTTCTGATTTTTCATACTCTTCTTTGGCCTCATCCTCAGAAAGTACATTTTCACCACTGATCTGAATCCATTTTTTCAAGAATTCAGCTGGAAGCTCAAATTTGGTATCATCAATAAGTTTTTCTGTGATATCGTTCAACAATTTCTGGTCGGATTGTTGCTCAAACTGTTTTTCGGAATCTTCCTTGATGCGATCTTTCAATTCTTTTTCTGAAGTTACCTTGCCTTCGCCAAAAAGCTTGTCAAACAATTCTTGGTCCAGTTTGGCAGGCTCCCTTTCATTGATTTCCTCAATGGTGAACGTTACATCGATATTCAACTTGTCCGCCTTGTCACGGGCAATTCCCAAAGCACTGGACAAAAGATAGTCTTCTTTAAAAAGACCTTTTGTGGAAAGGGTAACGGAGTCTCCCACTTTTTTTCCAACTAGGGCATCAACGGCCTTTTTGCTTTTAACATTGCTGATCTCAATGGTGGTCTTGTGGTCAATATCCTCTTCTTCATTGGCAAAGAAACCAGTTACTTCGTCTTTTTTGCCAACTTCCTCTTTCGAAACCAGTTTGCCATATTGTTTTTGGATGCGTTCCACTTGCTCCTCAATCATTTTTTTGTCGGCTACAATTTTATATTGGGTAACCGCTTTCTTGGTCTTCAAGTTAACATCAAAGTCGGGTGCCAATCCCAATTCAAACTCAAAGTCCAGATTTTCGTTGTCCCAATCAAAGTTTTCCTGTTGTTTGGGTAGTGGATTGCCAAGAACGTCCAATTTTTCCTCGGTAAGGTATTTGTTCAGATTGTCCTGCAATAGTTTGTTCACCTCATCCACCAAAACAGCTTTTCCATACTGTTTTTTGATAAGCCCCATGGGTACTTGGCCTTTCCGGAATCCTGGGATATTGGCCTGTTTTCTATAGTCTTTCAGGATTTTTTCTACTTTGTCCTGATAGTCCTCTTTACTGATGGCGACTTTTACAACTGCATTAAGATCGTCAATCTGTTCTTTAGTAATGTTCATCTCCTACCTAATTTGCTATTCAAAAATGGGTGGCAAAAGTAATGCATTTTTGGTTTGGCAGCAACTTTTTAAAGCGTTGAATGTCAAACTAAAATACATTCTAGACATCTTCCTTTAGAATTGAATGCAAGATGGACTGTAAAAAGGACAGCAAAAGACTAAAAATTAGGGCCCACCAGATGTTTACTACCTGAAAGCCATCAATGACATTAGCGGCAATAAGTATGATGACTGCATTAATAATCAATAGAAAGAGCCCAAGGGTAACAATGGTTATGGGAAGGGTTAAGATTACCAAGATTGGTTTTACAATGAAGTTGAGGAGGCTCAATACCACCGCAACTATAATAGCTGTGACCATGGAATCCACACCAACCCCTGGAAGGATGTAGGATAGCACAACAACGGCAAGTGCGTTCAGTAGAAGTCTTAAGATCAGTTTCATAAAGTGATGTTTTAGATTTTTTAAAATAAAAAAAGCACCGTTGCAAACGGTGCCTTTAAGATAATGAAATAAAACGTTGTTTAGTTAATGTACAGCCCAGTATAATCCAAGGGGTTTACCCCAGGTAAATTGGAACCGTATTTTTCGTTTATGGCCTTAATAAAGGCGTTGGCAAGTATGGCATAACCTCTTGGTGAGGGGTGCACACCATCTAGCGAGAATCCACCTCCAGTGGCAAAAGTTGCGGTGACTATGCTTCCATCAGCTTGTTGAAAACCATCTGTTTTTAATTCGTTCAACAATGCATTGGCATCAACGAAAGCCAAATCATAAGCCGTTGCCAAGCCAGCAATGGTCTGATTGTAGGCGGCCAACGCATTTTCAACAAGTTCTTGCTCATCTGGGGTCAACACCCATTTATCGGCCAGTGGAACTGCAACCCCGTTTATGGAAGTTGGGTCTGCAGGATTGGCCAAAGTACCGATAAAGGTACGTGATGTCAATACCAATAAATCTTCTTCAGTAGCTTGTCGCATATTGATCAGTCCGGGGTCAACCCCTGTTAAATCGGTTAAATCCTCATCCAAAATAACAACAGCGTTTCCTTCTCCCGGGGAAAAGGAAATGGTTCTTTTTGCCACTTCATCAGCGGTAATGAGACTAAAACTTTGTGCAAGGAGCAAACCTTGATTGTAGGCATTGTAGGCACCGTTCAAAAGCGTAGCGGTAGCCTCATCCAAGGGAACAGGATTGTGTGGAACCGTTGTAAAATAGGGTATATCCGTTACGTTTGGCAAATTGGCGATAACGCCATCTGCCCCGTTGGCGGTCATAGCTTGGAGTATAGCATCAAGTGAGCCTGCAAAAACCATGGGGTCTGTAAGATCATTTCTGGCATAGCTGCTTGGGTCTAGGTTTCCGGTCTGGTCCGTTCCTGTGCCACCTCCAGTGGCATAGAGAAGGACATCGTTCGCGCCCGTCCAAAGCGAGAAAAATGTAGGACTTTGGGCAACAGCATCTCCAATTACAGTAGCGCTTTCTGAGGAAGAAAAGCGTACAAAGTATGGGTTAGCGGCTCCTACGGCCAAACCTGCCAAGCTACCATAGCCAGGTGCCAGAAGCTCGTAACTTTTGGAACCTGGAACGCCCATATTGTTAAAAGACCCTGAGAGTTTGTTGGTAATTTCAGTGCTTCCCTGTCCTGCCACAGGGACCGGAGCGGGTCCAGCGGCAAAGGATAAAATCAATCGGTTGCCGATATCCGGAGAGCCATCCATGTTGGCGTCTGTTTCGCCACCAATGGTTGCTCCACCCAGATTATCCGCCATATAGGGGATTTCAAATGCACCTCCGCCCACCAGCGCAAAATTAGCCGCCAGCATATTGGGAAAAGAGGCCTCTTGGCCTGCTCTAAAAAGGGCATTGTCTGAAAAGCCTGCCGTTAGGGAGTTTCCTACGGCAACATAATTTGAGAAATCTGCTGTTCCTGCAGTGTATTCAATGGGGTCTGGTGTGTCGTCAATTGGGGTAGTATCTTCTTCACATGCAATCAAGAATAGGCCTAAAAAGGGAAGTAAGGCATACAACTTTTTCATATCCAAAATCTGTTTTGAGTTAGTTCATGATTAAAACTTATGGTTAAACCAGAGTTAACCAAAACTAGGTCAAAATTGTTATACAGGCAATAAAATGGGCAAAAAAATTATGCATGCATAATAAAAAGGGTCAAATTTTATGAATTTAAAAAGTTGAAGGTCTTTTCAAAAAACTGTTTGGGATTTTCTGCGTGAAGCCAATGTCCGGCTTTATCCACGGTTTCAATTTCGGCTTTTGGAAAATGTCTTTTGATTTCCGAAAAGTCGCTGGGCTGTATATATTCGGATCGGTCTCCCCGGACAAAAAGGGTAGGGCCCTCATAGATAGCGTTGGGGATAATATTCTCACCTATCTCTTCCATTCGGTCTTTGAGTACCTCAAAATTGAAACGGAATCCCAATTTTTCTTTTTCAACCCAATAGAGGTTTTTCAATAAGAACTGGCGAATTCCTCTCTCCTTGATGTATTTTGAAAGTTCTTCATCCGCTTCCCTGCGATCTGATATGACAGCAAAATCCAAATGCGAGAGCCCATCAAATATAAATTGATGATGGGGCGGATAAAACTTTGGAGCAATATCGGCCACAATCAGTTTAGTGACCCGCTCAGGATGTGAAGTGGCCAATTGCATTGCGGTTTTCCCGCCCATGGAATGTCCCAATACAAAAGCGGAATCTATATTGTGATGATTCATGTAATTAATGACATCTTCACTCAAAAGATCATAATTGAATTCAGAAGAATGAAAACTTTTACCATGGTTTCGCTGGTCCACCAAATGCACTTGGAAACCATTCTCCGAATATTGGGTGCCCAGGGTCTTCCAATTGTCCGACATGCCCAAAAATCCATGTAGAATGATGAATGGTTTTCCTTCTCCAACTATTTTTGAATGCAATACTTTCATAAGTTACTTTAGTCGGTGTAGGTACATATTGATTACGTTTTCAATCCCCAAATAAATAGACTCACAGATAAGGGCGTGCCCAATGGACACCTCCAATAAATTTGGAATGTTCTCCTTAAAGAATTTAATGTTGTCCAAACTTAGGTCATGTCCCGCATTGATGCCCAAACCCACCTCATGTGCCCTATTGGCGGCATCAATAAAAGGTTGAATGCTCTGTTCTTTTTTGCCTAAACCATACCCATGTGCAAAGCTTTCTGTGTAAAGTTCAATTCTATCCGTACCAGTTTCGGCAGCACCTTCCACCATGGCTACGTCAGGGTCTACAAATATGGACGTTCGAATGCCGTTTTCCTTGAAAGTTTTGATCACATCCACCAAAAAATCTTTGTGTTTTAGGGTATCCCAACCGGCATTGGAGGTAATGGCATCCTCTGCATCGGGCACCAAGGTCACTTGGGTGGGTCTTACTTCTAGCACTAAATCTATAAAGTTGGGGATGGGATTACCTTCAATATTGAATTCCGTTGTGACCACTTGTTTTAAATCACGGGCATCTTGGTAGCGAATATGGCGTTCATCTGGCCTTGGGTGGATGGTAATGCCCTGTGCCCCAAACGACTCAATGTCTTGGGTTGAAGTTATAAGGTTGGGCACATTGCCGCCCCTCGAATTTCGTAAAGTTGCCAGTTTATTTATGTTGACACTCAACTTTGTCATGAAGTTCTTTTTTAGATTGTCAAAAATAAGAATTAGGCATGCCTTTTGCGATTTAAAATTAGTATTTTGCACCTAACAGCGATGCTATGCAGATTCAAAACCAAATTATAACCACTATTCCCGTTTTTGAGGTAGCGGAGACCTTGAAGGATGTCATTCAATTTTTTGAAGAGACTACCTATTCCCATGTGGCCATTACGGAAAATGGCAGCTATTTGGGATTGTTGTCTGAAAATGACCTTGCCTGTTTTGAACCGGACAAGAAGATTGAGGAATTTCGGTTTGAGATGGAAAGTTTTTTTGTGACCAAGGACACTTCCTGGTTGGATGTTTTGGAGATGTTCTCCAGAAACGAAGCCAATATCTTGCCCATTTTGGATGAAAACCAAGTGATTACAGGGTACTACGACCTAGAGGATATTGTGGGCATGTTCATAGACACTCCCTTTTTTAAGGAACCGGGGGCCATTCTTGTAATATCCATCGGAATCAAGGATTATTCCTTTAGTGAGATCGCCCAAATAGTGGAGAGCAACAATGCTCGTTTGTTGGGAGCCTTTATTACCAAATTGGAAAATGATATTGTGGAAATTACCTTGAAGATTGGTGCCCAAAACTTGAATGAAGTGGCCCAGACCTTTAGGCGATACAACTACACCATTGTCTTTGGAAATAGTGACGACCAGTTTTTGGAGGATTTAAAAAAGCGGTCTGATTATTTGGAAAAATACCTTAACGTTTAACATGAAGGTCGCTATTTACGGTCAAACTTTTCTGGACGAGGACAGAACTTGTATGTTGGAACTTTTGGATGAGCTGCAAAAGATAACCGCTGAGGTTTACATCGAACAAAAATTTGTTCAATTGGTTTCCGGTTTTTCAAAAGACCTTTTTAAAGGTACTTTTTCGCAATCCGAAGGATTGGATTCCACCTTTGATATGTTCGTGAGTTTTGGTGGGGACGGCACCATGTTGCGCGCGGTCACTTATATAAAGGACTATGGAATTCCCATTGTGGGAGTAAATACGGGCCGACTTGGGTTTTTATCCACCTTTAAAAAAGAAAGTGTCCGCAAGCTGGTCACCGAGTTTATGGCTGGTCACTACACCGTTGAAGAGCGCACCTTGGTAGAGGTGGAGCTCAATTCCGATTTGGATGAGTTCAAGGGACTCAATTTTGCCCTGAACGAGGTCACCGTAAGCCGTAAGGATACTACCTCCATGATTACCGTTGAAACCTATTTGAACAATGAGTATCTCACATCGTATTGGTCTGATGGTCTCATTGTTTCCACACCGACCGGCTCTACCGGCTATTCGTTGAGTTGTGGCGGACCTGTTATTGCCCCATCAGCCAAAGCTTTGGTGCTTACCCCGATTGCTCCACATAATCTTAACGCGCGGCCTTTGGTCATTTCGGACGATACCGAAATACGGTTACGGGTTTCGGGAAGGGAACAGACCCATTTGGTTTCCTTGGATTCAAGAATTGCCGATATTCCCAATGGCAAGGAAATCAAAATAAAAAAGTCCAATTTTACCATTAAGATGATTGAATACACATCGGAAAGTTTTTGGAAAACACTTCGCAACAAATTGCTCTGGGGGGAAGATCGGAGGAATTGAACGGTTCACAAACAATAAATGGCACTAAAAACTGTTTAACAAAGGAGAACAATCTTAACAGTATACGTATTGACCTTCCTTTACTCTTAATACATGAAATTTTTTGGATAGTATGCGAATAGTTTTGGCTATTTTTTTGTGCTGTATACTCAAGGTAAGTGCGCAAACCTATGAGATAGGAGTCTTTGCTGGTGGAGTCAATATGATTGGGGATGTGGGAAGGACCAATTACATCTTGCCATCCGGCCCGGCATTCGGTGGAATCTTTAAATGGAACAAGAGCAAACGATATGCATGGCGAGCCAGTGTTTTGTATGGCGACTTTACTGCAGACGATGCAAAATCCCACATGCAATCCCGTCAACAGCGTGGTTATGTAATGGATAATTCCATCCTTGAGGCTTCTTTAGGGTTGGAATTTAACTTTGTGGAGTATAATCTTCATAAGCTCGGACCGGCCTTCACACCCTATCTTTACACGGGTTTTACCTACTTTAGGTATGATTTTATGTATTTTGATGCCCTTCAAGTGCAGGATATTAACCAAAAAGAAGGTAGTTTTGCAATTCCAATGACGGTTGGGGCAAAGTATCGGTTAAATCAATTCCTGATTCTTGGCGCCGAAATTGGAGCCAGGTATACATTTACGGACAATTTGGACGCAAGTAACCCCGAGGGTTCCAATTTTGAGCAATTTAGATTCGGCAATATATTGAGCGATGACTGGTATGTTTTCACAGGTTTTACATTAACGTATACCTTTGGACGCAAGCCCTGCCAGGATTGTTTTCAATAAAATGCACACGCTAGACGAGGTTAACAAAGAGAAACTGCCAAAACACATTGCCATCATTATGGACGGCAATGGCAGATGGGCCAAACAACGCGGCAAACTCCGTGTCTTTGGTCATGAAAATGGAGTGGAGGCAGTGCGTAACACCGTGGAGAACTGTGCCAAACTGCAAATCCAATGTTTAACCCTCTATGCTTTTTCCACAGAAAACTGGAATCGACCAAAAGTGGAAGTGCAGACCTTGATGAAACTTTTGGTGGCCTCATTGCGCAAGGAGTTGGAAACTCTTAACAAGAACAACATTAAACTAAAGGCTATTGGCAAAATTGATTCCCTGCCCCAAAAAGCCCAGAAAGAACTTTCCGAAGTCATTTCAAAAACATCAAAAAATACCGGTATGATCCTTACGTTGGCGTTGAGCTATGGCTCTAGGGATGAGATAAAAAGCGCTGTAAAAGAGATAAGTACCAAAGTTAAAAATAATATAATTTCACCCGAAAATATTGATGAAACCGTTATAAATACACATCTTTACACGCATTTCTTGCCAGATGTGGACTTGCTTATCCGTACCAGTGGTGAACATAGGATAAGCAATTTTTTACTCTGGCAAATTGCTTATGCCGAATTATATTTTATTGATGTATTTTGGCCTGATTTTAGAGAGCATCATTTGGTAGAGGCAATATTAAGTTACCAAAATAGAGAACGACGATTTGGAAAAACTAGCGAACAACTCAATTAAAGGTATAAAAAACTGCATAAAACCATACCTTAAATTACTTCTCCCCTTATTACTTTTTTCCGGCCAGGGCTTTGCCCAGGATATCCCTTTTGAGGACGGAAAGCAATATATTTTGGGAGGACTTACGGTCACTGGTCTGCAAAGTTATAATGAGCAGACGGTAAAAACCTATACGGGCCTTCGTGTGGGTCAACCCATTACCGTGCCCGGTGATGAGATCAGTGCTGTGATCAAGAAATTGTGGGGATTGGAACTGTTCAGCAATGTGGAGATGTACTACACCAAGATTGAGGACGACAAGATCTTCTTGGAATTGAACATCACCGAACGTCCAACCTTGGCCAATGTAACGGTATACGGGGTTAAAAAGCGTAAGGTAGAGGAAATCATCAACGATACAGACCTTAAAAAAGGCAAGAAAATTACCGAAAGCTTGATTGCCAATACCAGAAACTACCTTCAAAACAAATATAAAAAGCAAGGCTACCTCAATGCCAAAGTGAACATAGCCACTGCGCCCGATACTTCGGCCACCAATACGGAGAATATGGTGATCAATGTTAATAAGGGCGATAAGGTAAAAATTCGAAAAATCACTTTTGAGGGCAACGAAAAGCTATCAAACAAACGACTTAGAAAATCACTCAAAAACACCAAAAAGAAAAAATTCTACCGTTTTTGGAAGAAGTCCAAGTACATAGCAGAAGACTATGAGGAAGACCTTTCCAATTTGGTGGACACCTATGCCGAAAGAGGATACAGGGATGCCCGGGTGCTCTCTGATACTTTTGTTCGAGTCAATGAAAAGAACATCGATTTAAAAATAAAGGTCGAGGAAGGGGACAAATACTATTTTGGGGACATTGATTTTGTTGGGAACACAGTATACACCGATAGGCAATTGAGCCAAGTCCTGGGGATTCGAAAAGGACAAACGTATAATGGCGTATTGCTCAAGGAACGGGTAGCGGATGACTCCAAACCAGATGCCAACGACCTGACGAACCTTTACCAGAACAATGGGTATTTGTTTTCCAGTATCAACCCAGTTGAGGTATCTGCGGTTAATGATACTATAGATTTTGAAATCCGAATCATAGAAGGAAAAGAAACCTTTCTGAACCATGTGACCGTAACTGGGAACGATAAAACCAATGATCACGTAATTTTCAGGGAGTTACGCACCAGGCCCGGTCAAAAATACAGCAAGGATGATTTGGTACGGAGTATCAGGGAATTGGGACAATTGGGCTTCTTTGATGCCGAGCAGATAAAACCGGATATTCAAAACCCCAACCCAAATGAGGGAACTGTAGACGTAAATTACAGCCTTGTGGAAGCAGGCTCTAGCCAGATAGAGCTACAAGGCGGTTTTGGTGGTGGCGGTTTTATTGGAACCCTGGGGCTTTCCTTCAGTAACTTCTCATTAAAGAATATTTTTAATGGAGAGGCCTACAAACCAGTTCCTATGGGTGACGGGCAAACCTTTGCGCTTCGCTTACAGGCCAGCAGAACCTTCCGTGTGTACAGTTTAAATTTTGCGGAACCATGGTTAGGGGGTAAAAAACCGGTACGTTTTAATCTTTCACTCTCAAGAACCCAGCAATTTGCCACCGACTTTAGTAGTCGGGGTAGAATTGAAGTTGACAAGAGCAGAGGGTTTTCCATTACCGGGGTTTCGGCTGGATTGGCAAAAAGGGTGCAGTGGCCCGATGATTATTTTACCGTTTCCCACGCCTTGAGCTATCAGTTATATGATTTCAAGGAATATCGTAATGGACTTTTCAATTTTGGTAATGGAAGTTCAAATTCATTGAGTTATACTTTGGGGATTTCACGTAGTTCCCAAGGACCTAATAGGATATTCCCGATGTCTGGATCTAATTTTGAGGTTACGGCCAAATTTACACCGCCGTATTCGCTTTTCAGTTCAAAGGACTATAAGCAAATTAGAGAGGATATCAGGACAACCACTGAAAGACTTTTGGAAATTGGTTCCAATCCAACAGATATAGACGAGCAATTGGAGTTTGCGCAATTGAGTGACAATTTAGAACAAATGGAGGAAGAGCGCTTTAAACTATTGGAGTTCTACAAAATAAAATTTAAGGGAGATTGGTACACCAATTTGGTGGACAAACTGGTATTGCGCACCAATGCAGAATTTGGGTTCCTTGGAGCTTACAACCACGATATTGGAGCGGTTCCCTTTGAACGCTTCTTTGTGGGAGGTGATGGTCTAGGAAACTTTACCTTGGACGGTAGGGATGTAATTCAGTTAAGAGGCTATGAAAACAGTTCCCTAACGCCGTTTAGTACCAACCCAATTACGGGTAACCTAGAAAGAGATGGGGGAACCATTTACAATAAATTCTCTTTGGAATTGCGCTATCCGCTAACCCTTAAGCCTTCCGCATCCATTTATGCATTGTCTTTTTTGGAGGCAGGGAACGCTTTCAACAATTTTAGTGAGTTTAATCCGTTTGAATTAAAAAGATCTGCCGGAGTGGGGCTGCGTATTTTTATGCCGGCATTCGGTCTCTTGGGAATTGATTTCGGTTACGGTTTCGATACAGATGCCCAACCAGGATCAATAGGGCCAAGTGGCTGGCAAACGCACTTCATCATCGGGCAGCAGTTTTAATTAAAGGAAAATAGGCGCTTTGTAATTTATAAATAGCTCATTTTAAATTAATTAGTTATTTTGGCACGATATTTTCTATGTAAAAACGGATAAAGATGAATACCAAAGTTCTTTTGTCATTACTTGTTTTGATGTCATCCTTTTATGGCTTTTCCCAAAGGGGAGTGCGCATAGGATATGTGGATATGGAATATATCCTAGAAAATGTGGAAGAATATAGGGATGCCACCGAGCAGTTGGAAGCCAAGGCGCAAAAGTGGAAGAAAGAGATTGAGCTGAAGCAAAGCGTCATTGAGCAGATGAAAAAAGATTTAATGGCCGAAAAAGTGCTATTGACAGATGAACTCATCACCGAACGTGAAGAGGAAATTCAGATTTTGGAGAAGGAAATGTTGGACTATCAACAAGACCGTTTTGGTCCACAAGGGGATTTGGTGCTGCAAAAAAAGCTGTTGATTCAGCCTATTCAGGACCAAGTGTTCAATGAAGTCCAAAAAATCGGAGGCAATAAAAGATACGATTTTATTTTTGATAAATCAGCAGATGTTGTAATGTTGTACTCCGAAAAAAGGCACGATATTAGTGACTTGGTTTTAAGAGAGATAGGACGCACTAGAAAAATAAGCGCCTCCAACAGAAAACAAGAAGAACAAAATAGGTTGGAGCAGTTTATTGAAGAAGAAGAAGGAGAAGATGAAATCAGTGATGCCCTAAGAGAAAGACAAGAAAGAACCGATTCCATTCAACAGGCCAATGCCCAAGCAGTGGAAGATAGAAGAGCCGAACAGTTAAGGCTCAGGGAAGAACGCAAAAAAGCCTACGAGGAGCGAAGAAAAAAATTATTGGAAGAGCGCGAGGCCAAACGCAAAGCCAGATTGGAAGAGCGTGAAAAAGCGCAAGAACAACAAAAGGATTCCATACAACAGTAAATAGTGGAGCACTAAATTTAACATCAAAATAGTAACGTAGAATCATGAAAAATGTAAAAAGAATCGCTGTGGCCCTAGTATTGTTTGTGGCGGCTACGGGTTTTGTAAATGCACAGAGCAAGGTTGCACACGTCAATGTACAGCAACTATTGTCTGAAATGCCGGAGATGAAGGCTGCCCAAGCCGAGTTGAAAAAATTGCAGGAAACTTACAGAGCGGACATTGAAAGTTCCATGACCGAACTTAAAAATAAGTATACCCAATACTCCAACGAAGCCACTGCCAAGACCAAGGAGGAAAATGAAGAAAGAGCATTGGAGCTTCAAGGTTTTGAAAGGAATATTCAAGAAGCCGAACAAGCTGCTATGCAAGAATTGCAGAAGAAACAACAAGAATTGTTCGCCCCTATTTCAGAAAAAGCAAAGAATGCCATTGAGAAAGTGGCAGCAGCCCAAGGATTCGATTATGTAATCGATGCCAGCCCGGGCTTGAGCTTGATCGTAGCTAAAGGAAAGGACTTATTGCCCGCTGTTAAGCAGGAATTGGGCTTCTAAGCACAATGTATAAAATTTTATAAGCCGCTTTTTCTAAAAGGAAAAGCGGTTTTTTTGTTTTTATAAAACTTTAAGTATCTATTTTTGGATATGCACGGACCCATTGGCATTTTCGATTCAGGTGTTGGGGGCACCTCCATTTGGAAGGAAATCAAAAAAATGTTGCCCCATGAAAATACCATCTATTTGGCCGATAGTGCCAACGCTCCCTACGGTGAAAAATCAAAAGAAGAAATCCTTCAGCTTAGCATAAAGAACACAGAATTCTTATTGCAGCAAGATTGTAAGCTCATTGTTGTGGCCTGCAATACCGCTACAACCAATGCCATTGATTACTTACGGACGCATTACAACGTTCCGTTTATAGGTATTGAACCGGCCATTAAACCCGCGGCACTTCATACAAAAACCAAGAAGGTTGGGGTGTTGGCCACCCAGGGTACTTTATCCAGTAGTCTATTCCACAACACCTCAAAGCTATTTGCTGAAGGTATTACAGTGGTGGAGCAAGAGGGAAAGGGTTTAGTGGAACTCATTGAGAGCGGTCAAATCAATTCGGTGGTTACCCGCGGATTGCTCCTTTCCTTTTTAAGGCCCATGTTGGAGCAGGATATCGACTGTTTGGTCTTGGGTTGCACCCATTATCCGTATTTAATCCCTTTGTTACAAGATATACTTCCAGACCATATCAGCATTATTGATTCTGGTGAGGCCGTGGCACGGCAGACCAAAGCGGTTTTGGAGAAAAACCAACTATTGAACACCAAAGGCCAACCTGGGGAACACCTGTTTTGTTCCAATAAAGGTATTGAAGTCTTGAGGAACCTAGTGGATGATGACAACGCCCAAATTTCCTATTTGGATTTCTGAGCCTTATTTTTTTGTGTAGGTGAGATAGGTAAAACTGTATTGGTGTCGATCATCTTTTGGATGATGTTCCTCTTTCACCAACTCCCATTCATTGGGATTGATTTCAGGAAAAAAGGTATCCGCTTCAAAAGTGCCGTGGACCCGGGTGAGTTCCATATCAGTGGCAAAAGACATGGATTGCCTATAAATTTCACCACCACCAATAATAAAAGCGGTTTCATTATTACCCACCAAATCAATGGCATCTTCAAGAGAATGTACTATGGTACACGGAAACTTAGGCGTGTAGTCTTTATCTCGGGTAACCACAATATGCTCACGGTTTGGTAAAGGCTTGGGAAAGCTTTCCAGCGTCTTTCTGCCCATAATGATCTTATGGCCTGTGGTAAGGGCCTTAAACCGCTTAAAATCATCGGGAAGGTGCCAGACCAAATCGTTGTCCTTCCCCAAAGCATTGTTCTCTGCGGCAGCGGCTATAATAATCAGTCGCTTCACAGCTCTTTTTTTTTATTTATTTTGGAAAGTGGAAAGTCCGTATCGATTTCTTTTTGGATTTCGGCAATGCGCTTTTTCTGTTGTTCCACCAAACGTTCACGCTGCTTGCGTTCCCAATCCTGCCCCATGAACTTGTGGGTTACAAATACGTTAAAGGTGTGCAAGACCAATAAAAATGCCCAGAAAATAATCACCCAAATGGACCAGTCGTAAGCTTCACCGTACTTCAGGATTTTGTTGGCCAGTACCAAAAAAAGGCTTCCAATCAAAAAAATGACCAAATGGGAAAACAGTCGTTTCTTCCGTTTGATGCGCTTTTGGGCATTTTCCAGAAGTTCGTGCTGCTTTAAATCTATTTCTGTCTTTTTCTTTTTACCAAAGGACAACATGGAATGGCTATCTTTAACAACAAAGATAATTGAATTGTTCCCAAAACCTCTGCAATGCAAAGTCTAAGAAAAAAATTTCCTGTCCTAAATCAATGTTTATATGCCAATACAGCTTCTGCAGGCCTTTTGAGTGAAGATTTAATGGAATGGCGACAAGGCCACGATCTTGATTTTCTTATTGGTGGTAGCGAAATGAAGGCCAAAGGCTTTGCCCACATGCCTGAGATCAAGAAAACCGTTGGTAACTTTTTTCATTGCAAACCAACTAATGTGGCCTTGGTGCCCAATTTTAGTTTGGGGATGAATATGCTTCTGGAAGGACTTTCCAAGGAGAAAAAAGTCTTATTGCTCCAAAACGATTACCCTTCCGTAAACTGGCCCTTTGAGACCCGAAATTTCAATAGGGAGTATGTGGACATCGATGAGCACATGGAGGAAAACATCTATAAAAAGGTAAAAACCGGAAGCATTGATGTGTTGGCTCTAAGCGTGGTGCAATGGGTGAACGGGTTAAAAATAGACCTTGATTTTATAAGGCAATTGAAAAATGATTTCCCCGACCTAGTGATTATTGGTGATGGCACCCAGTTTTGTGGTACGGAGACCTTCAATTTTGACAAATCTGGGTTCGATATTTTAGGCACGAGCACCTACAAATGGCTATTGGCCGGTTATGGTAACGCCTTTTTTCTGGTGAAAGATGCCGTTATGGACCAATTTGAACTTAAAGGTATCGGTAATGGCTCCGTGAACAATGATCTGTCCAAGAGGGACAGTATTCCATTTTGCAAATATTTGGAACCGGGTCATTTGGATTCCTTCAATTTTGGAAGCCTGGAATTTGCACTCAACTTTTTGGATGAGATCGGCTTGGAGGATATTCAGGCACATTTACAAAAACTGTCCAACAAAGCAAAAAATGCTTTTTCAGAATTGGGACTTTTGGAACAAAGTGTACTGGAAAGAAAGCAGCACAGCACCATATTCAATATAAAGGGAGACGAGAAACTGTTCAATAAATTAACGGAGGAAAATGTAGTCGCCTCACCGCGGGGAGGGGGTATACGTTTGAGCTTTCATTTTTACAATACAGAAGAGGAGATAGATGTTGTTGAAACACTTTTAAAGCGTTGGGCCTCAAAAGGATAATTGGTAAAAAACATGGAATTAAATTGATAAAAGTAACCCAATTGTTAGGCGCATTTTATCAATATGATAAATCGAACTTAACGAATTGTAAATAAGCAGTTTTATGTATTGCTTTGTACCGGAATTAAAATTTTTAGTACCATGGCAATAAAAAAACAATACCTAAAAAGCAAGCCTGTTTGCAAGGTGACTTTTACCGTTCCGGCAGAAGAGGCGGACAAAGTGGCCGTAGTGGGCGATTTTAACAATTGGAACCCTAAAGGGAGCACTTTGAAGAAGCTAAAAAACGGAACTTTCAAAGGAACCTTTGAACTTCCCAAAGAGAACACCTACGAATTCAGATACCTTATTGACGGTAGTTATACCAACGATGAAGAGGCAGACCGTTTTCAATGGAACGATTACGCCGGAACCGAGAACGCCGTTCTGGAAGTGTAAAAAAAAAATCAATCGTCATTGGAGCTCCCCAACTTCAATGGCGGTTTTGGTTCATTTGGTGAACACGTAATTTTTGTAGTTTTCTTCCTGGTCCGAAAAGGAGGTGGCAATCTCTAGCCCAGCCTCTCCGGCCAACCATTTTACCACGGCATCATCATATTTTTGTGAAATTTCGGTGTGGATGGTCTCCCATTGTTTGAACGGGACTTCTAAATCCAAACTTTCTATATGGGCCATTTGTCTTTCTTTGGAAACCAAATAGCTTTTCGCCGTTCCAGTTTGGGGGTCATAGACTTCCCAATGTAAAAATTTGTCTAGATCAAAATTACCACCCATTTCTTTGTTGATACGGGTTAGGATGTTCTTGTTGAAGGCTTCGGTAATTCCCGCTTTGTCGTTATAGGCATCTAAGATGGTCTGCGGGTTTTTCTTTTGGTCGAATCCCATAAAAATAAGGTCGTCAGGGTTGATGGCGCTCCTCATATTTTTGAGAAATTCCACCGCCTGTGGATGCAACAGATTGCCAATATTGGAACCTAGGAACAAAATCACTTTTCTCCGTCCATTGCTCTCCCCAATGTTGCGCAGCGTATCAAAATAAGTGCCCTGCAGCGGATTTATGACCACTTCCGGAATTTCTTTGTGCAGTGAGGTTTCCAGTTCATTCAATGCATTTTGGCTGATATCAATGGGCCTATAATCAAATGGAAGGTTCCGTTCCACCAAATGCCGCAGTAAAATCTTCGTTTTTTTACCATCACCTGCCCCTAATTCAAATAGGCTGAATGGTTCTCCACCACCAGAAAATAGGTCAACGATTTCGGCTTTGTTCGCTTCCAGAATATTGAATTCACAATCCGTGAGGTAATATTCAGGCATAGCCATGATGTCCTGAAAAAGTTTATCGCCTACCTCGTCGTAAAAATATTTGGAGGATAGGTATTTGGGATGGGCTGTAAGTCCTTCATACACCTCTTGTTCAAAGACGGATGTAAATGTGGTGGTTTTTGATCGCATAACAGTTAAGTCGGGATTATTGTGCCAACCTTAATCCAGTAAATTGCCAACGTAGCTGCGGATGGAAAAAATTACGATAGGTATGCCGTGTATGCTTTGTGGGCGTTGCCACGGAACCACCACGGAGCACTTTCTGGCTCACCATGAATTTCCCATTGTACTCACCCAAGGCACCATTGGGTTTTGTATAGTTGGGGTAGGGCAAGTAGGCACTTTCGGTCCATTCCCAGCGCTTGCCCCACGGAAAAAACTGTTGGGCAGCTTCCCATTCAAACTCTGTGGGCAACCGAAACCCTTTCCATTGGGCATAGGCAAAGGCCTCATAATAGGAGATGTGGGTCACAGGGGTTTCCAAATCCACTTTTTGGAGTCCCTTTGCGGTATAATGCCACCATGAACCGTCAATTTTATGCCAATATAGGGGCGCGTTGATGTTGTTTTGGTTCACCCAATCCCAGCCTTCGGCATGCCAAATTTCAAAGCGTTGGTAGCCACCGGCTTCAATAAATTCAATAAATTCCCCGTTGGTGACCAACTTGTTGGAAATTTTATAGGGTTGCAGATATACTTTATGCCTTCCCAATTCATTGTCGTAGCAAAATTCCTGCGAATTATGTCCAACCTCATACACGCCTTCATCCATGGAAATCCAATCTTGGGTGTGCGTCTCTTTCGGATGGTCTTCAAATGCATCCGAATAAGTGGGCAAAAGCGGATTGTTTCCTAAAATATATTTGATGTCCGTGAGCAGGAGTTCCTGATGCTGCTTTTCATGATGGATTCCAATTTCCAAAACATTTTGGAGCTCTTCACTCTGAGGTTCCGAAAAGAAGTCCTTGATGGCTTCGGTGACATAGTTTCGATATTCGTATACTTTTTTCACCGAGGGACGCGACAGATTCCCCCGATCCGAACGGACCACCCGTTTGCCCACGGTTTCGTAGTAGCTGTTGAAGACAAACGAGAAATCGGCATTGAACTGTTGGTAACCCTTGGCATGCGGTTTTAGAATGAATTCCTCAAAAAACCAAGTGGTGTGCCCCAAATGCCATTTGGGTGGACTCACATCCACAATGGGCTGCACCACATAGTCTTCAATTTCCAAAGGTTGGCAAATGGTTTCGGAATGTTTTCTGGTTTCCAAAAAGAAATCCAAAAGGGAATCGGTAAGAATCATGGTAAACGTTTGCTCTTTAAAGATAAGGATTATTGAATTGACGCTATTTCGGTCGATTTTTTGAAGAAATCCTTACCTGGGAACAAAGGCTAAGGATTGTACCGCTTTTCCATAATTTCCTTTAATTCCACTGTACTCCAATCCCCATTTGTATCAATAAAATCCTTGATCAGTGCAATATGGCTGGAACCTAGAAGCAGCATTATCCGTTTGTCATTGGGTTCAGTGGCTTTTTGCGCCAAAGACCACATGTACAAATTTCGGCGATACCATTCCGAAGCAAGGTACGCCCCAACAAAATTATCCCGGTCACCTACCAGGAGCGGCACTTGGGTCTGTAGCTCGTTGCTAAAGTTTCTAAGTTCCTCCGAATTGAGATAGTAGGTAATATCAAGTAGAGAGGCTCCCGATTCAATTTTTTCATCAAACTCTTGTGTAAAACGCTCTATGCCATCTGTAAAATAGTTTTGCAGGTCTATTTGCTTTTGTTTGGCCGCAACGGTCATTAAACTATCAAAAGGAAAATCGGTATCGCGATAATCCACGGCCTTCACAGAGGTTAAACCTGCTTTTTTGGCGACTCGGAATGCCAACTGGAAGATTTCGTTTTTTAGGTAAAAGTCGGAAAGGCTGTCGTTGGCAAAATAGTTGTCCTTCAAATACAGTTGGTACAACGAATCCAGTTCCTGTTGCTGGTCATAGGGCCATTCCACCAACACTTGGTCTGGCTTAAACTCCTTTATTTTTTCTGAAATCACCTCCAGCTGGGCCTGAGAGGCATCGCTCATGACATCAAAACTTTTGGTTTTGGCCACATCCGCACCAGGGTTGTGATAGTGGAAAGTGCCCACAAGCAAAGCTTGCTTTGTGGTTTCGGGTTGTTGAATTTCCGGTTTTTCGGTGGGGGAGGTACAGCTTGCAAAAACAAGCAGCGTAATCAGGGAAAATTGAATTTTTTTGATCATGGAAGTTGTTTTGTACAAAGACCTTTCAAGAAAGTATATGTTACAGTTGAAAGGGTATGTTTTAGGATCTTAGGATTTTCTCCATTTTTCGGCCTTTGGCCAATTCATCTACCAATTTGTCCAAATAGCGTACTTGTTGGGTCAATGGGTTTTCAATTTCTTCAATTCGATAACCGCATATCACTCCTTTTATGAGGTGGGCATTGGGATTTAGATCAGCTTTTTCAAAGAAGGTTTCAAAGGTTACTTTTTCATCAATCAATTTTTGGATGTCCTTTTCCGTAAAGCCGGTCAACCATGTTATTACTTGGTGCAGTTCCTCTTTTGTTCGACCTTTCTTTTCCACTTTTGTCACATAATGGGGATAAACCGATGCAAAGGTCATTCTTGCGATTCGCTGATTGTGTTCTGGTGTGGCTTTCATGATAAAACGTTGAACTAAAGTTGATTAAAAGTAACAAATTTCACCTTAGGGTTTATCGTAACGTATGTGGTTTAGTTGGTCCAATAATCCACAACAAGCTCATCCGAAATATGGAAACCCGCACTTCTCTATTAGCATTCTGTTTTGGATTAGCCGCCTCGGGATTGTTACAGTCGGGTTGTAGCTATAGATACCTTTCTTTGATGATATTAAGATGATGAATTTCATGTCCAATCACCGACTTTAGGAAGTCTTCCAATCGAACCTCATGTTGTTTAGCCCACCCTTTTCGTTGCAGTTTATTGGTGGAAAGTGTATCCACAAAACTTTGGGAGGCCTTCCTCACATTCACATAATCTGTCAGTAATTGTTGCAGGGTGAGTTTATCAAATCGACTGTTTTTGACCAAAGACTCCTGATTATACCCCCATAATTCCACTTCTTGGTTTCGACTCAATTGAAAGGCACGGAACATTTTTATACGCTCATGGTCAGTAATATGCCCTACAATTTGTTTAATGCTCCATTTACCAGGAGCATACCTATGCGCAGCTTTTTCTTCATCTATGGACGCCAACAAAGCATTGGTCTTCACTGATGCAAAAAGTGCGGAGAGTTCCTGCTCTTGGGCCAATTCAAAATAATAGGGAAAACCGTCTTGGGGCGTATATCTCATATTTATCGGGGTGATTTTGACCATAAATCAATCTGGCCATGTACCAATATTTGGTCGTGACTTTAAGTATTAACTATCGTGGCATTGGCCTATTCAGCGGTAGTGGGGTCTATAATGGTGGCCACCTCACTGACCAAATTGGCAGGGAAACCTCCCTGTTTGGCATGTTCCAACACCATTTCCTTATTAGGGGAAATGTACACGCAATAGATCTTGTCTCCGGTAACATAGCTTTGTACCCATTGAATCTCTGGGCCCATGTAGCGAAGAACACCACAGGAAGTCTGTGATACTCCTTTGAGCTGCTCAGCGGTTAAATTACCGGCACCGGGTATTTCCCGCTCAATGACATATTTTGGCATGACGTTACAATTTAGTTTCCTACTCGTTTGGCTTTTGGGTTACGCCCCGTTTTGTGTGGTTTCTGGACTCCACTTAAAGGTATTAAATAAAGTGGTGATTAGCAGAATTCCGGTAGGTGATTTTATATGGATATGAAAGCTAAATTAGTTGGCCCAGTAGTCCACTACAAGCACATCGGCAATATGTGGGCCTGCCACTTCTCCAAAAGCCTTATGGTCTGGGTGGATGAGGTAGGCATCCCTATCTGCCTCACTGGTAAAGGTCAATAAATAGCAATGGGTAAGCTCTTTGTTCAAATTTTCCGGGCTGTTGTTGAGGCCCCATTCGTAGCCTTTGATCTCTGATATTTTAGAGGGCAGTGCGTTAAAGGCTTGTTTTACCTTTTCCACATCTTCTTCAGAGGAGGTCTCTTTAAATTTGAACAGGACCACATGGCGCAATTGCGGTTGGGTAACCGCTTCGGTTGCTACTTCAGTCTTTTCCACAACTTCTTCTTTTGTTGATTCTTGGGTTTTTTGGCCACAACCAAACAGTAAAATTACCGCAAAAATAGAGATGATACGATTTTTCATAAGGATGTGGTTTTAAAATTGGTTTATGGCGGAATAAGGTAAGATAAAATTAAAACTTGAACAATTGGCTAAGTTCAACTTCAAGTGCAAGTGCAATGGTGTAGAGCGTAAAAACATTGGCAGAAACTTTATGGTTTTCAATAAGCTCTATATGTTGTTTGTCCCGCCCACACAATCTTCCTAGCTCAGCTTGCGAAATGTTCTTTTGCTTTCTGAGTTCTTTAATTCGATTGCCAATTTTTATGGATAATTCTTGCTTTGTCAACATTAAAATGAACTAACAAAACAAAATTGGACAGATTAAAAAGAAAGAACGTCATAATATATTATGACTATTTGAAATAAAAAGATATATTTATGTCATATTTAGTTGTGACGATGGGTGATTCGAATAAAAGCCAACCAAAAATAGATTTAAAAGGAGTTGTCAAGGACAGCTATGGCTCACCCGAAGAACTGGCCAAAATTTTGGACTTGGGGGTGGTGATGCTGTTTTATTTGGAAGAAGACACCTTTTCCCGTAGGGAAGTGCAAAGTGTAGTAGAGGCGTTAAAGGGCATTGGAGAGTGGTTGCGGGGTAACGGTTTCGGCTATGAGTAGTTGCGTGGTTTAGCGTTAAACTTAGCAAGCCTGCCTGCCGGCAGGTACACACAAAACTGAAAATCCCCAAGGATTTTCAGAAGTAGGCGAGAACAAGCAATTACTTATAGCCATTGCTGCCAATAGTTTTTATTTTTCATTTATACTTTTTATACATAAGTCGATTAATGATAACATTCTAAAGAATAAATAGTCAATATGTTTCGACTTTGACACTTCCAATTTGTCTGTTTCGTGGTGTCGTATTTTATATTCGTTTCCAATTTTAGTCAATAGCTTAAATTCACTTTCTATGATTTCAAAATTGAAACCATCAGATGCGATTGATACTAATTCGGAAGATGATTTTTTCTTATTTGAACCAAAATAGGTTTTAATTCTCTCAAAAGCATCCCATAGTTTTTCTAGAGCAATTTGTTTGTCTTTTGGAATAAAAAACCTGTCTTTGGCTTCGTTTATTAGAGAGTCCAATTCTTGGTCATTAGTTTTAGTCTTTCTATCAAAAAGTAACTCAACATTGACATTTAAGTCCAATAGGTATGATAAATCCATACCGTCATCAATTTGCAAGCTATCATTAAGTATTTCTTTAAATTCCTTAATAGCTTTTTGATATTCAGAATCAAAGTCTAGTTTGTTCTCTTTCGTATACTTTTTAAAATCTCTTTTGTTAAAAAGGCCTTTTCTGAAAACTAAAGATAAGTCGTGAATATCTAGAAGTAATAAAGTATCTCTCACCCAAAATCTTCTAGTAGTTCCATCGTGTTCAAACGGAAATCCTAAATCTTTAAAAAACTTTGTTAGGAAAAAAGAACTTCGATAAGGAAAACTATTGTTGTCGCCACAAATTAATTCCGCAATTTCCATTTCAAACTCTGGATTGTTATGTCTAGCTTGAAGTAGTTTTAATTTCTGTAAATCTGATTCACTTTTCTTGTCAGATTTTAATTTGAAAATGATATCTGAAAGAAGTGTTTTTGCTTGTTCAAACCCGCTAATATTTGTTTCAATTGCCATTGGTTTGAATTAAAATGGTAAATCATCGTTCATAATGTCATCAAAGTCATCTTGCTCTGAATAAAATTCGATTTGAGAAAACCTTATTCTTTCATTTTCAGTCAAAACCCCAAGCACTTTTGATTTTAAATTTTCAAAGCTTTGAAGATTTCCTTTCTTTAAGCCTTTTTTGTAGACTTCGAGACTCGAAATTGCTTTCTCAAGAGTTTCTATTTTTTTATTATCGGTCATTTTAAAATTGTTGGCAACTTATTTATATAGATATGTTTTACATCTATATACACCTCAATTAGGCGCTAAACGATGTTAAAAGATACCACTAAATTTTCAGTGATTACCTTTTCCAGTAGGGAAGTGCGATGTAAAGCGGAGTGGTTGCGGTAGTTACGTAGCTAAGAAATTAGTTTTTTTCAATCTCATTTATCATTTCTTTGGCCACTAAAGTGGAGGAGGGAAGAAACATGGTCGTTACAATTCGCTCGTCAATGACCACATCGTGTTTATCCGCCAGGTCATTTTTGGTCTGGAACAACGCTCCATTTTGTCGTAGTTGATCCTCCAACATGATGGGCAATAACGTTCCTTCAGCAGCCCAACTTTTAGTAACCTCCGTGGAATTCGGAAACCCGGTTAATTTCACATCCTTAACCATATAATTCCCATTGCTCAACTTAACATTTGCAAAAGCACCGGGTCCATGTCCGCAACCACCCACTACGCCGCCATTTTCATAAATTTTGGCTATGAGTGGCAATATAGCTTCATTGTTGGCCACATCAAATAAAGGTCCGTACCCACCACCAATAAAAACGGCTTTGTAGTTTTTATAGTCCACTTGATCGGGCGTTAATGAATTTTCGACCTTACCAAAATTCTCATACTTAATGGTGTAACTACTAATACCTAGGGTGTCCATGGAAAACGGTACTCTTCCACCTGTTGGCGAAACAAAATCCACTTGGTAACCGTGGGAAACAAAAATATGGTAGGGGGGAGCTACCTCCCAAAGATTGTTCCCGGCAAAGTGCTTTTCAGGGTCACCCATATCTTCTGTATTTGAAACGATAATCAATATTTTTCCCTTTTCACCATTGTCGTTGTTACAGGAAATAAAAATTAATAATGCCCATAAGGCCAAGAAACCTTTTTTCATTTTTTGATTGATTTTACAGTAGGTCACTCAAAGGAGGAGAATGTTACAGTTTTTCTAAATTAATGTCGACGCTTATATACGTCCAATTTGGAGCTAGCCGCTATTACAAGATACCACTAAATTTAGTCTTCACCTTTTCTCATAAGGAAGTGCAAAGCGCGGTGGAGACACTTAAAGGCATTGGTAAGTGGTTCCGACAATGATTATCCCGTGGCTGTCAGGGTTAATGATTTTGTAAAGTTTCAAACACTATTTTCCAGGAATCATCCGGTTGTCTTTTCCAATTGATAATATAGGTCCCCACATTTTTAATGGTATCTGAGCTTTCTTTATTGATGAATATTTCATTAAAGGTGTTATACGAGATGGCCATATCTTCCGACGGTATGATGGTGGGTCTTCCACGATCAATGAGTTTCACATCGTATTTATCGTAAATCTGCTCCCATTGTGCTCTTAAGGAATCTTTGGTTAGATGTTGAATTGGTGAATCGGGATAAATCGCAGTATAGTTGTCAGCGTAGAATTCAATCCAATCGTAATCAAATCTCTCATAAACCGCATAAAGACTGTCAACTTGTTTTGCTATCAGAGCCGTTAATTCGGAGTCGGGAGTTTTTGTTTCAGGCGCTGTTTCTTTATCCTTTTCGCATCCAATGAGAACACTGAGCATTAGGACCAGTAGGGGTAAATGTAATTTTAAATTTTTCATGTCGGTCGGTTTAATTGTGCAAAACATGTTTGTTGCAAGTGTAAAATACAACAAATCAAAAAGATGACTTTAATACCTTACTGTATGGCAATTAAAGAGGTAAAGTCAGGTATAAGTATTGCGGAAAGATTTGTGCTCTATTCTTTCTCATCCGCCAAAGGTGAGATCATAATGTGAGCTCGATGCGTTCCGGGATTCATGATCCAAGGATGGTTGGGTCCAACCGGGTTTTCGGGAAGTCCTGTGGATTCGGCAGTGGCAAAGGGTAAATAGACGACATAGCGGTATTTTGCGCCTTCCACTTTATGGGTTTCAGGATCATAGCGATCATTGGGGCCATAATAGATGTGAAGGGTGGCCCCTGGTATCCCCATATCCAATTGACCTGATTTTGCCTCTTCCTCCCGAATATCGAAAATTTCGGGCCCTGTTTTTCCCTCGGCACGCAGTTCCCGACCTCTTGCCATAAAAGGTTCCAGGCTTTTGTGGTAACACGCTGCATTGAAACCCGATTTTTTAGGGTCGTCTGCAAGTACTATAAATTCGTTATCCCCTTCCCGGAGTGTTACAAACTCCCCATCCATATTGTAGCCAATAACTTTGCATCCAGCCCGACTTGCTTCAGGGGCGGCCATTAGGGAGGTTGCAATCAAGGCTTCTTCTGTATCAATGGCCACGTAGTTGGTTTTGGCTTGTGTTGCGGTGCTGTCCTTTACGGTTTCGGTTGCTGTGGTTTCGCTGTTTTCGTTTTTGTTTTTACCAGAAGAATTACAGGAAATTAAAACTCCGGCTAAAGCAACTGCGACTATGATTCGTTTCATTTTTTAGGATTTAATAATCCGTAATTGGCATCATTACGATTGTTTTTAAAAGATACCACTAAATTTTTAATGGTGAGCACCTTTTGCACTGTCTTATAAGTGTTTGGTCAAAATTTGGTACAGTTTATCCACTACTGCTTCATTAAATCCATGGGCAGCATTGGGTATCAGAAAATAATCCTTTTTTGGGGCTTCTATTTTTTCAAAATAGGGCTTACTGACTTCTTTTGAGGTTAAAATGTCCTCCTCTCCCTGTACGTAGTACACCGGAATTTCAAAGTGGGTCGCATTGGTATTGAAATCAATAGCGGCTGCCATGGATGCTATGTTAAGTTTTTTATGGCCTGCAAAATGAATGAAGGAATAATCATCACCTTCATACCTATGCTTGGCATCTTCCTCATTGTCATACTCCGAAGCAACGTTGAACCAACCATTCGGTGGGGCCGCGGAGTTTTTGGCTTCGTATTTTTTTATTACCCGTAGCAATTGCCCCAACGTTTTGGCGCTTTCGTACGGTGGCGGGCCAATGGCGTTGAGCATGTCCAAATTTTCGGTATCGTTTTCTTTTTGGGCCAACTCTTGTACTTTTTCATAGGCAGCGGAAATATTGTCCGAAAAGTTTACAAATTGTGAATGTCCTACATACGCTTGGAACAATTCCGGGTTTTTATGAACCATTTTGGTGCCCAGAATGGAGCCCCAAGACGTACCCACCACTATGATTTTCTCCTTGTTTAGATATTTGAGAAGGTATTTTGTGAGTGCTATACCGTCTTCCGCCATCAGTTCCACGGTGAGCGGGTTTTCCATCCAAAACTCCTCGATATTTTCTGAAGGGGCGTTTTTCCCATAGGTCCTTCCGGCTCCCCGTTGATCCCAATTCACGAGAACAAATTCCTTTTCCCAACCTTTGAACATGCTGTTTTCAAATTGACTCATGGTGCTGCCTGGGCCGCCATGAACGAAGAGGACCACGGGATTTTCTGTATCGTCTCCTTGTATGGTGACCCACTGCTCTATCCCTCCAATATTGACATACATGGCTTCATCGATACTTTTTTCTTGGGAGAAGCACGCAAAGCACGACAAAGCAAACAGTAGTTTTGTATATTTTTTCACGTTATTTTATTTAAAAATTTCTCAAAAATTAGGTAAAAGTATTGAAATACAAAAAGATAGGGTTAGGTATCAAAAGGACGATAATGTTTTTCAATATACACGATGGCCTCTTGTTGCGTTAGGGCAGCAAAGTTTTTGTAGCGTTCATGTACATCAACAATCTCGTCAATGGCCTTTTCCACAAGTTCTTGGTTATCCCAAGTATTGAGTTCCTTTATTACCGTCTCCAAACATCCTTTTTTATAGGCGATTTGACCTAACACATGGATTAAGGTATTTCTAACCCTTGCGGTTTGGTCATACTGCAACTCTTTGAGCAATGGGAGAATGTCTTGAGGGTGTTTTCGGCCTCTTAACTCAATGCCGTGACAAATTTCTCGCCGTATTTCCTTGTTGGGGTGATGAAGATACCGTTTGGCCCATTCTAAAGTGGGTATTGGGTTTTTATCGGACATTTTCTTAATAGATCCTATCACTGCATTTCTTACAGAATGATGGGGGTCAAATAATCCTTGGTCAAAAAAGTTGCTGACCAAGCCAAAGTCGGTTATTCCCAATTCCCCAGCCGCATTGATAGTGGTTTGTCGGACTTTTTCCGAATCTGATTCAATGAAATTTTTAAGCTTATCAATGATAGCGGACTGAAGTTTAGGGTGTGCCTTAAACAGTTTGCCAATGGATAAATAGGCTGTTTTACGGATGTAGGTATCCTCATCCGAAAAATAATCGAGAATATAATTTTCTTCGTTCGCTGAAATGTCGGATAGAATATTGTTTTTGATTTTTTCAACCCGTTTAACACGTTCTTCCTTTGATAAATCGTAGAATCCCATAGAATGATTATCTAATTTGTTCGCAAAGAAGTCAAAATCATCGATTTACCTCTAACCATGAAGTTACAGATGATGGAGGTCAAAGAAGATACCACTTAATTTTTAACATATTTTCCAAATGGGAAATATAATGTTGGGTAATGGAAATCAGTAAATTATGCCAATCACTGTCAAAAGATGCTCATTCATAAACTCTAATAATTTCACCATTTCCTTTGCCAAGAACGCTTCTCACATACCCATTGACCACCTTTTTCATGGGTACGGGGTTGTGTCCGGGAAAATAGTCCTTGTATTTATCGTATGCATCCTCAACCATTCCAGATGAAACCACGTTGACCCTGATGCCGTTTTTAATTTCAAGAGCGACGGCCTTTACAAAACTATGTATTCCACCATTGACCATGGATGCACTTGCTGTTTTTACGACGGGCTCGTCTGCCAAAATACCCGTGGTCAATGTTAAGGATCCCCCAGGGTTTAAATAATTTTGCCCTATTCTTACCAAATTTACCTGTCCCATTAATTTGCTGTTTAGCCCAATATGAAAATCGTCTTCGGTGAGTTGATCAAATGGGGCCCATTTGGCTTCTCCAGCAATACATAGGATAGCATCAACCTTTCCTATTTTTTCAAACATTTCTTTTATAGATTGGCTATTAACAATATCAACCGTAACATCGCCCTTGGTTCTTCCTGCTACCAAAACCTCATTGTTCTGTGAAAAGTGAGAGACAATGACTCTTCCTATGGTTCCAGCACCTCCAATAATCAGTATTTTCATAGTATTTGCTTTAAGTTGTGTCCAACGTGAAATCCAAAACTGTAATCACTTATGAAATAGAACTCACGCTGAGGTTATCCCATTATATTTATATATAGAGAATTATAGAATTGTTTAATTAAAAGTCCAAGACAAATATATCTATAATTCTAGATATGTAAAAATAAATATTGCGGAATACCTATTTGAATGTCTTAACCAGTACTAAAGCAATGATTTATCAGAATTCTAGACCGCTACAACCCCTTTGATGTGTGGGTGTGGGTCGTAGTTCAACAGCTCAAAATCGTTAAAAGTAAAGGCAAAAATGTCTTTTGCCTCAGGGTTTAGTTTCATGGTAGGCAAGGGGCGTGGTTCCCGACCCAATTGCAGGTGCACTTGCTCCAAATGGTTGTTGTAGATATGGGCATCTCCAAAAGTGTGGATAAATTCTCCGGGTAAATAGCCGCAAACTTGGGCCATCATTAGGGTGAACAATGCGTAGGAGGCAATGTTGAACGGTACACCCAAAAAGATATCGGCACTACGTTGATACAGTTGGCATGAAAGTTTGCCATCGGCCACATAAAATTGAAAAAAGGCGTGGCAGGGGGGGAGTGCGGCCTTTCCATTGGCCACATTTTGTGCAAAGGAAACTGAAGTATCCGGCAAAACACTGGGATTCCAAGCAGAGACCAACATTCGACGACTGTTGGGGTTGGTTTTTAAAGTTTCCACTACTTCCTTGATTTGGTCAATTTCCTCACTGTTCCAATTGCGCCATTGGTGACCATAAACCGGGCCTAAATCACCATTATCATCGGCCCATTCGTTCCAGATTCGGACTCCGTTTTCTTGAAGGTATTCAATGTTCGTGTCCCCTTTTAAGAACCACAACAACTCATGGATGATGGATTTGAGGTGTAATTTTTTGGTGGTCACCATTGGAAATCCCTCAGAGAGGTCAAATCGCATCTGATACCCAAAAACGCTCAAAGTTCCGGTTCCGGTGCGGTCGCCCTTGGCGTTTCCGTGTTCCAACACATGTTTAAGAAGGTCGTGGTATTGTTTCATAGTGGGGTTAAAGTTAAAGGGTTATGCGTAAAGGGGCAATAGGTCAATGGTTTGACTTATTATATTTTATTAACGATGAGATACGTTTTTGTAACCGTTGTGTTTTTTCTAGAACAATACTGATTTCATCACTTGTAACAAACTCTAAATCTTCACAAAGTAGCAAATGGGTTTCAAGCTCGTAGGCAGAACCTAAACTGATTTGAAGAAATCGAACAAAATCTTTATCGGAATATTTGGCACAGCCTTCAGCTATATTGGCCGGAACTGAGATTACGCATCTATTGATTTGGGCCGTTAAACCAAACTTTTCTGACTTCGGAAGTACTTTTGTTATTTGGTAAACTTGCTTAACCAAAATTCTGGCTTCCTGCCAAACCTTCAACTCTCGAAAATTTCTCATAGCAATAACCGCTTTTAATTCTCAAGGTCGATTTATATACTTTGGTTAACGGCTTATACCTTTAACCATTCACCCTACTACCCTAAAATCATCCCCGCAATGGTAGCAGACAATAAAGAAGCCAAAGAACCGCCCAAAACGGCTTTCATGCCAAATTCTGACAATACTTTACGCTGACCGGGTGCCAAGGAGCCGATTCCTCCAATCTGTATACCAATGGAAGCAAAGTTGGCAAATCCACACAGCATATAGGTGGCCATGATTACTGATTTATTGTAGGCAAAATGAAGATCACTGGTCACAGCTTTCAGTTCAGCCAATTGAATGTAGCCCACAAATTCACTGGCGGCGAGCTTTATACCGAGCAATTGTCCCATAAGCATAACATCTTCATTGGCCACACCGATGAGCCACATCAGTGGAGCGAAAATGGTTCCCAAAATAGCTTCCAACGAAAAGCTGTCGTAAGGGGAGTTGGCGGCAATCCAGCTGTTGAAAGTGGTCAAATCGCCCAACCAGCCCAAAATACCGTTGATCATTGCAATAAAGGCGACAAATACCAAGAGCATAGCACCCACATTAAGGGCAAGCTTTAAACCTTCGGTGGTACCATTGGCAATGGCGTCCAAGATGTTGGCACCAATTTTTTCTGAGGACACCTTTACGTCGGTATTTACAGCCTCAGTCTGGGGATATAATATTTTTGAAATGACAATGGCTCCTGGTGCTGCCATCACAGAAGCGGCCAAAAGGTGTTTTGCAAAGACCAAACGCAATACAGGGTCATCACCGCCCAAAAATCCAATGTAGGCGGCCAGTACAGCTCCGGCTACAGTGGCCATCCCCCCGATCATCACCAAAAGGATTTCGGACTTGTTCATTTTTTCCAAATAGGCCTTGATGAGCAATGGGGCCTCCGTCTGACCCAAAAAAATATTTCCAGCCACGGATAAACTTTCCGCTCCGGATATTCCGAGTGATTTGGATAGCAACCAAGCCATGCCCTTTACCACTTTTTGAATGATGCCCAAATAGAACAGCACCGAAGTCAAAGCGGAAAAGAAAATTATGGTAGGCAATACTTGAAAGGCAAAAATGTACCCGAAGGTGTCCATATCAACGACCAGCCCTTCAAACAGGAATTGACTTCCTGCCCGGGTAAAATCAAGGATACTGACAAAGACTTCGCCGATTTTTTCAAAAATATATTGTACAAAAGGGACTTTGAGAACACCAATGGCAATCAACAATTGAAGAGCAAGACCAATGCCCACGGTTTTCCAATTGATGGCCCTTCTATTGGAACTAAACAAAAAAGAAATCAGAATTAAAACGGCCATGCCCAAAGCGCCTCTCCAGAGGGTGTTGACGGAAAATCCTTGGTTGGGAATCATCTCTGGGGCATTCTGAACCGAAATGTCATTGATGATAGTGGTGCCAATGGCGGTGTTGAGGGAATCGGTGGGGAGTGTATTTTGGCTGAGGGCAACCGTACAAACGAATACTAGTGTCAGGAAACTCAAGGTCTTTTTCCCCATGTATTTGATTTATTTACGCTTGGAAATTTCGTCCCGTAATTTGGCAGCTTTTTCGTAGTCCTCGCTGGCCACTGCCTTGTCCAATTCTTTGTGGAGCTCCTCCAGCGACATTTCACGATAGCCATGGGAACCTGGTCCGGATTCAATCTCTACTGCTTCACCTTCCTGAAGGATTTCATCAACCACTATACTGTTGTCGTCATCCTCATTTTCATCTTCTTTGGAAGAAAATTTGAGAAAGATTCCTGCTTTGTCCAAAATGGTCCTGTACGTAAATATGGGTGCATCAAACCGTAGCGCCAATGCAATGGCATCACTGGTGCGTGCATCTATGATTTCCTCTTCCTTATCACGCTCACAGATGATGCTGGAATAAAATACCCCATCCACCAATTTATGGATAATGACTTGCTTTACCACAATTTTAAACCGGTCCGCAAAATTCTTGAACAAATCATGGGTAAGGGGTCTGGGCGGTTTTATTTCTTTTTCCAATGCAATGGCAATGGACTGCGCCTCAAATGCACCTATAACAATGGGAAGCTTTCTGTCCCCTTCAACCTCATTCAAAATAAGGGCGTAAGCACCATTCTGGGTTTGACTGTATGATATTCCCTTTATTTTTAACCGTACTAAGCTCATAATCTCCTCCTAAACCAAAAAGGGCTGTTCAAATAAGTGGCTTTAACCGTTATCTGAACAGCCCCTTGTTAAGGGCAAATTAACAAAATTTAAGCGTTTTGGGCTTTAAATTCCTTTAATTTTTCGATGAGTTTGGGTACTACTTCAAAGGCATCCCCAACAATTCCGTAATCAGCGGCCTTAAAGAAAGGAGCCTCAGGGTCGTTGTTGATGACCACTTTGGTTTTAGAGGCACTCACCCCAGCCAAGTGTTGAATGGCCCCTGAGATACCAATGGCAATGTACAAATTGCTGGCTACGGGTTTTCCGGTTTGCCCCACGTGTTCGCCGTGTGGACGCCACCCCATATCGGAGACAGGCTTGGAGCAGGCCGTTGCCGCTCCCAATACTTTTGCCAATTCCTCGATCATGCCCCAATTCTCAGGACCTTTGAGTCCACGTCCTCCCGAAACCACAATGTCAGCATCGGCAATGGAAACCTTTCCAGCCACTTTGTCCACTTCAATGGACTTGGTAGAGAAAGCATCATCTGCCAAAGACGGACTAAAATCCTCAACCGTTGCTGAGGTGTTGTTCTCCACAGCTCCAAAGGCGTTGTTGGAAACCCCGATGACCTTTACATCGGCGGTAATTTCGGTATGGGCAAACCCTTTGTTACTGAAAGCGGTCCGTTTCACTACAAAAGGTGAGGTGCTATCGGGGGCCGCCACCACGTTGGGCACATATCCTCCGTTTAATTTTGCCGTAAGGATGGGCGCCAAGAATTTGCTGTCGGCACTGGAACTAACAATAATGACCTTGGCCCCTTCGGCTTCTGCGGCCTGTGCTAAGGCACTGGCATAGGCTTTGGCATTGAAGGTGGCCAATTGGTCGTTGGATATTTTTAAAACTTTGGAGACTCCATAATCGCCCAGTGATGCATTGTCCTCCACATTGAAAGTAACCGCGGTAACGCTGGTTCCCAAGTCTTGGGCCACTTTATGGGCATAGGAAGCCACTTCAAAAGCATTTTTTTTGAATTTTCCTTTTTCTGATTCGGTATATACTAGTACTGACATAATTTTCTAAAATTTCAATTTTTCAAATCCCAAATTCCATAAGCTTGGTATTTGGTGCTTTGCATTTGAGTTTTGATTAAATCACTTTAGCTTCGTTGTGCAATAAATCGACCAATTCCCCAACATTGTCCGCATCCACTAATTTAACTGGACCTTTGGGTGCCGGTTTTTCAAACTTTTGGTCTTGGGTAGGCTGGGATGCATCCACAGGCTCAACCACATTTAAGGCCTTCTTTCGGGCCATCATTATGCCGCGCATGTTGGGAATACGAAGGTCGCTTTCCTCAACCAATCCTTTTTGGCCACCGATCACCAGTGGCAACGAAGTGCTTATTTTTTCCTTTCCACCATCAATCTCACGAATGGCGGTAGCGTTTGTGCCATCGACCTCTAAACTGATGCAGGTATTTACAAAGTTCATATCCAACAAAGTGGCCAAGATGCCAGGAACCATGCCCCCGTTATAATCGATGGATTCCCTGCCCGCTATAATGAGGTCGTAACTGCCATTTTTTACCACTTCGGCCAATTGTTGGGCCACGAAGAAACCATCAGTGGGTTCGGCGTTAACCCGAATGGCCTCATCGGCACCAATGGCCAATGCCTTTCGGATGGTGGGCTCGGTCTGTGCACCACCCACGGTGGCCACATGAACCTCGGCGCCCTGTTTTTCCTTGAACCACATGGCACGCGTCAGTCCAAACTCATCATTGGGATTTATAACAAATTGCACCCCATTGGTGTCAAACTTAGTATCGCCTTCCGTAAAATTGATTTTGGAAGTAGTATCCGGTACGTTGCTTATGCAAACTAAAATCTTCATATATACTTTAGGTTTATGGTTTCAAAGATAGCTATTAAATTCTAAATTTATTATGCATGCATAATAAATTTTGTTCTTTTTTTTGATTGAAGTCAAAGGATTGTTCGTGTAGTTTTTGCTATTTTTGCTTGCGTTTTTAAGCACACTAACGAATCTATTTATCACCAGTTAATGAAAACACTACAGTTTAGGGAAGCCATTGCAGAGGCGATGACTGAGGAAATGCGAAGGGATGATACCATTTATTTGATGGGAGAGGAAGTGGCCGAATACAATGGGGCCTACAAAGCTTCAAAAGGAATGTTGGATGAATTTGGACCTGAACGCGTTTTGGACACCCCCATTTCTGAGTTGGGATTTGCCGGTATCGGTGTGGGTTCTGCCATGAACGGTAACAGACCCATCATAGAATTTATGACCTTCAACTTCTCATTGGTGGGAATAGATCAGATCATCAACAATGCGGCTAAAATCAGGCAAATGTCTGCTGGTCAGTTTCCATGCCCCATTGTTTTTAGGGGTCCTACTGCTTCTGCTGGACAATTGGCAGCAACGCACTCCCAAGCTTTTGAAAGTTGGTTCGCCAACTGTCCTGGATTAAAGGTGGTGGTGCCCTCCAATCCTGCTGATGCCAAAGGTTTGTTGAAATCAGCCATTCGTGATGACGACCCTGTTATCTTTATGGAATCGGAGCAGATGTACGGTGACAAAGGTGAAGTTCCGGAAGGAGAGTATACCATTCCATTGGGTGTGGCCGATATCAAAAGAGAAGGCACCGATGTGACCATTGTTTCCTTTGGGAAGATTATTAAAGAAGCGTACAAAGCAGCCGATGAATTGGAGAAAGAAGGCATTAGCTGTGAAATCATCGATTTGCGTACCGTGCGTCCCATGGATCACGACGCCATTCTTACATCAGTAAAGAAAACCAATAGAATGGTAATTTTGGAGGAAGCATGGCCTTTTGGCAATGTGGCCACCGAAATTATATATCAAGTTCAGGATAAAGCATTCGATTATTTGGATGCACCCATCGTAAAACTCAACACAGCAGATACCCCTGCGCCCTATTCCCCGGTGCTTTTGGCGGAATGGTTGCCCAATCACGAGGATGTGATCAAAGCTGTTAAAAAGGTTTTATATAAATAAACTTGGTTATATTTGTAAGGTATTTGGGCCTCATCGACTTTCGTTGATGGGGCTTTTTTAAGGAAACAGCTTTTGATAAAAAATTACTTTTAGTCAAATTTAACCGAAGTAAAACAGAAAGACCTCATGGTTTTTCAAGTGTCCCATATATCAAAACATGAAGAGATTCCTTGCCGTATTCTTTTTCCTGTCTTTTTTGGCTCTTTCTGCCCAAACCAAGGTTGGAGGCATTGTTTTGGATGAATCGGGCGAGCCCGTTGCCTTTGCCAATATCATTTTTAAAAACTCATCTGAAGGTACGATCACCAACGATAACGGACGTTTTTATCTGGAATCCGATGAGACATACGAAGCTGTTACCGTTTCCTTTATAGGCTATGAGACCATGGAAGTGACCTTACCTCAAAAAGTAAACTACGGTCTGGAAATAGTGCTGACCGAATCCATGGAGCAATTAAAGGAAGTGGTGGTGTATACGGGAAAACAATCCAAAAAGGACAATCCGGCCATAGATATTCTCCGGAAAATTTGGGAAAAAAAGCGGGAGAACGGGGTTCGGATGTTCAGACAATATGAGTATGACAAATACGAAAAAATAGAGTTTGACCTCAATACCATTGACAGTGCCCTAATTCAAAGTAAGTTGTTCAAAGGACTGGAATTTATGTTCGAGGATTTGGATACCTCCCGGGTTACCGGAAAAACCTACCTGCCTTTTTTCTTGAACGAGAACTTTTCCAGAGTCTATGGTGATAACACCATAAACAAGGAAAAAGAAGATGTATTAGGGAACAAGAGTTCCGGTTTCGAAGGCAACCAGGCCATAACCGCTTTTGTGGAAGACCTCTATACAGATTACAATATTTACGACAACTACCTACGGTTTTTTGATAAAAGCTTTACCAGTCCACTGTCCAAAACCGGGATCGACACCTATAACTATGTACTTTCGGATAGTACTTTCATTGATAATAAATGGTGTTATAACATCATCTATTACCCCAGACGAAAGAACGAACTTACCTTTAAAGGGGATTTTTGGGTAAACGATTCCACCTTTGCGATCAAGAAGATAAATATGCAGGTCACCAAAAGTGCCAACATCAACTGGGTAAAGGAGATCTATATTGAACAGGATTTTGATGTGGTGAATGATTCGGTTTTTCTATTGAAAAGAGATTACATGCTGAGCGATTTTGCCTTTTCCAAAAAGGAAAAATCACGTGGAGTGTATGGAAAACGAACTACGGTCTTCGATAATTACAAGTTCAATACCAACCATCCCGAAGAGTTTTACAAGTCGGAATCGGACCCCTATGACCCAAGGGTCTTTGCACGGGACAGCACCTTTTGGAAAAATGCCCGATTGGAAACCCTTAATGATGATGAATCTGGGATTTTTAAACTGCTTGATACCCTAAAAACCGTACCCAAGTTCCGGACCTATTATGACATTGTGAGTATTTTGGGTTCGGGCTATGTTGAAATAGACAAGTGGAACCTGGACATTGGGGATATTTATAGCACATTTGGTTACAATGATGCCGAAGGAATTCGGCTTAGGGGAGGAGCCCGGACCTATTTTGGTCAGAACGATCCTTGGCGCTTGGAGGGTTATATGGCCTATGGATTTGATGATCAAAAGTTTAAGCACGGGTTTTCAGGGAAATTTCTGCTGGATAGAAAAACCCGTCTTATTGTCTCTGGCGGAAACCGGAGGGACATTGAACAATTGGGACTTAGTCTGACCAGTACCAATGATGTTTTGGGACGAAGTATTGCTTCCTCTTCATTGGTAACGGTGGGTTCGAACAATCGTTTGACCAATATTAATCTGTCTACCCTTAACTTTGAGATGGAACCGGCCAAGAATTTTAGGATCAGTTTGGGAGGGTCATTCCGAACATTGAGTTCGGCCTTGCCCGATGCGTTCAGTTTGGATTATGTTGATTTGGAATCCCCTACCGGGATATCATCAGAAGTAAGGCAATTTGACCTCAATACAACGCTGATTTATACACCGGGCAGGCGAACTATTGGCTATGGGGTGGAACGGGTGAATATAAACGACGACCACAGCACGCTAGTGCTCAACTATACCAAAGGTATCAACGGTTTTTTGGAAAGTGATTTTGATTACGAGCGAATCCAGTTTTCATACCGACAACCATGGCAGGTAGGCGGTTTTGGACGACTTACCAGTAGCGTGGAATTGGGCAAGACTTTTGGGGCGGTACCACTTTCTCTTTTGAGTGTAATTCCCGGGAACCAGACTCTGTTTTCGTTGTACAATGCCTTCCCCAATTTAGATTTTTATGAGTTCGTGACAGATACGTATGCCACCGTACACTTGGAGCATAACTTTAATGGAAGGCTGTTTTCAAGGATTCCAGTGCTCCGTAACTTCAACCTTAGGGAAATTGTGGGATTACGTGGAGCCTGGGGGCAGCTCTCCGATGAAAATAAAGCCCTTAGTGCACCTAGCAATATCCCTCTTATGGCGCCAGAAGATCAAATTTATTGGGAGTATTCCTTCGGAGTGGGCAATATCTTCAAGATTTTTAGAATCGATTTCAATTTTAGGGGAAACTACTTGGATAACCCAGATGCCCGACCATTTGGGATTACAGGAACCTTCGGATTTAATTTTTAATTAAAGGAAAAAGACCAATTTCCTTACCCAATTCCAGTAATACGGGCTATTTTTGCAAAAACAAAACTTCAAAAATGTCCAAAAAAGAACCTCTTACTTTTGATGTATTGATTGAAATTCCAAAAGGTAGCCGAAACAAATACGAATACGATTTTACACTACATAAGATCAGGTTTGATCGTACCCTCTTTTCTTCCATGATGTATCCCGGTGATTATGGCTTTATTCCAGAAACACTCGCATTGGATGGGGATCCGTTGGATGTTTTGGTCCTATGTACCGAGCCAACCTATCCTATGGTGGTTGCCGAGGTGAAGCCCGTGGGGGTCTTCCACATGACTGATGAAAAAGGGCCAGACGAAAAATTGATTTGTGTGCCCGTTTCGGACCCCATTTGGAGCAAAAGGGATGATATTAGTGAACTCAACCCACACAGATTAAAGGAAATAGAGCACTTTTTTCAAGTGTACAAAGACTTGGAAAAAAAGAAGGTCGATACCGGCGGTTGGGGCGATGTCAATGAAGCCATAGCCATTTATCACGAATGTGTGAAACGCTATGAGGAAAGTGAGCACAAAAAGAAACGAACCTATACCATATAGATAACATAGGCCTAGAATTTATGCGCTTTTAACAATCAAAAGCGCATTTTTTTTATTACTTCGTATTTTACTACATTAGCTGCCATTAAAAAATTCTTAAATAACTACAAACTATGGATTTGATCATAAAATTTTTGCCCGTATTTGGTATTCTGGGCTTGCTGTATGTGATTGTAAAGAACGTATGGATTTCTAAACAGGAAGTCGGGGATGAAAAGATGGCAAAAATTGCCAAGAACATTGCGGATGGGGCAATGTCATTTCTAAAGGCTGAATATAAGATTCTTAGCATTTTCGTCATCTGCGTAGCCGTTTTATTGTTCTTTAAAGGAAGCAATGAAGCAGGTTCAAACGGTATGGTTGCCTTTTCCTTTATTGTTGGAGCCATTTGTTCGGCTTTGGCTGGTTTCATTGGAATGAAAGTGGCCACAAAAGCCAATGTAAGAACTACAAATGCCGCTAGAACCTCTTTGGGCAAAGCATTGGAAGTAGCCTTTGCTGGTGGTGCTGTTATGGGGCTTGGTGTTGTTGGTCTTGGTGTTCTTGGTTTGAGTAGCTTATTTTGGTTGTATCAGGAAATGTGGCCAGGTGCAGATAATTTATCAATGGTCTTAAACGTACTTACAGGATTTTCCATGGGAGCTTCATCCATAGCCTTGTTTGCCCGTGTTGGCGGCGGTATTTATACCAAAGCTGCTGATGTAGGAGCAGATTTGGTTGGAAAAGTAGAAGCAGGAATACCTGAAGATCATCCATTGAACCCTGCAACCATTGCTGATAACGTAGGAGATAACGTAGGTGATGTTGCAGGTATGGGTGCCGACCTTTTTGAATCATACGTGGGCTCCATTATCGGTACAATGGTTTTGGGAGCATTTATCATAACCCCTGATTTTGAAGGATTGGGTGCCGTATATCTTCCATTGGTATTGGCCGCTGTTGGTATCGTCATGTCAATCATTGGATCTTTCTTTGTAAAAGTAAAAGATGGAGGAAATCCACAGACCGCCTTGAATATTGGTGAGTTTGGTTCGGCCATTTTAATGGTTATCGCTTCTTATTTTATAATTAATGCCATGATTCCTGAAGCTGTTGATGGCTTGCCATACGGGGCAATGGGAATTTTTTGGGCAACCATTGCAGGTCTTGTTGCCGGTTTGGGTGTTGGTAAAATAACCGAATATTACACAGGTACTGGAACTAAACCAGTGAGTTCAATTGTGCGTCAATCAGAAACTGGAGCCGCAACAAATATTATTGCAGGTCTTGGAGTAGGTATGATGTCAACCATGGTTCCAATTTTGTTGATTGCAATCGCTATTTTGGTTTCGCACCATTTTGCAGGCCTTTACGGAATTGCGATTGCTGCCGTGGGAATGTTGGCAAATACAGGTATCCAATTGGCCGTTGATGCCTATGGACCCATTTCAGATAACGCTGGCGGAATTGCAGAAATGGCAGAATTGCCACACGAAGTTCGTGAACGTACCGATAAATTGGATGCCGTTGGGAATACGACCGCAGCCATTGGTAAGGGTTTTGCCATTGCTTCGGCTGCTTTGACCGCTTTGGCATTGTTTGCCGCATTTATGCAGGTTGCACACGTTTCGTCCATTGATGTTTCAAAACCGAAGGTAATGGCCGGTCTGTTGATTGGTGGAATGCTTCCTTTTGTATTTTCAGCCTTATCAATGAATGCTGTGGGACGCGCCGCAATGGCCATGATAGAAGAAGTCCGTAGGCAATTTAAAGATATTCCACAGCTGAAGGCTGCTTTGACCGTAATGAGAAAGTATGATTCGGACATGTCTAAGGCAACTACCGAGGATAGAGCTATTTTTGATGCCGCTGATGGACATGCCGATTACCAAAAATGTGTAGAAATTTCCACGAAAGCCTCTATCAAGGAAATGGTTTTACCAGGATTGTTGGCCATAGCGGTACCTGTTGCCGTGGGCTTTATTGGAAAAGCGGAAATGTTGGGCGGATTGCTGGCCGGTGTGACCACTTGTGGAGTGTTGATGGCAATTTTCCAATCCAATGCCGGTGGAGCATGGGACAATGCAAAGAAAATGATCGAAGCCGATGGTCGAAAGGGTACAGATGCCCATAAAGCTGCTGTAGTTGGTGATACGGTTGGAGATCCTTTCAAAGATACTTCTGGACCTTCCTTGAACATCTTGTTGAAATTGATGTCCGTTGTGGCCTTGGTAATCGCGCCAAGTTTGGTAAGCTTATCACCAGGAGATGAATTGAGCATGGTTAAAGAAAATGGAACCGTTATCACCATTTCTGAGGAAGGCATGAAGGAAACCAAGACCATCGAGAAAAAGTTTACCGTGGAAATCAGTAATACGGCTGATGGAACTTACAAAGCTATCGTAACATCAAGCTTTGAGGATGATGGAGAAGTAATGGATGAAGTAAAAGAGTTTGAAGCTAATTCCAAAGAAGAATTGGAGCAAATGATTGAAGAATATAAAAGTGCTAAGGCAAAGAATTAGCGCTTGCTTTTAAACATCAAAAGCTGAAAAAACCACGCCTTGGCGTGGTTTTTTTATTTCAGCATCAACATTATTCCAACGCAAATGCCACAATTTGATCACCCGGTTTTGTGCCCAATTTTTCACCGCCACAGGCAATGGCGATGTACTGTTTGCCGTCAACCTCATACATGGCAGGCGTGGCAAAGGCGGGAGCAGGTAATTTATATTTCCAAAGTAATGCTCCGGTATTTTTATCAAAAGCCCTTAAATGGCCATCCACAGTCCCAGCAATGAATAGGAGTCCATTTTCAGTGACCACAGGGCCTCCGTAGTTGGCACTTCCCGTAATGGGGTCATCCTCTGCTCTTACTTCGGGCATATCACCCAAGGTAATGGACCATAAAAAGTCACCCGAATTCAAATCTATGGCATGCATGGTTCCCCAAGGCGGGCTTATTGCCGGAAAACCTTTATTGTCCTGAAATCGGGAATACCCTTTAAATTTATATGGCAAGGGGTATCCTTGTGAAGTTCCTTCAGCGACAGCCTCACTTTTTTCATCAAAAAGAAATTGAAGCAAGGCCTCTTTTTCATCCTCGGGAATCTGAGGAAACCCGGTCATCATTCCTTTTCCGTTGGCAATCAATTCGGAAACTTCCATTTTGGTCTTAGATTCTTTTATATTGATAAGGGAAGGATAACCGCTGGAAGCCATTCCTTTTCGGTCTTTCTGATGGCAGATCACACAGTACCTGTTATAAACGATTTCACCCAAGGACGTATCTTCAGCTATTTCTTCATTTTCTACCATCTGAAGGTACCATGGAATCTCATTGGAATTCACATAAATGATACCGTCCTCTGGGTCGGCACCAGTACCTCCCCATTCTGCGGCACCATCAAGCCCGGGAAAAAGTACATTGGGTTCCAAGCTAGGAGGAGCAAATTCCCGTTTATCCATATTGCGTATGATCTCTTGAAGTTCTTCTTTATTTTCCGCATACGGACTTATATCAGCCTCTGTTAAATCTTTGGCCAATCTGGCAAAAGGCTTCGGTTTTACGGGAATGGGTTGGGTGGGCCATGCTTCCTCACCATTCAAAGTGGAAGCAGGGACAGGAACTTCCTCAATATCAAAAAGCGGTTCACCCGTAGCGCGATCAAATACATAAACATAGCCTTGCTTGGTAACTTGGGCCACGGCCTTTATCTTCTTTCCATCCCTTTTAACAGTAATGAGGTTGGGTGGAGCAGGGAGGTCCCGGTCCCAAATGTCGTGATGAACCAATTGAAAATGCCAAATTCGCTCACCAGTCTTGGCATTTAAGGCCAACAAGGTATTGGCAAATAAGTTGGAGCCATTTCGTTTTCCTCCATAAAAATCTGGAGAAGCAGAACCTGTTGGAATATAAATTATTCCTGTTTCTTCATCAAGGGTCATTCCAGACCAATTGTTGGCCGCCCCAACGATATCACTTTTGTATGCATTTTTGTTTTTCCATGTGTCATAGCCTTGTTCATTGGGATGTGGGATTGTGTGAAAAACCCATTCCACATCACCTGTGATGACATTAAAGGCCATAACATTCCCCGGGGCAGAGCCTACATCCTCACCCAAGCGAATAGGCATAATAATTAGGTCCTTGTAAATGGTTCCGGGGGTGTTGGAAATCAAAAACTTATTTTTGGCCGAATTGGGCATGCCGGTATGAAGGTCAATTTTTCCGTTATCACCAAAAGTGGAAATGGGTTTGCCCGTTAAGGCATTGATGGCATACAGATTGGGTCCGGCCGTGTACAGAATTCGCTTGTCATCGTCTTTGGACCAATAGGAAACGCCCCTACTGGTGGATAAATTCAGCCGAAGGGAATCGCCGAAGCGCCATAACTCTTTTCCAGTTCCCGCATGGATGGCCACGGCCCGAAGTGCTGCGGTAACGCCGTACATGATGGTATCAACCACAATGGGGTTCATTTGCATTTGACCGCTATCCCTCGTGGAATAGGACCATGCCAGTTTAAGGTTTTTTACGTTCTCCTTATTGATTTGTGACAAAGTGGAGTAGTGGTTTCGGTCCGGACCACCCAGATAGGATGACCAAGTGGTATAGTCTTTTTTGGGTTGCTCCTCTGAGAGTTCACAACCAAAAAAAAATAGCCCTAGGGGTAGCAATAGGAAAAATCGGAACGTTTTCAAGTTTGTTAGGTTTAAAATGTAGTGCCTTCTAAACTACTAAAAATAGCCAAATAATTGGGTGACAGTGTTGAGTTGAAGAGAAAAAACCACATCTCGGATGTGGTTTTTCAAAGGCTGAAATTCGAAGGAAGGTCTAATTGTCATAAGGGTCCATAATCCCCATAGGTTGATGTCCTTCTTCCTTTATTAATTGACTTTTGTTGAAACTCCCATTAAATTCATTCGAATAAATATTTGGCTCGTCATACAATGTTGAAGTATTATCGACTAACAATTGAAACCGAAATTTGGCTTGAATTTCCCCCCTGATACAAGGGGCCTCCAAGTCCCAATATTCATTTGGACCAATGAAAACCGAATGATAACTGTTTCCACACCAACTGCTCGGAAGATATTCGATGTCTTGCCATTCATTTTTATAGAAAACTTGACGCTTAAGATAGATTCTGCTGTCTTGCGCGGGAAGCTTCACAATTGAATCGGAAGTGTTGACAATGAAAACCTTGAACCCTGCCGCTTTCTCCACAAACGTAACAATGGAATCCGTTTGTACAATAACTTGGAATGCATTCGGTCTTGATATCTTTTCCATCATCGAATTAATCGGTTTAGGGGTATTATTGTCTGCGTAGTAGCCACCCAATGCGGTTGTATCGACTTGACTTGTGCCCACATAAAAATAACCGCGTAATTTATAGCCCACATCCAAACAGGTTTGTCCAAATGATGTGTCGAGCACTCCAAAGCATAATAGGAACAGCAATAGTTTTTTCATAAGTTTTGGATTTACTGTAACTTAAAAGTAATAGGAATGGAAAAAGGTACTTTTACAGGTGTTCCACGTTGCTTTCCAGGGATCATTTTGGGCAATTTGGAGATGATTCGAGCGGCTTCGGTCTCCAAAATTTCATGGGGTCCTCGCATTTTTACATCACCTATGCTACCATCCTTTTGAATGGTGAAAATTATATTGACCCTACCTTGTAAGCCCATTTCTTGGGCTGGCTCAGGGTATTGGAAGTGTTTTTGGATATGTTTCTGCATCATCTGCTGAAAACATGCTTTCTTTCCATCTTCATCGGAGATGACCTCACACCCCGGAAAAACAGGAGCGTTTTCAATGGTTATCCATGGTACTATCTCAGGTTCATCCGTCTTGGCAACTTCTATATCATCAATCGATGGGATTTCAGTATTTGGGTCTGATTCTGTTGATTTAATGGGTGTATCAATAATGTCAGGGTCATCGGGCACGATTTCAATCACTGGTGGCGTTTGGATTTTTGGTAGTGGGGTCTTCAGTTTTTGAATGGTAATGGGAGGTTCTTCTTCAGACAATACCTTAGGATCTATCTGTCCAATTTCCCATTCTGAAACTGGATAGTAGGTTTTCCATTCCAAAGCCAAATAGGCTAGGAGCAATATTACCGCCATCCCAATAAAAAAATAAAGGGAGTTGTTCCGTTTCAATTCCAGATTTGGATTTTTCTTGAGTTCCATAATTTTCAAATTTTGGGCCACTTGGGCGAGTTATTATTTGAAAATTAGGTTGAAAATCAACTGAATGAAACCCACAATGAGGGAACAGCCAGTTTGGGTGAGGGAATGACCCTCAATGTATGTTAGTCAGTTATTGCTTGGTATACCAAAGCCCGTAATTTACCATGGTCGTCAATGTTTCGCGCCGGAATCAATTGGGTGAAATACACTACCAGCATTTCCTCTTTGGGGTCGGCCCAATAGGTGGAATGGTAGGCACCGCCCCAAGCAAATTCACCTTTGGAACCCAAAGTTCCACGAAGTCCCAAATCTTCCACTGTGGAAAAACCCAATCCAAAGCCCTGTCCTTCGTTCAGTGGAAAAGGCAGGTGGTTTGTCGTCATCAATTCCACAGTTTTTCGTGAAATAATGCGATTACCATTAAATTCTCCTTTGTTGAGCATCATTTGCAAGAATTTGGCGTAATCCATTGCCGTACTTAAAAACCCGGCACCCCCCGAGAAGCTTTTACGTGGCCCATCCACATAAGCACCTTGGCCAACCATGCCACCGGGATTGGGAGCGCGTTCCAGTCCATTTTCAGTGGTGGAATACACCGTGGCCAAACGTTCTCTTTTATCTTTTGGTAGATAGAAATGGGTATCGGTCATGCCAATGGGGTCAAGGATGTTCTTTTTAAGAAAGACATCCAAAGGTTCACCCGAAGCCACTTCAATCAATGCCCCGAGAATATCCGTGTTATAGCCATAAACAAATTTTTCTCTGGGTTGTGACTCAAACGGAAGTTCCGCCATGCGGTTTACGGTAGCCTGAATGGGCTCGTCCCTGTCCGCAAAATACCAACCTTGGATGTTGGCTTCTTCCCACAGGTCCTTGGCAATACCGTTGCCATAGGAAACCCCAGAGGTATGGGTGAGCAAATCACGAATAGTTATAGGTCGTTCAGCATCAACAATGTCATAGGAACCGTCATCTTTTGCCACAGCAACCTTAGTTTTCATAAAAGCGGGCAAATATTTTCCGACGGGGTCGGTGATGAGCAGCTTGCCCCTTTCTTGGAGAATCATTGCCCCAACACTTACAATGGCCTTGGTCTGCGAAGCAATCCGAAAGATGGAATTCTTTGCCATTGGTACATTGTTTTCCACATCATTCTTTCCAAAGGATTCAAAATAGGCGACTTTTCCTTTTCGGGCCACAAGAACAACGGCTCCTGAAAGTTTTTCATTATCCACGTAATCCTGAAAAGTTTCGGTAAGTAGGTTCAGTCGTTCCGAAGATAGGCCGACATCTTCCGAATTAACTTTTTCCAACTGCTGGGCAGGAAGATTGATGTAGGCCAAAAAGGCAAGTGCAAGTAGAAGTTTGTTGAAGTGTTTTGTTTTCATGTGGTTGGGTTTATTGATTTAAAATGAATTGATGACCAGTACACCTTTATTTTCAAATTTATGCATATTTGGAAGCGCAGTGATGGCATTCTCCAGAGAGATGGTTCTTTCTATCAATTTTTGTGGTTGGAGTTTCCCCAGTTGAATCATTTTTAGCATTTCTGGGTATTTAAAAGCTTGCATGCCATGGCTTCCGAGAATTTCCAGTTCATTGGCGATGACCATATCCATAGGAATTTTTGGGTGTTTATGGTCTCCTGCCATTAACCCCACCTGAACATGTTTGCCCCTTTTTTTAAGATTGGCAATGGAGTTGAAGCAGGTGGTTGGATTTCCCAAGGCATCAAGCGATACATGTGCGCCACCAAAGGTCAATGCTTTTATCTCCGCAACAACATCAGCACTTTTTTGGGCATTGATGGTGTCCATGGCTCCCAATGCTTTGGCAAGGGATAAGGTATTTTCATTGATGTCAACCGCGATAACATGTGCTCCCAGCGCATTCGCAATCATAATGGCCGAAAGTCCAACGCCACCACAACCGTGCACGGCCACATATTGTCCGCCAGTGACCTTGCCCTGTTCCACAACAGCTCGAAACGCAGTTATAAATCGGCAGCCTAAAATAGCGGCAGTTTCATAAGTGATTTCGTCGGGAATTTTCACCAAATTGGTGTCGGCATAATCCAAGGCCACATATTCGGCAAAGGAACCCCAGTGGGTAAAACCCGGTTGGGATTGATGGTCGCACACCTGGTGGTTGCCCGATTTGCATTCACCACAGGTGCCACAACCGCAGACAAAAGGTACGGTAACACGGTCTCCAATGTTAAAGTTCACCACATTTTTTCCGATGGCAGCCACAGTGCCCGCCAACTCGTGACCGGGAACATGGGGGAGTTTAATGTCGGGGTCATGGCCCATCCAGCCGTGCCAATCGCTTAAGCAGAGTCCCGTAGCTTCCACTTTTACCACCACACCATAATCACTGGGTGTGGGATCAGGCACGGATTGAATGCGCAAGGCACCTTCAAAGTTTTCGTACACTAAAGCTTTCATGAATTTATCACCACTGGAAATTTAATCAGCAATTAAATATACCGATATCTATGGAATAAAGATGGGGAAATGGTAACAGGGGAGGTTTTGGTTTGAAATTACTCAAACAACCCGTGAATCTCCGCATCAATACGGTTGATCACTTTGCCCAAATCTTCCGGTTCATCCACAAAATTGATGTCATCCACGTCAAAGATTAGCAACTTGCCCTTTTCATAAGTGTTGGCCCATGCTTCGTAGCGTTCGTTCAACCGGCTGAGGTAGTCAATGGAGATAGAATTTTCATAATCCCGCCCCCGCTTGTGGATTTGGTTCACCAAATTGGGAATGGAACTGCGCAAATAGATCAAGAGATCTGGCGGTTGCACCAAACTTTCCATCAATTCAAACAGCCCTTTGTAATTTTCGTAATCGCGGTTGGTCATCAACCCCATGGCGTGCAGGTTGGGGGCAAAGATGTGGGCATCCTCGTAAATGGTCCGATCCTGGATCACATTCTTCCCCGTTTCCCTGATTTTTAGGATTTGGCGATAGCGGCTGTTCAAAAAGTAGATCTGCAAGTTGAAACTCCAACGTGCCATCTGGGTATAGAAATCATCCAAATACGGATTGTCCACTACATCTTCAAAATGGGCTTCCCATTTGTAATGCTTTGCCAATAAGTTGGTCAGGGTGGTCTTTCCGGCGCCAATGTTTCCTGCTACCGCAATATGCATAGGGTGTTAGTGTTTTTGTGGTTGGTGTTTAATGATTAAGCTAACGAGTGTCGCAATATACAAAGTATATCCAGTCAAAGAAAAAAAACTCTTTGAAATGGAACAATGGCAATCGGGATAAAACAAAGTTTTAAAATATGTTCCAAATATGTACTTTTGCCCTTCAAAATGAGGACAGATTTGACTGATTGCAACCTCTAAAAATGCTAAAGCAGTTCGTGCCAAATGCTATTTGGTATCTCTTCAACAGGGTTTGGAACTTCTTTTTGCGGCATTGGTCAAGTTTATCCCAATAATTTAGAACGATGGCATATTTGTTTACTTCAGAGTCCGTTAGTGAAGGACACCCGGATAAAATTGCGGATCAGATCAGTGATGCGCTTTTGGATAATTTTTTGGCCTTTGACCCAGATAGCAAAGTGGCTTGTGAAACCTTGGTCACCACGGGTCAAGTGGTGCTGGCGGGTGAGGTGAAGAGCCATACCTATGTGGATTTACAAAGCATTGCCCGTGATGTGATCAATCAAATTGGTTACACAAAAGGGGAATATAAATTCAGTGGTGATTCCTGCGGGGTGATTTCATTGATTCATGAACAATCACAAGAAATCAACCAAGGTGTAGATCGGGGCAGCAAGGAGGAACAGGGCGCAGGTGATCAGGGGATGATGTTCGGGTACGCCACTAAGGAAACCGATAACTATATGCCTTTGGCCTTGGATATTTCGCACAAAATTCTTCAGGTGTTGGCCGAGTTGCGAAGACAAGGTGATAAAATAAGCTATTTACGTCCCGATGCCAAAGCGCAGGTCACCATAGAATATTCCGATGATAACATTCCGCAGCGAATTGACACTATAGTGGTATCAACACAGCATGATGAATTTGACGGTGATGATGCCATGTTGGCCAAAATCAAAAAGGATGTAATTGAAATTTTGATTCCTGAAGTGACAAAATTGTTGCCCGAAAGCATTCAGAAACTTTTTAATGATAAGATAAAATACCATATCAATCCCACCGGAAAATTTGTAATCGGTGGTCCTCATGGGGATACGGGTCTAACAGGTCGAAAGATTATTGTGGACACCTACGGTGGAAAAGGAGCCCACGGTGGTGGTGCTTTCAGTGGTAAAGACCCTAGCAAAGTAGACCGAAGCGCTGCCTATGCCGCACGGCATATAGCCAAAAATTTAGTGGCAGCCGGGGTCGCTGATGAGATTTTGGTGCAGGTGAGTTATGCCATTGGTGTGGTGGAACCCACGTCCCTTTTTGTAGAAACTTATGGCACATCAAATGTGGGGATGTCCGATGGTGAAATCGCGAGAAAAGCTTCCGAACTTTTTGATATGCGGCCTTTTGCCATTGAAGATCGGTTAAAGCTTCGCAATCCTATTTATTTGGAAACTGCAGCCTACGGCCATTTGGGAAAAGAACCGCAAACGGTGACCAAGGTATTCGAATCACCCTATAATGGAAGAATCCGGAAAGAAGTGGAACTGTTCACTTGGGAAAAACTGGATATGGTGGACCAAGTGAAAGAGGCATTCGGACTTTAAATTATTTCACCAAATACCATACGAGACAGTTTAAAATGTAGACTAGCGTCAACCTGAACTTGATTCAGGTTCCCATGTCGTTTTTTTGTGTTGATATGATGAGATTCTGAAATGAATTCAGAACGACCCATTTCTATATCTTTAAGGTGGCTTTTTTTTGTTGGCATACTCCCCCGAACTTTAGTAGTTTTAGACAATCAAAATTCGAAAGCATGAAAACTTCAGTTCGCATCCTGTTCTTGGGTCTTTGTTTATCATTTGTTGTATTAAGTTGTAAAAAAGTCACAAAAACCGAAGTTGCGGTTGTTGACACTTACGTGGCTGACCACTATACCAAACAAGAAGTTGATATTGAGATGAGAGATGGTATAAAATTGCATACCACTATATATTCTCCAAAAGATACCTCCCAAGAATACCCCATAATCATGCAGCGTACTCCGTATAGTTCCCAGCCTTATGGCGAAGGGAATTTTAGGCCACAGATCGGTCCCAACGAAAATTTGATGAAGGAGGGCAACATCATTGTTTACCAAGATGTTCGCGGAAGATGGTTGAGTGAGGGACACTATGAAAATATGCGGGCTTATATCCCCAACAAGACTTCGGATGATCAGGTGGACGAAAGCTCGGACACCTACGATACCATTGAATGGTTGGTGAACAATGTGGAGAACAACAATGGCAGAGTTGGAGTTTGGGGTATTTCGTACCCTGGATTTTATGCTACCTATGCCACGGTTGATGCGCATCCAGCTTTGAAAGCAGCTTCACCACAAGCCTGTATAGGGGATTTCTTTTTTGATGATTTTCACCATAACGGTGCCTATTTGTTGAGTTATTTTAGAGCCACCTCCCTTTTTGGCACCCCACGCCCCAATGGTGACCAGCCTATTGATACAGCTTGGTATGTGCTACCTGAACTTCCTACGGAAGACCAGTATCAGTTTTTTTTGGATGCTGGCCCGCTTAAAAATTTGGACTATTTCTACGAATATGAAACAGCGGATACACCCAAAATGCGACCCGAGGGTGTTACCGATGACTTTTTCTGGAACGAGCTAAAAGAGCACCCCAATTATGACGAGCTATGGCAAAGCCGTGGACTTATTCAACATTTGAAGGATGTGAAGAGCAGTGTGGCCACCATGATTGTAGGCGGATGGTTTGATGCCGAGGATTTGTACGGACCTTTGGAAACCTATAAAAACATTGAGAAATACAACGATGGAAACTACAACACCATGGTTTTTGGCCCCTGGGACCATGGACGTTGGTCTCAAAGGGATGGCCGTAGCTTAGTAGGCAACTACTATTTTGGTGACTCCATCGCTGAATTTTTCCAAGATAATATCGAGACCAAGTTCTTCAACCATTTTTTGAAAGGGGATGGCGATATGAATTCTGGTCTTCCCGAAGCCTACGTTTTTGACACTGGCAAAAAGGAATGGAAAAAATACAATACATGGCCGCCAGCAAATATGGCAAAACAGACCATGTATCTTTCCGAAAACCAAGAGTTGACCTCGGAACAAAAGGGAGTAGAAGCAATTCAATTTATAAGTGATATTAAAAAGCCGGTGCCTTATTCCGAAGATGTGAAGACGGTTTTCACCCCCAGAAAATACATGACCGACGACCAGCGTTTTGCAGCCCGTCGTTCCGATGTTTTAGTTTATGAAACGGATGTTTTAGATGAGGATTTGACTTTGGCGGGTGATATCATGGCCCATTTAAAGGTGGCTACCACAGGTACGGCCGCGGATTGGATTGTAAAGATCATTGATGTCCATCCAGCGGATGCGGAGACCAATGAAGAGATGCAGGACCACCTCAGAATGAGCAACTATCACCTCATGGTGCGCAGCGAAGTTTTACGAGGTCGGTTTCGGAACAGCTTTTCCAATCCAGAACCCTTTACGCCCAATCAGAAAACAGATGTGAACATCAAACTCCAAGATGTCTTCCATACTTTTAAAAAAGGGCATAAATTACAGGTTCAGGTACAAAGTACTTGGTTCCCGTTGATTGATTTGAATCCGCAGACTTATGTAGAAAATATCTTTAAGGCGGACGAATCGGATTTTAAAACCCAGACCCATACGGTGTTTACCGATTCCAATATTGAGTTTTCGGTTTTAAAATAGTTGGAATATGGTTCTTCTGTGAATTTTTCCAAAAAGATTAGGAAAATCCATTTTTCCATCTGTATATTTGTCGCTCAAAGTTCAAACACGTATTGAATAGTTATCAAGAAAGGTGGAGGGAATAGACCCTGTGAAGCCTTAGCAACCCTTGACCCCTTGTGTCATGAAGGTGCTACATTCTATCCCATATGGGAATAGATAACGACAATCGACATTTTTTCGATTTCACTTTCTTATAACTTTTTGATTATTCCTATGGGACGTGCCCACAGGGTTTGACTTTTATATTTTATCGATGTACGAATTAAACAAACAAAAGTCATGAGCGATCAAAAATTTTCAACCAATGCCCTACATGCAGGGCACGATGTTTCTTTAAATGGAGGGACCAGAGCTGTGCCGATTTACCAGAGCACCGCCTATGTATTCAACAATTCAGACCATGCCGCCAATCTATTTTCATTGGCCGAGTTTGGCAACATTTACACCCGAATCAACAACCCCACCAATGATATTTTGGAGCAGCGCTTGGCAGCCCTTGAAGGTGGGATTGCTTCTGTGGTCACTGCCTCAGGAACCGGAGCGATTAACACCGCATTGTTGGTATTGTTAAAAGCGGGAGACCATATCGTATCTTCCAACAGTTTGTATGGCGGGACTTACAACTTGTTCAGTGTAACCCTGCCTCGTTTGGGTATCACTACAACCTTTGTGGATCCTTCTGACCCAGCCAATTTCGCAAAAGCTGTTCAGGAAAATACCAAAGCATTTTTTGTAGAATCATTGGGAAATCCAAAATTGGATGTATTGGATTTGAAGGCCATTTCCAAAGAAGCTAAAGCGGCAAAAGTTCCATTTATTGTGGATAATACCGTGGCGTCCCCAGCATTGCTGAACCCGATTGAGCATGGGGCAAATATTGTCATTCACTCTTTGACCAAATACATCAACGGAAATGGAACTGCCTTGGGCGGTGCCATTATCGATGCTGGGACTTTTGATTGGGCCAATGGAAAGTTCCCAGAGTTTACTTCACCCTCTCCTGGATATCATGGATTGGTTTATCATGATGCTTTGGGGCCTGCCGCATTTATAGCAAAGGTTCGGATAGAAGGTCTGCGTGATCATGGTGCATGTTTAAGTCCGTTCAACGCGTTCCAGATCATCCAAGGATTGGAAACCTTGGAGGTGCGTATGAAAAAACACAGTGAAAATGCCCTGGACTTAGCAAAATGGCTGGAGGATAGGGATGAGGTCACTTGGGTAAATTATCCGGGATTAGAATCTAGTAAATACAAGAAATTAGCTGATGAATACTTACCTAAAGGGCAAAGTAGTATTGTTACATTTGGAGTAAAAGGAGGGTTTGAATCAGCCAAAAAGATTGCTGATGAAACCAAAATCTTCTCGCTTTTGGCCAATATTGGGGATACCAAATCCTTGATTATCCATCCCGCAAGTACCACCCATCAACAATTGAGTGATGAAGACCAAGAGTCTACTGGGGTGACAAAGGATTTGATTCGCCTCTCGGTAGGATTAGAGGATTTATCCGATTTAAAAGCAGATTTGGAGCAGGCTTTTGCCACTATCTAAATGTTTTGATTAATAGATTAATGACGTAGAACAGCTATGCTGAAGCATCTGAACATAGAACAATTTACTGCTCAAAGTGGTGTTAGCCAAGACCTTAAGTTATCATACCAACTTTTTGGCCAACCCTTGCATTCCGCACCAATAGTGTTGGTGAACCATGCGCTAACCGGAAACTCCAATGTGGCTGGTGAGGACGGCTGGTGGTCCGATTTGATAGGGGAGGGTAAGTGTATAAATACCGATACCTATACCATTTTGTCCTTTAACATTCCCGGTAATGGTTACGATGGCTTTATTATTGAAAATTACAAAGATTTTGTGGCTGGTGATATTGCCCGAATCTTCCTTTTGGGATTGGAACAGTTGCAAATTCACCGATTGTTCGCCATTATTGGCGGTTCTTTGGGAGGTGGAATTGCATGGGAGATGGCAGCGTTGAATCCTGCAATCACGGAACATTTGATTCCAGTGGCCTCCGATTGGAAGTCCACCGATTGGTTGATTGCCAACTGCCAGATTCAGGAGCAGTTCTTGGTGAATTCCAAACAGCCCGTTCATGATGCCCGTATGCATGCCATGTTGTGTTATCGGACCCCTGAATCCTTTAAGGAACGTTTCAAGCGCAGTACCAATGAAGAGCTTCAGGTCTTTAATGTGGAAAGTTGGTTGATGCACCACGGGAAGAAACTGCAGGAGCGCTTCCAATTGTCTGCCTACAAGTTGATGAACCAGCTATTGAAGACCATCGATATAACACGAAATGGGGAGGATGCCTTCAAGGCCCTTCAGGATAGCGAGACCAAGATCCATATTGTTGGGGTCAATTCCGATTTGTTCTTCACGGCCGAGGAAAACAAGGAAACCTTTAGGCGATTGGCCCAGGCCAATACCAATGTCACCTACGGTGAGGTGCAATCGGTACATGGGCACGATGCCTTTTTGATGGAATTTGAGCAATTGGAAAAATTGTTGGAAACCGTTTTTCAGAAAAATGGAAAACATGAACGCATCAAAATTCTAAAATTTGGCGGAAAATCCTTGGCCAATGGAGAAGGGATAGGGCGTGTCTTGAAGATCATAAACAAGAGAGCTAAAAACAATGAACATTTTGCGGTAGTCGTATCAGCCCGTGGAAAGGCTACGGACCAGCTTGAAAATATGTTGGAAAAGGCGGCGAAAGGGGAAAGTTTATCTGAAGATTTAAAGGCGTTTTCCATTTATCAAGAAAATGATTTTGATGGGGTTGACCTTTCAGTCGAACTTAAAGCCATAGAAAAGATATTGAGTGGCGTCTCATTAACCGGCGATTATAGTCTGCGAACCAAGGATGAACTATTGTCTTTTGGGGAATTGATTTCGGGCAAAACCGTCACAGCTCTGTTGAACCAATTGGGATTAAAAGCACATTTGGTAGATTCCAGAAGTTTGATCAAAACCGATGATGCCCACAACAATGCCGAGGTGGACCAAAGCATTTCCAAGGAAAATGTAATACGTTGTTTCCACGAACTGGATGCAGATACCATTGCTGTGGTGACGGGTTTCATTGGCTCTACCAAAGAAGGGGTTACAACGACGTTGGGCAGGAATGGCACCAACTATTCTGCGGCGCTTTTGGCCAACTTTTTGGATGCTTCGGAATTGATCAATTATACCCATGTGGACGGTATTTTCACCGCAAATCCCGATTTGGTAACCGATGCGAAACTGATTGATGTCATCTCCTATGACGAGGCCAACGAGCTGGCCAATTTTGGGGCCAACATCTTACATGCCAAGACAATCATCCCATTGATTGAAAAGAACATCCCTTTGCGTATCTGCAACACCTTTAACGATGACAGTCAGGGGACTTTGATTGGACCTAGAACAGAGAATGGAGGTATCAAATCCTTGTCCGTTTTGGACCACATGGCCTTGATCAATTTGGAAGGCCGAGGCTTATTGGGCAAAGTGGGTATTGATGCCCGAATTTTTAGGGCCTTGGGTCTAAATGGCATCAGTGTGGGAATTATTTCCCAAGGTTCTTCGGAGCGAGGCATAGGTTTGGTGGTGGATGCTTCCAAGGCAGAAAAAGCCAAAAAAGTGTTGGACCAAGAGTTTGAAACCGATTATTCATCGCACGACATCAACCAAATTACCGTGGTGAAAGATGTCTCCGTGATTTCCATTGTGGGGATGGATTTGAGCAGCTTTCACAAACCGTTCAACGCCTTGGTGAAAAATCAGGTGATTCCCTTGCTTTTCAACAATACTGTGACCGGTAAAAATGTGAGCATGGTGGTCAAAAATGTGGATTTGCACAAGGCCATTAATGTGATTCATGGACAGATTTTTGGAATAGCCAAGAAAATCAACTTGGCGCTGTTTGGACATGGTAATGTGGGCGGCACCTTGATTGAGCAGCTGTTGAATTCCAACAAAAATATTGAGGCCCGAAAAGGGATTGACCTAAAGGTCTTTGCCGTTGCCAATTCCAAAAAGGTGCTCTTGGATGCGAAGGGAATTGGGTCCAACTGGGCTAAACGGCTGGAAAAGGAAGGAAAACCTTATCAAATCGAGGACATTATCGCCTTTGCCAAAACCCATCATTTGGAAAACCTGATCGCGGTGGATAACACGGCGAGCAAACCGTTTGTTGAAAACTATGAACCGTTGATCAAGCACGGTTTTGATTTGGTTTCTTCCAACAAGATAGCAAACACCCTCAGTTTTGAAAAGTACAAGTCCATCCGTAGATGTTTGGATAAAAACCAAAAACAATACCTGTACGAAACCAATGTTGGTGCTGGGCTCCCCCTTATCGATACCATTAAGCTTTTGCACTTGTCCGGTGAGAACATCACCCGAATAAAAGGGGTGTTCTCTGGGTCTTTGAGTTATATTTTCAATACATTTTCGGAAGCGGAAACCTCTTTTTCATCCATCATAAAAGAAGCGATGGAAAAAGGATTTACCGAGCCAGACCCAAGAGAAGATTTGTCTGGAAATGATGTGGGCAGAAAATTGTTGATTTTGGCCCGTGAGTTGGATCTTCAGAACGAGTTTTCGGACATTTCGGTAGAAAATCTGATTCCAGAGGAATTGCGCACACTATCATTTGAAGATTTTACGGCTCGTATTGGCGAGATGGATGAAGTTTACGCAAAAATCAAGAACGAACAAGCGGAAGGTCATGTGCTGAGATATGTGGGAGACCTACATGGCGATTTGCAACAGGATAAAGGTATCTTGGAAGTTAAGTTGATTTCAGTACCGAAAGAAAGTGCCTTGGGACAGGTAAAAGGTTCAGATTCCATTATTGAGATTTATACCGAATCCTACGGAGAAAACCCCTTGGTGATCCAAGGTGCGGGGGCGGGTGCTGCAGTTACCGCACGCGGGGTATTTGGTGATGTATTACGAATAGCAGAAAAGATATAGCTTCGACTTCGCTCAGCTACCGAATTTAAGAGACTTGGTGGCTGAGCGTAGTCGAAGCCACAATAATTAAGATGAAAGGTTATGTGTACATATTGGAATGCTCGGACGGAAGTTATTATACTGGTAGTACGATAGACTTGAATAAACGGTTTATGGAGCATCAAGATGGTAGAGGGGCAAATCATACCAAAAAGAGATTACCTGTAGAATTGGTATATGTTGAAGAGTATTTAAGTATAGCAACCGCTTTTGAGCGGGAAAAACAAATCCAAGGCTGGTCCAAGGCGAAAAAAGAAGCGCTTATTAATGGTGAATTTCAAACTTTGCCCTATTTGGCCGAATGCAAGAACGAAACAAATTATAAATACTTTAAAGAGAATAAATAAGTGGCTTCGACTACGCTCAGCCACCAAACAAGAAGAATAATGAAACAGTTTGAAACAGAAGCGATACGAACACAAATGGAGCGTACCCAATTTTTGGAGCACTCCAGTCCCATGTATTTGACCTCCAGTTTTGTATTTGAGGATGCAGAGGATATGCGGGCTTCTTTTGCCGAGGAAAAAGACAGGAATATTTATTCAAGGTACTCCAATCCCAACTCGTCAGAGTTTATAGATAAGGTCTGCAAAATGGAAGGAGCGGAAAACGGTTTTGCCTTTGCTTCGGGAATGGCAGCCGTTTATTCTACCTTTGCAGCCTTGTTGGAGAGTGGGGACCATATTGTGTCCTGCAAAAGTGTTTTTGGATCTACACATACACTGTTCACCCAGTTTTTTCCAAAATGGAACATCACCACCAGTTACTTTGGTGCCAATGATTTGGATATTGTGGAAGGTTTGATCACTCCCAACACCAAAATTATTTTTGTGGAATCGCCCACCAACCCGGGTGTTGATGTACTGGATTTGGAGCGTTTGGGGAACATTGCCAAAAAACACGGGCTTATTTTTATTATTGACAACTGTTTTGCATCTCCCTATCTACAGCAGCCCATAAAATTTGGAGCTGATTTGGTCATCCATTCAGGTACAAAGTTGATGGATGGTCAAGGTCGGGTATTGGCCGGAATAACCGTCGGAAGTAACGAGTTGGTGGATAAAGTATATCGTTTTTCACGTATCACCGGACCTGCACTTTCGCCTTTTAATGCCTGGGTGTTGTCCAAAAGTTTGGAGACTCTGGCCCTTCGGGTGGACAGGCATTGTGCCAATGCGCTGGAATTGGCCACCTATTTGGAAGGCCATGATAAAATTGAATGGGTAAAATACCCCTTTTTAGAATCGCATCCCCAATACGAACTGGCCAAAAAACAGATGAAAGCCGGCGGTTGTGTAGTGGCTTTTGAGGTTAAAGGTGGTCTTGAAGCTGGACGAAAATTCTTTGATAATATTGAATTGTTATCACTTTCAGCCAATTTGGGAGATTCCAGAAGCATTGTTACCCACCCCGCATCCACCACACACAGTAAACTAAGCAAGGAAGATCGGGCATCTGTGGGGATTTCAGACGGAATGGTTCGGGTTTCAGTAGGGCTGGAGCATATTAAAGATATTATTGCTGATATTGAGCAGGCTTTGGAATAGCATTTTGGAACCTACGATATTTTAAAGGCGGATTGTTAATTTTCCCTATATTCGTGGGATGCTCTCCAAGAAGACAAAATATGGTTTAAAAGCACTTACCTATCTCGCATCCGTAGGAACAAAGGAACCTGTTCAAATTGCTGAGATTGCCAAGCATGAGAACATTTCCCAAAAGTTTTTGGAAAGTATTCTGCTCACCCTCAGGCGAAATGGATTCCTGGGTTCCAAAAAAGGGAAGGGAGGAGGTTATTACCTGATCAAGGAACCCAATGAAATTCCCATGACAGCTGTGATGCGGGTTTTGGAGGGTCCTATAGCCATGGTACCCTGCGTTAGCTTGAATTTCTACGAAAAATGCGATGACTGCCCGGATGAAACCGAATGCTCTGTCCACAAATTAATGCTTCAAGTTAGGGATAGCGCTCTGGAGGTGTATCGGAACAATACTTTGGCCGATTTAATATCCTAAAATATATATTGATTTCAGTACAGATTTTTTAACAGACAGGATTGATTTGTTATAATCTATTAAAACTATAGGCTAAAAGTAATTTTAAGATTCATTTTGCTTTTTGTTTCAAGAATTAATTCTATTTTTGAAATTCCTACTAAAACGATAGACATTATATAATATGGCGCTCAATATAGATTTAGATTACTATAACAAGCAATTTAGGGGGATACCTCCAGAGGAAATTATCAGTTGGGCATTGCAACTGTCCCAAAAAAGAATTGTTACCACCAGCTTTGGAAAATACTCTGCGGTGCTCCTCAATACATTCAGTACTATAGACCCGGGAATAAATGTGGTTTGGTGTGATACGGGCTATAATTTGCCCGAAACCTATGAGCATGCTTCGTATCTGACCTCTTTGCTCAACCTCAATTTGAACACTTATGTTCCAAGGGAGACAAAAGCATATACCGAGCATCGTTTGGGGTTCCCTACAATTGACCAACCAGAGCATGCCGAGTTCTCGGACATTGTTAAACTGGAACCGTTTAGAAGAGCTTTGGCAGAACATAACCCGGATATTTGGTTCACCAATATTAGGATACGCCAAACAGAATTAAGGAGTTCCAAAGACATTTTGAGTTTTAGCAAGGACGGTATCCTTAAAGTAAGCCCTTTTTATTATTGGACTGATGACGAATTGGATGCGTATTTGGAAGAACATAACCTACCAAAGAACAGCACCTATTTTGATCCAGTAAAAGCTTTGGAAACCAGGGAATGTGGAATCCATTTGCAATAAGATTGCCCAACCATAAGTAAGGGTGTTTATTGATTTACGACATTATTAAACCTATTAAATATATAGGAAAAATAGAAATATGAAGAGTTTTAGAACAGAAATAGAAAACCCCGTAGTTGAAAGGGACATCATAGAACTGGAAAAGAAAATCCGCCAGTTTAAGGGCGGTGAAGTGGACGAGGAAAAGTTCAGAAGTCTTCGTTTGGCCCGAGGCGTCTATGGACAACGACAACCCGGAGTTCAAATGGTGCGGATCAAATTGCCATATGGTAAGGTGACCTCCAATCAGCTTCTGCGTATAAGTGATGTTTCTGATGAATATTCAAGAGGTCGTTTGCATATCACTACTCGACAGGATATTCAGATTCACTATGTGGATTTGGAACGTACACCAGAACTGTGGGCACAATTGGAAAAAGACGAGGTAACCATTCGTGAAGCCTGTGGAAATACGGTTAGAAATGTTACTGCCAGTGAAACAGCAGGTATCGATGTCAACGAACCTTTTGATGTTTCCCCTTACGCCCATGCCGTATTTGAATATTTTTTGCGAAACCCCATCGGACAGGAAATGGGACGGAAGTTCAAGGTTTCCTTTTCTGCCAGTGATGAAGATACCGGGCTTTCCTACATGCACGATTTGGGCTTTATTGCCAAGATTGAAAATGGGGAAAGAGGCTTTAAAGTCATGTTGGCCGGTGGTTTGGGCTCCCAGCCCCGCCATGCGGACGAACTGTACAGCTTTTTGCCAACGGACAAGATTATCCCGTTGATGGAAGGAGTAATCCGGGTGTTTGACCGATATGGGGAACGGAAAAGTCGTGCCAAGGCCCGTATGAAGTTTTTGTTGAAGGATATCGGATTGGATGGCTTCAAAGAGTTGTTGGAAGAAGAGCAAACAGCCATTCCACATCAAACTTATCCCATCAACATAGAAAATTATCCAGAGATAAAGGTAGCTGAGGTGGAAATACCCGAGGTTACCGTTGAGGACAAAGAAGCTTTCGAACAATGGAAATCCACCAATCTGGTACCCCAAAAACAAGAAGGCTATGTTGCCATCGGAATTAAGGTGCTTTTGGGTGATTTCTATACCGATAAAGCTCGTGAACTGGCCAAATTGGTACAGGATTATGCGGCTGGAGAGATTCGTTTGTCCCTCAGACAAAACATATTGATTCCTTTCGTAAAAGAGGAATTGGTTCCTTTTTTCTATCAGGAATTAAAGCGTTTGGGCTTCGCCGAAGCTGGCTATAACAAGGCCTTGGACATCACCGCATGTCCGGGAACAGATACCTGTAATTTAGGAATTGCCAGCAGTACGGGAATTGCTGATGAGTTGGAACGCGTGATCAAGGCAGAATATCCACAGTACATCAACAATCCTGATGTGGTCATTAAGATCAGTGGGTGCATGAATGCCTGTGGGCAACACAACATGGCCCATATTGGGTTTCAAGGAATGTCCGTTCGTACCAAGGATAAATTGGTGGCCCCTGCACTGCAAGTGTTGTTGGGTGGAGGAAATTTAGGAGACGGTAAAGGTGTGTTTGCCGATAAAGTGGCTAAAATACCAAGTAAAAGAGGCCCTCAGGCATTACGTTTAATTTTGGACGATTTCGAGGCCAATGGCAATGGAGCATCTTTCACTGAGTATTATGCGGAACAAGGTCAGCACTATTTTTATGATTTCCTAAAACCACTTACCGATGTGGACAACCTTACCCCTGAGGATTTTATCGACTGGGGAAATGAGGAAAAATATAAAAAGGAGATTGGTGTTGGAGAATGTGCCGGCGTTATTGTTGATTTGGTGGCCACCCTGTTCTTGGAAAGCCAAGAAAAAATTGAAAATGCTGAGGAGGCCCTTAAGGAAGGAAAGTGGGCGGCCAGTATCTACTATTCTTACCAGTCCATTGTCAATTCTGCCAAAGCTTTGTTGACGGCGGAAAAAGTGAAGACCAACACCCATTCAAGCATCATTAAAGATTTTGATGAGCTTTATGTATCATCTGGAAAAGTATCATTTGATGGAAGTTTTGAAAGTTTGGCCCTTCAGCTGAATAAAAATGAACCATCCGAAGCATTTGCCAAAAGTTATTTGGAAGATGCCAAAAGTGTTTTGGAACGTTTGGAGAGCTATAGAAAATTGGAGTTGGAACATGCATAACGGAAAATTAACAGTAGTAGGGGCCGGCCCCGGGGATTTGGAATTGATTACCCTAAAGGGTATCAAAGCCTTGGAGAGTGCGGATGTTGTGCTGTATGATGCTCTGGTGGACCCAGCCTTATTGGAATATGCACCCAATGCAGAACATATTTTTGTGGGCAAGCGAAAAGGATGTTATCGATATCAACAAGAGCAAATCAATGAATTGATTGTTCAAAGAGCTTCCCAAGGTGTACATGTGGTACGCTTAAAAGGTGGCGACCCCTTTGTATTCGGTCGAGGAGCGGAAGAAATGGAGTTTGCCGCAAATCATGGCATTGAAGTGGCTGTGGTACCTGGGATTTCATCTTCGGTATCAGTACCTGCTGCACAGCATATTCCTGTGACCAAAAGAGGTGCAGCCGAAAGTTTTTGGGTAATAACCGGCACTACAAAAGAGCATAAATTATCCAAAGATGTGGCCTTGGCTGCAAAATCCAACGCTACGGTGGTCATCCTTATGGGGATGTCAAAATTGGGAGAGATTATGGAACTCTTCAAAGAAGAGGGAAAACAACATACCCCTGTAGCCATTATCCAAAATGGTACTACGGACAATGAAAAAGTGGGAATTGGTACTGTTGCTTCTATTGAGTACAAGGCAAAGGAGCAGCAGTTGGCCAATCCTGCCATAATCATTATAGGAGAGGTGGTCAACCACCGTCAACATATATTGGATATTCAAAAAGAATATCAAACCAAAGGAAAAAAATTGTTTGAAAATGTATAAAATCCTGAATGTCCCCTTGAGGGGACTTTAGGGGTGTCGATTAAAAGTAAGATTATGATTAAAACAGACATACTAATTATTGGAGCAGGACCAACAGGATTGTTCACCGTTTTTGAAGCAGGATTGTTAAAGTTAAAATGCCATTTAATTGATGCTTTGGCGCAACCTGGAGGTCAATGTTCAGAAATTTATCCCAAAAAGCCCATTTATGACATTCCAGCTTATCCAGAGATTTTAGCTGGAGATTTGGTAGATAAGTTGATGGAACAAATAAAACCTTTTGAGCCAGGATTTACTTTGGGTGAACGGGCTGAAACTTTGGAAAAGCAGGAAGATGGCTCATTCATCGTAACTACGACCAAAGGTACGCAGCACCATGCCCCTGTAGTGGTCATTGCAGGTGGATTGGGTTCTTTTGAACCCAGAAAACCAATGATTCCCAATATTGGACTCTTTGAAAGTAAGGGTGTGGAATACATGGTTAAGGATCCAGAGCAATTCCGCGACAAAAAAGTGGTGATTTCCGGTGGAGGTGACTCTGCTTTGGATTGGGCCATTTTCTTGGCCGATGTGGCTTCAGAAGTTTCCTTAGTGCACAGGAGAAATGAGTTCAGGGGAGCATTGGATTCCGTGGAAAAGGCACGGGAATTGGCCAAATTGGGCAAAATCCAGTTATTTACCGAAGCCGAAGTAAAAGAAATCCATGGTAAGGATGAGCTCCACGCAGTGGTGATTAAATACAACGATGAAGAAAAGGAACAAACCTATGTGGAGACCGATTTCTTTATTCCATTGTTTGGGTTGTCGCCAAAATTGGGCCCAATAGGTAGTTGGGGCTTGGAAATTGAGAAAAACGCCATTAAGGTGAACAATGCCAAGGATTATCAGACCAATATTCCTGGCGTATTTGCCATTGGAGACGTAAACACCTATCCAGGAAAACTAAAATTGATATTGTCTGGATTCCACGAGGCGGCGGTAATGTGTCAGTTTGCCTACCAAATCATTAACCCAGATAAGCGTTATGTGATGAAATATACCACAGTTGGAGGTGTTGAAGGATTTGATGGTTCCAAAAAAGAAGCCAAAAAAGAAGTGGTGCAAAGCATCAATTAGTGTAAAATCATATGCTGATCAAGACACCTTCCCGAAGCAATTTAGGAAGGTGTTTTTTTATGCTTTATATTTGAATTTTACAATTTTATGCAGAGTCTGTTCACCTTACGCGATTTTTACAGCAAGCTCAGCCTTCCCATTCCAGACAATATTGGAAAGGATGTGGGACATTTCAATGTTTTTAAGATTGATGAATACCGTACACAGTTGGACAAAGGTGAAATGCGCTACGATCAGCGATCCTACTTTAAGATTAGTTTGATCAATGGGAGGAACAAAGCTGAGTATGCCGATAAGTCCATCCATATTGAGGACAAAGCACTTTTATTTGCTTCACCGAAGATTCCGTACCGTTATGTCCCTCTGGATGGTAATCAATCCGGGTATTTCTGTGTGTTCACCGATACTTTTTTATCCAAGGACAAAAGTGGGGTGATTTTGGACAACTTGCCGCTTTTTCAACCAGGAGGCTATCCTATTTTTACTATTTCGGATGAAGACTACGCTGAATTGGAGCAGTTGTTCAAGAAAATAGACAAGGAACTTTCTTCAGACTATCCGTATAAATTTGATTTGATCCGGGCATATGTGATCGAACTCTTGCACTTGGGCCAAAAATTGAACCCAGCAGAGCCCCTTGAAAATGGGAAAAACGCGGCAACAAGAATTACCGATTTGTTCGTTGAGTTGTTGGAACGTCAATTTCCAATAAATTCTCCGGCACAACAATTGGGATTGAAAACGGCCAACGATTTTGCGGAACGATTGGCGGTACATGCCAATCACTTGAACAAGGTGCTCAAAGAAACTACGGGGAGTACCACCACGGCGATTATCCATTCAAGAATCTTTGAAGAGGCCAAGATTCTCCTAAACAACACAGATTGGAATATTTCGGAAATAGCATTTAGCCTAGGCTTTGAGGAAGTGGCCCATTTTTCCAATTTCTTCAAAAAGCGTGCATCACTATCGCCTTTGAATTTCAGGAACAAGGCATTGGTTTGACTTTCAAAAAAATGAAAAATGACAGACAGCAAAATAGCATTGGTCACTGGTGGCAGTAGGGGTCTTGGCGCCGATATGGCCATTAATCTGGCTAAAAAAGGAATTGATGTGGTGATTACCTATCACACCGACAAAGCTAGTGCGGATGAGGTGGTATCCCAAGTTGAAAATCAAGGTCAGTGGGGCTGTGCGCTACAGTTGGATACCTTGAAAATCAAAACCTTTGATGATTTTTTTAAGGAGTTGGGCAACGTTTTGGAGAAGGAGAAGGGCAGCCCGAATTTCGATTTTTTAGTTAATAATGCCGGAACCGGGGTTTATGAACCCATTGCTACCACAACGGAAGAGCAGTTTGATGAGATGTGCAATATTCACTTAAAGGGTGTTTATTTCTTCACGCAAAAAGCGCTTCCCTATCTCAATGACGGTGGACGAATCATTAATATTTCATCCGGATTGGTTCGGTACGCATTCCCAACAGCTTCGGCCTACACCGCCATGAAAGGAGCCGTTGAGGTTTTTACTCGCTATTTGGCCAAGGAATTGGCACCTCGAAAAATTACGGCCAATACAGTAGCGCCCGGCGCCATTGAGACTGATTTTGGCGGTGGAGAGAACAAAACCAATGAAACAAAACGAGGATTCATCATTCAAGGAACTGCCTTGGGTCGTGTGGGACGGCCCGATGACATTGGTGGTGTCGTTACTTTTTTATGCACTGAAGATGCCAAGTGGGTGAATGCACAACGCATTGAGGTCACTGGCGGTGCCATGATTTGATTCGATACGGCCTTCTAATTTTACTTTTATTTGATTTTTACAAAAAACCGTTTGATGCTTGCAACCCAACCCAAGCATGTCGAGCTAGTTTTGCTCCGTAATCAAAAATCAAATACAATGAGCAAAGAGAAAATAGCATTGGTAACGGGTGGTAGCCGTGGACTTGGCGAGGACATGGCCATCAATTTGGCCCAAAAGGGATTGAACATATTACTGACCTACCGCAGTAATAAAGAAGAAGCTGATAAAACGGTAAGTGAAATCGAAAAAATAGGTCAAAAAGCTTACGCATTGCAACTGGATGTAGCTGAAAGCCAAAGTTTTGACGGATTTGTGGATGAGGTTAAAAAAGTAGTGAGCTCCCATTTTGGGGCAGAAAGGATAGATTTCTTGATCAACAATGCCGGAATCGGAATCAATGCTCCTATCACTGAAACTACTGAAGAACAATTTGATGCCCTTGTGGACATTCATTTTAAAGGGACGTTTTTCCTCACCCAAAAATTATTACCAACTCTTGCTGATGGTGGGGGAATCGTAAATATTTCCAGTGGGTTGGCCCGTTTTTCATTCCCGGGATATGCCGTATATGGTTCCATGAAAGCGGCAGTAGAGGCACTTACCCGATATCAAGCCAAAGAATTGGGAGCTCGTAAAATCAGGTCAAATGTTGTGGCACCTGGTGCCATTGAAACGGACTTTGGCGGAGGAACCAACAAAAATGATGAAGGCAAAAGAACCGCCATTGCCAATTTTACGGCCTTGGGCCGTGTGGGTATTCCAAGTGATGTTGGTGGTGTGGTTGCTTTTCTATGTACTGATGATGCTAAATGGGTCAATGCACAACGTATTGAAGTCTCAGGAGGCATGATGATTTAGTCTTCTGTTATATATCTTACAAATGGGCCGCTAAAATGAAAATTAGCGGCTCTTTTTTTGCTTTTCATATTGGAGTGCCGTTAATTTGCACCTCAGTTCATGTAAAACTTGAAATGGTTATCAAGAAAGGTGGAGGGACTGGACCCTGTGAAGCCTTAGCAACCCTCGACTTCGAGAAGGTGCTACATTCTACCCTATTGGGAAGGATAACAAAAGAATACATTCCAACCGTATTTTTCCACATTTTCTTGATATAACCATACCCCTTGTTAAGGGAGATTGTACTATGGAAAAAATTGGAGACATATTGAAGAAACGGATTTTGGTACTGGATGGCGCCATGGGCACCATGTTACAGCGCTATAAATTCAATGAAGATGATTTTAGGGGTGAACGGTTTAAGGATTGGCCCAGCGATTTGCAGGGCAACAACGATTTGCTGTCCTTGACCCAACCCAATGCCGTGAAAGAAGTTCACCGGAAATTTTTGGAAGCTGGGGCGGACATTCTCGAGACCAATACGTTTTCAAGTACAACCATTGCCATGGCAGATTACGGTATGGAAGAATTGGTGTACGAACTGAATTTTGAATCTGCCAAGATTGCAAAGCAAGTGGCTGATGAATTTACCAAGAAGTATCCGAACAAACCGCGATTTGTAGCTGGAAGCATTGGTCCAACCAACAAAACGGCCAGCATGTCACCAGATGTGAACGACCCTGGTTTCCGTGCCATTTCTTTTGATGAACTTCGCATTGCTTACAAACAGCAAGTGGAAGCATTATTGGATGGTGGTGTTGATATTTTATTGGTAGAAACCATTTTTGATACCCTGAATGCCAAAGCGGCCCTTTTTGCCATTGAGGAAGTAAAGGACGAGCGTAATAGTGAAGTACCTGTTATGGTCAGCGGCACCATTACCGATGCTTCAGGAAGAACCTTGTCAGGGCAAACGGCGGAGGCTTTTTTGATTTCCATTTCCCATATCCCCATACTATCGGTTGGTTTCAACTGTGCTTTGGGAGCCAAACAATTGGTGCCCCATTTGGAGGTGGTTTCGGCAAAGTCGGAATTTGCTACTTCAGCGCATCCCAATGCGGGATTGCCAAATGCCTTTGGGGAATACGATGAAACCCCGGAGCAAATGGCCGCACAGATTAAGGAATATGTAGATAAAGGCTTGGTAAACATTGTTGGCGGTTGTTGTGGAACAACGCCAGAACACATAAAGGCCATTGCTGATGTGGTCAAAGATTATGAACCTAGACCGTTGGTCATTAATCGTTTATCGAAGGTTTAGTCATGGAAATAAACGAACAACAAATAACGAACAACAAACAACGCTTTTTGCGTTTGAGTGGCCTGGAACCCTTGGTAATAACCCCCGAAAGCAATTTCATCAATGTGGGAGAGCGGACCAATGTGGCTGGATCTAAACGATTTTTAAGGCTCATCAAAGAAGAAAAGTTCGATGAAGCTTTGGATGTTGCCCGAGATCAAGTGGACGGTGGCGCCCAGATCATTGACGTGAACATGGATGATGGCCTGATCGATGGTAAGGAAGCCATGATCAAATTTTTGAACTTGATCGTTTCCGAGCCCGATATTGCCCGTGTGCCCATCATGATCGATAGTTCCAAATGGGAAATTATTGAGGCTGGATTGCAAGTAGTGCAAGGTAAATGCGTGGTGAATTCCATTAGCTTGAAAGAAGGAGAGGAAGAATTTATCCGTCATGCCAAATTGATCAAGCGCTATGGTGCTGCGGTGATTGTTATGGCTTTTGACGAAGTGGGTCAGGCTGATAACTTGGAACGCCGGATTGAGATTGCAAAACGATCCTACGATGTTTTGGTCAACAAGGTGAAGTTTCCTCCGGAAGACATCATTTTCGACCTGAATATTTTTCCCGTGGCCACGGGAATGGAAGAACACCGACGCAATGCCGTTGATTTTATTGAAGCGACTCGTTGGGTAAAGGAAAATCTTCCCTATTGCAGTGTTAGCGGTGGAGTGAGCAATGTTTCCTTTTCATTTAGGGGGAATAATCCTGTACGGGAAGCCATCAACTCGGCTTTTTTGTACCATGCCATAAAAGCTGGGATGAACATAGGCATCGTAAACCCTACTATGTTGGAGGTCTACGATGACATTCCCAAGGACTTATTGGAATATGTGGAAGATGTGCTGTTGGATAGGCGGGACGATGCTACGGAAAGATTATTGGAATTCGCGGAGACTGTTGTTGGAACTGCAAAAGAAAGCAAGGTTGATTTGTCTTGGAGAGAAGAGCCACTTCAAGATCGCATTACCCGGGCCTTGGTCAAGGGGATTGATCAATATATTATTGAAGATGTTGAAGAAGCCCGTCAAAATGTAACTAAACCCCTTGAGGTCATTGAAGGAAATCTCATGACAGGAATGAACGTGGTGGGAGATTTATTTGGTGACGGAAAAATGTTTTTGCCCCAAGTAGTGAAATCGGCCAGAGTGATGAAGAAGGCCGTGGCCTATCTCACGCCTTTTATTGAAGCAGCAAAAGATGAAAAATCCAAACCGGCGGGCAAGATTTTAATGGCCACCGTAAAAGGTGATGTGCACGATATCGGAAAGAATATCGTGAGTGTAGTATTGGCCTGTAACAATTACGAAATTGTGGATTTGGGGGTGATGGTACCGCCAGAGAAAATCATCAACAAGGCCAAGGAAGAGCAAGTGGATATTATAGGTCTGAGCGGATTGATCACGCCCTCTTTGGATGAAATGGTGTTCTTGGCTAAGGAAATGGAGCGTCAAAATTTTGATGTGCCCCTGTTGATTGGAGGTGCTACCACGAGCAAGGCCCATACAGCCGTTAAAATTGACCCACAATACAGTCAAGCCGTGGTGCATGTCAACGATGCTTCCCGGGCGGTGACGGTGGTGGGTGATTTGCTTCAGGACGAAACCTCTGTCAAGTATAAAAAATCCATCAAACTGGATTACGAGAGTTTTCGGGACAAGTTTTTGAAGCGTGGTAAGCAAAAGGAATACTTGACCTTGGAGCAGACAAGGCAAAATAAACTTCAAATCGACTGGGATCAATCAGACATAAAAAAACCAAACCATTTGGGTATTGAGGTTTGGGATGATTTTGACCTGACCAAATTGGAGGAATTTATCGATTGGTCCCCATTTTTTAGAAGTTGGGATTTGCACGGGAAATACCCGGATATTTTGACCGATGGGGTGGTTGGCGAACAAGCCAGGGAACTTTTTAAGGATGCCAAGGAGCTTCTGAAACGTATTTTGGACGAGAAACTATTGAAGGCCAAGGCTGTTTTTGGGCTGTTCCCAGCCAATCAGGTTAACGAAGATGATATTGAAGTTTTCAGTGCGAGCGGAGTCGAGAACGACACTGGTGAAACCTTTATCTTCCGAACACTTCGTCAACAGCTCAAAAAACGTGAAGGAGTTCCCAATATCGCTTTGGCGGATTTTATTGCGCCAAAAGATTCTGGTATCCAAGATTATATCGGCTGTTTTTGTGTCAGTACAGGATTTGGAACCCAAGAATTGGCGGCAGAATTCGAAAAGAATCATGACGATTACAATTCCATCATGATCAAGGCCTTGGCCGATAGATTGGCAGAAGCTTTTGCGGAATACCTTCATAAAGAAGTTCGGACCAACTATTGGGGCTATGCCGTTGATGAGACCTTGGACAACGATGCGCTAATCAAGGAAAAATATCGCGGAATCCGTCCCGCTCCCGGTTACCCAGCCTGCCCCGATCACTTAGAGAAATTGACCATTTGGGAATTGATGGGAGTTGAGGAAAAAATAGGGGTTAAACTGACCGATAGTTTGGCCATGTGGCCCGCTGCCAGTGTTAGTGGCTATTATTTTGCGCATCCCCAAGCCAAATATTTCGGACTGGGAAAAATAAAGCAAGATCAAGTAGCCGATTTTGCCAAAAGAAAAAACATAAAACTGGAGAAAGCCCAAAAATGGCTCGCGCCTAACTTGGTTGATAGTTAAAAGTTAGTAGTTGATGGTTTTTTGATAATTGTACTATGGAATATATTGATTTAGATGTTTGGATGGCAGCCAGAAAGCTTGTCAATTCTATTTATGAGTTGACCAAGTCTTTTCCCGAGGAAGAAAAATATGGATTAATCAACCAGATGAGAAGAAGCAGTGTATCTGTTGCATCAAACATTGCTGAAGGTTGTGGAAGACAAACCTCAGCAGACACCATTAGATTCTTACACATATCACGTGGTTCTTTGTATGAACTCGAAACCCAACTTTATTTAACTTTTGACCAAAAATACATGAATAAGTCTCTCTTGGAACAACTTCTTGAAGAAGTCAAAACGTGTAAAAGACTTTTAAACGGTTTTATCAATTATTATTCAAAACTGTAAATGTCTGTCAACAAACAACCAAAAACAATCAACTGATTTTAATGAAAGTAACCGACCATTTAAAAAAAGCAAAAGGAAAAACGCTTTTTAGCTTTGAGATCATACCTCCTGTAAAGGGGAAGAGTATCCAAGAACTCTATAATAATATTGACCCTTTGATGGAGTTTAACCCCCCATTCATTGATGTCACCACCTCTAGGGAAGAGTATGTGTACATTGATAGGGATGGTTTGTTGGACAAGAAACTGACCCGGATGCGTCCCGGAACTTTGGGGATTTGTGCTTCCATTAAACACAAATATGATGTGGATACCGTACCCCATGTGCTTTGTGGTGGATTCACCAAAGAAGAAACAGAGTACTTATTGGTGGATTGCCATTATTTGGGTATTGAAAATGTAATGGCCCTACGTGGCGACGCCATGAAAGAGGAAAAATATTTTTCCCCAACCAAAGGTGGACACCAATACGCATCCCAATTGGTGAAACAAATCCAAGACATTAATTGTGGCAATTACCTGCATGAAGTAATTGAGACGGATGATTGCTCCGATTTTTGCATTGGTGTGGCGGGTTATCCAGAAAAACACATGGAGGCCCCATCCTTAAAATCAGATTTAAGACGGTTGAAGGAAAAAGTGGAATTGGGCGCGGATTATGTGGTGACCCAGATGTTTTTCGATAATAAAAAGTTCTTTGCCTTTGTAGAGGCGGCTCGTGAAATGGGTATTGATGTACCCATCATTCCGGGAATTAAGCCCATCGCTGTAAAACGGCATTTGCAATTGCTCCCCCAGGTATTCCGAGTTGATATTCCGCAAGACTTGGTGGATGCTGTGGAAGCGTGCAAGACCAACAAGGAGGTGCGCCAAGTAGGGGTGGAGTGGTGCATAGCGCAGTCCAAGGAGCTCAAGGAAGCCGGAGTGCCCGTATTGCATTATTATTCCATGGGAAAATCAGATAATATTAAGGCGGTTGCCAAGGAGGTGTTTTAATTTTTTATGATAGGATTGTGGGGAGAACCATTTATGTCTGATTTCGTTTTTGAATTAAAAAGTAAACTTTAATTCCGAAGGAAAATTCAAATTCGGTCAATGGAAAATATGAATCATAGTAAGGTGGAAAATGGTCTTCATGGTAGGGTATTGGAGTAGGGTTTACGAATGATTTATATTGATTTTCCCTTCTTTTTAAACCACCTCCAGTATAAACATTAAGCCCCATTATGGAAGATATTGGAAAAAGAAAGCCATAGTTGAGTGTAAAACCGTATTTGATTCTTTTGTAATCTGCTTGATCGAAACTGACACTCCCAATATCTTCCGCCAACACTGAATTGTTCAGTAGCGTCTCTGTATGCAGAATATAAAAGGGCTGAAATGAAAAGTACACTCTGGTCTTGCTTTTTTGTAAAACTAGATAGAGAAGTTCCGGCCTAAACTCATACAGCCTATAATCCTTTCTTTCCATAAAAACGGCCAGACTTTCATTTCCATAACCAAAATCTGCACCTATGGCCCATCGTTGGTTCAACTGATGGCGATAACCAAGCCTCCACCGGGTTAGGTGAGAAGAATTGGGGCCGGAGCTTAATAGTCGTCTCGGATAAAAAGGAGATAACAAATCAAAAGTAATTGAGTTTATGGGCTGTTCTACAATTGGCAGATTCTGATCTTGCGCTAATGCAGAGGCGCAAACCATAAATGCACATCCTATAAAGTAAAATACACTCTTCATTGTTTTTTGGGAGTTTACTCTGGCAGTACATAGGCGTTTTCGAAGTCCTGTTGAGTGATTGAGAATTCATACTCGCCACCTACATTTTGGAAGCCATTTCCTTGAATAAATATGGATTTATTCCCTAAAAATCGATACTCGTTTAGATTGTTGCCCAAACGTATATCAATGTACCCTTTTGAATTATTGAATTCCACCACTACAGAATCTTTTTGGCATCCGGCCAGCCCAATAAACGATTCTGAAGTGTAGGTGCAAATGTTTTTAGTTTCACTTTGACTTAGACTTTTTTGAACCTTTAGTTTACCTTGGCTAAAACATCTTATTTCAAATATTTTATCGGTATTATTTTTGATGTTTACTGAAAATTGAATTAAATCAGGTTCGTCTGTACATGCATTTAGCATTACAAGAAGTGTCAATGATAATAATAGTCTCATTTGCATTTTTCGGGATTGTTATTGTTAAGAACTCCTCTTGTAGCCTTCCCTAAAAATAGGACAGTTTAAAATTCAGATTTTCTAACTTTAAATTTTAACTGTCACATGAAAAAAAGCAAGTTTACCGAGAGCCAGATCATCAAGGCACTGAAAGAGAACGAACAGGGCCGCAAGGTGGGTGACATATCCCGTGAGATGGGGATTGACACCAGCACTTTTTATTATTGGAGGAAGAAGTACGGGGGCATGGAAGTTGCGCATATGAAGCGCTTGAAGGAACTCGAGGAGGAGAACCGCAAACTCAAGCAGATGTACGCCGATGCCAGTCTTGACATCCGTATGCTCAAGGACGTACTGTCAAAAAAGTTCTAGGGCCTTCCGACAAGAAGCAGCGCGCCAAATATCTCCAGGAGGCCTATTCTGTATGTGTATCGCGTTCCTGTGGGGTACTGGACCTTGCCCGGTCGATGTGGTACTACCATAGCAGGAGGGACGACACCGAGGTCGTCGATGCCCTTTCCAGGCTGGCCGAAGAGCTGCCGACAAGGGGATTCGAGGTGTATTACAAGCGTTTGCGTCGCGAAGGCCGCAACTGGAACAGGAAACGGGTGTTGAGGGTCTACAGGTCCATGAACCTAAAACTCAGGAGGAAGCACAAGAAGAGGCTTCCTGCAAGGACAAAGAACCCACTGGGGGCCCCGATGGAGCTCAACGAGGTCTGGAGCATGGACTTTATGGCCGATGTGCTGTCCGATGGAAGGAAGATAAGGGTGTTCAATGTGATGGACGACTGCAACCGGGAGGCACTGGCCATGGACGTGGGGCTGAACTATCCGGCGATAAGGGTAGTGGAGACCTTATCACAACTGGAGGAGGAAATAGGCCTGCCAAAGACCATACGCTGCGACAACGGTCCGGAGTTCATATCCAAGGCCCTATCACAATGGTGCAAGGCCAAACGTGTCGAGCTGCAGTTCATCCAGCCCGGCAAGCCCATGCAGAACGGATATATGGAACGCCTGAACAGGTTTTACAGGGAGGATGTGCTCGATGCCTATTGGTTCAACGACCTCCACCAAGTAAGGGCACTGACCCAAAAATGGATGGAGGATTACAATACAAGGCATCCCCATTCATCCATCGGGGATATGCCGCCCAGGGAATACAAGAAACGTTTCGGGGAAGAATTCTTCCCCGAAACAGACAACATTAATGATAATTTTATGAATTTAGCGATGTCCTAAAAGGGGTAAGGCTACACTCTCATATAATCAAAAAGTTCCTTTGAATACTGTTCGCTAGAATTATTGTAATAGTTTCTAAGATTTCTTTCCCAACAATCAATGGTTCTGCAGTTATCAACTGCTCTTTGTATTTGTTGTAGATTATAGTTTTTGACTCGATCTGTGGAGTAGATATTCGAAAAAACTTCATTTTGGTCTAGGTTATCTATCAAATCTGCTACAATTGGAGTGTATTCTGTCATTTCATCCACCGCATTTCTTTGTCTTTGATAGTTCCAGCCTATATTGTCGTTAGTGGGATTGATATAGGTTGAGCTTAAACGTTTATTCCTATCATTCGTTACAACAGTTTCCACCCCTTCGGCCCAGCTTTCCTGTAGCATCAACCGCTCGCAGTTGCCCAAATGCAATACACTGAACATCTCGGGGTCCAACTCTCTGTGCCCGGCATGGGTAAGCTCATGTACCGTGGTGGCATAGATGCCATCGGTGCCACGATAGATACAATTCTTGTTCTCATCCTTTTCCCTTCTTGTCACCCTAATGTCAGAAGTGGGCAATAGGGTCAATATATCCGGCCTGTGCTCTGAGCTGCCACAAAAGTTATCCAACACTGTCCCAAACAATTCACTCTGGGAGATCAAAGGCGTTTTCAATAAGACTAGGTGTAAGTATATATTGATAGGTTTTAGTATCTATTTTAGTGAAAATAGTACCTTCTGATATTGTATAAACCATGAAATCCTCAACAAAGCAAAGCCCTTGAACTTGTGATATGGATTTGTAACAACGATAACCTTTATTAATGTCTGGAATCCTTATTTCGACTGATTCTGAACAAAGTCCTCCGGAATTATTTTTTGAGGCAGTGTAAGAGCATATGAATGCATCACCATCTGATACTAATTCGGTTCGTTTATTCAAGTCTCCTGTGATTAGTAGACTTGTTCCAGTTTTGTTTCTTAAAATGAATGTGTAGGTAAACATTTCCTGTTCTCCATCCAATCCACTACCACAGCTGGCCAAATAGAATATATTTAACATAATAAATATCTTCTTGCCAATTCTAATCACAGTTGTCATACATGTATACATTAAAAAGTTCTTCCACAAAGCCTTCAGTAGGGTTTTGGTGTTGTTTAATTAAATTTTCCTTCCAACTGTGAGGGCCACGAACATTATTTAAAGAAGTTTGTATTTGTTTTAATGAATATCCGTTGACACAATCAATGGGTAAGGATGAATCGTTGAGTTCTACTTTTTGATTATAATTATCAATTAGATCGATAACAATAGGTGTATATTCTTCTTTACTACCTGATTTGATTATTTCATTTTGTTTGAATGAATTATACAAATCTAGTGGTCTAGAATTTCCAATTCTATTGGAAGCTTTGTAATTTGGATTTAACTTAAAATATCTATCATTGGTTACCACCGTTTCCACTCCTACCGCCCAACTTTCTGCCATAGTTTGTAGTGTACAACCAGCCGCCCTTGGATTAATAAAAAAACTTCTATCCATTCTGTAATGGCTGGCATGGGTCATTTCATGGATGACTGCACCATATACCAAATCACTTGCTTTATATTGACCTTTATTTAATCGTCCTACTTGTATTTCCGACTTCCATCGGAGCAAAGGTATCCATGGAAGACTTCCATTTACATTAAGATCACTATGTCTAGAATCTGATATATTCCCATTATACCGTGCGCTGATACGTAACCAGCTTTGATTAGGGTGGTGCATTCCAAACTTACCCACAGCCCTATCATAAAAATCATAAGCAGCATTATGTACAAGGGCATAGAATTTACTCCTACCATAGGAGAAATGCTGGTTCCAGGATGCCCTTTTGTATTTCCGGGTGCCCCGGTGCTTGGCCCGCACAAAAATGGAGCCTGCCATAATGCGGAATTTTCTGCTGTTACTGTTAAAGTGTACCGCATATTTTACCCGTTTGGTACGGGTTCTGCGGGTTCTAAAGTTTCCATTTCTGTCGGTACGTGCCCTACGGATCACCAAAAAGCCCCACTTGCGTACTTTAACCTCGGCCCCCATAACCCCTACGGTTCTGTTCACTACATCTTCCCGTACAGTTATTTTTCCACTAGGGTGCCATTTGCGGCGGTTGGCCAATGCTTCTTGCTCCAATAGAGCTTCAACAGAGGCCAAGTCTATAATCAGTTCTTTTTGTTGGTAACCCAATTGGGAAGCTTCTTCATAAGAATAAAGCGTACCAGTAGGGTCGTTGGGTAGGTAAAATTGTAGTACCACAAGCTCGTCCTCCTCCAGGTTGTTGGTCAGTTTTAGGGCTTCCAGTTCCAGATATTCAAAGACTTCCCCGTTTTCATCCACGGTCAATATGTCTTTGGTGGTTTTGTTCAGGGGCTGTTTTACCACAATTTCCCCCTCTTCGGGTTCTTCCTTGTCCAGTTCAGGGGCAAAATACATATCGTCCAAGCGTTCTTTTTCAATGGTTTCCGGCAAGGGGTAATCATAGGGCACAACGGCATAGAGGTATGAAAGCCCATCAGGGGTTTCGTCTCCCTCCAGTTCTGGGTCGTCATAAAAATCACCTTCCTCCTCAATTTCATAATGTAAGGGTATGTTGGATACTTGTAGGATGGTGTCTTTTACCAGCAGATCGTGTTCCAGACTGTCCTTGGGCAAAAAGCGATAGTAATAGTGGGAGGGAAGTACTTCAATACCCTCCTCATCTTTAAAGGTCTTCGCCAGTTTACTGTGCTTGGATTTACTTTTCAGGTTGAACAAGAGATTATCAAAAGCCCTTTGCATGTTCTCCACAGTGTATGGGACTTCAAGTTCCTCGCCCAAGACAACGGACTTCCCATCCGTTTCTTCAATTTGTGGTTCCACACTTTGTTTGGTGGGTAGGGGTTCTTCTTTCTGACAAGAAAAAATAAAGTCATGCAGAGCAATGGCATAAAAACACGTTTTAAGTTCGCTTTTTTCATTTTATATAGATTTGGGATTCTCGTTCTACCCTATTGGGAAAGCATTTCCTAAAATAAGTGGTTGCTATGGAGCAAGGAAACTATAAGAATTTACTTTCAATAGTTTCAATTGACCAATCCTAGTTTTCAATTGATAAATGACTTTTTGAGCCTACAGATTGTTAATACGCCTTATTCCCATATAGCCAAAGGAATACTTTTCAATATTGTATTCTTACCAATGAGAATATTGTATAATTGATTCCAAGAAGTACTTTATTTCCTACTTTAGTGCCCCATGAGGCCCCTTTTCTGTTTTATTACCTTCTTATGCTTTTGCTTTGGAAATGCCCAAAACGAGTATATCCCAAAGAAATACGTACTGGATGCCAACCAGTTCTATGGTTCCATACTCCTGCATAACCCAGATATTTCACACTTGATAACCGATCATCCGGGAGGAATTATTTTGGGTGTTAGCCGGAAAACGTATGGTCATAAAGAATGGGAATCCGATTTTGGATACCCTGATACAGGCTATACTTTTGTATTTCAGAACACCAATAACCCAACCCTTGGGAAACATTTTGGGTTGTACGGGCACTATAATTTCTATTTCCTTAAAAGAAATATTCAATTGCGTGTAGCACAAGGACTGGCGTACAACACCAATCCCTACGATAAAAATGAAAATTTTAGGAACAATGCCTACGGAAGTCATATTTTAAGTAGTACGGTATTGATGTTGAATTATCATAAAGAAAATCTTGTGGCAGGTTTGGGTTTGAGAGCGGGACTTTCCTTCGTTCACTATTCCAATGCCAATTTTAAGGCCCCCAATACGTCAACCAATACCATGGCCGTGAATTTTGGGCTCACCTATGATTTAGATGGTGGAAAAGTTTATGAATATATTGAACCCGGCCCCAAGGAAAAAATTACGGAACCTATTCGATATAACTTTGCGCTTCGCAGCGGGGTGAATGAGAGTGATGTAATCGATTCAGGCCGATATGGATTTTGGATTTTATCAGCCTATGCCGATAAACGTTTAGGTCGAAAAAGTGCCATTCAACTGGGAACCGATGTTTTCTTTTCCAATTTTCTAAAAGAGTTGATTCGATTTCAGTCTATCTCCTTTCCAGAAATGGACGTAGCGGCAGACACCGATTATAAACGGGTAGGATTGTTTGTGGGACATGAACTCTTTGTGAACAAGATGAGTGTTGTGGCCCAGTTGGGATACTATGTGTATTACCCTTTTGATTTTGAGGGAAGGATGTACAACCGAATTGGAATGAAAAGATACTTTGGGCATAAAATCTTTGGGGCTATTACCCTAAAATCACACGGAGCCAAAGCAGAGGCAGTGGAATTTGGAATTGGGATTAGATTATAGTATTGAGATTTGAGATGTTAGTATTGAAAAGATTATATAAAAATGAGAATGTGACCTCGGGAAATGTCATCCTGAGCGCAGTCGAGTGGTCTTTGTATTTCCTTTTTCTCCTTCTCATAATCTCCTGCAACGGCGATAATGTCCCCGACTGTTTCCAAAATGCGGGAGATACGGTTCGGGAAACTGTGGATGTTCCCGAATTCAATACCATAACCGTGTTTGAAAATCTAAATGTAGTGCTCAAACAAGGCGACGAGCAAAAAGTGGAAGTTGAGACTGGGGAGTTCCTTCGGAATGATGTTTCTGCAAAAGTGGAAGGCAATCGACTTATCCTCAGAAATGAAAATAATTGTAATTATGTGCGCGAGTATGGTTTGACCACCATTTATGTCACCTCTCCAAATATTTCTGAAGTACGTAGCAGTACCGGATTGTTAATCTCCAGTGATGGTGTTCTCAATTACCCCAATTTGACCTTGATTTCAGAAAGTTTCAGCAACCCCGAGACCGAAACTACTGACGGTTCTTTTGATTTGGAAGTGAATTCCACAACTGTGAGAATCACAGTGAATGGTATAGCTTACTTTAAATTGAAAGGTACAACCGATAACTTTAATGTAAATGTTGCTGCCGGTGATTCCAGAGTGGAAGCAGCAGGTTTAGTCGCCAATCGGGTTAGTCTTAATCACAGAGGTTCCAATGACGTTTATGTTAATCCTCAAGATCGGATAGGTGGTATAATTCGTGGTACCGGGGATGTCATCAGTGTTAACCGGCCCCCAGAAATTGATGTTGATGAACTTTTTAATGGCCGATTGATTTTTCAAGAGTAAACCGCTCCACTATTCAATTAAAATAGGTTTCCCTTTCCTTTCTTTGGATTTCTCACTATGTTCGGAAGAACAAACCCAACACTGTTGAACTCACTGTTTGCCCATATCAAGCAATTATTTTCAGGTTCCCCAAAAGTGAAATCGGAGGAAGGTCTTCAAGGTTTGGAAAAGGCCAATGTTCTTTTCCATAATCTTGTAGCCGAGAGGCAGGCGCCAGGGATTTCGGTAACTGTTTTTAAAAAGGGAAAAACCATCCTTCAAAAAGGATACGGTTATGCCAATGTGGAACGGAAAACTCCAGTAGATCCCCAAAAAACCGTCTTTCGGATAGCCAGTATTTCCAAATGCATAACGGGATTGGCCTTGGGTAAAATGACGGAAGATGGCATTGTTGACTTGGATACCTCCTTCTATCAATACGTGCCTTATTACCCCAAAAAGCGTTATGATTTTACCCTACGGCAATTGGCAGGTCACACAGCGGGTATTCGCGCCTACCGAGGAAAAGAATACGCACTAAATCAAGATTTTTCCATAAAGGATAGTATCTCGGTTTTTAAAAATGACCCACTACTTTTTGAACCAGGTAAGGGATATCTGTACAACAGTTTTGATTTTGTCCTCCTCTCCTTGGCCATGCAGGAGGCCAGTGGAATACCTTTTGAAGATTATGTAATGGAAAAAGTGCTCAACCCTTTGGGGATGAAAAACACCTTTGCACCATCAATTGACCGTGTCCGTCCAAGCAACGTCGAGAATAAAACACAATACTACACCAAAACAGCCTTGTGTTTTAAAAAAGCCACGCCAGTCAATAATTTCTACAAATTGGCTGGCGGCGGGTTTTTATCCACTAGCGAAGATGTTGCGAAATTGGGACAAGCTATTTTGGAGCAAAAATTGCTAAAAAAGGAAACCTATCACCAATTGTTGACTTCACAGGTTGTCAATGGAAAGCCAACTTTTTACGGATTGGGTTTTCAAGTGAGCCAAGATAATCAAGGTAGACCATTTGTGGGTCATGTGGGAAGCAGTGTGGGGGCATATACCAATTTTTTTGTATATCCCAATGAGAAATTGGTCATCTCGATCTTGATCAATTGTACAGACCCAAAAGTTCAAGAAAAATTGGATAGGGCAATTGATCCTCTATTTTGACTTGTGAACCTCATGTTTTTTGTGGAAATTTAGTCAAAATGAGTTTCTTGAGGTCTCTTTCTATTTTTTGGGCGCTGTTTATACTTTTTTTTGCGAGCGATATGTACGCGGGAGGGAAAAATTACGCTTTGGAAGACTCAGCCATTTTGCAGGATAGTATTCATGCTGAACTGAGTGCTAAGGAATGGAAGAAATTCAAATATTTTGAGGAGAAACTGCAATCATCTGCCTTATCGAAAAAGGAGAAGCAACATCAATTGACCGGATATACCCGTGATTCTCTTCAGATTTTACGGGTAAAGTTGGTGGCCATTAAAGTTCTGAATGAAAAAAATCTGTTGAATAAAGACATTGCTGAAAACGCCGAATACTACATTGATTTGTTGAGAAAGTTCAAGGAGAGTAACATTCCTCCCGCTGAATACCTTTTTCTGGAAGAAAAATTGGCCTATCTGAACCAAGAAGCCCTAGGTCAACAATTGCGACAAAGCCGATGGCTGAATTTTGGACTTATTGCCCTCGTCTTGATGTTGGTATTGGTCTTCTATCAAGTTCGAAAACAGCGAAAACCCATTCTTCCCGAGTTGAGTAAACAAGAAACTTTGGTGCGCAACCTCATTTTAGAGGGAAAGAGCAACAAGGAAATTGCTAATGAGCTTTTCATCAGTCTAAGTACTGTGAAAAGTCATATCACCAATATTTATGGCAAGCTCAATGTGGGCAATCGCCAAGAACTTCTTCAAAATAGTACAGGTACTAGTACCTAATTCAGACCCCTAAGACTTTTTCATAACACTTTCCAGAATTTTCTTTGCTTCAAAACCAAGTGATTCTTAATCATGAAAAAGTATCCAAAGCTAATTTTTGTTTTCATTTTCCAATTGATTTTAGTTGGCTGTCTTGAAAACAATGAAGTGTCTGAAAAAACCGATACAGATGGTTGGATAAAAGAAACCAAAGTCTCAAAACTGATAAAGAATGTCAATTTTGTTTTTCCTGAAAGCGGATATGCATTTGATTATAAAGAGGACTTCATAAAAAAGGCCCTTGAAGCCATCGAGCATAATAAAAACATTCTCCAAAAAAATGAGTTCAATGATACCATTTATGTTCGGGTTATGTCTTCGCGGGATGAAATGTTTATCTATACTGGGACAAGGGCCGGTGGAAATGCATATCCATATTGGAGTACGGTCAATATTGTTTTAAACGAGGATGAAACAGACCCACCCATAAAACACGAATTAATGCACTTGATGGCAATGTTGGATTGGGACTATGCGAGGAGCAACATTGTTTGGGTCAATGAAGGTATTGCAACCTATGCTGCCAACAATTGTAATGGATATAATGTGGCAGAAATATATAGGTATCTCCTAGCAGAAGATAAGTTGATTTCAATGGAGGATTTAAGTGCAGATTTTTATGGCCAATCAGAGATGGTCGGTTACCATCAATCAGGATATATTGTCCAATACCTTTTGGAGAATTATAGCTTGAAAAAATTCGAACGACTTTGGACGGATGGATTTGAGAGGTTTGAAGAAATTTATGGGGTTTCTTATCAAAAAATGAAAAATGATTTAGAAGAAACGCTTGTTGAAAAATATCCCGAAGCACCTAAAATTGATTGGGAAAAATTCAGCAAAGGTTGCAAGTAAAATATTGATAGTATGAAAAAGAAATTTGTTCTAACAACCCTTATGCTGGTAAGTGCCATCGGATTACCTCTACTCGCCCAATCAAACAATTTTATCAAGGAATATTTGGAGCGTTTAGAAAATTCGAGGAAATATTTAATCCTTGTCGCAGAAATTATGCCTGAAGATAAATATGCCTTCAAGGCAACACCTGAATCCATGAGCTTTGCTGAACATTTAATGCATATTGCATGGGCAATGGATTGGCATAGCCAGTCCTTGATGGGAAATCGTGAAGCTAGGGATTGGAATACTGACACAGAGCTTAAAGTTGGCAGCAAATCCAAAGAGGAAATGATTGCCACTGTTTATAAAACCTTTGATGATACCATGGAGCTCATCTCAAATTTTGATGTAACCAAACTTAAGGAAAGAGTGGACTATTTTGGCCTAGATAGAACAAAAAGACAAGTTTTATTATTGCTTGCTGACCACATAACTCATCATAGAGGACAAATGCTTGTTTATATGCGAATAAACGGAGTAAAGCCACCAAGGTATGTTCGATACCAATAATTTCAATGGGGAAATCGCTTTTCCAATGAAATATAAGTTTGGGGACAATGCCCATACAAAATCAAAAAACAAGAATGTGATGAAAATTTAGATCGAATCAATTGACACTCAGTAATACCTCCCGATCATGGGATGTTCCACAATCGTCTTTTTGAGTTGAAAAGGTTCAATGGGTCCCATTTTCCGGTACACGATCTTGCCGCCGGGCTCAATTAGGGCTGTGTAGGGCAATGCTCCATCCCATTCGGGATCAATGGCCTCTATCATGGCATATTTGTCATCCCCGGAATAGATATAATTGGTCAATGCGGATGATTTTTTCTGTAAAAACTGCAATGCTCTATCTTTCGAACCCATGTTGTCGGCACTTATGGAGATAAACTCAAAATCCCTGCCACGGTACATTCTGTGTATATCCACAAACTCGGGATATTCCAAGACACAAGGTCCGCACCAAGTGGCCCAAAGGTTGACCAAGCGCAGTTTGTCCGAATCATTTTGCATCAATTTTTTAAGTCCTTCAGCATCGATATCCTCCAAAGTCACCTTCATTTCACTCCATTCCTTGTTCACCTTTTTGGCATAGGCATCCTTCCAGGCCCACTTAACGGAACAGCCAAAGGTTTTGGTCATATTTTCCTCAATCGGAGTGTCATTCAATAAAGCATCAATGGCATTCCTCACGTCTTCGGCATTGGCGGTCCCGGGTTTTTCGGAAGCATCCAATCTCCCCACATAGGCAAGCTTTCTTTCAGAATCAAAGATAAAGGCATGAGGAGTCGCTACTGGACCGTATTTTATCGAAACCCCATGTGTGTCGCCATCATAGAGATAGGGGAAATTGAAGTTTTTATCTTTTGCACGTACCACCATATCTTCAAAGGAATCCCCTAGATCACTGTAACCCAATTCATTCAACAAAAGTCCATTGATGGAATTGGGTGAAATGGCCACTACTTGTATCCCTTTGTCCTTATAATCCGAAGTCAATTGGATGATCCGGTCTTCGTAAGCTTGGGCGGTTGGGCAATGGTTACAGGTAAAGATGACTGCCAATACCTTGGCATCACCATACTCTGAAAGGGAATGGAACTTGCCATCAACCCCCGGAAGGTTAAAATCCGGAGCTTTTTCCCCAATTTGAAGGGTTATGACTTCCTGTTCTGGAATTTCTTGGGGATTTGTGACGAAAAAGTTGGTTTCTTCATTGGAACTTTCATCCACAACTTTGTCAGTTTGTTTTTGTTCCTGTCTGCAGGAACCCAAAAGAATAGTAAAAATGGCAAGCAGTACGACAGAAAGTTTGGTCTTCATCTTGTTGTTTTAGAGACCATTAAACTTAAGAAAAAGAAATTACAAATGATAATCCGGACAATATCAAGTATAGCGCTGCAGTTCTCTTTCCATGGCAAAATTTTCACAGAGATCAAAGGTTTCCTTGATGTCGTCCAGAGTGGTCCTTGGATTGATGAGACACATCCGTAGCACCACCTGTCCATGCAGCAAGGTTGTTACCAAAAGTGCTTTCCGTGAAGCCACCACTTTTTGCGAAATGTACTGGTTGATGGCATCCAATTCCTTTTCGGTGTAATTTTTTTCGATGGGATGGTACCTGAAATTGATGACCGCTAAAGTCGCCGGAAAAACAACCTCCCAATATTTGCTTTTCCGCAAGTTGGATTCCACTTCCTCGGCTAGGTCAATATTGTAAGTGATGGCATCCCTGAACTCCTTTAAACCAAAGGTTTTAAGGGATATGTAGAATTTCAATGCGCGAAATCTTCGTGTCAACTGTATACCGTGGTCGTAAAAATTGATTTCCGAAGTGTTTCCTTCAATATCCCGAAGATATTCGGGTTTTTCAGTAAACGTATGGCTCAGGTTTTTGTGGTTTCGCACCAGCAAACAGCCCATTTCATAGGGTTGGTAAAACCATTTATGGGGGTCAACCGTTAGTGAGTCGGCTTTTTCAATGCCTTTTAGCAGTTGCTTTCCTTTTTGAGAAAGGATGGCTGCCGCACCATAAGCGCCATCAATATGGAACCAAATATCTTCCTTTTTGCATATTTTGCCCAATTCCACCAAAGGATCCACGGTTCCGGTATTTGTGGTACCCGATGTGGCAATCAAGCAAAAGGGGTGAAGTCCCTCCAATCTATCCTTGGCAATACAGTTTTTGAGTTTGTTGACCGAAAATTTGAATTCAATATCCGTAGGAATGATTCGAATCTGTTCCTTTTTAAAGCCCAATACCCTTATGGCCTTAATATTGGAGGAGTGTGCTTGGTCTGATAGATAGATCACCGCTTTGGAAAAATCAGTACCGCATTTAATACGTCGCGCTGTTGTTATGGCTGTTAAATTGGCCATAGAACCGCCACTGGTGAAGATACCGCCCCCTTTTTTCTTCGGGAACCCAAAAATCTTCAGCAACCACTGAATGGTCACAATCTCCAACTCGGCGGCAGCAGGGGAAGCGGCCCATCCGCCAGAAAATATGTTGTAACCGGTAGCCAATGCATCTGCCATGGCACTGATGTAATTACTTGGACCTGGAACAAAGGAATACGATTTTGGGTGCGACATCAACGTACTGGTGGTCATCACCTTTTCCAGGACAAAGTTCAGGACTTGGGTTGGGTCAGAGCCTTGTTCTGGGGCTTCTTCCAAAAATAGGGAGTCCATTTCTTCGCGGGAACCCAAGGCAACGGGCAACTTTTCTCTTTGTGTGTCATGGTGCTCCACAATGGCATCAACAATCTGATACCCGTAGGATTTCATGGCTTCCTTGGACAATTCTAATCTGGCGCTGTTCTTCTTCATGGAGTCGTTTTACATCTTCAACGCAAAAATACCACATTTGAAATGGTTGAAAACTGATTTTGGATTCTATGCGGTAAGTTCCGAAAACAAGCTCTCCAGATTCTTATTTTTCCGACTCAGTTGAAGGGTTTTCAATTTGTTGTCATGGGCAAAGTCAAATACCGCTGGACGCATATCTTTGGAGGTGGCAAACGTAATTTCATAAACAAAGCCCCCAATATTTTTTACGTTGGAAACGTTGGGCAATTGGTTGAGCAGTTGTTCTTCCACCCGATAATCGAACTCCACTTCAATGATTTGCTCTTCCGTTTCTCGGAGTTCCTCCAATCTTTTGTCCGCCACCAGTTTTCCTTTATTGATAATGATGACCCGATCGCAGACCGCTTCTACTTCCTTCATGATGTGTGTGGAGAGCAATATGGTCTTTTCTTTCCCAATTTCCCGAATGAGTTTTCGGATTTCCACCAGCTGATTGGGGTCCAAACCTGTGGTGGGTTCATCCAAAATTAATACTTCGGGGTCATGTAACAAGGCCGCGGCCAATCCTACACGTTGACGATATCCTTTGGATAGCTGTCCAATTTTTTTGTGGGCTTCAGGGGTAAGTCCAGTTTGGGCAATCACTTCACCGATTTTAGATTTTGGCACTTGGTACACATCGGCATTGAAGGCCAGATATTCCTTTACATACATCTCCAAATACAATGGATTGTGCTCGGGCAGGTAGCCAATGCTCTTTTGTACAAGTTTTTCGGCTGTCAACACATCAAACCCATTCACTTCGGCATCACCCGTATCGGCTTTGTAATAGGTAGTCAAAATCCGCATCATGGTGGATTTTCCTGCACCATTGGGTCCCAAAAAACCAACAATTTCTCCTTTGTTGATGGAAAAGGAGACGTTGTCCAGTGCTTTTTGTTGGCCAAAGGTCTTGGTGATATTGGTTACGGTGATGGACATTGCATTTATTTTGAATTCAAAAATACGGTTTTAGAAGTTTTGATTCACATGGTGTAATTGGATCATAGGATGAATGGAATTCTTAAAAAAAGCATGCTTCCTCAAAATAATATGCAGTGAACTCGGATTTTTTGAAAAAAATCAAAAAAATTTTTGCAAGCGCTGTTAGTTTTGGATTGATTGGCTATCTTAGCCGCAGATTTTTATAATAATGACAAGAACGTATTTCTGGAACGGTTTTTATTTTTACTTCTTTTTTCAAAGAGGTACGGGACTGTTTTGAATACGATTAAAGTATATAAACATGTAAAGTCCCGGTAAAAATCGGGGCTTTTTTTTTGCCATGGGTTTAAAAATAGCCATACAGGGAATTAAAGGATCCAACCACCATCAAGTGGCCAAGGATTTTTTTGGAGAAGAAATTGAATTGCTCGAATGCCTCTCCTTTGATGCAATCATTGATCATTTATTGGATGGAACAGCGGACAAGGGCATCATGGCGATAGAGAATTCAATTGCAGGTTCCATTATTCCAAACTACAATTTGGTGTATCACAATAAAATACATGTAATAGGAGAGCACTATTTGAGTATCCATCATAACCTTATGGTGTTGAAAGGAACCTCTTTTGAGGACATCAAAGAGGTCCATTCGCATCCTATGGCCTTGTTACAGTGCAAGGAATTCTTCAAAGAATATCCACATATTAAGTTGGTGGAAAGTGTGGATACGGCAGAAACGGCAAAACGCATCAGGGATGAAAAATTAGGGCATATTGCAGCCATTGCACCAAAGATGGCCGCAGAATTGTACGATTTGGATATTATTGCCCCAGAAATCCAAACGATAAAAAATAACGCTACCCGTTTTATCATTCTAAAGAAACAGAATAAGGTTTTACCCAAAGAGGAGATTAATAAGGCTTCATTGCGATTTATCACAGATCATAAACGCGGAAGTTTGGCCACGGTTTTAAACGTGATGAGTGATTGCAACCTTAACCTGACCAAAATTCAGTCGCTTCCCGTGATTGAAACACCTTGGAAATATGCCTTTTTTGTGGATGTCACCTTTGAGGAGTATGAATATTTTTCAAAAGCCAAGGCATTGTTGGAAATCATGTCGGAGGATTTTACGGTTTTGGGCGAATATAAAAATGCATTGTTGTTATGATCACAGCAGATAGGTTACATAGCGTACAGGAATACTACTTCTCCAAAAAATTGAGGGAGGTTAGAGGATTGATGAACCAAGGGAAGCCCATCATCAATATGGGGATAGGAAGTCCAGATTTGGCACCATCGCCCCAAGTTTTGGAAACCTTACGGGATTCCATTATGGATAATGGGGCGCACCAATATCAAAGTTACCAAGGGTTGCCCCAGTTGCGGGAAGCTATTGCCGATTTCTATCTTCAGAAATTTAATGTGTCGGTCGACCCCAATACGGAAATATTACCGTTGATGGGGTCCAAGGAGGGTATCATGCACATTAGCATGGCTTTCTTGAACGTAGGCGATGAGGTGTTGCTGCCCAATCCCGGCTATCCAACCTATGGCTCAGTGACAAACTTGGTGGGTGGGGTGCCCGTGACCTATGATCTTACATTGGAAAATGGATGGTTCCCCGATTTGGAGGAACTTTCCAAGAAAGATTTATCGAAAGTTAAGTTGATGTGGGTCAGTTACCCGCACATGCCCACTGGAGCTACGGCGACCAAAGAGCAGTTGAGCGACTTGGTGGATTTCGCCCAAAAGCATAAAATTTTATTGGTCAATGACAATCCGTATAGTTTTGTGTTGTCCAATAACCCTACAAGTATTTTGTCCATTGAAGGGGCCAAAGATTGCACCTTGGAACTGAATAGCTTGAGCAAGACCTTTAACATGGCCGGATGGCGCGTGGGAATGGTTTTGGGGAATGAGGAACATATTAATGCTGTTCTCAAGGTGAAGAGCAATATGGATTCTGGCATGTTCTACGGTATTCAAAAAGGGGCTGTGGCAGCCTTGCAAAGTGGACCGGAATGGTTTGAAGAGTTGGATAAGGTATACACCAAAAGAAGGGGATTGATGTTCCAATTAGTGGAGAAGCTAGGCTGTACCTATGATAAAAAGGCCGTTGGCATGTTTGTGTGGTGCAAACTTCCCGAAGGAGCTCCATCTTCTGAGGAATTTATCGATCAGGTGTTGTACGACAAAGACATTTTTATTGCACCGGGAACCATTTTCGGAAGTAATGGAGAAGGATATATTCGTTTTTCACTCTGTGTGAAAGAGGAAAAAATAAAAGAGGCCATAGAAAGATTTAATTAAACTGTCCCTTTGAAGGGACCTTAGGGGTGTTATGAACATAGTTGTTATAGGTATTGGATTGATTGGAGGTTCTTTTGCCAAGGATGTAAAGAAATTATATCCCGAAGTACAAATTACCGGGGTTGACAAAAGTGAAGCCCACTTGGATGAGGCCTTGGAATTGGGACTCATTGATGGGAAAGGAGACTACGGTTCTTTGGCCTCGGCCGATTTGGTTTTTGTTAGTATTCCGGTAAATGCGCTGGTACAGGAGCTGCCCAAAATCTTGGATGCCGCTGGTGATGAAACTGTTGTGGTTGATGCAGGTTCCACCAAAAGTTTGATTTGCGAATCTGTTGATAATCACCCCAAACGCCGGAATTTTATGGCCTGCCACCCAATTGCGGGTACGGAGTTCTCTGGGCCATCTGCAGCCATTGAAGGCTTGTACGATGGAAAGACCAACATTATCTGTGAGGTAGAGAAGACCGCTTTTAAGCTTCAGGAACGGGCTTTGGCCATTTTTCAGGAGTTGAATATGCGCATTCGTTATATGAATCCTGAAGCGCATGATAAACACATCGCCTATGTATCCCATTTATCACACATCAGCTCATTTATGTTGGGAAAAACCGTAATTGAGAAAGAAAAAAATGAGCGTGATATTTTTGACATGGCGGGGAGTGGTTTTGAAAGTACCGTTCGTTTGGCAAAGAGTTCACCAGACATGTGGACCCCCATCTTTGAACAGAACAAGGACAATGTGGTGGAGACGTTGGAAGAGTACATTCAAAACCTGATAAAATTCAAAAAGCTGATTGAGGAGAATGATTTTGAGAGCGTACATCAAGAAATGAACAATACCAATAGAATAAAACAAATATTAAAAGGAATACCACTTACAAAAAAATAGAGCGTATTATGGAAAACAGGAAGGAAATGAGAAAATGGCTGGATGATATGAACTTGGGTCATCCACTGGTTATAGCAGGCCCCTGCAGTGCGGAAACCGAAGAGCAGGTGCTGAAAGTAGCCCATGAATTAAAGGATACCGACGTGAGCTACTACCGTGCCGGAATCTGGAAACCCAGGACCCGCCCAGGCAATTTTGAAGGAGTTGGAGCCATTGGATTGAAGTGGTTGCAAAAGGTAAAGGAAGAAACCGGACTTAAAACGGCCACTGAAGTGGCCAATAGAGCGCACGTTGATTTGGCTTTGGAACACGACGTTGACCTGTTATGGATTGGTGCCCGATCTACAGTGAGCCCATTCATTGTTCAGGAAATCGCGGATGCCTTGGAAGGTACGGAGAAAATTGTGTTGATCAAGAATCCGGTGAATCCAGATTTATCTTTGTGGTTGGGTGCTGTGGAACGACTGTACTCTGCCAACATTGAAAAATTGGGGGTGATCCACAGAGGATTTTCAACCTATGAAAAAACCAAATACCGAAACATTCCAGAATGGCAATTGGCCATTGAGTTGCAGACCAAATTTCCTGATCTGCCCATCATCAATGACCCAAGCCATATTTCTGGGAAACGTGATTTGATCTTTGATGTATCGCAGACCGCTTTGGATTTAAATTTTGATGGTTTGATGATTGAGACCCACTGCGACCCAGACAACGCATGGAGTGATGCTGCCCAGCAGGTAACCCCAGAAAGATTGGTACAGATCATGAAAGACCTTCGTATTAGAAAAGAAACCGATGAGGAAGCTGAATACAACAACAAATTGAGCAACTTAAGGGCTCAAATAGATGTATTGGACAATCAGTTGATCGACCTTTTGGGAAAACGCATGAAAGTTTCCGATGGCATCGGTGAGTTGAAGAAGCAAAAGAACGTTGCTGTGTTGCAAAGCAATCGATGGAATGCCATTTTGGGCAATATGATCTTGGAAGGCGAACAGCGCGGATTAAGCGAAGAATTTGTGTTGCGAATGTTCAAGGCCATTCACCAAGAATCCATTAACCACCAGGAGAAAATCATCAACGCTTAGTAAATCACTAAGTCATATTTTAAGACTGTTTGGAAGAAGAGAATAGAAAACTCCGATTCCAAACAGTTTTTTTATCTTCAAACTGTAACAATGGAGAAAGGATGAACTCTTTACAGACGTAAATAACACTATCATGAGAAAATTCTATACCCTTTGTTTGTTGTTGCTCCCCATGACCTTCTTTGCCCAACGTATGATTGATACCGAAGTGGGCGAATTTAACAAGATCAAAGTTTTTGATTTGATCGAAGTGAATCTTATTCAATCTGATGAAAACCGAATAACCATAAAAGGATGGAATGTGGATGACATTATATACACCAATAAAAATGGAGTCTTGAAACTTCGGATGCAATTGGACAAAAAGTTTCAAGGTGAGGATACTTTTATTGAAGTTTATTATACCGACTTAGAGGTAATCGATGGCAATGAAGGCGCCAAAATTACCTGTAATGAATTGGTGACGAAAAGTAGAATTGAGTTGAAAGCTCAAGAAGGAGCAAAAATTCGAATTGGAATGGATGTTGACCATGCTGATGTTCGAGCGGTCACTGGAGGTATTGTTGAAGCATCGGGTTTGGCCAAAAACCAATCGATTGTCATTAATACCGGTGGAATTTTTGATGGAAGAAATCTGAGAACTTCCAGCACGGACGTAAAAATATCAGCAGGAGGAGAGGCTGATGTGTTTGCATCGGAGTTGGTGGACATTAACCTTAAGGCTGGTGGCGATGTAACGGTCTATGGAAATCCCAAAAGAGTCCATAAAAAAACCTTTGCCGGGGGTAGGGTTTATATGCGTGACTGATTTAAAAAATAAAAAAAGCCCTTTATTCAATAAAGGGCTTTTTCATGTCAAGCTGTAACTGACTAATTATTTCCTGAAAATATATCTGGTAATGAAAATACCTTGTCCGTCGCCTTTACCACCTTCACTTTCAACGCCACTCACAACAAACGCCAATTCCCATCCGTTGGTTATCATGTCATTGATCATAGAGGTGATCACAGCATCATTGGCCGCGATGTTTTGGAAGCGGATACCACCCAAATTATAGAAGTTCAATAATTTGGTTTCTTCAAAATTCTTTACTCGGATTTCACTTCGGTCAGATTTGTTCCTTGTATTGTCGTCTTCCGTCTGTACACTTGTAAATTCTTTGTAATCTTTGTCCTCAAGGGCGTTGATGATTCTAGATCTACCAAGGCCATTGGGCACAATAGATTCCACACTGGTGATGACCTTGTACTGTTGGGCATTCATACTGAATGCGGCAGCTAGGGTTATCACTGCGGTAAAAATGATTTTTTTCATGATAAATAAGTTGTTGATTGTTAAAACTATAGACAAAGATATACGCACAAAAAGAAGGATTATTGTTTCTTTGCAATGAAAATATGAACAAATAGTGAACGGAACTGTTTATAAGTCAACGGGAAGTTGGTATACCGTAAAGTCCAAAGACGGGAAATTTTACGAATGCCGTATTAAGGGGAAGTTCCGTACCCATGGAATTAAGAGCACCAATCCGATAGCTGTGGGAGACCATGTGGTGTTTAAACTGGAAACTATTGGAGATGAGACTGTTGGGGTGATTTCGGAAATCAAGGAGCGGAAGAATTATATCATCCGTAAGTCGGTTAAACTCTCCAAACAGACCCATATTATTGCCGCCAATCTAGATCAGGTTTTTTTGTTGATCACTTTAAATAACCCTACCACCTTTACCAGTTTTATAGACCGATTTTTAGTAACGGCCGAAGCCTATGATATTCCCGTGGTATTACTGTTCAATAAGATGGACGTGTATGATAATGAGGAAATGGTAGAAGTAAGCTATTTGGTCCAGTTGTACTCCAATATTGGTTACCATTGCATCGAAATTGCCGCCAAAGAGGGAAAGAATGTGGATAAGGTGAAGGAATTGATGCTAGATAAAACAAGCATGTTTGCCGGACATTCCGGAGTGGGAAAATCCACCTTGGTCAATGCCTTGGAACCAGGCCTTAGACTAAAGACTGCAGAAATTTCGGAACAGCATCTACAGGGTCTGCACACCACTACTTTTGCCGAAATGTACGACCTTTCCTTTGGTGCACGTATCATTGATACCCCTGGTATAAAAGGATTCGGAATTGTGGATATGGATGAAGATGAGATTGGGGATTATTTTCCTGAATTCTTTAAGTTGAAATCAGAATGCAAGTTCAATAATTGTTTGCATTTGGATGAGCCTAAATGTGCGGTGAAAGAAGCTTTGGAAAATAACGAGATAGCTTGGAGCCGATATAGGAGCTATGTGCAAATGGTGACTGGGGAAGAGGAAAATCCATATCGAGAGCGGTCATGAGAGCAGTCATTCAGAGAGTATCAAGAGCAAGTGTTACTGTAGAGGAAAAAATTATTTCTTCCATTGATGATGGACTTTTGGTGTTGTTGGGCATAGAAGATGCCGATGGAACGGAGGACATAGAGTGGCTCTCCAAAAAAGTAGTCAACCTACGAATTTTTAATGACGATGAGGGAATAATGAACCGTTCCGTACTGGATGTTGATGGAGACATCATTGTGGTAAGCCAATTTACACTGCACGCCCAGACCAAAAAGGGCAATCGGCCTTCCTATATCAAGGCTGCGAAACCAGATGTGGCCATTCCCATGTATGAAACATTTGTAAAAAAGCTAGAAGAAGATTTGGGAAAAAAAGCGGGTACGGGAGTCTTTGGGGCCGACATGAAAGTGGAGTTACTGAACGATGGTCCGGTGACCATTATTATGGATACAAAAAACCGAGAATAATGAATATTAAGAATGCCCAAAAAGCCGTAGATGAATGGATTAAGAACCATGGAGTTCGCTATTTCAATGAATTGACCAATATGGCGCAACTCACAGAGGAAGTAGGGGAAGTGGCCAGAATCATTGCCCGCCGGTATGGTGAACAAAGTGAAAAAGAATCCGATAAGTCCAAAGATTTGGGCGAGGAATTGGCTGATGTGCTCTTTGTGGTACTCTGTTTGGCCAACCAAACGGGAATTGATCTTCAAGAAGCCTTTGACAAAAAACTGGACCTTAAGGCCAAACGGGACCATGACCGACATCAAAATAACAAAAAGCTCAAATAAAGTTGGCTGCTTAAGGGGACATTAGTTGGGTTTTTTCTAGTTTTGGACCTTTATTTCAAACCAAGAGAGCATTGAGACTTCAGCTTACCATACCTCAGGAAAAAATCATTAAAAAAAGCATTCAAATCACGGGCTCCAAAAGTGAGACCAACCGCTCTTTATTGCTTCAGGCCCTTTTTCCAAATCTGAAAATAGAGAACCTTTCCAATTCGGATGATGGTGAGGTCATGCAACAAGGACTCAAAAAAACTACGGGAGAGGTGGACATCCACCATGCGGGTACCGCCATGCGATTTTTAACGGGCTATTTTGCTTCGCAAGAGGGTAAAGAAGTGGTCCTTACAGGGTCGAAGCGTATGCAGGAGCGGCCTATCAAAGTTTTGGTGGATGCCCTTCGCGAACTGGGCGCCGACATCCGATATGTAAAGAATGAAGGTTATCCGCCTATCAAGATAACAGGAAAGAAATTGGTCAAAAACAAAGTCTCGCTTCCGGCCAATATCAGCAGCCAGTATATTTCATCCTTACTTTTGATCGCGCCCAGTCTGGAAAATGGCCTGGAATTGGAATTGGTGGGGAAAATCACTTCAGTCCCTTACATTAAAATGACCTTGGCCCTTTTGGAGCAAATTGGCGTGAACACCTCTTTTGAAGGCAATCATATAAAAGTTGATTCAAAAGATACGGTTGAAGATGCCACGTTGGTGGTAGAATCGGATTGGAGCTCCGCCAGTTATTTTTACAGTATTGTGGCGCTATGCGATGTGGGAACAGAAATTCGGTTGTCCTCCTATAAAAAGGATTCCTTGCAGGGCGACAGCGTTTTGGCTAAGATTTATTCCGATTTTGGAGTTGAAACCTCGTTTTCCAAAAATACCATCACCTTGACCAAAATCTCAAATAATATTCCATCAAAGGTGCAATACGATCTTTCCAATGCTCCAGATACGGCCCAGACCATTGCGGTGACTTGTTTGGGATTGGGCATAGGATGTCATCTTACCGGATTGCACACCTTGCCCATTAAAGAGACCGATCGTTTGGCCGCCTTGCAGACCGAGCTCTCAAAATTAGGGGCCCAAGTGGACATTGATTCGGAAAGTTTGACCCTTCACCCAACGGAAAACATTACACCCGATGTGGCCATAGACACCTATAACGATCACAGAATGGCCATGGCCTTCGCTCCATTGGCTTTGCGAACAGCGTTGTTTGTCAATGATGCCGGAGTGGTTTCAAAATCCTACCCTGATTTTTGGAAAGACCTCACCACGCTGGGTATCGGTATCCAAGAAGTGTAAATGACATTTAATCACCAAATTACTTGACATCCCCTATGCTGAGGTTGTATATTTGCCATCTTTTAAAAAAATCAAAATAAGTCTACATGAAATTATCAAACTTCAACTTTGAGCTTCCTAAAGAATTATTGGCCGAATACCCTTCAGAGAACCGGGACGAGTCAAAATTGATGGTAGTTCATCGGGATTCAGGAAAAATTGAACATAAAATGTTCAAAGACCTAATTGATTATTTTGATGAGGGAGATGTAATGGTGTTGAACAATACCAAGGTATTTCCTGCAAGACTTTATGGGAATAAAGAAAAAACAGGAGCCCGCATTGAGGTGTTTTTATTGCGTGAGTTGAATCAAGAGCAACGTCTTTGGGATGTGTTGGTAGACCCTGCCAGAAAAATCAGGATTGGTAACAAACTGTATTTTGGTGAAGATGAAAGTTTGGTGGCCGAAGTTATTGATAACACCACATCCAGAGGAAGGACCTTGCGTTTTCTTTATGACGGTTCTTATACGGATTTCCGAAGAAAATTACGGGAATTGGGACAAACCCCATTGCCAAAATACATTAAAAGGGATGTTGAACCAGAAGATGAGGAAAGATACCAAACCATTTATGCCAAGTACGAGGGAGCTGTTGCTGCACCAACGGCAGGTTTGCATTTCTCCAAGCATTTGTTGAAGCGTTTGGAAATAAAGGGAATCGACTTTGCAGAGGTAACCTTGCACGTGGGCTTGGGTACCTTCAACCCCGTGGAAGTGGAAGACCTTTCCAAACATAAAATGGACAGCGAGGAATTGGTTATCGATGAAAAAGCAACGGAGATTGTAAACTCAGCAAAGGAAAACAAAAGAAAAGTGTGTGCCGTGGGAACAACGGTAATGCGTGGTTTAGAGAGTGCGGTGTCTTCTGAGCATACGTTGAATACTTTTGAGGGGTGGACCAACAAGTTCATATTCCCTCCTTACGAATTCAGTATTGCCAACTGCATGATCACCAACTTTCATTTGCCAAAGTCTACATTGTTGATGATGGTATCGGCATTTGCAGGGCATGATCTCATTAAAAAAGCATACAAACAAGCTATTTTGGAGGGGTATCGTTTTTACTCTTACGGAGATGCCATGTTGATTCTGTAAATTAGAAAATTTCTATAATCGGAAATCCCGTTTGATTCAGAATCGGCGGGATTTTTTCTTGACTATCTTTATCCAATGGAAACCAAGAAGAAGGACATACGTGCATTGACCAAGGAACAGCTCCGCGACTTTTTTGTGGTGCAGGGCGATAAGGCTTTCCGGGGTAACCAGGTGTATGAATGGCTATGGCAAAAATCTGCCCATTCCTTTGAAGCCATGACCAATATTTCCAAGGAAACCCGACAAATGTTGGAGGACAATTTTGTGATCAATCACATTCGGGTAGATCAGATGCAGCGCAGTTCGGATGGGACCATTAAAAATGCGGTTCGTTTGCACGATGGCCTTGTAGTCGAGTCTGTTTTGATTCCCACGGATACAAGAACAACAGCCTGTGTTTCCAGTCAGGTAGGGTGTAGTTTGGACTGTCGGTTTTGTGCCACTGCCCGTCTAAAACGCATGCGCAACCTTAATCCCGATGAAATTTATGACCAAGTTGTGGCCATTGACAATGAAAGTCGATTGTATTTTGACCGTCCGTTGAGCAATATCGTGTTCATGGGCATGGGTGAGCCCTTGATGAACTACAACAATGTATTGCAGGCCATAGAAAAGATCACGTCGCCTGAAGGATTGGGGATGTCGCCCAAGAGAATCACCTTGTCCACTTCTGGTGTGCCCAAAATGATTCGGAAAATGGCCGATGAGGAGGTGAAATTCAAACTGGCGGTTTCCCTGCATTCTGCTATTGATGAGGTTCGGACTTCCATTATGCCTTTTAATGCCACTTTTCCTTTGAAGGATTTGCGGGAAGCCTTGGAATACTGGTACAGCAAGACCAAAAACCGAATTACATACGAATATGTGGTTTGGCAGGGCATCAACGACACCCAAGAAGCTGTTGACGCCTTGGTCAAGTTCTGCAAGTTCGCACCATCCAAAGTCAACCTGATTGAATACAACCCCATTGATGACGGTGAGTTTCAGCAAGCTTCTGAGAAAGCTATAAAAATGTATCAAGATACCTTGGAGAGAAATGGGATTATTGTTACCGTTCGTAGGTCCAGGGGAAAGGATATTGATGCTGCCTGCGGGCAATTGGCCAATAAGAGTTAGTTTTTAGGAGATGGGAATTTTGTTTTCTAAAGATATATTTTCAATAACCAATAACCCTTCACCAAAAATCCTTTTACCCTTCACCCATTACCCAACCAACCCTGCAACTTACCGATACTTTTGTTCAGGTGGCTAAATCTTCTAAGATACTTCCATCAACTCTATCATTTTCGCTACTTTTAGGCTTTTAAAACCAAACTCGCCAAACCCGTCACGTTGAAGATAGTTTCTCAGATTAGGGAGCCCATAGAAGAGGAAATGGAACTTTTTGAGGAGAAGTTTCTCAAATCCATGTCGTCCAAAGTGGCGTTGTTCAACCGAATTACCTATTACATCGTTAACCGAAAGGGTAAGCAAATGCGGCCCATGTTCGTGTTTTTAACGGCAAAGTTGCTCAATGGAAAAGTGAATGATCGCACCTATACCGGAGCGTCCATCATAGAATTGATCCACACTGCAAGTTTGGTCCATGACGATGTTGTGGACGATAGCAACAAACGCAGGGGCTTTTTCTCCATCAATGCCTTGTGGAAGAATAAAATTGCTGTTTTGGTGGGGGATTTTTTATTTTCCAAAGGACTCTTGGTCTCCTTGGAGAATAAAGATTACGACCTACTCCATATTATTTCCAATGCGGTAAGGGACATGAGCGAAGGCGAGCTGCTACAAATTGAAAAAGCCCGACTTTTGGACATTACCGAAGAGGTGTATTACGATATCATCCGGCAAAAAACAGCCACACTTATTGCGGCCTGTTGCAGTATGGGGGCTTGCTCCGTGAAACCTGATTCTGATGAGGTGGAAACCTTTCGGAAATTTGGGGAACTCTGTGGGATGGCATTTCAAATTAAAGATGATTTATTTGATTATGGTGCTGAAAAGATTGGTAAGCCCACAGGTATTGATATTAAGGAGCAGAAAATGACGCTTCCTCTAATCTACGCCCTGAACCATAGCGACAAGGAAAGAAAGAAATGGCTGATCAACTCCATCAAAAATCACAATAAGAACAAGAAACGAGTGAAAGAAGTGATTTCCTATGTCAAGGAAAAAGGAGGATTGGACTATGCGGTCACTAAAATGTTGGAATTTAAGGACGAAGCCTTGGCTATTTTGGACAACTACCCCGATTCTGAATACAAAAGTGCGCTTACTCTTATGGTCAACTACGTGGTAGATCGAAAGAAATAAATATTTAAAAACCTGAACATCAAATAAATACCTTATTTTTTTATTTTCAGGCAACTATTTGTGTTTATATCCCGTCTATTAAGATAGAAGCACTTTTATAAACCAAACTTTTGAAGATTATCGCGCTACATAGCAACGAAAATCAATTGATTAGAAAATCGATTAAAGGAGACCCGCAGTCTCAAAAGTTGTTGTACGACAGGTATGCACCCAAAATGTTGGGTGTTTGTAGGCAGTACATTAAGGACCTTCATTTTGCGGAGGACGTAATGATCAATGGTTTTGTAAAGGTTTTTAACCACTTGAACTCTTTCCAGAACAAAGGAAGTTTTGAGGGGTGGATCCGAACCATTATGGTTAGAGAAAGTATTTCGTATTTGCGTAAAAGACAATTTGTGGTTTATGATGACGATACCGTGGAAGCCAACGGTGAATTTACATCAAAAAATGATGGTCTTTTGGATGTGGAATATGTGCAACACCTTATCGATGAGTTGCCAGAAGGCTACAAAGCAGTGTTTTTGTTGAATGCCATTGAAGGGTATGGGCATAAAGAGATTGCTACGATGTTGGATATATCCGAAGGGACTTCAAAATCGCAATTGTTCAAGGCCAGAAAGATGCTTCAAGAGAATTTAAGTTTAAAGGGAATGTCGCCCAAGTCACATTCGGCGGGTAAAAAATAGAGGATATGGATAAACTCGAAAAACATATCAAGGAGAAACTGGAGGAACGAACCATTGTCCCATCACCAGGTGCCTGGGATAAAATCACTTCACAAATTAAGGAACAGTCGCCAAGAAAAAGGAATACGTGGTTTCCCTATGCCATAGCCGCAAGTGTTGTGGGTGTTGTGCTGGTGTCGGTTTTCTTTTTTGCCAAGGACAATCTTGAAGAGGAACAAATCCAAGTTGTGGACACAGAGATTAAAACGGAGAGCGAAACCCGGTCAGTTGAAACAACTATTGAAGAACGTATACAAAAGGAAAATTCCCAAGTAGCGGAAATAGAAATTGAATCGATAATTCCCGAAAAAAAGGAAGAACTGAACCCACAACGATCAAATTACAATTCGGAAGTTGCTGTACAAGAAACGAAACAGCCGTTGCAGGATGAGGTTAAAATAAATTCGGATAAGTTGATTGCGCAAAAACTGGAAGAAGTGGTGGCCCAGGTGGAACTCATGGAAAGTATACAGCAGGATGTTACCGATGCAGAGGTGGATTCGTTATTGCGAGCAGCACAACAACAGATTTTAACCAACAAGTTTTTCTCCAATAGTGGTTCGGTGGACGCGATGTCGCTGCTGGCCGAAGTGGAGGATGAGTTGGACGAATCGTTCCGAGATCAAATTTTTGATGCCCTAAAATCAGGGTACTTTAAACTGCGTACTGCGGTGGCAGACCGAAATCAATAGAATTATTCATCAATCAAGACAGACCTTCTACAATTTCCCGTCCACAATGGGCGGGAAAGAAGGAGGTTGCGAATCAAAAAAAAATCATGAAAACAGTTACATTTTATTTGGCAGCTTTATTTGTCTGCCTTGTTACCCAGCATGTGTTTGGGCAAGAGGACTATCAAAAGAAAATCGAAAAATTAAAGGCTGAAAAAGAGCGTATTATTGAGCAAGAGAAAGATGCACTAAAGTTTGAAGTCAAGGACATCAACAGTCGTTTGGAAGATGGTACTATCTCGGAAAGCGAAGCAAAAATATTGAAAGAAGAAGTTGCTAAAAGACGTGCATTAAATATTGAGAACCGTATTGCAATCATTGATCATAAAATAGTCTGGCTAGAACGTAATGAAGGTGATGTGCTGACATTGGTGGAAACGGATTCCCTTGATAACGAGGATATGAACTTTGGACTGCTCATTGATGGAAAGCCTGCTTTCATTTTTAATTCAAAAAGATGGAAAAGAGATATTAAATATGATAGACGTACCTATTCGGATTTTGTTTTGGCGGTAGGGTTGAACAATGCATTGATAGAGGGGCAATCCTTGGACGACACTCCATACAAAATTGGTGGAAGTCGATTTTTTGAAATGGGCTGGCAATGGCGGACAAGGGTTTTTAAAAATTCCAATTGGTTGCGGTTTAATTATGGGGTTTCATTTCAATTTAATGGATTAAAGCCAGATGGGAACCAAATATTTGTCCAAGATGGGAACCAAACTGTTTTGGAGGAGTTTGAATACGATTTGAGCAAGTCCAAGCTTCGAATGGATAATCTGGTGTTTCCTGTTCATTTTGAGGTAGGCCCTTCCCGTTTCCGAAAATCGGAGCACACCATACGGTATTCCATTAGAAATAAATTTAGACTTGGTTTTGGGGGATATGCAGGCTTTAATTTGGGCACCCGTCAAAAGTTGAAGTATACTAGGGATGGTGAAAAGGTAAAGGATAAATTAAAGAGGGGGTACAATACCAGCAATCTTATATATGGTGTAAGCAGCTATTTTGGGTTTGATGGAATGTTACTTTATATAAAATACGATTTGAACCCCATTTTTAAAGATGCGGCCATAGAGCAGAACAATATATCACTTGGCTTTCGATTCGATATTTAATCTTGATTTAATGAAAAATGGGTGGGTCAATCCTGCCCATTTTTAGGCCGATAATGCTCGTTCCATCTCTAGGGTGAATTCCTCTTTGTGGTACACTTTTTTGCAATGCGAACATTCCGCATAGCGAATATTGTTTATTGTAAAAATGGGAATCCAGAACAGATGGGCATAGTTGGGCTGGACCACTGCGGTTAAGGTTCCTGTTTGGTTGCAATGTGGGCAATTTACGTTGGTAAGCACCTTGGTTTCTTTCTTGCCAGGCCTATTTCCAAAGAAAAGTATCATACTACAAATTTGAATTGCAAAGATATTGTATTTCAATTATCCCTTGATCGGGATGCTAAGTTTGCTTCTTATTTTCTCGTTTCGCCATCCTGCCCTGTAGTCTCTGTCCACAAAGAAAATTTTCAGGTCAGATTTGTAATCCCTATCTACAAAGAAAACTTTTACATCGGCATTGTATTCCAAATCGGTAAAATACCATAACCCTGCATTATCTTTTGCTTTATAGTCCCTGTCCACCTTGAAGACCAGAAGATCAGCTTTGTAGTCCCTATCCACTACAAAAATATTAAAATCAGCATTGTACTCTGCTTTTACCTCAAATATGCGTTGGGCCCGTAAATTTTGAAAAAGAAAAAGCACTATGGTAAGCGTTAGGATTTTTTTCATCATAATGTAATGTTCAATTAAGTGTTATCACCATTTGAGACCAAACAAAAATCTTACCAAAAAAAGCTAGGGGCTGCTTTGTGCTTTTATTTATTTTCTACATTCGCACACATTTTTTGCACTTGAATACGTATCACAGTTTAGAGCAATGGTTTTCTTGGATGGATGACCTCTCCAGTAAGGATTATGTGGTGATTGACCATTTTTTTCGGGATACATTGTATGCTGAGATCAAGTCTTTTTTTCTGGGTGAACTCTCAAATTTTACCGAAGCGGGAATCGGAACAAGCTCTGATAACCAAATCAATAAAAATATAAGGGGCGATTTTACCTATTGGTTGGACCGAAAAAGGGATGTGCAATTAGAATCTTTTTGGGGTTTAGTGGATGAAATTATCCATATGTTCAATCGGTATTGCTTCCTGAGTCTTTCGGGGTATGAGTTCCATTTGGCACATTATCCTTCTGGAGGCCATTACGACAAACATTTAGACCAATTTGAAAATAGGAACAACCGAATGATTTCGGTAATTATTTATCTCAATGATGGATGGCAAACAGGGGACGGAGGGGAGCTGGAAATTTTTGAAAAAGACGGTTCAAGCTTCTTGGTGGAGCCCTTGGCTGCCCGTTGTGTTATGTTTAAAAGTGCAGAGGTGCCCCATGCCGTGCTCCAAGCCCATAAGAGTAGGTTTAGTGTTACAGGATGGTTGTTGCACCAACCTTCAGCTATTGGGCGATTTTTGGGTTAAGCTCAATCTTTATGACTGGGTATTTGCCGAATAAGCTCTACATTTTGGCTATGTTCAGCACTGTAGGACATCACCATCGTCCCTTTGGTGCCATCATTGGCTTCAATGGCAAAAACGGTGGTTTGATCCCCTGGATTGGTCATACCTTCAAATCGATAAGAACCTAAAATTTTAAGCTCGTTCGGTTGGTACTGCTTTTTAGAGTACAGCGCTTTTATGAAGTTGTCCTCAGCCTCAAAATCTTCGGTAAAGCCTTCTTCTTGGGTAAGCGTGTTGACTGCTTCTGAAAGCGTGTCGAAATTATAATTTTTCATGTTACATCATTTTTTCATTCATCTTCGTAAGTTGCCATAATGTAAGATTTTTTTCCTCCAACAACGGGCAAAGTAATTGTGGTGGCATCCAAATCAACGGTCAGCTCAGTGCCAGGTTTTGGCCAAAGTGTAAATTCCTTATCACTGGAAAAAATCATCAATCCAATCTGCTGTCCAGCCGGAATAATCTGGTCATCCGGCATTAAATCAAAGGCGACCTCGTAGAATTTGTTGGGAACCAGAGGTTTACTCTCGGTAAGGGAGCGGTAGTTTTGTGGGTCTGCCCATCCGCGTGTAATGATATTATCCGTAATCTTCGTTCCCCGGTCCTCGGTCCAGGGTAGGGAAACCAACCAAACGGAGAGATTGGCAGCAGGTTTGCTGCTGGATAGTTTTACCGAAATTTTTGGAATACCGGAAATGTGGATTTCTTCTTTTAAGGGTGGAGTAACATAAATCAACCGGTGGTTTGTGAATTCCGCTTGGGCCAACGCAGATCCTGAAAAGGAATAATTGTCTACCAAGGTTTCCTTTCCTTGTTTTGCGGGTTTGTTGCTCGTCAATCCTCCGTGTGCGGGAGCTCCCTTTGTTAAAAAAAGTGTAACATCTGAAGCATCTGGGTTGGGATAATCCTTGTACGAAGTTGGATGACCCCTTTCATCATCCTCACGGACAATCCAAGCTTTTGGGTCTTTTTCCACCCCATTTTCCACCCCAAACAGATAGCGGGTGAACCAACGGTTCATCATCTCGACCGGTGGTGGTCCACCGTGCCCGTTCTGGTGATAATAAATTTGAACGGGGAGGCCCATTTCCCGGGCCTTGTCATAGATTCTATAGCTGTGTTCGGGCATTACGTTCCAATCGTTGAATCCGTGGGACATCAACAAAGCGGCCTTCATTGGGGCCATATCGTTTAAATAATCACGTTCGGCCCAAAACTCATTATAATCCCCAGTAACACGATCTTGCCCATTTTTCATTTCAGTGTCACGGATGACTTTATTATTTCTTGCCCTTTTCGACTCGTCTCCACTGTGTATAAAATCGTAGAGCACGTCAATATCTTCCCCTAGATATCCACCGGGAGACCGAACCAATCCATTGGAGCGGTAATAATGATAATAGGAAGTATTGGGAGCAATTGGGATGATGGCTTCCAAACCTTCAACACCGGTTGTGGCGGCTGCGAGGGGCAAGGTGCCATTGTATGAGGTGCCGGTCATGCCCACTTTTCCAGTGGACCAATACGCTTTAACTTCTTGGTTTCCATCACGTTCAGTATACCCTTTGGCACGTCCACAGAGCCAATCGATTACGGCTTTTGGGGCAAGGGACTCGTTATCCCCACCTACGGTGGGAGCTCCATCGGAAAGGCCAGTTCCCGGCGAAGACGAATGCACTACAATGTAACCTCTGGGCACCCAAGTTCGGATTTGGGAGTTTGAAATTACTGGGCGTTCCCCAAGGCGTTGCACTTCGGGGTGTTGCCGTGGTTTTCCCATTTCGCCCAATTCGTGTTTTACATCCCAAAATATACCATCTCCTAAACCTGCTGTGCCGGCATAGTACGGACTGGATTCATATACCACGGGAAGTTGTAATCCCTCGGTTTCTGTTTGTTTGGGACGTGTAACATCCACATGCATCCTGTCCAATTTCCCATCCCCATCAGAATCAAAAGTGGTTTCTACCCACAGGTCATGCCGAATCCAATTTTGGGAATCGGCAAAAGCCTCAACAACCTGCGCCTCACCATTTTCAAAAACAGGTGTGACTTTTTCGGCCATTTGGGCAAAAGCACCAGAGATTGAAAATATTAAAAGTAAGACCGAAGCCCACAGTATGTTTGATTTATTTCTCATCATCTTTAGGTTTCAAATTATGAATATCCAGAGTATAAGTAAAAGTGTCGGATGTTTCTTAATTTGCTTCTAAGATAAGAAATCTTCTAGGCCCAATTGGGTTACAGCTTGTCAAAAAATGGGGTTAGTCGGTAATTATTTCTAGCTCACCATCTGCATGGTTATATCTAGCTCTAAGCTTGTTTCCATCAACCACACTACTTTCTTGGCGACTTTGATCATAATAGTCTATTTCAACCTTGTGTGGTAACCCATCTAGTCCAAGTGCTACGTCATCAAAAGAAAAATTAATTTCATTTTTTGAAGTGGTTATATTAACATACTTTGGTATGCTAAGGTAATCACCATCCACTATGGCACACATATCAAGATACCCCAAGTATTTAACCTCTTCTTTTTTAATATGATATATTGCAGTTCCCCAACATTCCTCCGCACCACTGGCAACTAGTGTTATAGTCCCATCCTCGGTTTTTTCGGTCTCAAAAAAATAAGGGGACATGTAATACGCATCTCCACCTCCCTTGGTTTCATAGATTTTGTTTTTTTGTTGATCTAGTACAATCATTCTTAGTCCATAATAGCCATCAGGGTCGGTATCTTCTCCAATCAAATAACTATACCCATTAAACAAATGTGCATGATGAATGTTGAAATTTTTTATGGAAATATCTGATGTAATATCATCGGTCTCACAGCGGTGGAATTTTCTGGCTTGCCCTAATACCATAAATGATGTTATAAACAGGAATAGACTGAAAATTACTTTCATGGTTTTGATTTTAAATACAAAAAGAATTTTTTTATTTTATTATTTACATTGGAATTCATGAATTCACCTTTTGATCTGATGAATAATATCGACTCCCAAAAATTTCTTTTTATTTACCTTTAACAGCTCTTTCAACGCAAAGTCACTTGATTTCAAAAACTACCATAGACAACGTATATGAAACCGCCCGGGTCGAGGAGGTGATTGGTGATTTTGTGCAGTTGAAGAAATCTGGCTCCAACTTTAAGGGACTGAGCCCTTTTTCGGATGAAAGGACCCCAAGTTTTATGGTATCCCCTGTTAAACAGATTTGGAAGGATTTTAGTAGTGGTAAGGGTGGAAATGTAGTGGCTTTTTTAATGGAGCACGAACATTTTACCTATCCAGAAGCCATTAAATACCTGGCCAAGAAATATAACATTGAAGTAGAGGAGACCGAGCAAACCAATGAACAAAAAGAGCAGGCCAATGAGCGGGAGAGCATGTATTTGGTATCGGAATATGCCCAAAAGTATTTTACCAAAACCCTTTGGGAAACCGAACCGGGCAAAGCCATAGGACTAAGTTATTTTAAAGAGCGTGGTTTTACGGATGAGACCATAAAAAAGTTTGGTTTGGGTTATAGCTTGGACGAATGGGAAGCTTTTACCAAAACCGCTTTGGATGAAGCCTATCAGTTAGAATTTCTGGAGAAAACCGGACTCACCATCGTAAAGGAACAAACTGGGGGAGAGAAGAAAACCTTTGACCGTTTTAAGGGGCGCGTCATGTTTCCCATCCATTCCATGAGTGGCAGGGTTCTGGGGTTTGGTGGACGAATTTTGGGAAATGACAAAAAAGCGGCCAAATACCTCAATTCCCCAGAGAGCGAGATTTACCACAAAAGCAAGGTGCTCTACGGCATCTATTTTGCCAAACAGGCCATTGCCAAAGAAGACAACTGCTATTTGGTGGAAGGCTATACGGATGTCATCCAAATGTACCAACGTGGGGTGGAGAATGTGGTATCTTCCAGTGGAACGGCCTTGACCCCGGAACAGATAAGGTTAATCAACAGGCTTACCAAAAACATCACTGTACTTTTTGATGGGGATGCAGCCGGATTGCGGGCTTCCCTTCGCGGAATTGACTTGATTTTGGAACAGGGCATGAACGTAAAGGTCTGCACCTTTCCAGAGGGAGAAGACCCCGATAGTTTTGCCAAAAACAATACCTATGAGGACTTGGTGCTCTATTTGGAAGAGAATGCCAAGGATTTTATTCAGTTTAAAACTTCTTTATTGGCCAAGGAAGCGGCTAATGACCCCATAAAAAGGGCTGATACTGTGCGGGATATTGTAAACAGCATCAGCAAGATTCCAGATCGTATCCAAAAAGAAATCTACATTCAGGAATGTGCCAAGATCATGCAGATTTCAGAAGAGGTGTTGTACAATACCTTGGCTCAAATCGACAAAAAGCAGGTCACCGATGCCAATAAAAAGCTAAAACAGGAACGGAAGACCTTTGAAGTGGTCAAAAATGACCCTGTGGTGGAAAAAGTGGATGTGCTTTATGAGTTAGAGCGAAAAATTATTGAAGTACTCTTGTTGTATGGGAACCAGGAGCAGGAGTTTGAGGATTTGGTATTGAAGGAGAATGAGGAAGGGGAGCTGGTTTTGGAGCCCGAAGTGGTGGAGGCAAAAGTGTATGAAAAAGTGTTTTTGGACCTTCAGGAAGATGAAATTGAACTGACCAACGAACAGTTCAGGTCCATTTATTACAAACTCATTGAAAACCTGAACGAGAATAAGGCCTTTGCCGTCAATACCTTTATGACGGAGTTGGAGCAAGAAATGGTTCCTGAAATTTCTTCCATTTTAATGGAAGAGGAGCAATATATGTTGCATGATTGGGAACGAAAGGATATTTATCCAAAAGAGAAAAAAAATGGGGTGGCCCAACTGGTAGGAGAGACCATTCTTACCCTACGGTGCAATTTGATTAAAAACCGAATTCAGAAATTACAGGAGCAGACCCAGGACCATACCGGCGACAATACGGAGATTTTGGAGGAAATCGTGAATTACCTTCAGTTGAACAAGTTGCTGAACGCTAAATTGAATCGGGTACTGTCTTAAAAAAGAAATCCCGGACAATTTGCCCGGGATTTACTCTAGTTAGTTTGGATTGGTTAATTAATAAAGTTCCAAAGCTTTGGCTTGCTGTAATAGGTCCACCAAATTATCAACGTTCAATTTCTTCATTAAACGCGCTTTATAGGTACTTACGGTTTTTTCGTTAAGGTTAAGCCCTTCGGCCACTTCCTTGTTTCGTTTTCCACTGGCCAATAATTTCAACACTTCAACCTCTCTGGAAGATAGTTTTCTAAAGAATCTTCTCGGTTTTTGTGTTCCTTCATCAAATGCCAAGCGTTGTGCCAGTTCATTGGTGATGAACATGTTCCCCTCGTTTACCTTTTTTACGGCGGAGATGATGTAATCCAAATCAGCGGTTTTTGAAAGGTAGCCAAATGCACCTGCTCTAATGGTGCTCAAAGCATACACGTCTTCTGATTGGCCGCTGTACATTAAGGTTTTAACATTTGGGAATTCCAGTTTCATCTTACGTAAAGTAGCAATTCCGTTGATTTCTGGAATATCCATTTCCAAGATAACAACGTCGGGAGCTACCTTATTTAATGCTTCGAATAATTCTGAGGTTGTGGAAACATCTGCAATGACTTCAATATCTGGGCTGGATTCGAGCACTTGTTTTATTCCAAGCCTGACAATGGGATGATTGTCAGCAATCAATACTTTTATCATTCGGTTTGAGTTTACTTATACTTGTTGGTTAGCTAATTACTTACGTAACATAGCAGGCAAGATAACAATTTGGTGACGTAAAACTGTAATTTTTTTCTTAAAACCCTATCTTTTCTATGGTTTTTTTCGTTTTAAACTGGGTTTTTTGGGTTAAAAGGTCATTTTAAGACACTTGGAATCTCACAAATGGGTATGGGAATCATCTTGTGTTTGTTGGCAGTATTGTACCTTTTATAAATAGCGAAAACTTCTTTTTCCCTATCGGAAAAATCATCCGTAATGGTCTTTCCCTCATCATCCATTTTCATGGCCCATTCTAACTCAGGATACGATGCCCCAATTTGATCTTCGTCCGTTCTGCTATCGCCCCAAAGCCCATCCGTGGGTGGTGCTTCCATAATATCTTGGTTTACGCCGAGCACCCTTCCCACTTCGTACACTTCGGTCTTTACCAAATCGGCAATAGGGCTAAGGTCAACCCCTCCATCACCATATTTGGTATAGAAGCCAATTCCAAAATCCTCGACTTTGTTTCCAGTTCCAGCAACCAAATACCCCTTTAAGGCCGCAAAATAGTATAGCGTGGTCATTCGCAATCTGGCACGGGTGTTTGCCAACGACATAAAGCGTTCCTCTTCCGTTTCAACCTTTGGAAAAGCAGCTACCAAACTATCGAACACTGGAGTGAGGTTTACATCTTGACGGGAAACATTGGGAAAATTTTCCATTAACCAATCGATATGCCTATCTGCACGGGTCACCTGGTCCTTGCCTTGGTGAATGGGCATTTCCACGCACAAAAGGTCCAGCCCGGTTTTAGCACAAAGGGTAGAGGTCACTGCAGAATCTATTCCTCCTGATACCCCAATGACAAAACCTTTGCAATGGGCATTGGTGGCATAGTCTTTTAACCAGTCTACAATGTAAGCGATTACCTTTTCTGTTTGCATATCGTACTTTTTAGATTCATTAAATTACCTTTGTGCCCTGTAAATTTAAACCCTGTTGTCTTAAAAATGAAGAGGTCGTTGAAATACTTTGTTCAAATTGGGATTTTTGCTTCCTTTTTTTTGATGATTCTTGTTTTGGATGGATGTAAGGAAACCGATAAAGCCGAGGAGGAAATTGCCAGGATCTCAGTGGATTTTCAAGTTTCACGGTTTGATCGCGAGTTTGCCAATGCATCAGCAAATGACATTCCCCAGTTAAAGAAAAAATACCCCTACCTCTTCCCGGAGCAGTTTCCAGACAGTATTTGGGTCAACAAATTATCCGACACAATTCAAATTGAATTGTCCGATGAAGTGAACAAGACCTTTGGTGATTTTAAAACTGAATCAGAAGCATTGGAATCCCTTTTTAAACACATCAAATATTATTTTCCAAGTTTTAAGGCACCGAAAGTGGTGACATTGACTTCAGATGTTCGCTATAATGACCGCATTATCCTTACGGATACATTGCTGCTGATCGGTCTGGACAACTATTTAGGTGAGGACCACCACTTTTATAAAGGTATCCAAAGATATATAGCGGCTGGTCTCGATAAAAAGTTCTTGACCTCGGATGTGGCCAGTGCATTTTCCAAAAAAGTGCTTACGTATCCACGAAACCGAACTTTTTTGTCGAGAATGGTGTATTATGGAAAAGAACTTTATTTAAAGGACAGGTTGCTCCCTTTCATTTCAGATGCGCAAAAAATTGGCTATTCCAATGAAGAACTTGAGTGGGCCAAGGCCAACGAAGAGCAAATGTGGCGTTATTTTGTAGAAAGCGAACTTTTGTACAGCACTGACTCGGCATTGGACCGAAAATTTTTAGACCCAGCACCCTTTTCCAAATTTGGACTGGAACTGGACAACGAATCACCCGGAAGATTGGGCAGGTACATGGGATGGCAAATTGTACGGGCCTTTATGGAAAGTAACACCATAAGTTTGCAGCAATTATTGGAGATGCCAGCAGATGAAATTTTAAAAGAATCTAATTACAAACCCAGAAAATAATGGCGATAACACATACTTCGGAAATTAAACTAACGGTAGGATTGGATGAAAACAGGGTTCCTGAAGAGTTGACCTGGTCTGCCCAGGATGGTGGTGTGGAAAATGAAGAGGCCAAGGCCATGTTGCTTTCGGTCTGGGACAGTAAGAACCGGGAATCTTTAAAAATAGATCTGTGGACCAAGGATATGCCCGTGGACGAAATGAAGATATTTTTTCATCAGACCCTCACCACCATGGCCGATACGTTTATGAAGGCCACCCAAGATGAGAAAATGACCGCCACCATGAAGGACTTTTGCGATTACTTTGCCGAAAAGCTGGAGTTGGACAAACTGTAGGTATAAATCCCAAATCGGGAAAATGAAAACAGAAAATATTCAAAAGCTCTTGTTTGTGTACAATGCCAATTCCGGTACCCGAAATGTCATTTGGGATAGTATGCACAAAGTCTTCAGTCCATCCACCTACGATTGTAACTTGTGTGATATTACATTCGGCCTAGTGACTGAAAACAAGATTTGGAAGAAATTCAGGGAGCAAAGCGACATAGCCATGTCATTTTTGCACAAAGATGAATTTACTAAAGCATATGCCAGTAAGTTTGGCCACAAGCACACCTTTCCGGTTGTGTTAATTGAAGATAATGACGAATTGGAGCTATTTATTTCCACCGAAGAGCTGAATGCAATGCAATCGTCCGAAGATTTAATTGATGTGATTCAGAAACGCATAAAAGGGGCTGTTTAAAGAGCTTGCCCCTTGTCAATTCGAGCGCAGTCGAGAATTCATAAGTGATAATTATTGGATAGGTTTCGACTGCGCTCAACCTGACGATGACCTGTTTTCATCACTTTTAAACGCCCTCGCGTGATCCAGAAGTTTTATCGTCCTATTTTTCCAAGACTCATGGGAACTTCCATCAGTAGAACCCTGCTGTCGGAAAGTGATTTTAAATCAAAGGAATCAGTTTCCCAGAGTCCAAAACCATCTCTTTTTTCCAGTTTTTGGCCATTGATTTCCACTTCACCCTCCAAAATAAAGGCATAAACACCGTTCCCTTCCTTTTTTAGGGTGTACGAGTCGGTGGAATCCGCATCAAAATTGCCCAGATGGAACCATGCATCTTGGTGAATCCACACCCCTTCATCTTCGGGGTTGGGAGAAAGCACTTGGTAAAACGCATTTTTCTTGGCGATATCCCTTATGGAAATTTGGTCGTATCGGGGTTCCACATTTCGTTCATTTGGGAATACCCAAATTTGAAGAAATTTCACGGCCTTGTCTGAATTTTTATTGTATTCACTGTGGGAAATGCCCGTTCCGGCACTCATCACCTGAACGTCGCCTTCTTTTATGGTAGCCACATTGCCCATGCTGTCCTTATGTTCCAAATCGCCCTCTAAAGGAATGGAGATAATTTCCATATTATCGTGCGGATGTGTGCCAAATCCCTTTCCAGGGGCCACTTGGTCATCGTTCAGTACACGCAAGACCCCAAAATGCATCCGTTCTGGGTTTTGGTATCCCGCAAAGCTAAAGGTATGATGGCTGTTCAACCATCCATGATTGGCATGGCCTCGGGTGTTCGCTTTATGCAAAACTGTTTTCATAATAACCTTGTTTTAAAGTTGAAAAAAGTCAACGAAGCGTTGTACTCTTGTAGATGGCATTTAAGTCGTAATTTCTTCTGATTTCTTACTTTTTTGGATGGCACTGTCCATGCTACTGATTCTTAAAAAAATCTTGGTTGATGGCATCAATATAGTCCAACAATTCTTCTCGACCCATCCGATTGGAGGATGAGGTGGTAAAATGTGGAGGAGCTTCCTCCCAAACGCTGTCCGTTAATTTTTTCAGATAGGCATTTGCTTGTTTTTCAATCACAGCAGGTTTTAATTTGTCAGCTTTGGTAAAGACGATGGCAAAAGGAATCTGATTCAGACCCAACCATTCCATAAATTCCAAATCCACAGGTTGGGGGTCGTGGCGTATATCCACCAAAACAAAACCGCAGACCAACTGCTTCCGTTTTTGGAAATACTCAGTGATATATTTCTGAAAAGTCTTCTTGTCCTTTTTGGAAACCCGTGCGTAACCGTACCCCGGTAAATCCACCAAAAACCAATTGTTGTTGATTTTAAAATGGTTGATGAGCTGCGTTTTCCCAGGCCGACCGGAAGTTTTGGCCAGACCTTTGCGTTCCATCAACATATTGATCAATGAAGATTTCCCCACATTGGATCGACCGATAAAGGCATATTCCGGTAAGGGTTCATTGGGGCATTTGGCCACGTTGGAGTTGCTCATTACGAACTCGGCGGAAGTAATCTTCATGCTATTTGACTAAATTTGGAAAGCAAGATACAAGAATCGGTACGAAAGAAAATAAAATCAAAGAGTCTTGGTTCTTTCTTTTGTTGGTCTTGTCTCTTTTACCTCAAAAGTTACGCTTTTTCAGCCAAGCTTCAAGAATGCGGTTAAAATCATTGGGATGCTCCATCATGGGGGCATGACCACATTTTTCAATCCAAAATAAGTCAGAATCCGGTAAAAGTTCATGGAATTCCTTCGCCACGTTTGGTGGGGTCACCGTATCATTTTCACCCCAAATTATGCAAGTTGGGGTTTTCATATGTGGTAAATCTTTGGACATATTGTGACGGATGGCACTTTTGGCAATGGCAAGTGTCTTTACCAACTTCATGCGGTCGTTCACAGTGGCAAACACCTCGTCCACAATTTCCTTGGTGGCCACTTCGGGATCGTAGAAAACATCTTGTGCCTTTTTTTTGATGAACTCATAGTCGCCACGTTTGGGATAACCATCGCCCATGGCACTTTCATAAAGTCCTGAACTCCCGGTAATCACCAGGGCCTTCACCATTTTCGGGAACATTTTGGTATGTAGCAGACCAATGTGCCCTCCGAGTGAATTTCCCAAAAGGATAACATCCTTCAGTCCTTTGAACTCAATAAACTCTTCCAGAAACTTGGCAAAGTTCTTAACCGTGGTCTTGAGCAGGGGCATATCATAAATGGGAAGTTCAGGAATCAATACCTGGTATCCCTTGGAAGGAAAGTATTCCGAAACCCCTTGAAAGTTGCTCAATCCACCCATGAGACCGTGCAAGATAATCATGGGGGTTCCCTCGCCCATTTCTATATATCGGTATTTGCCTTCCTCAATGATATGCTCTTCCATCAATAGTTAGTTGGTGCTAAGAGGGGCAAATATAGGAATTTCAAATCACACGGATTTCACGTTTTTTCCATCTATATCACAACTTTTTTCAGTACGCCAGAACATAAAGTATGGCACTTGTGAAATTCTGAAAGGCAGTTCTTAGGGTAAAATTCCCATTTTTGGCCGAAAAGTGGGGAATTTATTAACAAAAGTGTCTTTAAGTGGAGAAATGTGGAAATAAAATCTATATATTTGAGTTGTAATAAGTAACCAATTGATTTCTAGTGACCCATATCATAGGACAACATGATTGCAAAGCAGATTCCAAGGGAAGGGTTTTATTGCCCATTTCCTTGAAGAATCAGTTATTGCCTGTTTTAAAGGATGGGTTCGTGATCAAGCGGTCTGTTTTTCAGCAGTGTTTGGAGCTCTACCCGAAGCAACAATTTGATGTTCTCATGCAGAAGGTGATGAAGAAGAGCAAAATCAACCGAAAGTACGATGCCTTTGTTCGAAACTTTGTGGCAGGGATGAAAGAAGTCACAATCGATGGCGATTCCGGAAGGTTGCAGATACCCAAAAACCTTGTGGATTTTGCCGGAATTGAAAAAGAAGTGGTGCTCAATGCTGTTTTTGACAAGATAGAGATTTGGGACAAGGACAAGTATGAGAAAGTCTTGGCTGAGGGTGAGAAGGATTATGCCGATCTAGCGGAAGAGATTTTTGACGACGATGAATAGTTCGTATCACAATCCGGTGCTGTTGCAAGAATCGGTGGACGGATTGAATATAAAACCTAATGGAGTGTATGTGGATGCCACCTTTGGTGGCGGAGGGCACTCCACTGAAATATTGAAACGATTGGGCGAGGAAGGAAAATTGTTCGCATTTGATCAAGACGAGGATGCATTGCAAAATGCCCTAGATGACGAGCGATTTCAATTGATTAACCAAAACTTTCGATATCTCAAACAGTATTTAAAGTTCTATGGCATTCGGAAAGTTGATGGAATCCTGGCAGATTTTGGGGTTTCTTCCCATCAGTTTGATGAGGCAAGCCGCGGTTTCTCCACTCGCTTCAATGCGGATTTGGACATGCGGATGAACAGAAACGATGAATTGTCAGCTTTTGAAGTGGTCAATTCATATTCCCAAGAAGATTTAGCGTCGGTCTTGTTCCAGTACGGCGAGTTGCGAAATGCGAACGCCATGGCCAAGGTCATTGTGGAAGCCAGGTCACAGGTAACAATCAAAACCACGGACCAGCTCAAAACGGTTTTAGCTCGATTTCTGCCCAAGATGAAAGAGAACAAAATTTTGGCGCAGATCTACCAAGCGATCCGTATAGAGGTCAACCAAGAAATTGAAGTGCTCAAGGAGTTTTTGCTCCAGGTACCTGAGATTTTGGAAAAAGGTGGTCGATTGAGTCTGATTAGCTACCACTCATTGGAAGATCGATTGGTGAAACGGTTTATACGGGCTGGAAAATTTGAAGGGGAACCAGAAAAGGATTTTTATGGGAACATCAATGTTCCTTTAAAGAAAGTGGGCGGATTGATAGTGCCATCAGCAGAAGAAATAGCAAGGAACAACCGAGCGAGAAGTGCAAAACTCCGCATAGCGGAAAAGATATAGAAAACAAAATGAGAAAGGGATTACTGGACATTTTAAAAGGAAAGTTTTTGGTGAGCGGGGATGCTCCCAAGAACTGGATGTTTTTGTTGTATGCCTCTTTCTTGGCCGCTTTGATGATCTCCAGCAGCCACCGTGCCGATAAAAAAGTATTGGAAATCGCTGCTTTGAACGAAGAAGTGCGAAAGTTGCGCAGTGAGTTTGTGGAAGGTCGTTCCCGAGTACAACAATTAAAATTGGAATCCACTTTGCGCAAAGAAGTAGCGGAGCAAGGTCTGGTTCCTTCCGAGAATCCTCCAAGAAAAATCAAAGTAAAATCAGCAGAGTAGTGGCGATATCTGAAAAAAATATCATGAACAGACTGTACCTCGTAGCCGGGGGACTACTTGTTTTGGCCATTGCCGTGGTGGTGAAATTGGTGGATATACAAATGGTGAAGGGGGAGGAGTACAAGGAACTTGCCTTGAGCAAAACAGAGAAAATGTTCACCATTGAGCCTAATCGAGGTAACCTATATTCTGAGGATGGAAGTTTGTTGGCAGCCTCCGTACCTAAATATGAAATTCGGTTTGACGCCAAGACTGTTACTGAGGAAAACTTTCAAAAATATGTGGGCCCACTTTCTGATTCGTTGGGTCAATTATTTGACAAACCCTCATCGCATTACCGTCAATTGTTTCGTAAAGCGAGGGCGAACGGCAATCGCTACAAGTTGGTGGCCCGAAATGTGGATTACTTGGATTATGTCAAGATAAAGCAATTTCCACTTTTCAACTTGGGACCTTACAAAGGTGGGTTTATTGAAACGCACCGTGTGGTTCGTGAATATCCCTTGGGAAAAATGGCGGCAAGAAGCATTGGCTATGAGCGTGTGGATGAAAATGGCTATTACACCCGAGTCGGTCTGGATGGTGCTTTTGGAGAATCCTATTTGCGTGGGCATGAAGGCAAACGTTTAAAACAACGCATCGCCAAAGGGCAGTGGAAGCCCGTTGGATTGGACAATATAGTTGAACCGCAAGATGGATTGGATGTGGTTTCCACCATCGATATCAACATTCAAGATATTGCCCACCATGAACTTTTGGCCCAGTTGGAAAAATACAAGGCTGACCATGGTTGTGTAGTGGTCATGGAGACTAGAACAGGCGAAATCAAGGCCATTTCCAATTTGGGACGCACTTCCGAAGGGAAATATTACGAAAAGTTGAACTATGCCGTAGGTGAATCCCATGAGCCCGGTTCCACCTTCAAGTTGATGTCTTTGGTAGCAGCGTTGGAAGACAAAGTGGTGGACACCAGCACTGTCATCGACACGGAAAAAGGAAGATATCGCATTTACGATGGGGTTGTGAAGGATTCCAAATGGGGTGGTTATGGAAAAATTTCCGTTGCAAAAGCATTTGAGGTATCCTCGAACACTGCCTTTGCCAAAATTATCAATGAGAACTATAAGGAACAACCCGAAAAGTTTGTCAACCGCTTGATGAACATGGGGCTGCATAAAAAATTGGGATTGCCCATTATCGGCGAAGGTGACCCAGTGATTCGGTATCCTGGCGACAAAGGGTGGTCTGGAATCTCATTGGGATGGATGTCACACGGGTACGAAGTATCAATGACACCTTTGCAAACTTTGGCCTTTTACAATGCCATTGCCAATGATGGCGAATATGTAAAACCAAGATTGATCAAAGAGGTTCGTGAAGGAAACAATGTGGTCAAAAGATTTGACAGGCAGGTGTTGAATTCTTCCATCTGTTCCGAAGAGACCGTAAAAAAGGTACAACAACTGATGAAGGATGTGGTGGAGAAGGAACATGGAACCGGACACAAGCTCTACTCCAAAAACTTTTCCATGGCGGGCAAAACAGGGACGGCCCAAAAAAACTATGTGGAAAAAGACCCGGATAAGTTGGCTTATATCTCCACATTTGCGGGATACTTTCCGGCCGACAACCCTAAATATTCCTGTATCGTCATCATCCACGAACCCGACAAAAGTGTGGGGTATTACGGTGCGGATGTTTCCGGCCCCGTGTTTAAATCCATGGCTCAGAAAATCCATGCCATTTCACCTTTGGTGGACGAAGTGGAAGAGAAGGTCTATGACAAAAAGACCTTGGAAGAAGACTATCAGAGATACTATGCGCAAGTGCAGAAAAAATACGATACCGTCCCCGATGTAAAAGGAATGACCGGCATGGATGCGGTTTCCTTGCTCGAGAATTTGGGGCTGGAAGTTGAAGTGCATGGAAATGGAAAAGTAAAGAAACAGTCCATCGACAAAGGAACCGATCTTAAAAAAGTAAAAAAAATAGTACTGGAGCTTTCATGAAGTTATTGAAGGACATATTATATGGTGTAAGCCTTTCCGCGGTGAGCGGGGACACCAACGTTATGGTGAACCTTGTCCATTTCGATTCGCGAAAAATATCGATGGATGACGTTTTCGTTGCGGTCCGTGGCACCATTACCGATGGACATAAGTTCATTCAAAAAGCAGTGGATGCTGGTGCACGGGCTATCGTCTGTGAGGAATTGCCAGACTTAATGGTAGATGGGGTCACCTACCTCAAAGTACCCGATTGCAACAGTGCTTTAGCTATTATTGCTGCCAATTTCTATGATAATCCCTCCAAAAACCTAAAGTTGGTCGGGATTACGGGTACCAACGGGAAGACCACCGTAAGTACGCTTCTTTACAATCTATTTAAGAAAGCGGGTTATAAGGTTGGATTGCTTTCTACCATCAAAGTAATGGTGGATGATAAGGAATATCCCGCCAGCCATACCACGCCAGATGTTTTGACCATCAATGATTATTTGGTAAAAATGAATACTGCGGGTGTGGAGTTTTGCTTCATGGAGGTGAGTTCGCATGGCATCCATCAGAAAAGGTCCGAAGGATTGCATTTTGCTGGGGCCATCTTCACCAATTTGAGCCATGACCATTTAGATTATCACAAAACCTTTGCAGAATATCGGGATACCAAGAAAAAACTGTTCGACAGCCTTCCAAAGACGGCCTTCGCTTTGGTGAACATCGACGATAAAAATGGCTTGGTGATGTTGCAGAACACCAAGGCCAAAAAATATACGTATGCCCTAAAATCGTATGCAGATTACAGGGCCCAGATTTTGGAACGACAATTTAACGGTCAATTGTTGAAGTTGGATGATAACGAATTGTGGTCCAGATTAATTGGAGACTTCAATGCCTATAACCTGTTGGCCATCTATGCCACGGCGGATATCTTGGGATTGGAGAAGATTGAAATCTTACGGTTAATGAGTGAATTGGAGACCGTTGATGGACGGTTTCAATATTACATATCGAAAAAGAAAATAACGGCTATTGTTGATTATGCCCATACGCCGGATGCACTAAAAAATGTATTGATTACCATCAATGCATTGAGGACTGGAAATGAAAACGTCATCACCGTAGTGGGGTGTGGTGGTGACCGTGATAAGTCTAAGCGTCCGGTTATGGGTCATATCGCTTCCGAAATGAGCAACCAAGCCATTTTTACCTCAGACAACCCACGGACCGAATCACCTTCGGCCATTATCGAGGAAATGGAAGCTGGAGTGGAAGCCCAGAATGTCAAAAAAGTATTGTCCATAGAAAACCGAAGGCAAGCCATTAAAACGGCGTGCAAGTTGGCTGTTGCCAATGATATCATTTTGGTTGCGGGAAAAGGACATGAAACCTATCAGGAAACCAATGGGGTCCGGGTAGATTTTGACGATTTAAAAGAAGTAAAAGAGGCCTTGAACAGCCTAAATAAATAATGTAGTTCATGCTTTACTACTTGTTCGAATATTTGGAGAAACAATATCAACTGCCTGGAGCAGGACTTTTTCAGTTCCTAACCTTTAGGGCGGCCATGTCGGTATTGTTATCCCTGATGATAGCCATGGTCTACGGTAAACGAATCATTCTTTTTCTTCAGAAAAAACAAATTGGAGAGACCGTTCGCGATTTAGGACTGGAAGGGCAAAAACAAAAAGCAGGAACCCCTACCATGGGAGGTCTGATTATTATTTGGTCCACCTTGATTCCCGTTTTGCTGTTTGCAGATGTAGAGAACATTTATGTGATTCTTTTGGTCATCACCACCGTTTGGATGGGCATCATTGGATTCATCGATGATTATATTAAGATTTTCAAAAAAGATAAAAAGGGGCTGAAAGGTAGGTTCAAAGTGGCAGGTCAAGTGGTTTTAGGGCTGATAGTAGGGGCGACGCTCTATTTTCATCCAGAAGTGACCGTGAAAGAGAAGGACAGCACCCGAATAACCCAAAATTTTGAGGTGGAACGTGTATTTGGTGAAGAAACCAAGACCGTTCGTACCAACGTGCCCTTTTTTAAGAACAACCAATTGGACTACGCCGATTTTATTTCTTGGATGGGAGATGGTATGGTGGAGTATGCGTGGTTGATTTTTATTCCAGTGGTGATATTGATCGTGACCGCCGTCTCCAACGGGGCCAATTTAACTGATGGTATTGATGGCTTGGCGGCCGGTTCCTCGGCCATCATTGTGCTTACGCTGGGAATTTTTGCATGGGTTTCCGGTAACATTCAGTTTTCAGGTTACCTGGACATTTTCTATTTGCCCCGCGTGGAAGAGTTGGTGGTATTTATAGCAGCTTTTGCGGGTGCCTTGGTCGGGTTTTTATGGTACAATGCCTACCCAGCCCAAGTCTTTATGGGTGATACCGGTAGTTTAGCAATCGGTGGGGTTATTGCTGTGATTGCCATTATTGTCCGAAAGGAATTATTGATTCCCATTTTGTGTGGAATCTTCTTTGCCGAATCATTATCGGTAATGGTACAGGTGGGATATTTCAAGCATACCAAAAAGAAATACGGAGAGGGAAAACGCATATTCCTGATGGCGCCTTTGCACCATCATTATCAGAAAAAATCATATCACGAGAGCAAAATAGTGACCCGTTTTTGGATTATTGGAATTTTATTGGCAATCATCAGTATTGTCACCCTTAAAATCCGATAGATGGCGCGCTTGGTGATACTTGGCGGTGGAGAGAGTGGTGTGGGAACCGCCATTTTAGGAAAAAAGGAAGGATTTGAAGTCTTTGTTTCGGACAAAGGCGAGATCAAAGAAAAATATAAAGAAGTTCTTGAACATTTTGAGATTGAATGGGAGTCCGGTCAGCATACCGAGTCCAAAATTATGAATGCCGATGTGGTCATGAAAAGCCCTGGCATTCCGGATAAGGTACCGTTGGTAAAAGCGCTTGTTGAAAAAGGCATTCCAGTGATTTCTGAAATTGAGTTTGCATCAAAATACACGGATGCCACCTTGATTGGGATTACAGGAAGCAATGGCAAGACCACTACCACAATGCTCACCTATCATCTTTTAAAAGATGGGGGGTTGAACGTGGGCATGGCCGGAAACATTGGCGACAGCTATGCTAAAATGGTGGCGGAGCAGGATTTTGACCAGTACGTGTTGGAGATCAGCAGTTTTCAGTTGGATGGAATTGTGGACTTTAAACCCCACATCGCCATCCTGACCAATATCACGCCCGATCACTTGGATCGCTATGAGTACAAGTTTGAAAACTATATCGCATCCAAGTTTCGCATCACCATGAATCAGGATTCAACTGATTACCTAATCTATGATGCAGATGATGAAGTGATTCGGGAATGGTTGAAAGAGCACCCACTTCAATCCAAATTGATTCCATTTTCAGTAAAACAAAAACTGAAGGAAGGAGCTTGGTTGGAAGACAATAAAATAAAAATAGAATTAGAACATAAAACCTTGGAAATGAGTACAGATATTTTGGCCTTGGAAGGGCAACACAACGTAAAGAACACCATGGCAGCCAGTATGGCAGCGTTGTTGGTGAAGGTCAGGAAGGAGACGATCCGCCAGAGTATCCAGTCGTTTCAGGGGGTGCCCCATAGATTGGAGAAGGTGTTGAAGATCAATCATGTGGAGTACATCAACGACTCTAAAGCAACCAATGTAAATGCCACGTTTTATGCTTTGGATGGGATTAAAAAACCCATTGTTTGGATTGTTGGCGGTGTAGATAAAGGCAACAATTATGCAGAACTGATGCCTTTGGTTCGCGAAAAAGTAAAGGCTATCATCTGTCTAGGAATGGATAATTCAAAATTGGTAGATGCCTTTGGAAATGTCATTGATTTGATGGTGGAGACCTATTCTATGGAGGAAGCCGTAAAGGTGGCCTATAAGATTGCGGAGCGTGGTGATGCGGTTTTACTATCCCCGGCTTGTGCCAGCTTCGACCTTTTTCAAAACTATGAGGATAGAGGAGATCAATTTAAAGCAGCAGTAAAGAATCTATAAAACCAATACCAGTGTTGGCAATATTCAAAAATTTGAAAGGAGACAAAGCCATTTGGGGCGTCGTGGCCCTTTTGGCCCTTTTCTCATTTTTGCCCGTCTATAGTGCAAGCACCAATTTGGTGTACGTAAACGACGACGGTACCACCTTTGGCCATTTGGTAAAACATGCTGTGCTCTTGTTTTTGGGCTTCGGGATTATATATGCAGTACATCGCATCCCCACCCATTACTTTAAAGGGCTCTCCATCATTGCCATGCCCATTGTGCTGCTATTGCTGGGCTACACCCTGACCGTGGAAACGGAAATTGGGGGTGTTACAGCCAATCGATGGATCAAGATTCCATTTGTGGGGGTTAATTTCCAGACCTCGACCTTGGCCTCTGTGGTTCTAATGATTTGGATTGCACGCTATTTGACCAAGATCAAAGATGTCCAGATTACGTTCAAGGAAAGCATTTTGCCACTTTGGTTGCCAACGGCACTTGTGGTTTTATTGATTTTGCCTGAAAACTTTTCAACGGCAGCCATCATCTGTTTTTTGGTGTTGGTGCTTTGCTTTTTAGGTGGATACCCCTTAAAATATTTGTTCTCTATGGTTGGTGTGGGCATTGTATTGGCAGGCATGTTTTTGTTTGTGCTGTTCAAAGCTCCTGAGGTGTTGCCAGATAGAGCTGGAACCTGGAAATCAAGAATAGAGACGTTTATTCATCCCGAACAAGCGGATAAAGACGATTTGCATCAGCTGACCTTGGCACAAATTGCGATCGCTGAAGGTGGAATTGTTGGAAAAGGCGCAGGGAAAAGCGTCATGAAAAATTTGTTATCGCAGAGTACCTCAGATTTCATTTTCGCCATCATTATTGAGGAATATGGATTGTTGGGCGGTGGAGCGCTGCTGTTTTTCTATTTGTTGTTGCTCTTCCGGATTGTGGTGGTGGCCCATTCGGCCAAGACGGTATTTTCAAAATTATTGGTGATAGGGGTTGGATTGCCCATCGTTTTTCAAGCCTTCATCAATATGGCGGTTGTGGTGCAATTGTTTCCCGTAACGGGTCAGCCCTTGCCGTTGATCAGTATGGGTGGAACATCAATATGGATGACCTGTATGGCCATAGGAATCGTATTGAGTGCCAGCAACAAAACAGAGAATTTAGAGGAGCAATCCTATGATATAGATGAAACCAATCCTTTAGAAGTACTGAGTGGACAAATTTAGGTTTATACTTTCTGGAGGGGGTACTGGAGGACATATTTATCCGGCCATAGCCATAGCCAACGAGTTGAAAAGAAGGCACCCAAATGCGGAGTTTTTGTTCGTAGGGGCAAAGGATAAAATGGAGATGGAAAAAGTACCACAGGCCGGTTACAAGATAAAAGGCTTGTGGATAAGTGGAATACAACGGAAACTGACATTGAAAAATTTCATGTTTCCCTTTAAACTGATAAGTAGTTTGTTCGAAGCACGAAAAATAGTAAAACAATTTCAGCCTGATGTCGCCATCGGGACGGGAGGCTTTGCCAGCGGCCCATTATTGCGAATGGCGGCTAGTGCGGGGATTCCCTGTGTGCTTCAAGAACAGAATTCCTTTGCGGGAATCACCAACAAACTATTGGCCGGGAAAGCTGAGAAAATATGTGTGGCCTATGACGGTATGGAGCGGTTTTTTCCGAAGGAAAAGATTGTAAAAACCGGAAACCCCATCCGAATGGATTTGGTGGATATAAAATCAGACAAAAAAGAAGCCAGTGATTTCTTCGGTTTGGATGAAGACAAGAAAACAGTTTTGGTCTTAGGTGGCAGTTTAGGAGCAAGGCGCATCAACCAATTGATAGAAAAGGAACTACACTTTTTTGAAACCATGGGATTGCAGGTGCTTTGGCAGTGCGGTAAACTCTATTATGACGAGTACAAAAAACATGAATCTGATTCAGTAAAAGTGTTGGCCTTTGTTAATCGAATGGATTTGGCCTATGCCGCTGGGGATGTGATTATTTCTCGTGCAGGAGCTGGTTCCGTTTCTGAATTATGCTTGGTGGGAAAACCTGTGGTTTTTATTCCATCACCCAACGTGGCGGAGGACCATCAGACCCAAAATGCTAAAGCTTTGGTGGCCAAAGATGCCGCCATCATGTTGCGAGAAACAGAGCTGGATGCTGAATTTGAAAAAAGCTTTACCAAACTGATGGATTCCCAAGAGCTGCAAAACAAGTTGGGAGCCAATATTAAAAAGATGGCCATGCCCAAAGCCACGGAACATATTGTAGATGAAATTGAAAAATTGTTAAAGTGAACATAAAGGACATCCATAGCGTTTATTTTATCGGTATCGGAGGGATTGGTATGTCCGCGTTGGCGAGTTATTTCCATTTTATTGGAAAACCAGTGGCTGGTTATGATAAAACTCCTACTCCCATCACGGATGGATTGATGGAGAAGGGCATTTTGGTTCATTTTGATGATAATGTGGATGTCATTCCTGAAACGTTCAAAAAAGCCGGAACCCTTGTGGTTTATACTCCTGCTGTCCCTGCCGCCCATTCCGAATTGCAATACTTCAAAAGCAATGGTTTTGACATTAAAAAACGCTCCGAAGTATTGGGCATCATCACAAAAGACACCTTTTGTTTGGCTGTGGCAGGAACACATGGGAAGACCACCACATCTTGCATTTTGGCCCATTTGTTAAAAGAATGCAACATGCCCTTCACTGCATTTTTGGGTGGGGTTTCGGAGGATTTCAACAGCAATTTTGTACTGGAGGGCACTGAATATTCGGTGGTGGAAGCGGATGAATTTGACCGCTCCTTTTTGCGACTTTCACCCAATGTTGCCTGCATCACCTCCATGGATGCTGACCATTTGGACATTTACGGAACCAAAGAAGAGTTGCAGCAATCCTTCAGGGATTTTGCAGGAAAAATTAAACCCGGTGGAACACTTTTCATGAAAAAGGGACTTCCATTGGAGGGCATAACCTTTGGAATAGAAGATGGTTCGGACTACCGAATTGAACATATTGAAGTTGAACATGGAACCTACGTATTTGATTTAGTTACGCCTTCGGAGGTGTTGAAAAAAGTGCGTTTCAACAAACCCGGAAGGCACAATTTGCTCAATGGATTAGCTGCTTTCGCGATGGCGGTGCAAACAGGCTGCCCACCACACCGCCTTGCAGAAGCTTTATCCAGTTTTAAGGGAGTACAGCGCAGGTTTTCGTATCAAATCAAGGAAAAGGACTTTGCTTTTATTGATGATTATGCCCATCATCCAGCAGAGATTGATGCGGTGTATCAAGCGATTCGTGAGGTGCATCCCGGTGAAAAAATCACCGTGATTTTTCAACCGCATCTGTTTTCACGCACACGGGATTTTGCCGATGAGTTTGCAGAAAGTCTTTCGCAATTTGATGTGATTTTATTGATGGAAATATATCCAGCCAGAGAGGAACCTATTGAAGGAATTAGCTCGGAATGGCTATTGGAAAAAATAGAAAACCCCCACAAAAAGTTGATTTCAAAATCAAAATTAATTGAAGAAATAAAACAATGTAAAACTGGAATTTTGGTGGCTCTAGGCGCGGGCGATATTGGAATGGAGGTGCCAAAAATCAAAAAGGAATTGGCCTATGCGAGTTAATTGGGATTACATAAAGTTGGTTTGCTTATCCATTGCTGTGGTGGGGCTTTATGGTTTTGCCGATCATCGGAGCAAACTGAAAAAAGTGGATGGAATCACCGTTAAATTTGTGGGTGACAATAACTTGTACATCACTGAGGACGCGGTTAATAAATTGTTAATACAAAATTACGGGCCTGTAAAAAATAGGGGCAAAGAACAGTTAGTTTTGAATACCATAGAGGAGGTAATCCAATCCAATGCTATGGTTAAAAACGCCCAGGTCTATCTTACTGTAAACGGAGAACTTGTCTCCAAAATTGTTCAGCGTAAACCGATTGGGAGAGTAGAGGGAATCTCTAAATTTTATTTGGATGATTTGGGAGAACGCATGCCTTTATCAAAACACCATTCGGCCCGGGTTCCCATCATTACAGGTGAGATTACGGGAAAAACCTTGGAGGACGCTTATGTTATTTTGAACTATATCAACGGAGACGATTTTCTACGGAAAAATGTCATCGGGATACACATTGTGAAGGAAGGTAAATACCAACTAAGATTCCGAATGGAAAACTTTGTGGTCAATTTGGGGGGAGTGGAAAATCTTAATGAGAAGTTCAAAAATTTTATGGCTTTTTATGCCAAGGCATCCAAGGATTTGTCGTTGGCAGATTATGCAATAGTGAGTTTAGAGTTCAACAATCAAGTGGTTTGCACCAAAATATAACGTATGGAACAGGGTAATTATTCAGTTGGATTGGATATTGGAACTACCAAGATTGTCGCGATCATTGGTAGGGAAAATGAGTATGGAAAAATTGAGATTTTAGGAACTGGAAAGTCCAAAAGTCTGGGTGTGCACCGTGGAGTGGTCAACAATATTACACAGACCATTTCCTCTATTCAGCAAGCCGTGGAGCAGGCCGAGGTCAATTCAGGCCTTAAAATTGGTTCCGTGGTGGTTGGCATTGCAGGACAACACATCAGAAGTCTTCAGCATAGCGATTATATCACCAGACCGGATTCGGAAGAGGTCATCAACAATGATGATCTGGATCGACTGTGCAACCAAGTGTACAAATTGGTGATGCTTCCCGGTGAGGAAATCATTCATGTACTGCCCCAAGAATACAAAGTGGACGGGCAAACCGAAATAAAACAACCCAAAGGAATGTACGGTGGCCGCTTGGAAGCCAACTTCCACGTAGTGGTTGGGCAAGTTTCGTCCATCAAAAATATTGGAAGGTGCATTAAAAGTGCCGGATTGGATTTGGGCAACATTACTTTAGAACCCTTGGCCTCAGCAGATGCTGTTTTAAGTCAAGAGGAAAAAGAGGCCGGTGTGGCCCTGATCGATATAGGAGGTGGTACTACGGATTTGGCCATTTTTAAGGATGGCATTATCCGTCATACGGCTGTTATCCCATTTGGAGGTAACGTCATCACCGAAGACATTAAAGAGGGCTGTTCCATTATTGAGAAACAGGCCGAACTGTTGAAAATAAAATTTGGTTCCGCATGGCCCGGGGAAAATAAGGACAATGAGATTGTTTCCATTCCCGGACTTCGTGGCCGTGAGCCCAAGGAAATTACCTTGAAGAACCTTTCCAAGATCATCCATGCCCGAGTGGTGGAGATTGTGGAACAGGTGTATGTGGAAATCAAGAACTACGGACACGAAGAGCAGAAGAAAAAACTGATTGCAGGTATTGTATTGACTGGTGGTGGAAGCCAGCTAAAGCATTTAAAGCAACTGGTGGAATACATCACAGGAATGGATACCCGCATTGGCTATCCCAACGAGCATTTGGCAGGAGATTCAGATGAGGAAGTGGCAAGCCCGCTCTATGCAACAGCGGTAGGTCTCTTAATGAACGCTTTGGAATCCACTGGAAATCAAGTCGTAAATGAGGAAGAGCAAGTCCCTGAAGAGGAAAAGGTATTGGTGGGCCAAGAAGATATGTCGGGCCAGTCAATGTCTTCCGAAAAAGAACGAAAATCAATTTTTGATAAATGGTCCGAGAAGTTGAAAGACTTTTTGGATAACGCAGAATAACCCCATACAAAGCAGAGTAATAACCCCATAAAAGAAACACAACCGTCATGAGTAAGAACGCCGAATTTGACAACATCGCTTTTGATTTGCCCAAGAACAAAAGCAACGTAATAAAAGTAATCGGAGTTGGAGGTGGAGGAAGCAATGCCATCAATCACATGTTCCAAGCAGGAATCAATGGAGTGGACTTCGTTATTTGCAACACAGACGCACAAGCCCTACAAAATAGCCCAGTGCCCAATAAAATCCAGTTAGGGGTCTCCTTGACAGAAGGATTGGGAGCAGGGGCAAATCCTGAGATTGGGGAGCAGGCAGCTTTGGAAAGCATGGAAGACATCAAAGGCATGTTGGAACATACCACCAAAATGGCCTTTATCACGGCCGGTATGGGCGGTGGAACGGGTACAGGTGCTGCTCCTGTGATTGCCAAGTTGGCCAAGGAGATGGATGTGCTTACCGTGGGGATTGTTACCATCCCCTTTCAGTTTGAAGGGGCCATGCGGAACAAACAGGCACAATTGGGGATAGAAAAATTACGTGCCAATGTGGATTCGTTGATTGTCATCAACAATAACAAACTGCGGGAAGTTTACGGTAATCTTGGGTTTAAGGCCGGATTTTCCAAAGCAGATGAGGTTTTGGCCACTGCGGCAAGGGGTATTGCAGAGGTAATTACCCATCACTACACACAAAACATTGACCTAAGGGATGCCAAAACGGTACTTTCCAATAGTGGAACGGCCATTATGGGTTCTGCCACGGCCACAGGTTCTGCTAGGGCCAACGAGGCCATTATGAAGGCTTTGGACTCTCCACTGTTGAACGACAACAAAATCAACGGAGCGAAGAATGTGTTGCTTTTGATTGTTTCCGGGTCTCAGGAAATAACTATTGATGAGATTGGGGAAATCAACGACCATATCCAGATTGAGGCTGGTCACGGGGCCAATATTATCATGGGTGTGGGTGAAGATGAAAGTTTAGGTGAGGCCATAGCGGTCACCGTTATCGCTACGGGATTCAATGTTGACCAACAGGACGACATTGTAAACACGGAGTCCAAAAAAGTGTTTTACACGTTGGAAGACGAGCAAACCGCACAGCAGGACTTGACTCCTGAAGCCACTTCGGTTCAAGAGGTGAAAATTGAAAAGGAGCCCGTTCAACCCCAAGAGCCTACCATTGTAAAGCACACCTTAGAAGCTGAGGAAGAGGAAATAGTGGAAATCGAGCCCAAAGCAAAGGCACAACCACGGGTGGAGAAAGCACCGGAGTCGGATTTGATCCCTACAACCAGTTATATCAGAAATTTTAATGTGTTCTACGAAGAAGTGGTTCCGGAATATGTAGAGGATGATTTCATCATTATTGAGGCGAAGAACATCATCAACGAAATTGAGGTGATAGACCCCGAGGTAGTTTCGCCAAATGCCAAAGAAGACCAGTTTACTTTGAGTTTTGATATGCCTTTGAACAGTGAAGTGGAAGAGGAAACAGACGAAAAGGAACATACGGTTACTTTTAATCTGGATGATGGTATAGGCGATGTCAACGTAAACGAATATGTGGAGGTAAAGCCTGTCTTGGAATACAAGAAAGAAGGAGAGACCCGCTACGATTTGGAAGAGTACATGGAGCTGGAGAACAAACTCACCGGGGCAAAATCAAAAGCGGAGACCCACGAGCCCAAATTGGTGGAAAATGAATTGGTTTTTGAGAAAAAGACCATCAAAATGGAAGCTTCCAATCAGGGTGAAGGAGACTCAAACAATATGGATCCTTTCAATAGCTCCATCAGTGAATTGTTGAAAGAGCGCGCGGATGAGCGTCGCAAAAAATTGAAAAATTTCAATTATAAGTTCCAAAACAATAGGAACAGTATTGACGAGATAGAGAAACAACCTGCATACAAGCGCCAAGGAGTGGATTTAAATGACGTTCCCAAGGAGCAAAAAGTATCCAGGACCACATTGAGTGAGGACAGTAACGATGATTTACAGTTGCGTTCCAACAACTCTTTTTTACACGATAATGTTGATTAGTAGTGTTTAAATTGAAATCCATTTTTTAATGGAAAGCATAAGCCCGAAAGTTAAGAGACTTTCGGGTTTATTTTTTATCTTCGCAGCCCAAAATATTCAGTAATGGATTTGCAGGAAAAAGTAATGGCCGAAATGAAAGCCGCAATGAAAGCAAAGGACACTGTTGCCTTGGAATCATTACGGGCGATTAAATCCGCCATTTTATTGGCAAAGACCGAAAAAGTGGGCACTGAACTATCTGAAGAAGATGAAATTAAGCTCGTTCAAAAGTTGGTAAAACAACGAAAGGACAGTGCAGTCATCTATCAGCAGCAGGGACGGGAAGATTTGGCGGAGCCAGAGTTGGCCCAAGTTGCGGTAATTGAAAAGTTTTTGCCAGAGCAGCTTACGGAAGAAGAGATAGAAAAAGTAGTGGTGCAGACCATCGATTCCATCGGAGCTTCTGGAATGCAGGATATGGGAAAAGTTATGGGCATTGTCTCCAAGGAATTGGCGGGACAGGCTGACGGAAAAACCATTTCCAGCATCGTAAAGGCAAAATTAAGTTCGTAAGTAATACATAGCGGCCCAGTAGTTCAACTGGATAGAATATCAGATTTCGGCTCTGAGGGTTGGGGGTTCGAATCCTCCCTGGGTCACTAAACGGGATTTTTCACAAATTGAGTGGAAATTCCCGTTTTTTATTTCCTTCAAATTACCTGAAAACGAACTGATTGCGCCAAAAATTTCGTTGACCCGAAAAGTTTGAACTACTTTGTTTTTGAAGTCATACACAATCCCGTCGGGGAACACCATATATTGTATGGCCCTTTTTGTTTCCAAATCCCCTAACTTCCATAAATTCGGTAAGTTACAAGCATAATCCAGTGCCATTTTTACTGATTTTTTGAGGTTTGAACTATTTATCCCGCTATTCTCCAATTTCATCTCCAACTCCCTTTGTTTGACTTTTAGTTCAGGCATAAAAAGATCATATTGGGACTTTGTGATTTCGTTAAGCAAAACGAATCTTCTTTCCAACGTATTTATCTGCTCTCCGATTTGAGTGAGTTCTTTGGTCAATCGTTTTTGGTCGTTAAGTGCTTCTTGATTGTTAGCCAACAAGGTATCGTGTATGATATCGGTCAAAGGTTCGATATACTTTTTATCCGCTATGGTATACCTGCTCAAAACATTTATAAACTCTTCATGGAGCTTTTTTGCACTTCTGCTTTCCCTGCTTCCCTTACGCCTGTTCTTGTAATAATATAGCCCCTTTTTCTTCACGATAAACCCAGTATAAGGTGTCCCACAAACCGAAGATCTGACAAACTGTTTTAATGGCAGATTTTCATCGTCGTACGAATATTTCTTGGGTGTATCTCCCTCGTGAAGTAGATTATGGATCTTTAAAAAGATTTCTTTCGATATCAGGGCCTCGTGTTTTCCTTGAATCACTTCTCCAGGAATTAGGCTATTGACAATAAGTCCACAATAGAATGGATTTCTAAAAAGATCGGTCAATTTTTTTGCATGTATGTCCAGGCCCTTTTCTTTGAGCCGTTTTGCAATCTCGACATGGGACATATTTGCATTGGCCTTCCATAAAAAAGCTTGCTTCAACAATTTTCCTTCTTCGGTAATTACGAAATTCGGGACCTTTCCTTTCCCAGGATTTGTATTGGTATATCCAAATGGGTAGGCTCCCGTCCAATGCCCCCTTCGCAGCTTCTCCCGCATTCCCGTAATGGATTTGTCCCTACGGACTTGATTGTCGAAGTGGGAGAACATATGGTATAGGTTTTCTTGAAAGGTCCCAGCACTCGTGGTTACATCGATTTCCTGGGTGGCCGAAATAACGGCCACTCCCTGCTTTTTTAACTGTTCGCTGATATAGGCTCCGTTCGCTCCCGTACGTGAAAACCTATCGTAGGAATAGACAATGATATAGCCAATGTTCTTTCTCCTTTTGACATATTTCAACATCCTTTGAAATTCCCTACGTTCATCGCTCTTTGCGGATTCATAGGTTCCTCCGAAATATTCCAGAACTTCCAATTCCTTTCGAAGTGCATACTCCTGGCAATATTTAAGTTGGGTGCTGAGACTGGCATTTTTGTCAAATTGCTCTTTACTGGAAACACGGGTGTAGATAACAGCCGTATTGTTCTTTCCTATGATCCTTCCCTTTTCCCTTCTGGCAAATTGATCAAATACCTCTAAGTTCATATGTTCCCTTTTTGGACATGGCGGCAAACTATGTTGGCGAGTTCCCTGAGTTGCTCCAAGATTTTTTCCGCTTCTTCCTCCGAATAATCCTCAAACCCTTTAAATGTCTTGAGCCATGTGCTGTTGAATGTTCTTTTTTTCTGCCTTTGTTCAATGATTGTGTTGGACATTTCCATTAAATAGCAGTAGCTCCTTTATCTTGTATGGTCACTACCGTATTTGTATAAGCAGGCTTTAATTTACCTTTTTAAACTATTTAAATCCAGTATCGGATGACAATTTTATCCATTGAATATTAATGGTTGGTTAACTTCTTTTAGTTTTTCCGGAAGGGGAGACTTTTTTCCTGAATATCCTGTTTACACAAACAATCTTACCATTGCTTTGTTTGATTTCCAAGTTCTGAAAATCATGTTGCTTCAACAGGTCTATAATTCGCTCTCCTGTATGCATCCTCTCAAGACCTTCAATAACATCTACCTCTCCATTTTTGATAATCAGTTTGATGGATATGAACCTTTTGTTCCGTATCATTTCCAACACTTGGATCTCGGAGGGGGCCAGTTCTAATGATTCTTGTTTATTCATGTTTTTCATATGCCTAAATTCTACCGGTTCAACCCTTTCTTTTTCTTTGTTCTTTTGGACTTTTTCTTATTAATGTCATCTTTGAGTTCTAGTTTGAAAGGATTCCACTCAGCTTCTTCCAATAAAGGCTCGACTACTCCATTTCCTTTAATTTCTCCCACATAACTTTTTGATTGTTGAGCAGAATTTTCAGTGCTTTTTCCAGTCCCATTATTTCTCGGTTCAACCTTGACTGTTCCATCATCGTTTCCTTCGCCAATTTTATCAGTTCCTCGTTCTTTTCCATTAGCCGACAGTATAACTGAACGGTCTCTTGTTTGCTCATAATCGATTTGTTTTACGATACTGTTCCATGAAAAATTTTTACCAAGGGTACTGCCTTTATATACTATGCCCTGATAGTTGAATGAAATGCCCGAAACCCTTCCTGTGGTTTTGCTAATGTTGAATCTTGGCGATATACTTAGCTCTTGCAGTAATTTGACAAATTCAGTTGTATCCGTTGCCCTTGAAATTGCCAAACCAATCCGCTCCTGTAAAATAAGTTTGATAGGTAAATCGCCTGTTCTCAGGGTTTTCTCTATTTCCTTATGGTCAAGTGATTTTTTTGCACCGGCTTTTTTTGAAATCTGGGTCAGTCCATAATTCCTTTCCAGATCATTGAGCACTTCCCGGCTTCTTCTTTTAATGTTACTATCATTTGTTATCCTACCCGAATACCTTACCCTATTGGCCACTATATGGATATGTTCGTGTTCTGTGTCGGTATGGCGGTACATAATGAACTGGTTGTTATCGAAACCCATTTTCATCAGATAGTCGCATCCCAATGAAGCAAATTCTTTATCGTCCAATTGGTCAGAGTACGGCAGGTTCAAGGAAACATGAAGTACCGTATTCCCAAGCCCCGGACGCAATTGCCTGATCAAATTGAATTCCTGTGTCATATTCACCGCTGTGGATTGTCCGATATTGGAATCGATCACATGCCCTACACCTTTGCTTACCTTTTTTTCATTGTAGGCAAGAACACCGTAAAAATCCTTTCCTATGGTTATCTTACCTATCATTGTTCGAGATATTTGATTTGAGCTGTTTCAATAGCATTTTTACCTCCTCCAATTGTATATGAATGCTGAAAGGGTCACGGATACCTGAGTTCGAGACCCTAGCGAGTTGGTTCAGGTTGTTTCCCATCCGACTCAGCTCGACAAACAGTTTCCGGTCCAACGGATCTACCTTTTTCTTTGGCAGGGATTTTCCTGTACATTTTCTTCGGATATATTCGGCTGTGGACAATCCAATTGTCTTCGCATTGTTGCCAATGATCAAGTATTCGCTTTGTGAAACTCTGAAGGCGATGACAATCGTCCTTTGTTTTGATATGTCCTTTTTAGGTCTTGCCATTTTCTATGGTTTTGGTATTGTTCTAAAGGTCATTTGTAAACGAAGTGCGCAGTTTTTGTTTACAAAAACACAACTTGCTTCGTGACCTCCGATCAACTATATCACAAACCTATGGCCTATGGATTACTTGCAAGGATTTTGCCGTACATGGTCTTTTGTACGGCAAATAATTGAGAGATTTTTTCAAATGGAAAATCAAATATAGCACTGGACATGAACCAAGGATTTCTATGGGAAGGGGGAAAACGGCCGATAGGTTCCTTTGGACAGAATCTTCCATATTAGATCAATGGCCCGATTTTTGTCCCAAGTCATATTGAACACGGGGCCATGGGCCGGACACTGGGATATTTCGTATATTTGATATAGAAAGAACTATGAAAAAGTCGCACAACATAGCATCATCCAAAGGAAAGAACCTAAAGGGTTATTTTCCCGGACCTGTATTTTGGGATGTCGACCCCAGCGTGCTTGATGTGGAAAAGGACAAGATATTTATCATTGAAAGGGTACTGTCCCGCAACATGGGGGACCCACAATATTTTGAGCTTCTCGAAAGACTGTATCCGATAAGTGACATTGTCCGGTGTGCGAAGAGGAGCGAACAGATCCGGGGGAACAGCAGTATCAGGGCCGTGGCCGAACGTTATGGCATCAGACTGGACCATATGAAGAACTACAACCCCTCATTTGGATAATGACCGTCAACCAAGCCGTTTCGGATTAGCTAAAAAGCGTCATCGTCCAATTGATGCATGCGGATTGTTTAAGGGACTTCAACCTTGGAGGAGGACCAACCTCGCTATCCGGCACAATCATAGGGCTTCTACGGACCTCGATCTCTTTTCCCAAGGTGTGGTCGGGGTCGAAAGATTGAAGGAAATAAGTGCTTATTTCAGATCAAACTTCAAAGACGGGCTTTTGGGCCTCTTGGAGGAAAACTTCGGGGATGACCAAATGGCCTTTCTCAGGGTGAACGTACAAAGGAACGGTGTCCCGATCAAAATAGACATCATCCAAAATATCCCGTTGCTCCATCCCGTTGAAATATTAGACAACATCAGGTTGATCCATGAACTCGACATTGGGGCCTTGAAGTTGGTCTCGGCCGCCAATCGTGGGACGCAAAAGGATTTTGGGGATCTTTTGCTGCTCTGCGGGCTGTATTCCCTTGAAAGACTGCATACCGAGCTTATGAAAAGGGAAAGTATGTTCATCGGCAAAGAGTATGGCACCATCTTCAACGTTGAGGGATTTCCCAGCGGTCTGGCCGGTGACCTGTCCGCCTTGGGCAATTTCAATAGGGCAACGGACCGAAAAAGTGAAAGCAACCGCCTTATCCTGACGGAAAATTCCCTGATTCCCGGTTCTTGGCCCGAACTTGGCCAAAGATGGACAGGGATGGTCGAGGCATATACAAAATTGAAAGGTCTGCGTTTTTCCCCTCCTTCCAGAAAGAGAAGATGGAAAAACAAAGGGATCGGGCTGTGAAAAGCCTGTCCTTCAATGAGAAAGTTCCGACTTTTTGAAGTTTGTGCCAATATGTTTTGACCTGACCCACTATGACCTTTGTAGTGATAAAAAGTGAAAAGGGAGAAAAAGACAAAACAGCTCGGTATCCAAGAAAGTGAACGTGGAAATCGATATCGCTCAAAATAAAAATTGCTTCTTCCTTTCAAAAGCAGCAAACCATTGTCCCTGATCTCACAAGAATGACAGGTGAACCTGTCTAAGGAATTCTATGCTTCGTTTCAAAGAACAACGAATGGAGCAATTCCCCCAATACACTCCTTCGTACCATTACATTAATTATGTACCCATCAGATTTGTTTACATATTAAAACATCTGTTTATCTGTACAAATACATAATTGTACATATGTATAATTGTATATGCATACAATTGCATACTCAATCATTTGTATGGATAAATGCTGCTTTGAACCAGTTTGGAGATTATCCGAAAGACTTTTTAAAATTTGTCCTGCAAAATCAAAATACCATTTATGGAAAATGATGTATCCAGCAGCCGATCATTGCCCATCTCAAACCAATGGGATTGCTTTAAAGATATCTGCATCCAAAAAGGACAGAGAATAATGTTCTTGGAAATCTTCTTTTCTCCCTATCCATAAAAAGCACCCTTTAGGGTGCACAGTGTAAAGACCCCAATCTTTAGGACAGGTTCTCTACAAGACTAATATAATTAGATATAGTTCAGATTGCTAGTTTAAGATAATCATTGGAAAGACCCCAATAAACAATTGTTGCAAATTGTTCTTTTAAAAATGCTTTATTTACATCATTATTATCTTGAAAAGAATCATGCAAATCATTGGCGGTAATCGGATGATTGTCATGAAACAAAACCAACAATTGATATATATGGCGCAATGATATTACCATGTCAGATGTAAAGGAACGAAGATAAAAAGAGTTCGAAACTTTTTCAATAAAAAAGTCCTCTTGGTTGAACTTCACCTTTTTTCTCATGAACGATAATTTTCTTTCTTCGATATGTTCCGATAAGTTAGATAAACCGAATCTATCAATATAAATTTCCTCATTTTTCCAATTAAATTTTGGGCTGTCAAAAAGAGAAAATTTCTTTAGACGAATTAGGTGAGTTAAAATATATTCTTTGCCTGAATTAAGACTATAAAGACCATTAGAATTAACTCTGAGCAAGTCGAAAAATTCTGCATAACCCAAAAACTCGTGGCTACAATTATTAAAACTAGAATCTAAAAACATTCTTTCTTTTAAGACAACATGTGTCATCGATTCGATCTCTGTATCTATTTCTAAAATAGAAATACCCTTCAAACATTTATAAAATTCCCAATTACATTCATCAAAGCAAAAGTTATCTTCATTTGTTAAGACAAACTCCCAATCTTTGCTCTTTTTAAATATGTATTTTATCTTGTCAGAATTCTTGTAAATGGCAAAGAAGCCAGATAAATATTCTTCACGTACAGAAATTATCTCATATTTTCTAAGTTTTTCGCTATCTATAAACTTCTCAATGTTTCCCAGAATTATATCTAAATCACAATAACCCCAAAAATCAAAGTCTAAAATAAAATCTTCAAAAATCAAACCATATGCTGGCTTGAAATCACATAATTTATATGGTTCAGAAACATCAATCTCTAACTTTAACTTCTTACTGGCCAGCTGATTAAAATCCTTCAAATTGAACCTAACAAATTTAATATTTGGGATATTTGGAAGTGTCTTTGGTATAAGGATATTTGTGAAGATTATAAATAAAAAATTATTATTATGTGAGGCTGATTTTAAGAAATAGTGAAAATAATCAGGGAATTTTCTTCCAAAATAGGGAATTAAAAATGCAATCTTTCTGGACACTGTTTTCAAAAAATATATATTAAAAAACGGAACTAATAAATCACTTATATGTCCATTTTAATCTTCCAAATAAGCTTTTTAAATATTAAATCTGTCGCTTTCTCTACTGTAAAGCTTTCGTTTATTTCAAGAAATGGATTTACAGGAGGTTCGTAAGGGGCAGAAATTCCGGTAAAGTCATTAATTTTACCTTGTCTCGCTTTTTTGAATAATCCTTTAGCGTCTCTTTCTTCGCAGACTTTCAAACTAGTATTTACATATATTTCCACAAAATCCACATCCCCTATTAGGTTTTTTATTTTCCTTCTTTCCATTAAATATGGAGCTACAAAGGCCGCAAGCACAACTACTCCAGCTTCAATGAATAATTTTGAAATTTCTGAGACAATTCTTAAGTTCTCTGCCCTGTCAGCAGGGCTGAAGGACAGGTTTTTATTTATTCCACTTCTCAAATTGTCCCCATCAAGAATAAAAGTTTTGATATTCTCAGAAAATAGTTTCTGTTCTAACGCATTAGCAAGAGTTGATTTACCAGAACAAGGAAGACCTGTGAACAACACCATAATTGATTTGTGACCATTGAACATCATTCTATCATTTCTTGAAATTTTGAAATGTTCCGGAAAAATGTTATTTCTTATTTCTTTATGTTCTACCATAAATTAACATTTATACTCTCCTTACTATGTTGAAGAAATAATATGATTCAGACAACAAATTGCCGTTCTTTATTTTCCACAGAGATTCTACTATTCTCATGTACTCTTAGTAATTACTTTTTCCTGCATTAATCTATACTTCTCAAAAGCATCACTTTTCTTTATTTTTTTTTCTATAGATGGAGTCTCCCTTTTCCCAAGAATTTTTGGATTTATATATTTTTTTTGAACCACTTGATTATCAACTTCTTTAATATTCAGGAAGTCCAATAGTTTCCCTAACTCTTGTTCATTTTGTATTGAGGTATTTTCGAAAAACGCATAATTCTTATATTTTTCCGAATACTCAAGCATTATCTTACTGATATTTTGATATTCTTCAAGAAAATCTTCTAGTTTATGGCCATACTCCCACCATTTATAGTGATTAACCGAAACCCATTGATTTATAGGGTTGCGGAACAAAAATATGAACTTGGAATTTTCAAAAATCTCTCTCAGGCTCACTAAAGTAGCAATGTCTCTAATTCTAATATCTTTAAAACCGAATCGTACTATACCATTTGGAGCTTTCAAATTATAAATTATAGCCTCAATTAATTTTTTCCTTAGTTCGGATAAGTTCCCCATGGACATCATAAATGGATAATGGGGATATAAGTGGTTTTTAGATCTAAGGCATTGATGAAAGATTTTATTATCCTCTATTACAGTTGAATCTTGTGAAAATTTATCAACTCTTTTTATAATGCACAATATATCATCAATGATATATTGTTGTTCTCCCCAAATACAAACTTCATTGCTTGAGTTGAGAATGCGTTGCATAGCTGTTGAAGAACACCTACCACCTACACCGAAAATAAAGATATGCTTCTCCATCATTTTTATTAAGAATTAAATCAAATCGGAATTTTCGTGATAACATGGCTAAAAGTCTACCCGATTATTCTAAAATGCTACACATTAATGCATTATGTTGCATTGAAAAAATTTAATGTCTCAATAAAAGTAAATAATTTCGTACAATTAATAAAGTATTATCTTCTTTTGTCAAAATTATTTATTTTATATGTAAAGCTTAACATAAAGTATCTCTGAAGTATTAAACTTTCTCTATTTTCAATGAAATTTTGAGTAACAGTTCTTGAAATATTGTTGTTTTGCCTTAACAAATCATATACAGTAAATTTTAGGTTTCCATTTCCCTTAAACATATTCATTCCAAAACTTAAATTCCAAAGCAAAGATGTTTTTTCAATATTACCTTGGATAGACCCATTATAGACATAACTTAAATCATTCCCTATTACAACTCCTTTTGGCCAATATGAAGTTACTCTTAGTTCTAAACTATGAAGAGTGAAATCGGTTTTCTGTCTATCGTTATAAGTAGTAGTATTATATGTCAGTCGATAAGAGGGACTAACATCAAAAAAATCTTTGTAGCTATATTGAAGTCCTAATCTCGGAACAAATCGAAACGTACTAGTTTTAAACTCAATATCATTATTTAAAGTAACATCATTTCTAAACACAAATCCGCCACCAGTCGAAATGTTCAAAATGTGAGTACTATCTTTTTTTATCCGCTTATTAATCCCAAAACCCCCAAATGTATTAATATTCCCGTCCATATTTACGAAACCTCTATTTCTTATCAAGTTATTGTCTACATCGAGCTTCTCAACAATTTTGTCATCCGATATTTCTGATTGAGCGAATAAGAAAAAATTAGTTTTTGATTTTGAATTGTATCCCGTATAATTAAGCCTAATCACATGATTGTAAAAAGAACTCAACTCATTATTGCCCCCCGAAACATTCAAAGGGTTTTTAACGTCTTCAATAGGCTGTAATTCATTGAGAGAAGGTATGGTATTATCTACTCTATAATCTAAAAAAATCTTGGATCTTTTATTAATTTGGTATCTAAAAAAACCACCAAAATAAGTTCTACCATTTATTTTTGAATACTCCAATTTTTGGATTGAATCATTATTGCTTAGCTGAACGTTGATATAGCTCCCATTTATATTAAAACTATATTTGTCTCCTTCATATGTTAAACCAACTTTAGGTTGGACTACATCAGCGTTATAAGAAAAATAGGAGCTTAGGTCTTGATTTAAGTCTTCAAATTCATTAGTGGTATCGTTGAAATCATTAACTACCCTATTGTTCTTCTGTCTACTAATTAGGTAATTAAAATCAAAATCAAGAAACAATTTCTTTTTGCCTAATGGTAGCCTATATGATATTCCAAAATTGTAGCTTTCATTTTTGCCATATGACTCTTCTAACTGCTTAATTTCGATATTGTCCGAAGATGTGGAGAGCTCAGATGAATATCTGGATTTCCCATCATTTTCGATGTAAGAATTTCTTAGGTTAAAACTTAAAAACCTTCCTTGATTTCCATACCTTTTAATGATTTCTATATTGTTGTTAAAATTTTTTGTTGAAATACTAGAACTATCTACAAGTACACTTTCACTAGTAATCTCATTTCCTAAAGAGAATGAAGATTCGTTAGAAAAAGAACTGTTCATAGTTTTATTATAAGTGAATTTTGGTTGGAAGCTTAATCTCAAAGAAGAATCAATATTCGTTGAGAATAGCCCAGTAAATCTATGTGAATCTGTCTCACTTAAATAGCCTGATGCCTTATCGGTGAAAAACAAATCATTTTGTAACTGATTTTCCTGAAAAATTTTGGTTTCATTGTTAGTATTGGCTGAACCAAAAAAATAATCGGTTGAAACTTTCGTATTGTTATTAAATTCATTTGTATAATTTGCCCCCAAATTGGTAGACTCTGCAATTCCCTCTCCTGACCCAAAAGCAATATCACCTAGATTAAACCCATCATTATTGTTCCTATTCAATTCTCTCTTATTTCCAATCATATCATAGACTTCATCAAATGAAAACCCCGGATTATTTATGTTGTTCTTTCCTAACAGAAGACTAATACGCTCTTTACCGTTAAAGTAATTTCCTATGGCATTAAATTGATACCTATCATCTGTTCCATATCCCGCTGTAGCCCTCATCATGTGTCCCTTATTTTTGTCTTTTTTAATTGTTACATTGATTGTCTGTTTATCGGAACTCCCCTCTTTGCCCGTAAACCTTTCTTTTTCTGTCTTAGTCGAAGTAAGTTCTACCTTATCCACTATCTCCCTAGGAATGTTTTTAGTAGCAATTTTTAAGTCATTTCCGAAAAAAGGCATTCCATTTATTAATATTTGGCTAACCACTTGTCCATTCATGGTAATCCCACCTTTTTTATCGATTTCGATTCCTGGCAATCTCTTTAGCAACTCCTCCAAATTGGCATCAGGACGTGTTTGAAATGAGTCTGCATTAAATTCCAGCGTGTCTTTTTTAACTATTATAGGAATCCTATCGCCAAAAACTTTTATCTCATCAAGTTGATTTGCTTGAATTTCCAAATTGATATCCCCCATTTCTATGTTGGGTGTTTTCAATGAAATTTCCTTAACAATTGTTTTATATCCAATATAAGTAATGAATAGGTTTATATTTTTCCTATTTGTCGAAAAATCAAGTTGAAACATTCCGTTCGAGTCACTGATTGTATATGCAATTAAGGTACTATCCTTTATTGATTCTACATACACGGTAGACGACTCAAGCGGCTCCTGAGAAACTCTATCCTTTAACTTTCCGGTGATAGAAAAATCCTGCGAATAGACTAAACCGCAAACAAATACCAAAAAAATATGAACTATATAACGTTTATGCATCTTAAATCTCTTTAAATTAAGTCAAGAAAAGCCAGCCCATCTTGCAATTAAGAAGACAGAATAATCAAAAAAAAGCCGTAAAGGTTTTAGGAGCTTAGTAAGCGCAAATCACTATTAGGTCTTAGAATCAGAGAAAGCTTTTTGTTTCATAAAGAAAATTTTGTTATTATAACTTTAATGAATCTTCTATTTAAAATCAATCGGTATTGAAAACAAAACATTTACCTTTTCTCCATTGTGCTCGGCAGGGATCAACTTGGGTAAAGATGAAATAATATCAAGAGCGGCGTTTTCGAGATTTTTGTCTAAACCTTTAATTTTAATATTTGCAACATTTCCCTCAGCCGTAATGGTACACAAAATTTTAACCGTTTTGTCAGGAGATTCACGTTCTTTAATCTCTAAGGATTTAATTCTCTTATTTATATGATTTTGAAGCATTTCCCCAAAACACAATTTTAAATTATCCGTACCTAAACATGAAGGGAAAATGGGAGGTCTATCAACCAATGCGAAAGGAATTCCATTGATGGTTGATAAGCCATCCGTGATTAATGTCCTATCGCTTAAAAGCTTAAGACTTTCCTTTTTTAAATCAATACTTGATGAAAAACCCAACATTCCTCCAATAACAGGAATCAATAGTAAAAACTTCAATTTATTGAAGCTATGCGACCTTTTTCTTTTTAACATAACTATCCTTTTCTTAACAAGAGAATTATTGAAAAATGGATTTATGAGAGAAATGTCATGCGTTCTTAAAGCTTGTGCCAACAACAATTTATATTGTTCAATTTGATTAGTTGTAGACACCAGTTCATTGTCCGCAATGTATTCATGTAATACTGAAATTCTATTTTGGTATAAATATGAAAAAGGATTGAACCAAAAAAGAATCCTCATTATTTCAAAAAAAAGTAAATCAATCGTGTGTTTTTGCCTAACATGGACTAGTTCATGTTCCAAAATACTTGTATGGATTTCTTTATTATTAATAATATCACTACTAATAAAAATATAGTTGAAAAAAGAAAATGCTGTATTCTTTGTTGGTAATTCTACAAGAATATAATCTCCTAAAAATTCTAACTTTCCCAATTTGATGTAATTCTTGATTTTTCTTATTTTCCCAAAAAAACAAATTAGTGCGGAAAGTGATCCTAAAGCTAAAATTAATTCGTTCCATGCCAATGGTGTTCCTATACTCACATTTTGAGTCATTCCAATTTCGTTCACTTGCATTAAAAAATTGGGGTATAATTCATACCTATCGGGAATTGCAATGTTGAGGTTGGTAAAAGAAGGAAGAATTGGGAAGATTAATGAGATTGCAAAAGATGAAAGTAGATAAAATCTGTTAAGCTGAAAAAATGTCTCCCTTTTCAGAAGGAAGTCATATATTATCAGAAAAACTGATTGAAAAAATAAAGCTTCTATTACATATACAATCATTAGCTTTTCTCTTTAATTTCATTCAACATCAATTCCAAATCATTAACATTCATATCATTTTTCTTCATGAAAAACGAAACCATACTTGTGAAGGACCCTTGAAAATAGTTATCTACCAATTTACTTATGGTTTGATTACTATAGTCGTTTTTTTGCATCAAAGGAAAGTATATGTAACCTTTGCCTCTTTTTTCATGTGAAACAAAACCCTTACTTTCCAAAATTCTAACAACAGTTGATACAGTGTTATAAGCCGGTTTAGGATTCGGAAACTCTTTAATAATTGCAGCAACACTCCCTTTCTTTAGTTTCCACAAAACCTGCATAACTTCTTCCTCTGCTCTAGTTAGCTCTTTCATGATTAACCTTTCCTTTATAACAAACTAAATATACAACTAAATATTTAGTTGTAACTAAATATTTAGTTTTTTAACATTTGTCGTGGTGTGCATCAGCATATAATTTATTCCTCTTTATTACTATCCATACTTTGAACGTGCCAGAGTAGAAGAATAATACCTAAAAAGAAAGTCATAACAAATCATTTCCTGCATTCGAATTTTGGAATTCAAGAGTCTGTTTATCGACATGTGGATAATACTACTTACTAGTGAATTAATTTCGATTTCCAAAAAACCTTTAGATTCCATTTCTCTAATCTTTGTGACCAAAGGGCTTATCTCATCTTCTTTTCTTTTTAAGATTTTTATTGCAGAATCAAAATTTTCATGATTACTATTATATAAGTTCAAATAACTATCAATTTTATGATAGCTTTCTCTGTATTTCTTGTCTAATTGTTTTTTCAATGGACGAGACATTCCAAATTCTTTTCCAAAAGCTGTTTTCAAACCTTCGATTAGTTTTATTTTTTCCTTTGTTTCATAATTAAAGTATTCAAGGTATGAATCAATTGCTTTTAATGCCAAAAGCCATTTAACATTATCATCTCCTAATCTAGAAACCATCTCGATTAAATCTATAGCACTTGAACTGTCGCAATCGAAAATTTCCTCGCAAATTTGTATTGTATTAGAGCCATAACGCCATAATTCTCTATGATAAGTATCTGTTTCAACTTTCCAAATGATTTTATCCTCAACGAAACCTTTCAAAACTTCATGAAGCCTTTGAATCACTATAAATAAATCTTTTCTTTTATAGATTTCAAATCTCAGTCTAAGATGAAAATCAGGGCTTCCGTATCGGATGAAAAAAAATGTTTTGATGACCTGTTCAGCCTTAAGATCAATTACTACGGGTTTAATGACTTTGGTTAAAAACCTGTCCGCAAATTTCTCCCCTGTGAAAATTTTGTAATAAATCCATTTATCCCCAAGAAAAAAAAAACTCTGCATTGTTATACTGTTGGCTGTTTATAAAAGGAAACTATTACTTCGTTTGCGCAATTTATTTGTGTATTGGTACAACCATATAAGAATTCTTTTAATGTTATGCGTTCTCGTTTTTTTATCGTTTCCAATAACATTTTCACAGATGTGAAATTTTTTAAATTTATTGCCAATCGATTATCACCATCCACCAACATAACAAAATCTGGCATGTTTTTTTTCTCTTGAAAAAGTAAAACTGAATTTAATAAATCAGGTTTGTTATCAATTTTATACATATATGATATATCATCAACTTTAATATTCCAGGTAGCTTCAAATAGTATCAAATTTTGAAATTCGATTCTTGGTATAAAATCATATTCATCCATAAAAGGCCCAAGGTCGAGCCCTAAACCCTTTCTCCCTTGCTGAAATTGCATATCGCACAAGAAATGATAAATCGGCAATTGACGAGAAGAATAATTATGGGCATTTGTTAGTCGAGGAACAATTTCTTGTTTCAACCTTGGGCATTTAAGTTTCAGCTTACCATCATCAAGATAAATTGCTAATTCATCAATCGTGATCTGATTCTCTTCATTTTGGATGGATTTACATAAGTATGGTATTTCATAATCTCTGAAGGATGGGCGACTCAATACATTTCCAACTCTAGATTCGGGAAGATGTACTATTTCAGCTAGTATTCCTTCTGTATGAATTTCTTTCTCTTTGGTTAAAATTGATTTAACATGATCCATTATTTTCTTGTCTCCATGACAAAATCGTCCCATAAAATTTGCTGCGCTAGAACCATAAAATCCTGCAAACCTTATCTTGTTCTTTTCATTAAATTCCAGAATCTCAATCATGACCGAAATTGTATCTGGCAAGTCTTCCCAATCCTCTTCATATATACCAAACTCTGATTCATTCAATTTAATGCAGTACTCCTTATTCAATCCAGCATTAAATATCTTACGGTGGAAAATCTCATTTATTTTGGACCATCTTACGGGTCTGGTTTCTGTTTCCTTTTCCGGAAAAGAAATATCATCAACTAAGGGGTTAACTACTCCCGATATATTATTCTGTTTATAACCTAAACCTAATTCAACATCAAGCACAGTAGCAAGTGGCATCTCATTGCCATCATATCGATTTATATATGCTTCTTTAAACCTAATCAAGTCTGTATCTACCGGAGGCAAGCTAATCTTATTCAAGAGAGTTATTCCTTTTTTAATTGATTCTGTAATACTAGCATCTATTTGATTTTTTTTTGGATTTAGAATTAAATTTGTTTGGACAAGAAATTTTCTCTCAAAATCAGTTCCTAGCTTATATGCAAGATTTTCAAACTCTTTATATCTTTCTATTTTATTGCCAATGGAAGCATCTACCAAACGTAGATTTTCCTTCATTTTCATGATTAAATCAATGACGTGGCTTGTGTTCTCCAGATTTTTCAATACAGAACAAATTTGGTCTAAAAACTCTGGACCAGACACTGTTGGTTCCAGCTCACTTACAAGAAGTTGACTATCAACTAATTCATTAATATAATTGGAAGCAACTCCTTCATCGATACCATCGTCTTTTAATATCTTTGTCAGGCTATTTAGCTTTTTACCTTTTTCAGCATTTGTTAATATTTTCTCCAAATATTTGTCTCTTTCAACCGAAATCATGAGATGAGTTCTCTTTCCCTTGTTATAGCTATACTCAACATATCTCAATTGGCCACCCACCTCATATATGCTGGTATTAGGGTAAAAATGTAACTGCTCGCGAATTATTGATTTATTTGCCAAATCTTGAGATAAAGCAACCAAATAATTCATGTCCAATCTTGTATTTCTTTTGTTTTTGGTCGGTAAATCACTTTTAATACAGGTTTCATTTCCAAATTGCCCAGTTGAGCAACCAGCGAAAAGGCCAAAAGGTGTTGGACGTGTGGACATTCTAATTAAGTATTTTAAAAAAGAGTACTTCAATCTTTCCCTTTTCTCAATAGGTGTGTCTCCTACTGACCAATGCTTTAATTGCCTATGTAATTCTGGAGATGCTAAGTAGATAGCTTCAGAAATTTCGGGATTAATAAAATGCTTTTTTAATTGTGCATCATCAACTTCATCATTCTCCATGATGGAGAAAAAAAAATCTAAGGGGTACAGTGGTGTTCTGAGAATAAATTTCTCGAAATGTAAATAGGGGTTCTTTGCCATATTCTTATTCTTTGAAAATAGCTTACGCAATCATTAAACAGGCATCCCAATTCGGTTCAAATTCAGATGAAGTTGACAGGTTACTTATTATTGCTAAACCAATACCAGCAGTTCCAGTAAGCACAAAGTGAGAACCAACCCATCTTTTATCAGTCCCCTTCCACTCTTTGAACCCAGCAAATCCTCCATTATGGTTTGCTCTTGTCAGACCATCATATGCCCAAAAATTTGCTTCCTGTAAGAAGAAATCTATTTCCATATCATCATCAGAAATTGACTTCATTTCATGATACATTCGATTATATATTTGTGAAATACCGAAGGAACCATGACAAAGTCCAGCATCTACAACCAAGTTTTGTTCATATGATTTTCGTTTTGATGATTCTTTAAACACATGGATGGATGCATCCTTTATCTTCTGCTGCCCCGTGCTTTTATATGCACTCCACAATGATATACCAATACCCAAATCTCCATAGCACCAACCTAACCGGCTGGGCACATTCAGTGGTTGTCCTTTTAGGCTTATCCAATCAGGAAATACAGAAATTCCATTTGCACTTCGACCCATATAGGAAAGCACAAACTCTACAGAGCCATTTAACAAGTCTTCACATTCATCCGTAAAGAAATCTTGTCTATGTAATCTAGCCAAAAATCCAATAATACTTGAAATCCCATGTGATAGGCTCAAATTATAGCCTCTTGTTTTACCTTGGTAATCAAGGACGGAAATCCATTCAACAGAATTTGAGAGTTTATTTCTCTTCGATTGTTCTTTCAGATTTTTTACAAAATCCAATAATGAAGATTGGTAGAACAACTTCATATGTGTGTTTGAAGTGGTTTTATATCGATTTAAAAAATAAAATGCATAACCAAGAGCCTCGTGCAAAAAATCAAACTTCCCATCTTTGATATTAGTTGTCATTATTTGATTCAAATACCCATCCAGTTGAAACAACATATCATCACATTCATTATATATAAAACCACTCTCCTTCAAATGATCAAGAACCCATCCCATACCAGCTAAGCCCGCACAATAAGTAGGATATGAAAAGCCATTATTTATGTTTTCGATACATCTTTTAAGAATTTCCTCCCCTTTTTTCTTTTCATTTGAATTGTCAATTAACTTTGAATAGTAAAATTTAAAAAGCGCCAAACCAGAAAGCCCAGCCAATCCCCCAACTTGATTATACAAGTCATAGTGATTGTCTATATCTTCATTAATTTCTATTAGCTTTTCCCACAATAGTTGTTTGTCCATTTGATTACTTTCCTTGAATAAATAATTACTTTAAACGAGGCTGATTTGAAAAATCATTGCATTATTTGTCAGATGTAGAAATGTATATACAGTTAGTCAACAAATAAAGAAGGCCAAACATGTTTGGCCCTCATCATCTAACAAATTCTTGCATTAAACAACCCATTTAACAGGAACAGGAATAATTGCAACAAGTGCATGTGTCCTCAACGTAAGTGTCAAATCCAAATCCTCCCTTTATACTCTCCATATTGGTAAGATTGGATACTACTTCTTTGTTCAATTTCAACGGCGGTAATGCTGTTTCTTTCATGATACTGAATTTAGATTAATACTGTTTTCTCCATAAATATAGAAAAATATTAAATTTAATGTAAGAAAAAACTTTAATATTTTTAGGATAATATGTTAAATAATAATTTATTTGTGAAAAACACCTTTCTATTGGGATGATGAAACAAGAATCCAACTTATTCAAGCATAAAATTTCCTTTTGTACCGTTTGCATGAACAGATTGGAACCCCTACGAAAAACGTTGCCGAAAAACATCAAGGATAACCTATCATATGGGAACTTAGAATTTGTAGTACTCAATTACAACTCAAAGGATGACCTTGACAATTGGATAGAGAAGGAAATGTCAGATTATCTAACTAGTGGTGTTTTAAAATATATAAAAACATCTTCTCCCAAATATTTCTTAAGAAGCCATTCCAAAAACGTTGTCTCGAAAGAAGCTACTGGAGAAATCATTTGTAATGTAGATGCTGACAATTACATTGGGAAAGGCTTTGCACAATATGTAAACAATTGTTTTCTAAAACGGAAAAATATTTTTTTAGCTACAGATAGAGCTTCCGTTAGAAAAGATTGTTTGGGAAGGATATGCCTAAAGAAAAAGGATTTCGAAACCATTACCGGATATGATGAATCAATGGAAAATTATGGGTTCGAAGATTTGGATCTTAAAAACAGGCTAATATTGTTAGGCAGACAAGTGATTAATATATCCGATGGTAAGTTCTTAAACGCCATTTCACATAGCGATGACACAAGACTCCAAAACGAACCAAATGCTCACCTTATCAAAGACATATACATAAAATATATAAATCATTATAGTACTGAATTATTATATCTCTTGACTAATAGGATGTACTATACCGGAATTGTAGTCATACATAGATTGAGTCAATCAAATGACACTCGTGCAATCTTCAAAGAGTTCGAAGATGATAATTTACATGATTTGAACAACCCAATTTGGAATCTTGAAAAACTAGAATGGAAAATCGGAAATTGGCAAAAGAGTGGATGCGGTCTTATATTAACAAATAGTTTAGGGGTTAAACGAATTGGAAAAATCGGTACACCCTCCTTGAATAAAATTGTCAAAGACGAGTACTATAAGTGTCAAGATGAACAATCGTTTCAAAAACTTATTATGTTTTTCTCTCAAATCAACAACTGTATCAAAATGTATGAAAATCAAAAAAATAAAATAATTGTCGTTAATAAAACTTTTGGTGAGACGGAATTAGATTGGTGAGTATGGAAGTAACTGAGATTGACAAGGACTTTTGCTTGAGTATTTCAATATTTTATTCTCAAGATAGTTGGCACAAATTAATTTCAAAAGGTTTGATTCCTTTTTATGATAAGCAATTAGGCCCTAACAATTATTTCTATTTGCTAAACAAAAACAGAGGCGACCATATAGCACTTTTTCTCATAATACAAAGAAGCAAGACCATAGAAGTCGTAAAAGATTGTGACAACCATTTCAAAAAATTTCTTTCCAGCAATCCCTCTTCCATAAATTCTGTTTTCCAAACAGGTTCAAAAATCTTTTGTGATTTTGAAAATAACACGGTCCATTATGGCCTTTATAATGGGGAAATATACGCTAAGCATATAGCGGTCTATAAAAGAATTTCCAAAATTTTGTCATTTTCATTTGAGGAGTATGCTGACATGACTATTGAATACCTTCCAGAAATAGTTCTTGACTTACTTATAAAACTTTATGTTTTTTCCGAAAAGGATAAGGACGAAGTCTTGAATAATTTTAAGAAAACACTCGCTAGAGAATTTGGAAAGCTGGAAAATAGAAATTTAAGTGTAGTCAAAAAGCACTTACATAAATTTTATTTGGCCAATAGAAATACAGTAGCTTCCTTAATTGATAAAGAGAGAAAAACAACTAATTTGAAGCGTACACAAAAATACTTGGTTGATATTTTAGAATTACGAAAAGAGATGAATGTTGATACTGGGTTTATTCTTAATTCTCTCTGCGACTTTTTTGGCTTAGAAAATATTGAAAAAATGAGCCTATTCTATTTGATATCAAACTGTGTAATTTCGAAAGAAAAGTTTGATTCTAAACACAATGCCTAACGTTTAATAGCTTACAAGTTTCACTAAAAAAAAGACTAAAAGCCTAGAATTCAGCCAAAATATGAGCACGTCCAACACTTTAGAAGGAATACTGAGTCAATATCGCAATAGTGCCTACAACAATGATTTAGTCTGGATCAACTTTACGAGAAGGACTGATAAGTTTCCATTCCTTAAAGAGCATAGAGACTTTATTGAAAAAAACAATTTGGGGTTTGGGGACAGGGCATTTCACTACATGTGGTACTTACTTATTTCTCACTTAGTACTTAAAAATGGACATCCAAAAGTTCTTGAAATTGGTGTATATAAAGGACAAGTCATTTCATTATGGGCCTTAATAGCTAAATATTTGAATTCTACTATCGATATTGTTGCGGTGTCCCCCTTTACAGGCAACATAAGCAATAACGTTTTTTTAAATAACCCTTTTGTCAATAAAGTTCGGGGCTATATATCACAGAAATTTATTCAAAATCAAAAAGTAGGTAACTATCATCCCCGACAAGATTACTTTTCAATAATCAGGGAAGTATTTGAACACTTTGAGTTGAATTTTGATGAGGTCAATAAAATAAAAGGATACTCGAATAGTGAACCTGTTTTAAAATGTATTAAAGACATGCACTTAGATATAGTTTACATTGATGGTGACCATAGTTATGATGCGGTGGTGAAAGACATTCAAAATTATTCAAGTTTAATAAAGCCTAGTGGATTCCTTGTCATGGATGATGCTTCCTATTTTTTACCTGGAAACCAGTTTTGGAAAGGCTATGAAGAAGTATCCAGAGCCTGTGCAATAATCGAAGATTTAGGGTTTACCAACGTTTTAAATGTTGGTCACAATAGAATTTATCAAAAAGATTTAGTTACTACCAGAAGTATTAATAAAAAGATATTCCTGTAATTCTTCTCATCAAGGCTGCTCATTTATGTTTTCTTTACTCATGCTTTAAACTTCAGTAATCTTTTTCTACATCCGGGCTACCATAAATTATTTAGCTCAAAAAAAGAAAATAAGGTGCTTTTTGAAATGTGTTTTTTATTTTTATGTTGTATTTTCTTACTAATATTTGATGTGTTTTTTTAAAAAATTTAACTTTTACAGGCAATTGGACTCAATGGACTGTGGCCCCACTTGTCTTCGGATGATTGCCAAATATTATGGCAAATCCTTTTCCATTGAATTTCTAAGAAAGAGAACAGGAATTACCAAAGTTGGCGTTTCCCTGGCTGGAATTTCGGAAGCAGCTGAAAGTGTAGGTTTTCATTCAATTGGAGCTACAATTGACTACAATACATTAGTAAAAAAAGTTGCCCTTCCTTGTATAATTCATTGGAGACAAAGACATTTTATTGTTGTTTATCGAATAAAAAAAAACTTAGTATTTGTAGCGGATCCATCACACGGGCTTATGAAATATTCCAAAGATAAATTCATTTCTGGTTGGATAGGCAGCAATGCAGATAATAGTAAAGGCCTGGGGTCGGTCTTGATATTGGAACCAACTCCTAAATTCTATTCAGGAAAGGAATCTTCTGAAAACAGATATAACCTATCTTTCTTATTGTCGTATTTTCGACCCTATCGGAAACAGGTGTTTCAATTATTTCTTGGCCTAATCATAGGCAGCCTTATACAATTGATACTACCTTTCTTAACCCAAGCCATTGTTGATCAAGGAATAAGATATCAAGAATTAAACTTTATTTATCTAATTCTAATTGCACAATTAACTCTATTTATTTCCCAAACAACTGTGGAGGTAGTAAGGGGATGGATTCTTCTTCATATAACAACAAGGGTAAATATTCATTTAATATCCGATTTTTTAGTGAAATTGATGAGACTTCCGATAGCCTTTTTTGATTCAAAAAACACGGGAGACATTATACAAAGAATACATGACCATAGAAGAATACAAAACTTTTTGTCAACAACCACCATCAATACAATATTTTCAGCTTTTAACATTGTTATTTTCGGGTGGGTCTTATGGTATTATAGTCATCTAATCTTTTCAATTTTTTTTTTGGGGTCAATGCTTTATATAATCTGGGCACTTATTTTTATGAAAAAACGGGCAGAGCTAGACTACAAAAGATTTGATGAGTCCTCTGATAATCAAAGTAGCCTATTCCAACTAATTTCGGGCATACAAGAAATAAAACTGAACGGGTCTGAGAGACGTCGTAGATGGGAGTGGGAGGCAATACAAGTTCGATTGTTTGAAAATTCAATGAAAAGATTGAAATTATCTCAGACACAAATTACTGGAGGTCGTTTCTTAAATGAGCTTAAAAACATTCTTATTACATTCATCTCAGCTAAATTGGTTATTGATGGTGAAATAACATTGGGTATCATGTTATCAGTTCAATACATAATAGGCCAACTTAACCTACCCATTAACAATTTTATAACCTTTGTACAAAATGGTCAAGATGCGAAAATAAGTCTCGAAAGGCTCTCAGAAATCCATAATGAAAAGGATGAAGTAAGTCCCGAAAACAGTACTCTTCAAATAATACCAGAAGATAATACAATAGAGCTAAAGTGCGTGAATTTTAGATATGGCGGAAAATCTTCACCTGCTGTTTTAGAAAATATAGACTTAAAAATTCCAAAAGGAAAAGTTACTGCTATTGTTGGCACAAGTGGTAGTGGGAAAACAACACTGTTAAAACTGTTATTAAAATTCTATGTACCTAATGAAGGAGAAATATGTGTAGGCGGGCATGATTTAAAGAAAATAAATACCAATGTTTGGAGAAATGCCTGTGGGTCGGTCATGCAAGAAGGTTTTATTTTCAATGATACGATCGCACGAAACATTACCGAATCTGATTCTGAGGGGGCCATCGATCAAGAAAGACTTAATTATGCTGTAGCCGCTGCAAACATAAAAGAATTTATTGAAAAACAGCCACATGGATACAATACCAAAATAGGTATTTCGGGAATGAAAATCAGCGGAGGACAAAAACAACGTATTTTAATTGCCCGTGCAGTTTACAAAAATCCAGATTATATCTTTTTTGATGAAGCTACCAGTGCACTTGATGCAAGCAACGAAAGGGTCATAATGAAAAATCTTCAAGAATTCTATAAGGGGAAAACTGTAATCATAATTGCTCACAGGCTAAGTACTGTTAAAAATGCTGATCAAATTGTTGTTCTGGAAAAAGGAAAAATAGTAGAAAATGGGAACCATACTCAACTAGTTGGTAAAAAAGCAGTTTATTATTCACTGGTTAAAAACCAATTAGAACTTGGTTCGAACTAATTAAACTTAAATGTTAAAAGAAAAAAATGAACTAGAGAATAAAGACCTTTTGATTGACCGGTCAGATGAGGTTAATCAAATTCTTGGTAAACCCCCGAACTGGATAATCAAGTGGGGAATTACAATTGTATTCATTGTTTTAATGTTTCTAATTATTTTAATCAATCTCATTAGTTACAAAGAAACCATAAATAGCCCTGTTGAATTAAATATTAGTAAGTCTATTAGCTATTTAAGGAAAAAAACCAATGAGAAAATAGAACACATACTGGTAAAGAATGGTCAATTCGTCAAGGAAGGAGAAATACTTGCCGTTATGGAAAATAACGCCAACAACAAAGATATAGAACTAATTCAAAACAAGTTAAACAGCATCCTTGATTCAGGCTTTTTAAATCATTACTCAGTCCAGACTCAATTTCCTTTAAACGTTAGATTAGGAGGAATGAATACCCCCTATCGTGATTTTGTTTCAAAATATCAGCAGTACTTAGAGGCTAGTTTTATGTCCCCAAAAAAAACTTTAATTAACGAGAGAATTAAACGAAGTCGAACCAGGCTGGCATTTTTAAAAAATAAAAGACTAATCATAGAGGAGGAAAAAACTCAAGTTGCCAAATCTTACTATTTGGAGCAAAAGAAGTCTCTAATTACAAATCACGGTAGAATTCATGAATTCGAACAAGCATTGACCAAGTATTTAGAACGCAAGAACAGGACAGACAATATTAAAGATTCGATTAGCCTACTTGAAATGGAAATTGATTTCATGAATGACTTCATATTACCAGAGACAACACCAACATTTCTTCCAAAAAAGGGTCTTTACTCCAGTCTATTTGAACTTAAAAGTAAAATTGAAGAATGGGAGTCTAAATATACTGTCAAGAGCCCAATTTCAGGTAAAGTATTGTATTCTTACCCTCAAGCCGTATTCAATGATCAATCGATAAATGATACAATCTTCGTCATTATCCCCAATGAATTAAAAAGTCTTGAGGCACAACTAAGAGCAAAATCAAACCATCTAAAAGAAGTCAAAGAGAATTCATTAATCTTATTAAAATTCCAACAACATCCATTCAAGCATTTGGATGAGGTTCGAGCTAAAATTTCTTCGATAGAAAAATATACTCATAATGAGGAAACAAACTGTAAGCTATCTTTTGATTCAAATGTAGTAGCCTTAATGTTTGATGAAAAATTTGATCTTAAGGAAAATATTGTTGGCGAGGGAACCATTGTAATAAGAGAAACAAATTTATGGGACAATCTGTTTTCTCAAATATTTGAATCAGTAAATAAATTACCAGAAGACTAGGCCCTAATTATTACATTTTAACTGTAACACTCTCAAATCAGAAAAAGTATCCGTATTTATCTATGATCAGTCTTTCCTTTTCTTTTACCAATAATACTGTATTATTATCATAATACTTTTTATATTGCTCCCTTATTGAAGTGTTAGTAGGCTTTTGATTTGCATCTAGAACTTTTTTCATTTCGGCCTGCTTATAACCTAATATATCACTATTCAACAATAAGTCTTTTTGAATGTGTTCAGTTCTTATCACGAAATTCAAGAAGTTATTTTCTTTGTCGTGTTTGAAGGCCGATTGAAAATTCCCGATTGTATTGATTTTGTTTGCTTTGTAAGTAAAAAGTTTTAAATATCTATATGATAAAAGGCCTATTTCAGTCGATATTTCACATTCTTTATAACCCTCTCCAATGGAAATTTCAGGTTTTGAAATAACAATCTCTAGCCATGACCGAAAATTGTGCATATTATTAGGATCTGAATAAAGGGTATTCCAAATTTTCATGTTCAATTGAGGGTATTTTTTTGGTATAAATTTTTTCTCAATGTCTTTGGGTATACTTTTAAACTCCCTTTTTTGAATCTTAGCGACCGTTTTAAATAATCCGCCTTTCCCCATACAACCAAAAGCCCATAAAGAAACGTACCAATCCCAAGGGTTTCGAATATTGCCAATCTTAAGTTTGTCGTCAAAATTTCCAATTAGGCCTGGATGAATTGAATCATATGTGTTATGAACCCCCTTAAGAACATAATTATCCTTAGCAAGTGAAATAAGTATATCCTTTGTATAGGAACTACCTGTCTTTTGTAATTCAAAATAAATGAATTTCTCAGCAATCAACATTTGATAAAAGGTTTCTAATGTTATATTCCATCTAAAAAACGTTGTGCAGCGATTTTATCGCCAATAAAGTGTTGTCATGGATTTTTTGAACGACTTCATAACCTATACTGTTAATGTTTAATTTGAACCAATCTGTATAAATTATTTTTTTATTGTCTTCAAGAATAAGCATTGGCTTACATCGATTAATCAAGTCAAGGCCTCCTGCTATAGCCTCTTTCTCATATCCCTCAACATCAAGTTGAATAATTGACACATACCTGTTTTCAGGTATAAGATCATCCATCCGCCTAATTTCCACATCAATAGTTTTTCCTTTTCCATTATCTTCTTTTAATATCCTACTTGCTCCGCCTAAACGAATTCCTGAATTTGTTTCAATAAGCATTTTTGATTTTGTATTTGCTTCTCCAAGCCCGTAATTGAACAATTCAACATTTTTTAAATTATTGATTTGAGAGGTAATTTGTGCGCATCGAAAATTTTCCAAACAGGGTTCAAAAGCCCATATTTTCTTGTCTTTACCGATTGAAGCTGATATCCCGGGAAGAAAGTCTCCAAAAAAGGTGCCAGCGTGAATCACATCACCTTCTCCACAATTCTCCCTTATAAACTCAATGGTATCAGGTTCAAATACCTCTCCTCGTAAAATTTTTTGGACCGCAGGCCTCTTTTGAGAGGAAAATGGGACAAAATACCAGCCATAACTATTACTTCCCACAAGTCCATACAATATTTCTTTAGATTTATTTATTGATATTGTCATCTACTTGATATAACACTTATGTAGTTAAGCCATACTCAACCATTAACATTCTAAAAGGATATAAATATAAAAGCCCTTTTACTTTCAATTCGTCATCAATAATGCTACACAAATAGGATGGTAATCAAACTCATAAAACACATCCCAGGTTTTCCAATAGTTCAACATTAAAAGGAAAGTACCTCGACAGCACTATATGTAATCTTATTCCTACTAATATAAATAAAAGAAACTTGTTTTCGATAAATATCCTGGCTTTTCTATTCCATAAGAAATTCAAATTATTATATGCTGTATGTGGCTAAAAAAGTAGACAACAGACATACCATATAAGGATTTGAGAGTTGGTTTTAAATGTTTAATTGTGTGAAATAAAAATACATTTGAACTATATAATGGTACACTTTAAATTTGAAACTGCAATAACGTCCCAAATATTTACCCCAACTTTTGCGCATGGATTCTATCGGGATTTTGTAGGTTCCGGTAGATAGGCCTGAAGCAAAAACCCGATAGGGCCTACTTTTGAATTTCAATAGTTCCTTTTGGAAACCGTTGTCCTATTGAAGGTCCTTTCTGCTAATTGGTAAAAACTGTCCAGGTCAAAACCTCTCTTGACCATTGGGGAAAGCGTACAAGTGTTCTTTACATCCCTTCTGCTTATTATGATTTTTGCATTTCTGCGGCTACGGGCTGTCCGATCTGTTTATGAGGAGCCAATCTTATTTGCTCAGCGATTCTTTATTCAAGCTCTTTGACATTTCCGATGCATTCGCCCCGTTCCACTCTGCGTATCTCTTTCCTAACCCTTACTATTTCTCCCCGTCAGGGTGGATGAAAAGCAAGAGCTTGTCCAGAATATCCCGATGGAACCACCGACCCTGGTCCAAAAGGAAAAGTCGCTCGATGCTCAGTTCAGCGAACTCGATTTGGGCTTTTCCAACTTTCAAAACGACCTATTGAAGCTTTTGAACGAAAACACCTCTTTCAATGGGGTAAAAATGATTCAGTTCAACGCGCCCACACCATTGAGTATGACAACACCAATATCAAGATCTACATCTTTGTTCTTGAAGGGGCCTTTCAGCAGGATATTAAAGGTGGTCCATGCACTTGAAAACCAAGGGGGTTTTGGAGCCATCTCCTATATGGGTTTTGAAAAGAAAAGGGATTTCGGGACGAAACAATCCTCATTTCAGTCAACAGTTCATCTTGAGCTTATGGAATAACTCATCCTTCTTTCATCTTCTCATTTATTCTGTGTTTTTAACTCAGAATAACCGCACATGATACCATTCACGTTTTTTAGCAAAATAGGCTGTGCCCAGCATAAAATAAGGGGTTTGATAGAACTTATAATCAGAAAACCTTTATAGGAAAAATACTTTCAAAACAATCCTTTCTACTTATTTTATCATATAACTTCTTAATGAATTAAAATCAAATATTTTTAATATGAAATGATTTATTGATAATGATTTCGATATCCTCCTTCAAAAAGTTTGAACTCTGTCCTGCCGCGGTCACAACAAAAAAGCATGCGTATCGCATGCTTTTTTGTTTTCTTGTAACTTCATTTATTGGTTCTTTCTTTATGCGGTCTGTGGTTTGTAATATTTCTTACGTAACCAAAAGGCCACGCGCACCAGCAGAATTAGGGCGGGTACCTCTACCAAGGGTCCTATTACCCCGGCAAAGGCCTGACCGGATTCCAACCCAAATACGGCAATGGCCACAGCAATGGCCAGCTCAAAATTATTTCCTGCTGCCGTAAAGGCCACAGAAGCGGTCTTGTCATAGTCCGCACCCATTGCCTTACTAAAGAAGAAACCAATAATAAACATTAGGGTAAAGTATACCAATAGGGGAACCGCCACTATTAAAACATCCATGGGAATTTCAACAATAAGTTCTCCTTTAAGTGAAAACATGATGATTATGGTGAACAAAAGGGCAATCAAAGTCATTGGGGAAATGGTGGGAATAAACTTTTTGGTATACCATTCTTCTCCCTTGAGTTTCACCAAGAGCAAGCGACTGAGAATACCCATCACAAAAGGAATCCCCAAATAGATGGCCACACTTTCGGCAATAGTTCCGATGGAAATGTCCACAATTGCACCTTCAAATCCAAAATAGGGAGGCAATACAGTTATGAAGACCCAAGCATAAAAACTGTAGGCAAAAACTTGAAAGATACTGTTCAAAGCGACCAATCCCGCACCGTATTCCGCACTGCCCTCGGCTAAATCGTTCCATACCAATACCATGGCAATACAACGTGCCAACCCGATCAAAATCACCCCTACCATATATTCTGGATAGTCCCTTAGAAAGATGATGGCCAAGATGAACATCAATATGGGGCCAATAATCCAATTGAGTACCAAAGAAATGGTCAGAATCTTGGTGTTCTTAAACACTTTTGGCAATAAGGCATAGTTTACTTTGGCCAAAGGCGGATACATCATCAAAATCAAACCTATGGCAATAGGAATATTGGTGGTACCGCTACTAAATGAATTGATGCTATTCGGAAACGATGGGAATACATAACCAATCCCAACACCAATCGCCATGGCGATAAAAATCCATAGGGTTAAGTTTCTATCCAAAAAATTTAATTTTTTTGCTGCCATAACCTATATATCTATGTTAGAAAAAACGTAGCCAAGTTCCGTCGCGATCTGCGTGCTTCGCTCAAGATATTTCTCAGCTTGCTGTGGTGTATTGTCAAATGCTTTTGGGTCCTCATAGGTGATGGGAATACGTTTCTCCGCGCCGGGTACAAAGGGACAGGTCTCATTGGCCGAATCACAGGTCATTATTGCTGCAAAACCTGAACTTGGGTTAAATCCATCCTCCATTTTTTTGGAAAATCCAATAATAGGATGTTCATTTTCTGCGTATTTGATGGCATAAACAGGGTTATTGCTATCCGAAAGTTGTTGTATTTGAAACCCCTGTTTCCGTAATGTATCAGCAATCATTGGAAATAAAGCTGTGGCCTCAGTGCCGCCCGAATAGCAGTACACATTTTTCACATTAAAAAAATGGGACATGGTCTGAGCCCATATTTGGGAGAGGTGGCTCCTTCGTGAGTTATGGGTGCAAATGAAATTAAGGCGGATTTCCTCTTTGCTATGGACTTTGGATAGGATGAATTCGACAAGTGGATCTAAAACTTCCTTGCGCTCATCCGAAATGAGACCAAAATCTAGGTTTTTAATGATTTCAAGTATATCGGGTAACAAACCGGTTTGTGTTTTTGTCATTGTTTAAGTCTATATATTGATTTATCGCAATAAAACGATTAATAAATTGAAAAAAATACTAACAACACTCTTGGTCCAGAGAAATTTCTTGATCTAGAAAATTCTTGAATTTCTGTTTCATACTGTTCCAGTTTTCCACGTTTATACAGTAGCAAACGCTGGTCCCTTCAACATCACCCTTTATCAATCCCAGATTCCTGAGTTCCTTGAGGTGTTGGGATACGGTGGGCTGGGCAAGCCCAATTTCACCCACAAGATCTCCGCAAACACAAGATTTCACCTTAAAGAGGTGTTGTAATATGGCCACTCTGGCAGGATGGGCAAATACCTTACCAATAAGAGCAAGCTCATTTTGGTTATCGGTAAATATTTCTGTTTTGGCCAACCCCATTATCATTAATTTATCGCAATATTACGATTAATATGTTGATTGTGGTAAAAAATGAATAAAAAAGTCTATGCTATTTACTTTGGTATCGCTTCTCCAATGTTTTTTTGCAATTGGCCAATGCCCTGTAGTTGTGGTAAGCGCTTTTCCAGATATGGCCTTTGTTGTCTTTTTTGGTCTCCGGCCTGGTGTCTTGTCCCCATGCGTACCACCCCCCATGTTCCTTGTCCATAAGATAGGTGTTGGTGTATTCCCAGAGTTTGTCAAAATGGGCCCTATAGTTCAATGAATCATTTGGGAAATGGGAATCCATCAACAAAAGACTGTTCAATCCCTCGGCTTGGGTCCACCAATTTTTATGGTGATTTACAATACTCATGGTATCCACACCCTTAAAATAATACCCACCATCATAGAAACCACCAAGTTCGTCGTCCCATCCCGTTTTTAGGGAATGGTCCACCATTTTTTTACCCTTTACCAAGGTTTTGTCAAATTGCCAACCACCCAGCACATGGGAGGCTTCCAACATCAAAAATGCAGTTTCCACATCGTGACCGAAAGTAACATGATCCAAATGAAAATGCTTGAGTATGGTATCTTTTGGGGTGTCCTTGAAGGATACAGGTGTCCAATCCCCTTCAAAATATAGGTTCATATACCCTTTTTCAGTGGTGAAGGTATCGCGGATCAGGGTCAACATTTCCTTAACGCGTTCTTCCACAATGGCATCGGGCCAAACCTCAAACAAGGTGGTCAAGGCTTCCAAAAGGTGTATGGAGCTATTGTAGTCTTTGTAGCCCACGTTTGAGGTGGACGGCGTATCCTCGGTTCGCTCAACAGGTGTACCGTCCATTTGTAGGATTTGATAATAGCCTTTATGGATGCTATCATGGCTGTGTTCCTCCAGCCAATTGAACGTTTTTTTAGCCAAATCCAGAGCTTCTTCATTTTTAGAGGCATGATAATAGGCTGCCAATCCATAAATGGCAAAAGAGTTTCCATAAGCTGTTTTGTTTCCTTCCATCGGTTCACCTTCTTTGGTAACCATCGTATGGAACCCTCCATTGATCTTATCCCACATGTGATCTCTTAAAAATTGAAACCCATGTTCGGCATAGGACAGATATTCTTCTTTTCGGGCAGGATTATTTTCAGCCGCCACAGCATTGGTCCAAACATGCCTGGCCTGGGTAACGATCATTTTATTCTGATTTTCACCCACTTTAAAATCATAAGTAAGGTTACTGTAATAGCCACCGTCAACCGTATCTATGGCCAAGGGAAACCATTTGTCCAACAGTTGCTCATTGGCGGCATTTTCCAATGCTGTTATAAGGTTATCATTAACCGTATTTTTTTTCTCCTTTGGGGAACATCCGGTGAGTAATGCAATCAGTAAAAAAGAAAGTGTCCAGCTGTTTTTCATGGTTATAGTTGATATGTGCACACTAAAGATAGAACAATCCAATGTTTTTGGCATTGGCAGGGGAATTCTTAAATATTTAAGTCAAAAAGTGAAAAATTTTTGACCTCATTTGAAAGGAACTGGCATTCCTTGGGACTAAAACCGAAATCCAACAGATTTTCCTGTGGATAAGTAGCATAAAATATTCAAGTATTGCACATGAAAAAGGTGATATTGGCCCTGTTCATTCTATCAGGTGTTTTTCTTCAGGCACAGTCCATAGATTATAATACCAAAAGAGGTTACGCTGCCAACGGTTATGATGTGGTTTCCTATTTTGAGGGCAAACCCACAGAAGGACTTAAGGAAATTTCAACGAAATACGATGGTATCAATTATAAATTTTCCAATCAGGAAAACTTAAAGAAGTTCAAAACCAATCCCTCCAAATATATGCCACAATATGGGGGTTACTGCGCCTATGCTGTGGCCGTATCGGGCAAAAAAGTGAACATCAATCCGGAAACCTATGAAATCAGGGACGGCAAATTGTACCTTTTTTACAATGCGGGAAGAACCAATACGCTTGAACTTTGGCTTAACGAATCTCCCAACGAGTTAATGTCAAAAGCCGATACGAATTGGGAAAAAATAAAAAAACAGTAACGTTATTGGAGTTTGTTAGTCTAAAATATAGGGAAGATGTTGTGTCAGCACATTTGATATTCCTATTTTAGAATGAGTTACGTTGCCTGTTTCCCAATACGCTGGGAATTGTGTTACGCCATAATTATATGATGCAGAACTATATAAAAGTTTGTTTTTCGGGTCTTCTGATAAGCTTTTTGGGCGCTTTGCCCTTGGGAACTTTGAATTTGACGGCTTTTGATATAGCTGCCTCCCAAGATTTGGTTTCGGCCTTATGGTTTTCTGTTGCGGTGGTCTTGGTAGAGCTGATTGTGGTTCGACTGACCTTATTCGGAAATGAACGTTTACAGTTAAGTGACAAATTGATGATATACCTACTGCCATTGGGGATTCTCTTGTTGTTATATCTGTCCATAACCAGTTTTGTGGATGCAGCCAGTGTTTCCAAAGCCAGCTCCAAGGTTAATCTATTGCCGCAACTCCAATCCACCTTTGTATTGGGACTTTTGTTAAGTGCCTTGAACCCATTGCAAATCCCGTTTTGGATGACATGGAACAAGGTCTTGGAAAAAAAGGATGTTCTTACGGCTTCAAAAAGCTCATACACCTTTTACTTAGTGGGAATTGGGTTGGGTACCATGTTGGGGTTGGCCATTTTTATGCTGTTGGGCAACTCTGTTTTTACCAACTACGGCAACTATGGATTGATTACAAATCTATTAATGGGGGTGCTGTACCTTGGATTTTCTTTCTATCTTATGTTCATATTTTTCAAACAACGACCTAATTATAAAACACCTTAAGCATCATGTTCAAATCTACCATAGATACCCTTGAGCAGTTTATGCAAATTCTTCTGCAACTTCCAGAGGATTGCTACGCACAGTCGTGCAAAGTACTATCCAATTCAAGCATTGGTCAGCACACAAGACATATCATTGAACTTTATCTTTGCTTGATTCGCGGGTACGACACTGCGGATGTCTCCTATGATCGTAGGGAGCGCAACCATAAAATTGAAAACGAGCTTCCGTATGCCATTGAGCAGTTGAAATTGATACAGACCCAATTGGAACGCCCCAACAAGCCTGTAAAGGTTACCTATGAGTTGGGTGATTCTGAAACGTGTTTGGACTCAAATTACTTTCGGGAGGTGATGTACAATTTGGAGCATACCATTCACCATCACGCCCTCATAAAAGTGGGCATAGAACATTTTACGACCCTTCAACTTCCAGAATCATTTGGGGTGGCCCCGTCCACCATGCAACACCGACAGGCATGTGTACAGTAAGTTTTATTTCGCGAAAAGATCGTTATTTCATCACCTCCAATCGTGATGAGCATATTTCACGTCCATTGGCCTATAAGCCCAAGGAAGATACCATTAATGATGTAAAAGTTTTGTTTCCCAAGGATCCAAAGGCCGGAGGTACATGGTTTGCCCTAAATGAATATGGGGTGGTCTCCGTTTTATTGAACGGGGCTTATGTACGCCATCAATCCAAGGGAAATTATGCCAAGAGCAGGGGATTGGTGCTGCTGGATGTAATCAGCTCCCTCAATCCCGAAATGACCCTTCAACAGCTGGACTTGCACAACATTGAACCCTTTACCCTTATATTGCTCAATGGAAGTTTGTTGGAATTCCGATGGGATGGCAATCAAAAGTATTTTACCCCTTTGGATAAAACCCAAGACCATATTTGGTCTTCTGTAACCCTGTATAATGATGATGTAATAGCCAAGCGGGCATCCCTTTTTGAGACGTTTTTGAAGAAAACAAACTGGATTGAAGCTGCAGATGTTGTGGATTTTCATTCCAACAACCATGAAGACTTTGAAAATGGATTTGTCATTGATAGGGATACGGGTCTGAAGACTTTTAGCGTGACCCAGGTTGTGCTAAATCAAGAAGAAGCATTGATGCGTCATATCGATTTGCTCAAAGATGCCGCCTATGAGGTGCCGTTTTCACCCAATGATTCACTTTCAGTATCCGTAAAATGAGTGCTTGGAAATTAAAATGGCACAAACTCACCCATTGGGAATACTGGCCATTCTGGGCCATTTATTACCCACTTTTTCCTGTTTGGTTATACTATTCCATCAAGGCCCGCTCTTTTTTCTTTTTTAATGCTGCAAACCCATCCATGAAAAATGGGGGCATGGCCATGGAATCCAAGATGTCCATATATGATATGGTTCCCCAAAAATATATTCCCAGAACGGTTTACATTGATAAAGATGAGTTGCCGGAACAGGCTTTGGAACGCATATTGACCTCGGATATTTGTTTTCCTTTTATCGCTAAACCGGATATTGGCCTGAAAGCGTTTGGGGTGGACAAAATCCATAATAAAAATGAATTTAGAAAGTACCTGTCAAGGACACCCTCCCATTTTTTGGTACAGGAACTCATTCCTTTTACTAAAGAAGTGGGTATTTTTTATGTGCGGAAGCCCGGGGAGGATAAGGGCAAGATCACGGGCATTGTCTCCAAGGAGTTTCTTTCCGTGATTGGTGATGGAAAAAAGACAATTTTAGAATTGATTAAAAAGGACCCAAGAAGCCATTTACAATTAAAGACACTTCAACAAAAGTTTGGGGAGGAACTCAACAAAGTGCTCACCGAAGGTGAAGAATTTATTTTAGTACCGTACGGAAGCCACACCAGAGGGGCCAAGTTTGTGGATTTTACCCATAAAGTCAACCCTGGTTTGGAACGTGTCATTGATACTATCTGTTCCCAGATAGAAGGGTTTCATTACGGCCGTTTGGATGTACTCCATAACTCTTTTGAAGAATTGTGTGAGGGCAAAAATTTCAGTGTGATTGAAATCAATGGGGCGGGGGGTGAGGCCACCCATATTTACGACCCCCAACATTCGCTCTTTTTTGCATGGCGTGAAATTACCAAGCATTGGGGTCTTATGAACGAGGTGAGCATCCTCAACCATAAAAAGGGACACTCCTACTTAAGTTTTAGAGGGGGCAGGGCCATGCTCAGGGAACACCATGCCTTGGAGGCCCAGATTCGGATGGTTTAATAAGCGGCTTTGTCATTTCGACAGAGCGAGGAACGAGCGACGAGAAATCTAAAAGGGGATGAGATTCCTCCTCATGCTTTGTTCGGTATGACATTATTTTCTTTGTTCAATAATCAGATTCAAAACTTCTGGGGCATGAGGTATGTGTTCCAATCTTCTAAACTGATCACGCCATCCGTATTCTACACCATATGTAAAAATCTTGTTCGACCAAGGCTTTTCATAATAAAAGAGAATTGTGCCAACATCATTTGAGTACTCTCTAAGTATAGGTTTAGGCAATAAATTGATACGATAACTTTTTATTCTTTTCCTAAGAAACCAGTATTCAACGAAAATTCTCTCATTGGTGATGGCATATTTAAGTTTAGATTTTCTAATTCTATTTAAAAAAGTTATTGCCATCAATCGGAAAACAGCAATGATTATAAATAATATTCCAAAAATTTTCAGAAAAATGGGAGCATTGGTTGCAAACAAAATAAAGGTGTATATCAAGAAAACTTTGAGTAATATAAAACCTATTATATAAAGTATACTTTCATATAGGAAGTTTGATTTCTTGACTATAGGTTGTCCATACCATAAAATTTTCTCTTTGGGATCTAAGTATTTGGCAAATCTATTTTCCAAAAAATTGACTTGTTAATGATGATAGGAGGGAGGTGAAATTACTATTTTTTGAGGACTTATTTTTTATATGCACCCAACGCCTCCCTAAAAAACTGCAACCCAATTTCCTCAGTAATGTCCGAGGCTGACAGAACCGCTCCCTTAAAACCATTATTGTGCCACTTGCCCTGTGATAAAGGTGGAAAAGCCCAAGTACGTAAAGCGGTATTGCCGCGATAACCACTGATATAAAAATAAAAATCATCTACCATGTTATCTGGAATGGCCAAGCCCAGACCCATAGATTTACCAGACCCATCATGCAAATGGGCAAAGGCACCCGTATCAAAATGGTGGGGCCACACCCGTACGTCTGACTTCAAGTTTTGCTCTTTTAAAAAAGTGGTCAGAACATTTTGCGCCAAAGTTCTGATTTGGATCAGTTCTTGTACTTCATCATCGCTGGTCAATTCAAATATGTTTTTTTCATCCATCTGGTAAGGGAGTTTATAATGGAGGTCATATTTGTAGGGTCTTGTAAAATGGGAAGATTTAGCCATTGTTTTCAACCATTCCAACACTTCCATATGGGTTTTTCCCTTTAGGGAAAGGAATTGGGGCGTGGTGGATTTCCATTCCAATGCAAAAGTAGTGTAGTTCAGCGCTAATTGGATTCCAGTGTCATCCAAAGGCCAGGTCAACAGACTTTTTTTGGCAACCGAAAATCCCAAATTGGTATGGCTGTCATCCTCTTTATGTGCCAAGAAACTCTTTCCGGCCATGGCCAGATATTGGGAGGCTAAATGGAATTGTTGAATCATTTTCATGGTGACGCGGTGTGTCCCCTGAAAATACGAAAATTAAGTGGTTTTAAGAATCTTTCCCAACCAATTGCAACTTCTGTTTTATGGTTTTGATGATGATGGGGGCGTGGATTCGCGAGTTTTCAATAAACCATTTGTGGGTTTCCATTCCACCGCAGATCACCCCGGCCAAAAACAGCCCTGGAACGTTGGTTTCCATCGTTTCTGGGTCATAAGACGGCAACCGTTTTTCATCGGCTGAAAGTTGAATGCCAAGTTTTTCGAGAAACTCAAAATTGGGCATATAACCTGTTAGTGCCAGCACAAAATCGTTGGCAAGGGTCACCTCACCTTCCGGAGTGTTAAGAATAATTTCATGGGGTTTGATTTCTTTTACGGTGGAGTTGTAATAGGCTTTTATGCTGCCTTCCTCAATCCGGTTAATAATATCGGGACGTACCCAATATTTGACTCGCTGGCCCACTTCCGGCCCACGAATGATCAAGGTGACTTCTGCACCTTTCCGCCAGCATTCCAAGGCGGCATCGATGGCAGAATTACTGGCACCGATTACCACTAATTTTTGACTGGCGTAAAAATGGGGGTCTTTGTAATAGTGCGAAACCTTTGGTAAATCTTCCCCAGGCACATTAATTTTATTGGGCAAATCGTAAAATCCGGTGGCCACGATGACATTTTTGGCTTGGTACTGATCTTTGTCCGTTTCTACAGTGAAAGATTCCCCTTCTTTTTCCACGTCCAATACCTTTTCAAAAAGATGGATGTTTAAATCGTTTGAGGTTACAATACGGCGATAATATTCCAAAGCCTCATTTCTTTTGGGCTTTGCTTCTTTACTGATGAAAGGAATCTCATCAATCTCCAGCTTTTCCGAGGAGGAGAAAAACTGCATGTTGATAGGGTAGTTGAACAATGAATTTACAATGGGACCTTTTTCAATGATCACATAGGTAACCCCTTGCTTTTTTGCCTCTAGACCACAAGCAATGCCAATAGGCCCCCCTCCAATGATGACAACATCAAACTCTTGCATTAGGCAATCTCTTCTTTTAAATCTTTAATGGTTTGGGTTGGATTCTCGCTTGAAAACACAAAATTACCAGCAACCAATACATCCACACCTGCATCCACCAACTTTTTTGCATTGGTCGCATTTACCCCACCATCAATTTCAACAAGAGCACTGGAATTTTTCTGTTGGATGAGATTTTTTAGGTCTTTTACTTTTTTGTAGGTGTGCTCAATAAAGGATTGACCGCCAAAACCTGGGTTTACACTCATCAAGTTCACAATATCAACCTCTTGTATGATATCTTCCAATAGGTCAATAGAAGTGTGTGGGTTCAGGGCCACTCCAGCTTTCATGCCTTCGGCCTTTATGGCCTGAAGGGTTCTGTGCAAATGGGGACAGGCTTCATAATGCACCGTAAGGTTATTGACCCCAAGCTCGGCAAACGTTTTAATGTACCTGTCTGGGTCAACAATCATAAGGTGCATATCCAACGTTTTCTTGGCATGCTTGGCAATGGCCTTCACCACTGGCATTCCAAAGGAAATATTGGGTACAAATATCCCATCCATGATGTCCAAGTGAAACCAATCCGCCTCACTTTGGTTCACCATTTCAATATCGCGCTGTAAATTGGCAAAATCCGACGCCAGTAGGGAAGGTGCAATGATCTTTTTGCTCATGTAAGAATCAACTAGTTACTTACAAAGGTAGTGAAATGTTACGCTTTACCCTACAATTGAAACCTATTCGGATGTGCTTTCTTCGGGAGAAAAGGGTCCGTAAACGGCATCCCTGAATCTTTTGTGCAAGGTGCCGTTATACGGAAAAATCTGCACAAAGAACACAGCGGTGAGGTCGTTTACAGGATCTACCCAAAAAAGTGTACTGGCTGCCCCATCCCAAAAGAATTCGCCCACAACCCCAGTGTTTTCCTCAGCAGAAGCTGGGGGACGTAATCTAACGGCAAAGTCAATCCCAAAACCAACCTGCCCCTTGCTGGGCAGCCAAGAACGTTCTTCAATGCGCTCATCCAAATGGTTGGTGGCCATAAGTTTTACCGTGCTTGAATCCAAGACCTGAACCCCTTCCAAAGTGCCTTTATTTACCAACATTTGTGCAAAACGCATGTAATTGTCCAAAGTGGAAGTAAATCCCCAGCCACCAGGAGTCAAAGGCCATTTTGTATAGTTATAGGCGTGGGCTTCTTCGTCGGGCAGTTGAATAAGGGAGTCGCCCTCATGCCTATAGGCAGAAGACATCCGGTTTCTATCCGATTCGGGAACAAAATATCGGGTTTCATTCATTTTTAAAGGGCCCAATACATGCTCTTGTACATACTCGGCATACGGTTGTCCTGAAAGAAGTTCCACCAAGTACGCCTGTACGTCAACGGAGATGCCATATTCCCAATGCTCCCCTGGATGGTAACCCAGAGGAATGGTGCTCAATTTCTTGGCCATATCCGCCAGCGTGTTTTCTCGGTTCAAAGCATCTGCTTCTGCTATGGCTTCGCCCAAACCGGGAAGATCTCGTCTACCTGAAAAACCAGCGGTGTGCCGGGTAATGTCTCGAATGGTAATGGGACGTTTTGCGGGTTCCAAGATCATTTCACCGGCAATGGAATCGTAACCTACGTAGACCTGCATATTGGCAAATTCTGGGGCATATTTTTCCAAAGGGTCGTCCAATTGGAACTTTCCTTCTTCATACAGGGTCATTAAGGCAGTGCCGGTTATGGGTTTGGTCATGGAATAGATCTGCACTAAGGTGTTACGCTCCATGGGCTTCTTGTTCTTCAAATCGGCGTAGCCAAAGGCATTGTAATAGACCTCCTCACCTTTTTCAAAGATCAAGGCTGAGGCTCCAGCCACATCACCGAGATCAACAAAGCTTTGTAAGGTGGAGTCAATTCGTGTTTTTACGGATTCATCAACTAGATAATTGATTTTTTCTTCTTCCTGTTTTTTGCAGGATGCAAAAAGGAGCAGGGCCACTGTAAAAATGGACAGAGTTTGTTTCATTATGTGCATTGGTTAAAATTTGTTAGGCTTTGGATATGAACAAATCGGTTTTATGAGAGAAGAAAGGTAGCAAATAATTAAAGACGCAATAATCTTTATCTCTTAAAAATCAGAAATATAACAAGTTCATCCTGATTATTTTAGAGAAATAACGAATCAATAATCAATTTGTCTCAATCGATTGCGAAACCGCGTAGTTTTTAATACTGGTGTTAGCTTTAATTTTATAACCAATAAGTGACCTTGAGCACAATAGACCTATTTTTAATACCCAAGCCCGTGGTATCATGATTTTCATTGTAAATAAGAAAGATATCAGACATGGGGCTATACCGCCATTGCAAACGAGAGAACGCACTGAAATTATCATTCCTGGAGGTGTACTGGAGCACATTGGTGAAAAATAGCTTATTGGAGAAGCTGATATTACCGTTGAATCGGACCAAATGAAGATTGTTTTTTCCGTAGCCATCCGCCAAACGGATATCATTGTAATCATAAGTGATTCCAAAAGTACCCCATGGCCTAAACCGGAAAGAACCTTGAACCATGGCTCCCAACCGAGTTCCATTATAGAAGCTTCCATATCCGGTCAGTGTATTCCATACAAAAGTTTTACGCACATCGGAACTGTATTGCACATCAAATCTGGAAAATGAATAGTTGCCAACGGGAATTGGGGTGAACTCATCTCCAATCAACGAAGTGGGGAAGAGAAGGTCTACTTCTTGGTTGCGAGCAATAAGGTTGAGCTTGGCCGTGTTTCGATATTCAAAATCGTAGGCAAAATTGTTATGACGTTCATTAAATGTACCGTCATTGTTCAGGTAGAGATTGTTCCAAGTTCTAATGCCGTGATAGTTAAACTTCCGGTTTTCCCGTTCTGGAAAAAAGAGATAACGCACCCATGGATTGATCAAGGTGTAACCCACTCGAATGGTCTCTTCCGTTTCTGCATTGTAATTATCCAACCGGGGATTGATTCCCAATTCTGTGATGTAATTATCTCCCACCACATTAAAGAGCCACCCAGTTTTAAATCGCTTTGAATTATAGGAACCCCAAAAACCATAAAAGTGGGTGTCATCAAAATTTTCTGGGGTCAAGGAGTTGTGGTACATGGTCGTGTTATTGAGTTTGCCACTTTCGGATACGTAGGTAAACTCCAATCCCAGATTTCTGGTATATTCCATTTCTGTGGTATTACTGGTGGCCTGTCGGTTCATAAACATCCCCTTAATGACCGACCGTTTCAGTATTTTTTGTTGAAAGGCTGCCACGCTATAGTTTTGGGCTGCAAATTCATCCGTACGACGGGTTTGGACATCCATGACACCAATGCGTAAATTGGGGGTAATGTTTCCGGTTAGTCTGCCCCCAAAGTCTATGGGGATGGGTTCACCATCATTAAGGCCTATCCTTCGTGAAAAAAACGGTTTGATGTCATAGGTTCCGAAGTTGGAAAAGATGTCGTTATTCTCCAGGAAGAAATTCCGCTGTTCAGGCAAAAAAATATCGAACCGAGTAATATTGGTTACCTGCTGGTCCACATCGGCATTGGAAAAGTCAGGGAACAAGGTTAGATCCAAATTCAAATTACTGGTCAAAGCCACCTTTACGTCTCCACCCAAATCACTTTTCAATTCTGCTTCTTCTTGTTCACTGTTTTCATAGTCACGCAATGATGAAGAAGTCACGTAAGGATTTAAAATAAAGGTTCCCTTGGCTTTTTCTGGACTCTGGTCCCATACCAATGACCCCATGTAGTTCATGCCAACTCCATTAAAATTCACCGGAAATTGGGTCCATGTGGTGTATACATTGTTGCTTTTGTCACCTCGAATAAAGTTGATGCCCCATTGGCGTTGATTGGCATTGTATCGTAAGGTCTTAAAAGGAATGGAAATCTCTACGACCCAATAATCCTCGTATTGGACTGTTTTGGAAGTCCATTTGTTGTCCCAATTCTCTGAACTGTATGTTTGTGCACCCTCCAAGGTCAAGGTGCCTTCAATTTCACCCCCTCCGGCAGTTACCCCAAACATAAATCCGCTTTGTTTGGTGTTCACGGGATCCATGGCCACCGTAAAATTGTCACTGCCCCAAAAATCTGGATCGTTGTCGCGTACCAAGGATTGCACTATTCTTTTTCCTTGGTCGTAGCATTTGGCCACTACATATAAATGGTGATCGTCATAGGTCATTTTTACCTCGGTCTGGTTTTGAGCTTCACCTTCGTCAACGGGCCAGTGGTTAAAGAAGGAAGAGGTTGTCGCATGTTCGGCCCATTCATTATCTCCAATGACCCCATCCAAAGTTATGGGTATCGATGTTCTTTTGATTTGATACTGATATTGTGTTCTTGTGTCGTTTCCATTTTGTGAAAATCCAACGGTGCCCCATAGAAGAAAGGTCAGTGGCCATAGTTTTTTCATGGACTGTTCGTTTTTTGATGATACCCAAAGAACCATTGTACCAACCTCTTTTTCAAATGGTTTTTGGAAATGTCATGGATCTTGGCGCAAATGACGTTTGATCCCTGTTCAGTACCGAAAATGTTTTTTTAAGTGTTGTTGGCGTTATGGAAAGAGCGTTATTGCCTTATTTAAGAAATGCTTAACGCCATTCAGGTAAAACTAGTGCGGATGGTCCTGTAAAACAGCCATGGCATGAGACCTGTAGTTTCTCCCAATGGGAAGTTCCTTGCCATTAACCTCGGTCATAATGGTATTAAAGGCGGTAACTTTCTCCAAGGAGACAATAAAAGATCTGTGGATTCTCAAAAACTTGGTGTTGGGTAGTTTTTCTTCAAGAAAACCAATACGTTGTGTGGTTTGGACTTCGCCATCTGAAGTATGAATGGTGACCTTGTCGTTCAAACTTTCCAAATAAAGAATTTCCGACAGGTCCAGTTTCACCGTTTTGCGTTGGGATTTAATGTAAAGAAGTTCAGGTTCTGTCTTTGGATTGGAAGTATTGTCTTTTGGTTGAGGTGGGTTATCAAGGGATGTTTGCAGATGGTGTCCAGATAAATACTTGTTCACTTTGGTAATGGTCTTCATAAAACGACCAAGGGAAATTGGTTTTAGAAGATAATCTATCGCATCCAGTTCAAAGGCTTTGATGGCAAATTCACGGTAGGCCGTTGTAAAGACCACCAATGGAGCAGGATTAAGGGACTCAAGAAGCTCCAATCCATTGATTTTTGGCATTTTTATGTCCAAAAAAACAAGATCAATATTTCCTTTTTGTAGGTAGCTGAAGGCCTCAACTGCATTAGGGCACACCGCTACAACTTCCAGATTGGACATTTGATCGGCGTATTTCACCAATACTTTTCTGGCCAAGGGCTCATCATCCACAATAATGCATTTAATTGTTTTGTCCATAAGCTGCTTGTGAATTTATACCGCTTAAATCAATTTCCAATGTAATCAAAAATCGATTGGGCTCCTCATGGATCTGCAAATGGTGCTTATCTGGAAAAAAGAGGGCCAATCTACGTTTCACATTCTTTAGGCCAATGTTCTTGTCCCCGTCCAGTTCCTCACTTTCCTCATTGGGTGCCTTACTGTTCTCAACAGTAAACCAAAGTTGCTTGTTGTCCGATTTTAGATGTATGTTTATGTACGAGTCCTCGAGCAAGGTATCGGCACCGTGTTTAAAGGCGTTTTCCACGAAGGGTAAGAGCAATAACGGCGGAATGAAACTTTCAACATTGTCATTTTCAAACTTAGTTGAAATGGTCAGCTTATCTCCATACCGTAATTGTTCCAATGCCACTAGGTTCATAAGCTCTTCCCATTCTTTTTCAACAGATATTAAACGGTCATTGCAATCGTACAACATATAATCCAAAAATTTGGATAGTCCCAGAACCGCATCTGGGGTCTTTGAAGACTTTTCCAAGGATAGGGAGTAAATGCTGTTCAACGTATTGAAGAGGAAATGGGGATGTATTTGTGCCTTCAAAAATTTAAGCTCGGTCTCTATTTTTTCTTTTTCCAGATCTTTATTGATTTGCTCTTTTTTATAATAAAACCGTTGCAATTTTATTGCCATGGCCACAAAAACGGGTGTATAAACACTGAGCATGGAGTTGATAACCTTGGGAAGGTACCAAAGTGGGTCTTTCCAATATTCATTTTCCGGATTGAACCAATGATAGAGATATTTCCAATTCATGTACCGATCCATCAAACCCATTGAAACTGCCAGAATAATGGACAGCACAATATACATCGTGGTCCGTTTGGGGTATAGGTACTTTGGCATCAAGTAATACAGGGTAATATAAGTGGGAATCAACTTCCAGGGCAGCAGAAACAGCAATTGCAAGGTTTCATCAAAGTAATTATTGCCTTCATAACTGCCCCAAAAAATGGTGTAAAACAAGATATAGGCCAACCAAAAAAGAATATGGTAATAGATTCTGTGCTTTGTGCCAAAAAACTTCTCAATCATGAAAGAGGCTCTCTTTGAATCGGCCTAATTTTTTTAAGGGAAGACCCCGAGGTTTGGCGGCAGATACAAATTTTCAAGTGAAAATACGAAATAGGTAGAAGGTTTTTGGACAAGGCAAGGTAGACAACAGTTTTTGAACGGCAAACATCCATTTTTACACGTAAAGGAATCTGATATTCTTAATTGGGTTGTTGTTTTTAGAAATCACGATCAGCGTTTATTTTGTTTGACTGCGAACCCGCTTATTTTTATCTCAATCGATTGAGTATATTTAGGCAATCATAAAAATAAATGAAAGCGAACAAGAAAGACCTACGTAGTAAAGAGTGGTTTGGAAGTAATGACAAGATGGGTTTTGTGCACCGTTCTTGGCTTCGTAATCAAGGCTATCCCGACGATATGTTCAGGGGAAAACCTGTAATTGGAATCTGTAATACGTGGTCTGAATTGACCCCTTGCAATGGACATTTACGGGAATTTTCGGAAATCGTTAAAAAAGGTGTTCTTGAAGCCGGGGGATTTCCTTTGGAATTTCCGGTAATGTCCCTCGGAGAGACCATAATGCGCCCAACTACAATGCTCTTCAGGAATTTGGCCAGTATGGATGTGGAAGAATCCATCAGGGCCAACCCTTTGGATGGCATTGTTTTATTGACAGGGTGCGACAAGACTACACCGTCTACCATTATGGGCGCTTGTAGTGTAGACCTTCCTACCATTGTGGTGCCCGGAGGACCCATGCTCAATGGAAAGTTTAGGGGAGGTGAAATAGGTTCTGGGTCGTTCAATTGGATGATCAAGGAAAAGCAGAAAAAAGACAAGTTCACCGATGAGGATTTCTTAGAAGCCGAAATATGTGCCGCTAGGAGTGCAGGACACTGCAACACCATGGGTACGGCTTCAACCATGGCCACCATGGCCGAAGCTTTGGGGTTGACCTTGCCGGGAGCGTCTGCCATTCCAGCGGTTGATGCACGGAAAAAGGTAATGGCCCAACTTTCTGGGAGAAGGATAGTGGAGATGGTCAATGAAGATTTGACCCTGTCAAAAATATTGACCCGAGAAGCCTTTGAAAATGCCATTGTGGTAAATGCAGCCGTTGGAGGTTCAACAAACCTAATTATCCATTTGATAGCCATTGCGGGTAGAATGGGAGTTCCCTTAAAACTGGAGGATTTTGATGATTTAGGAAGCAAAATCCCGTTGTTGGTCAATCTAATGCCCTCTGGAAAACATTTAATGGAAGATTATTTTTATGCAGGTGGGCTATCCGTTGTTTTGAAAGAATTGAAATCCAAACTCCATACAACCATCACTGCGAATGGCAAATCCCATCATGAGAATTGTGAAAAAGCAGTTTGTTACAATGAAGAGGTTATTTCCAAGTACGAAACCCCATTCCAAAAAGATGCCGGTATTGCTGTTTTAAAAGGCAATTTATGTGAGAATGGTGCTGTGATAAAACCATCAGCGGCCACACCTGAACTGATGAAGCATCGGGGAAAGGCTGTGGTATTTACCAGTATGGACGATTACCATGCCCGGGTGGATGACCCCGATTTGGACATTGACGCAGATAGTGTGATCGTACTTCAAAATGTAGGACCCAAAGGGTATCCCGGCATGCCGGAAGTGGGAAATGTAGACCTACCCGAAAAATTGATCATGCAGGGGGTGAAGGACATGGTTCGTATTTCGGATGGTAGGATGAGTGGAACCGCTTATGGAACGGTTATCTTGCACGTGTCACCTGAATCGGCCATAGGAGGTAACCTTGCCTTGGTTCAAAATGGCGATTATATTGAACTCGATGTTGAGAACAGACGGTTGCACCTTGATGTTTCCCCCGAAGAATTGGAAAAAAGAAGGGCGGCATGGTCACCACCAGCACCTCACACAGATCGGGGCTATGTAAAAATTTATTTGAACCATGTGGAACAAGCAGAAAAAGGAGCTGATCTTGATATTTTGGTGGGAGGCTCAGGTAGTGTGGTAAAAGGAGATCTCCATTGATAATCCTCAAAATATAACCATCCATATATGTTAGTTGTTTATTTACTGTTGAGTATTGCTCTTATCATTTTTATGATCAATTATTTGCGGCTTCATCCTTTTTTGGCCCTTTTTATGGTAGCTGTGTTTTTCGGCTTTGCAGCCGGAATGGATTATAGCCTTATTTTGGATACGATCAATGATGGTTTTGGAGGAACTCTTGGAAAGATTGGTTTGGTTATCATATTTGGGGTGATCATTGGAGCTTTTTTGGAAAATACAGGAGGTGCTTATGCCCTCGCAGAAGCGGTCATAAAAATTGTAGGGAAAAAGCGGGTTGCTGCTGCTATGGGAATCTTGGGATATTTTGTATCCATTCCGGTTTATGCAGATAGCGGTTTCATTTTACTTTCCCCATTGAACAAGAGTTTGTCCAAAAAAGCAGGAATCAGTTTGGCGGGTTCAGCTGTTGCATTGGCCATGGGGTTAACGGTAACTCATAATTTGGTGCCTCCAACACCTGGTCCCATTGCTGCAGCGGGTATTTTAAATGCTGATTTAGGTTTGGTTTTGGCCTTGGCCATTCCAATTAGTATATTGGCGTTGGTCATGGCATTGGTTTTTGCCACCAAGTTTGCCGCTAAAACCTATATTGAGCCGAACCCTGATATTTCTCAGGAAAGCATAGACCTTAAAATGAAAACGGCACCGTCCGCTTTTAAAGCATCTTTGCCCATTGTGGTACCCATCATCTTGATTATGATCAATTCAAGAATGAAAACCATTGATGCTCAGGAAATTGCTGATTGGCAATCCTTTCTTCAATTTTTGGGAGAACCGGTAATTGCCTTGGTCATTGGTATGTTTTTGGCTTTTTCACTACCCAAAAAGCTAAAAAAAGAATTAATATCTACAGAGGGGTGGGTTGGCAAGGCCCTAAAAGAATCGGCCAATATTTTGTTGATAACAGGTGCAGGAGGTGTTTTTGGGAAGATGCTCCAAAATTCAGGCATTGCCGATGTAATGGGAGAAGCTTTGAGTGACCTGAACCTTAGCTTTTTCCTGCCTTTTTTGATAGCCTCGGCTATAAAATTGGCCCAAGGCTCCTCTACGGTAGCTTTGATTACCACAGCGTCCATTATGCTACCCATGATGCCAAGTTTGGGTATGGAAAGTGAAATGGACAAAGCTTTGTTGGTAGTCTCTATTGGTGCGGGATCCATGGTGGTCTCCCATGCCAATGACAGTTTTTTCTGGGTAATGACCCAAATGAGTGGAATGAATGTCAGCCAGGGGTACAAGTTTCAAAGTTTAGGAACCTTGGTCGTTGGTCTGACCTCGATAATTGCAATATTAATCATAAGTCTATTTGTAAATTAAAACCATGAAAGTTTATCGAACATCAAAAGGGATTGTACTTCAAGCAGAAGGAAAATACTACTTGAGTGACGCAAGTTGGGATGAATTCATCAATGATGATTCTCTTTTTCAGAAGTGCAAATCCATAGTTAGTCAAAATCAACCCATTGAAAATGGTCCAGAATTGATTTCCGATCATTTGTTGAAACCTATCGAGAATCAGGAGATTTGGGCAACGGGCGTTACGTATTTCAACAGCAAAATGGGGCGTCAGGAGGAAGCCAAGGAAGCTGGCGGTAGCGATTTCTACGAACGTGTGTACAATGCAGAACGACCAGAGTTGTTCTTCAAATCCACAGCAGCAAGGGCCGTTGGTCATTTAGAGAAAGTAGCTATTCGGGACGACTCCACTTGGGACGTGCCAGAACCTGAGCTTACACTGTGCATTACTTCGTCTGGAAAGATTGTGGGGTATACCATAGGCAACGACATGAGCAGCAGAAGTATTGAAGGAGAAAACCCTTTATATCTTCCTCAGGCGAAAAATTATGACCGAAGTGCCGCTATTGGTCCCTGTATTCTGGTTACCGACGGTCCTTTTCCACAAGATGCCAAGATCTATTTGGATATCGTGCGAAATGGAGAAAAGGTTTTTTCAGGTGAAATTGGAATAGATCAAATAGTGCGCAAGTTTGAGGATATTGTTAAGTATCTTTACAAACATACTACCTATCCTTACGGATGTTTTTTAATGACAGGAACTGGTATCGTGCCTGGAACGGATTTTACGTTGGCACAGAATGATGAAATCAATATTACCATTGATAATATAGGAACATTAACAAACACAATCGGATAAATTAATCCCAAAACATGCAATTACAAGGCAAGAATTACCTAGGAAATGAGAAATCGGCCTTAGGGGCCAACAATTTTTATGGAATTAACCCTAGTACCGGGGAAAATCTGGAAACAGCCTTCACAGAGGCTATTGAAGAAGAAATAAATATAGCCGTTGAAAAGGCCGAGAAGGCCTTCAAGGTCTATAAAAATAAATCAGGGGCAGAAAAAGCAGCCTTTTTGGATGCCATAGCTGACGAAATATTGGCCCTTGGTGACCCCTTGGTACAACGCGCCTGCGCAGAAACTGGACTCCCAGAAGGAAGAATTACGGGAGAAAGAGGCAGGACCATGGGGCAAATGAAACTGTTCGCTACCGTTTTACGTGAAGGATCGTGGGTCGATGCAAGAATTGATGAGGCCATCCCAGACAGGCAGCCCTTACCGCGAGTGGATATCCGAAGTATGTTGCGCCCATTGGGCCCAGTAGCTGTATTTGGTGCAAGTAACTTCCCATTGGCATTTTCAGTGGCAGGTGGTGACACCGCCAGTGCATTGGCAGCTGGTTGTCCAGTGGTGGTAAAAGCGCACCCAGCGCACCCCGGAACTTGCGAATTGGTGGCTGAAGCTATCATTGCAGCAGCTAAAAAGACAGGAATGCCTGATGGTGTTTTTTCCATGGTACATGGTATCTCCCATGAAGTGGGAATGGGCTTGGTAGGCCATAGTGGTATCCACGCGGTCGGCTTTACCGGTTCCCTTGGTGGAGGTAGAGCATTGTTTGATGCAGCTTCTAGACGTGTGAATCCAATTCCCGTTTATGCAGAAATGGGAAGTACCAATCCTGTGTTTATTTTACCGGGAGCCATGGCCGAAAAAGGCGAAGAACTTAGTCAACAACTTCATGGTTCCTTCACATTGGGTGTTGGACAGTTTTGTACCAACCCCGGAGTGGTCATTGCCCATGAATCTGAAGAAACCAAGGCTTTTAAGACCTCATTGACCAGTTTGGTGGCAGAATCCAATTCATCAGCGATGCTTACGTCTGGAATTCACAATGCTTTTGATGGTGGCGTAAAAGAACTGTCGTCACAGCAGGGAGTTGAATTCTTGGCAAAAGGTGCCGATGCGGGAGGAAATCATGGAAATGCCAATTTGTTTGCCACGGAGGGCAAAAACTTCTTGTCCAATACGCTGTTGGAAGAAGAGGTTTTTGGTCCATCAACCTTATTGGTGAATACTTCGGATAACAATGAAATGCTCGAAATAGCCCGGAACCTTCATGGCCATTTAACGGCAACCATTCATGGTACCGAGGAAGATCTATTGAACAACAAGGAGCTTATCGATATTTTAGAGGAAAAAGTGGGACGTTTGTTGATCAATGGATTCCCAACAGGGGTTGAAGTATGTCATGCCATGGTTCATGGTGGTCCTTATCCCGCTACAACAGACTCAAGGTCCACCTCTGTGGGAACAAAGGCCATTGAGCGTTTTGCGCGACAAGTTTGCTACCAAAACTTTCCAGATGCCCTTTTGCCCGATGAATTAAAACAAGAAAATCCATTGCAGATCATGCGATTGGTCAACGGGGAGAAAAAGAGATAAATCTTCTTAAAACTTGATTGTATAAAATGAAAAAACTCCGGTAATCAGCCGGAGTTTATTCATCAATCAAAAAACGAACAGTCATGATAAACTGTTGTAGGTATCCAAATTACAACTTTCCTGCCAAAAAAACAATTTAAGACTAGTTTAACTGTAATTTGCGGTGTAAATTTTACAATTTACCCTAAATATGTCTTTAAAATCTTACTTCTGGACGTATGTTTTAAACGTCTAATGGCCTTTTCCTTGATTTGACGAACACGTTCCCTAGTCAAGTCAAAAGTCTCACCAATCTCCTCCAAGGTCATGGAATGTTGTCCGGCCAACCCGAAGTAAAGCCTTATAACATCAGCCTCTCTAGGGGTCAAGGTCTCCAAAGCACGCTCAATTTCAGTGCGTAAGGATTCGTGCAATAACTCTTTATCTGGATTCGGAGATTCCCCACTTCGCAATACATCGTACAAGTTGGAATCCTCACCATCGATCAACGGAGCATCCATGGATACGTGTCGACCTGAGTTTTTCAAAGATTGCTTCACATCCTCAACGGTCATGTCCAATTCTTTGGCAATTTCCTCTGCAGAAGGCACACGCTCATGAGCTTGCTCCAAGAAAGCAAATGTCTTATTGATTTTGTTGATGGAACCGATTTTGTTCAACGGCAAACGCACAATACGGGATTGTTCGGCCAATGCCTGTAGAATGGATTGACGAATCCACCAAACGGCATAGGAAATGAACTTAAATCCACGGGTTTCATCAAAACGCTGTGCAGCTTTGATCAATCCTAAATTCCCCTCATTGATCAAATCGGGGAGGGTCAATCCTTGGTTTTGGTACTGCTTTGCAACAGAAACCACGAATCTGAGGTTGGCTTTGGTTAATTTTTCCAAGGCTACTTGGTCTCCCGCTTTAATACGCTGGGCCAATTCCACTTCCTCATCGGCGGTGATCAAATCCACCTTACCAATTTCCTGCAAGTACTTGTCCAACGATGCGGTTTCCCTGTTGGTAACCTGTTTTGTAATCTTTAACTGTCTCATCTAATTTTCCCTTCAAATTAAGTTTTTGAACCGAAGCTCATTAGTTTATACGTTGAAAAAACCAAAATGTTACAATTTGATAAAATTAATTTGTAAATAATTTCCTTAAAAACAGAAAACCCCGGGATTCCCCGGGGTTCTTAGCATATAAACTTGAAAGACAGTTAATCCCTTCTGGGTTTTCTATCCCTGTCTCTATTTCCACCTCTACGGTCACCACCGCCTCTGCGATCACCACCTCGGTCATTGCTTCGAGATCGTTCTTGGTATCCTTCGGGTTTTGGCAACAAGGCTTTTCTGGAAACCTTTTCCTTGCGGGTCTTGGGGTCTATACCGAAGTATTTCACATCGATGACATCGCCCATGTTAACCACATCGGTAACGTTTTCAGTACGTTCCCAAGCCAATTCAGAAACGTGCAATAGCACTTCGTTTCCAGGAGCATCAACGTATTCCACAACAGCACCAAAATCCAATATTTTGATAACTTTTACTTCGTAAACACTACCTACTTCAGGCTTGAACATTAAGGAATCAATTTTGGCCAATACCGCATTGATACCATCCTGATCTGTACCCAAAATCTCCACAATACCTTCTTCAGTATCCGGGTCTTCATTGATGACAATGGTTGTTTTGGTTGTTTTTTGAAGCTCTTGAATAACCTCTCCACCTTTACCAATAAGTGCTCCAATATATTCTCCAGGAATGATTTTGGTAACAATTTTTGGTGCGTAGGATTTCACCTCAGGTCTTGGTTCAGCGATAGTGTCGGTCAATTCTTTTAGGATATGCATCCTACCCTCATTGGCCTGCATCAAGGCTTTTACCAAGATCTCATAGGAAAGACCTTTTACTTTAATGTCCATTTGGCAAGCGGTGATACCATCTGCGGTACCCGTTACCTTAAAATCCATGTCACCCAAGTGATCTTCATCACCCAAAATATCCGAAAGAACGGCATATTTGCCGGTTTCGGTATCGGTGATCAATCCCATGGCAATACCAGATACTGGTTTTTTCAATTGAACCCCGGCATCCATCAACGCCATGGTTCCGGAACAAACGGTGGCCATGGAAGAGGAACCGTTGGATTCCAATACTTCGGAAACCACACGAACGGTATATGGACAATCCTCTGGAATCATGCCCTTAAGTGCACGTTGGGCCAAGTTTCCGTGACCCACTTCCCTACGGGAGGTACCACGAATAGGTCTTGCTTCCCCAGTTGAAAAAGGAGGGAAGTTGTAGTGCAAATAGAAGGTTTCTTCACCTTCAAACGACGGCATATCAATTTGATTGGCTTCACGGGAAGTACCTAAAGTTACCGTTGCCAATGCTTGTGTTTCCCCTCTGGTGAAGATGGCCGATCCATGTACGGATGGCAAATAATCCACTTCACACCAAATAGGGCGAATTTCATTGGTTTTCCTACCATCCAATCGAAGACCTTCCTCTAAAGTAAGGTTACGAACGGCCTCTTTTTCGGCTTTGTGATAGTACTTGGAAACCAATCCACCGATTTCCTCCAGCTCTTCTTCAGAAAAACTTTCCTTGATTTCTTCCTTGATGGCAGCAAAAGCTTCGCTGCGCTCTTTTTTGGAAGAACCGGCCTTGGCCACTTCGTAGACCTTATCATAGGCCATATCGTGGATTTTCTTCTGAAGATCTTCGTCCTCAGTTTCTAGCTCGTACTCTCTGGTTTCTTTCTTGCCAAAGGCTTCGGCCAATTTCACCTGTGCGGCACATTGTACTTTAATGGCCTCATGGGCGAACTTGATGGCTTCAACCATTTCCTCCTCGGAAATTTCACTCATTTCACCTTCAACCATCATTACTGAATCGGCAGAAGCACCGATTACCATATCAATATCCGATTCTTCCAGTTGGGCACGGGTTGGGTTGATGATCAACTGACCGTCAACTCGACCTACACGAACCTCAGATATGGGACATTCAAAAGGAAGGTCGGACAATTGAATGGCAGCCGAAGCAGCCAATCCGGCCATTGCATCGGGCATTACTTCGTCGTCGTGCGACATCAATTGAATCATCACCTGAGTTTCAGCATGATAATCTTTTGGGAATAATGGGCGCAATACCCTGTCCACCAAACGCATGGTCAAGACCTCGCCATCGCTGGGTCTGGCCTCACGTTTAAAGAATCCGCCGGGATAACGCCCAGCAGCGGCAAATTTTTCACGATAATCCACGGTAAGTGGCAAAAAGTCCACATCCGAAGCTTGATAATTGGAGACAACGGTACATAATAACATACACTTGCCTGATTGGACAACCACAGAACCATGGGCCTGTTTTGCCAATTTTCCGGTTTCGATAGAGATTTCCCTACCGTCACCGAGGTCAATGACCTCTTTAAAAGTTTTTGGAATCATACAAATAATCTTACCCGCGTAAAATATGCGGGTTGTTAAACATTTGGTCTACCGCCATCCGGGCGGTCGGGTTGTGTTGTTGTTGTGTGTGCCTTTCGGCACTGACCAATGAAAAACTATATGAAGCTTTTTGTGTTTGCCCAATTTGCAGCTTGGGACTTAGTGGTGTTGGAGCTCGTCCAACCAAAACAAAAGGGAAGCCAAAGCCTCCCCTTTATTTTTATTTTCTAATATTCAATTCCTTGATCAAGGAACGATATTTTTCAATGTCTTTTTTCTTTAGGTAATCCAAAAGACTACGTCTTTTACCTACCAAAGCCACCAAAGAACGTTCAGTGTTGTAATCCTTGTGGTTCCTTTTAAGGTGTTCTGTTAAGTGGTTGATACGGTGTGTGAACAATGCAATTTGACCTTCCGTAGAACCGGTGTTGCTCTCAGAGCCGCCGTGTTTTTTGAAAATCTCGGCTTTTACTTCTTTCGTTAAATACATTCCAATATTTATTTAAATGATTTTTATGTATTGATTGACCTTCAATCAGCGCGCAAAGATAGGTCTTTTTTTGAATTGAAAAGAGCAATGAACCAAACTTTTGAGGCCGGTATATTGTATTTGCACATTTTATAAAACAAAAAAGCCCCAGTTATTGGGGCTCTTATTAGTTTCTTATGGGTTGATTGGTAATCAAATCGATATAGAGATTGACTTTCTTTTTCAAATCCCTTCGGTGAACGATAAAATCCAAGAACCCGTGCTCTTTCAAAAATTCAGAGGTCTGGAAACCTTCTGGAAGGTCTTTTCCAACGGTATCTTTTACAATTCTGGGTCCGGCAAAACCGATCAGTGCTCCTGGTTCAGCAATGTTGATGTCCCCCAGCATGGCATAGGAGGCAGTTGTTCCCCCGGTTGTTGGATCGGTACACAATGAAATGTATGGAATTTTGGCCTCTGCCAATTGCGCCAATTTTGCTGATGTCTTTGCCAATTGCATTAGGGAAAGTGCAGCTTCCATCATTCGGGCACCTCCTGACTTTGAAATCATCAAGAATGGGATTTTTTTCTTTTTGGCCACATCAATGGCCCTAGAAATCTTTTCACCCACAACACTTCCCATGGAACCACCAATAAAATTAAAGTCCATACAGGCAATAACAATGTCCTTGCCCATGGATTTTCCCACGGCGGTGCGGACAGCATCCTTTAATCCCGTTTTTTGTTGCACGGTCTTTAAGCGTTCCGAGTATTTTTTGGTGTCCACAAATTTCAAGGGATCCTTGGAAGTCATGTTTTCATCCAATTCCTTGAACTTATTGTCATCAAATAGAATTTCAAAGTACTCCTTGCTCCCTATTCTAACATGGTAATCATCCTCGGGACTTACATAGAAATTTTTGGCAAGGTCTTCAGATTCAACAATTTTTCCAGTGGGGGATTTATACCATAACCCCTTGGGGGTATCTTTTTTTTCCTCCGTGGCGGTCTGTATTCCTTTTTCCTTTCTTTTAAACCAAGACGACATGCAATCAAAATTAAATTAAACGAAGGTTTACAAGGTATTGACGTTATTCAAATCTTCAAAGGCCTTTTTTAGGCGTGCCACAAAAGTTTTTTCACCTTCTCTGAGCCAAACCCTTGGGTCGTAGAATTTTTTGTTGGGCTGATCATCTCCATCAGGGTTTCCTATTTGGGCCTGAAGGTAATCCGCTTTTCCTTGGATGTAATCACGAACACCTTCCAAGAATGCATATTGCAAATCGGTATCGATATTCATTTTAATGACACCGTATCCGATGGCTTCCCTGATTTCCTCCAAAGTGGAACCCGAACCGCCGTGGAACACAAAATCGATATGATTGTACCCCACACCGTATTTTTCGGATACGAATTCTTGGGAATTCTTCAAGATTTTTGGCGTCAATTTTACGTTTCCTGGCTTATACACACCGTGTACGTTTCCAAAAGCAGCGGCCACGGTAAATCTGTGACTGATTTTGGAAAGTTCTTCGTAGGCATAGGCCACTTCTTCGGGCTGGGTGTACAGTTTTGAATCGTCAATATCGGTATTGTCCACACCGTCTTCTTCACCACCGGTGACACCCAATTCAATTTCCAAGGTCATACCCATTTTGCTCATACGCTCCAAGTATCCTTTGCAGATTTCAATGTTCTCCTCAATGGGTTCTTCAGACAAATCGATCATGTGTGAACTGAACAACGGTTTTCCAGTAGCTTTAAAATGTGCTTCACTGGCATCCAAAAGCCCATCAATCCAAGGCAATAGTTTTTTGGCACAGTGATCGGTATGCAAAATCACGGTGGCTCCATAAGCTTCAGCCAATTGGTGCACATGCTTGGCACCTGCCACGGCTCCCAAAATGGCAGCTTTTTGGTTTTCGTTGGAAAGTCCCTTTCCTGCATTGAACTGTGCTCCTCCGTTTGAAAATTGAATGATAACAGGGGAATTCAATGAAGCAGCGGTCTCCATTACGGCATTTGTGGTATTGGACCCAACCACGTTTACGGCTGGAAGGGCATATCCGTTTTCCTTGGCATGTTTAAAAATCGCTTGAACTTCATCGCCCGTAGCAACGCCTGGCTTAATATTGTGGGACATAGTTTAAGATGGTTTTCGAGTTAAATTAGGCCACAAAAGTAATAAAATAATTCCTCTAGAAAGGATAATTGATCCCGATATTGAAGACAGCTTTCCTGAGGTTGTAATCACTGAACCAACGATCCGAACCTTCTTCAGCGGGATTGTAGGTCTTAAACCCAACATCCAGCCTAAAGACAAAATAGGTAAAATCGTAGCGCAGTCCCAAACCAGAGCCCAGTGCCAAATCCCCAAGGGATGAAAAGTCAGTAAAAATGGCATCGGGATTCTTTTCACTGTCGAAAACGTTCCAAATATTGCCTGCATCGGCAAAAAGGGCTCCTTTTACATCACCGGCTATGGGGAAACGATACTCCACATTAAAGGCGAGCTTAAGATTGGCCTCGTTAAAGTCGTTGATGTTGTTGGTTTTTCCTGGTCCCAATTCGTAGGCATTCCAAGCTCTGTTGTCGTTGGAACCCCCTGCAAAGTAACTTCGCACAAAGGGGATGTTATTGGAGTTTCCGTAGGGAACGGCCATGCCCAAGAAGCTCCTGAAGGCTATTACTTGGGAATCGCCCACTTGCCAATGTCTTATATAATCAAGTTCGGTTTTTACATATTGGGAAAAAGGAACACCAAAAACCAGGAGTTGTCCATCATCATTTTCATTATAAGGAATGGCATTGGCGATCAAGGAAAGCATATTTCCAGCGCTTTCCAATTTTATTCGGTACTGGTAAAAATCCAAATCATTGATGTCTGACTTGCTGTTTTTGGTATGGGTAAAGTTTGTGGCAAAGATGAGATTGTTCTCGGTAAGGCGCCTTCTGCGCTCCTCGATGCTGTTTACCTCATCAAGTTGATCTTCGGATACGGGAATTTCATTGCCTAGAACGGCCTGTACAAAGCCATTGGCACCTTCAGGAATAATCAAGCGAAGCGGATCGGTTTCATTGTCTGAATATTCAAAATAGGAAGCATATTCGGGATTGTCCTGAAAATCGTCCGCAAGGTCATCCAAATTGGAAAAAGTGTTTCGGTATACATTATAGAAATTGTCCGGGTTTACATTCCGTACAAACTCCACGTTCAATAGTTCCAAGTTGTTTCTTAACCTAGTGGTGGGCGACCAGTTATAGGAAAGGATGGAATTCAAGGATTGTTTGTCCAAACCAATGTTCCGTTGAAAGTTGGTACCCGCCAACAGCCTACTTTGGGGCAGCATGTAATAGGGGATGATCTTTTCTGTGTTGAAGGGAAACCAAATTCTGGGAAAGGTGATGTTTACATCACCACCTAGTTCTGAAGTAAATGTTTCATTGGATAGGGATGCATCACTCAATAAGCCAATGGATCCCCTGGCAGAAATGTTCAAAGTTTCTGCCCCTCCAAAGACGTTTCTAGTAATGACCGAGGTGCTGAACGCCGTCCCCACCTGCTGAATGTTGGAGTGGGTCACATCAAAATTCATGTTTAATGAAAACTTGGGCCTAGGAGCCAGATAGATATTTGAGATCAATTGGGCTTGGGTCGTATCCGGGATAAACTCAATGTTGGGATACTTAAAAGTGTTCAGGTTGGTAATCTGCCGGTAGGTTCGAATCCTGTCCAAATCTCTGTAGATACTATCTTTTTCAAAGAAGATGGCATCTGTTAAGGCCTTGGGTCTATATCTAAGTTTTTCCTTATAGTAAATGGTGTAGTTTTCGTATTCCACAGAATTTAAGGAGTCCACTTCATCCCCAAACAAATAGTCAGAATAGATGTTGATTTTTTTAAGGCGGTGGATGCGGTAAGGATCGGTAGTGTCCGTACTATCTGCGGAGCTCCTAAACTTTCTTATGTTGAGCTGTACATCCATCAACTGGTCATCCGATACCAGTGTAGTATCCCTTAAAATGTCATAGTTGATTGAACTTTCCTGAAAGTTGTATACTCCTGAGTTTCGGAACAAGTTTGTCAGTCGTTCACGTTCCAGGGTAAAGTTGTCCAAATCAAATTGTTCTCCTTTTTTTACAAAAGAACTCCTTGAAGAAATAGTGTAAATGGAATCCAGTTCGGGAGAGCTTATGTTTTTTTGAACAGTGTCTATGATAAAGGGTTTCCCCAAAGTCACTTCATAGTCCAATTCGGCTCTTTTCTTTCTTTTTCCATCCACAATGGTATATGAAGCCGAGTTGTTAAAATAGCCCTTGCTATTGTAATAGGCCTCTAATCTATTTACGGATTTATTGGTTAGGGAGGTGTCTATGACCACGGGAGGTTCCCCGATTCGTTTCAAAAACTCACTATATCCCTTTACCATAAAGGACTCTTGCAACCTATTGACCTGTTTCTTGGAAAGCAGGTTATTGAGTCTTTTTTCGCGTTTTTCCTTTCGGTACAGCCAATTCTGAAAAGAAGAATCTGGATTTTCCTTGGCCAGGTTGTACAGGTTCAGTCGAAGGGGGTATCCTAGAACGCTACTATTGGGTTTTTGCGAAATAAGACCTTTGATCTCACTGTCCGTAACCTTTTCACCATCTACCCGAATGTTGTTTTTGGTGAGCAATAACTCATCCTCACCAACCTTTTTAAGGGTGTTGCAACCAGCAGTGGTCAATATAAGCAACAATAATCCTATTTTTGCCCAGTTGCACAATAGACGTAAAGAACCCTTCATAGACGCCAAAAATACACGATTTAGATGGTTACGAAAAACCAAATTAAGCTAGTTGTAAGCCTAAAGCAAAAAAAGTACCGATCTCAACATGGCCTGTTTGTGGTGGAAGGCGAAAAAACGGTAAATGAGCTATTGCAATGGGGGTTGAAACCTTTTAAATTGTTTGTTGATGATTCGCTGAATGCGGAAGGTTTTAAAGGATACGAGCTGGTTTCCAAAACCCTATTGAAACAAATGAGCAGTTTAACCAATCCCAGTGGGGTGTTGGGGGTTTTCTTTATGCCCGAGGCCAAAAAAAATGAAGATTCCGATTGGATGGTGGCCTTGGATGCGGTACGAGACCCGGGAAATTTGGGAACCATAATCCGATTGTGCGATTGGTTTGGGGTAAAACAATTGATTTGTTCCGAAGATACAGTGGACTGCTATAATCCAAAAGTGCTTCAGGCCACTATGGGGTCCATTGCCAGGGTAAACATAATTTATACAAACCTTGAAGCGTATTTAAAAAATACAACAGTATCGGTTTACGGTGCTTTTATGGATGGGGAACCTGTATATGACCAAAAACTTCCTTCAAACGGAATTTTAGTGATGGGCAATGAGGCCAACGGGATTTCCAAAGAGGTCAGTGCGTTGATTACGGAGCGTATTTCAATTCCACAATTTGGAGAAATTACCACGGAAAGCCTTAACGTGGCCACGGCCACGGCCATTCTTCTGAATGAGGTTAGAAGATAGTTTATTTTGGACTTTGGCTCATTTTTATCTTCCAGTATGGTTCCGTTTAATTCATTTTAGTCTATTCCGTGCTTGGCCACTTCCATGCCAATCTGATAATCAGAAACAGTAAAATCAATTCCAATAACTCATAAAACCGCCAATAAAACCACAAGTCTTGCTCGCCTATGAACTGTGTGGCGATAAGTACAAGAATATGGAACATGCCTATGATGATGTTCACAAGACGATTTGCCCGCGCTTTTAAAGTTACACAAAGTAATACCATGAGGCCGGGAAGCACCATTAGAATAGCCGCTCCCAATAAGATAGGCTGTGTAAAACGCATCCCTTGAGAGTACCCTTCTGCCAGTTCCTTGACATGCCCCGGCTGATACAGAGACAATATATCGTTATAGATATATAAGAACATCAATGCTATCCAAAACAGGGCAAGCCTGATCTTTACATTTATCTTAGGGTCTATTAACATGCTGGCATTCTTTTGTGGTTTTGTTTATTTGATCTTTGAGCCAACAATTTTATTCAAACGTAAAATTGATAAAAATTCCCCGGGTACGCATGGCATTGATGTTTCCAGTCCAAGGACTGTTTGGGTCATCATCCGGAACCAACTCATCGGAAAGGGCAAAAACGCCACGGATGGAAGGTGTGAACTTAAAGTATTCGGTGTAAAAATCGATACCAAAGCCCAACTCATAGCCATAAACGTTCTTTTTCATTCTGAATTCTCCACTACTGTTATCGTCCAAACTGTCTTCTTTGCTTCCCAAATTCAGGGAAGTGTACACACCCCCAATAATGAAAGGTTTCCAATTGCCAAAACGCTTGGTGCTGGCTTTGAGGAGCAAAGGAAATCGAATATATGTGGAGCGCACCTCTCTAAGCGCATCAGCCTGATCCGTAAACCCTGGAAAGCCCAAAGTTCTTGCGGTGTAGAGCAGTCCTGGCTCAAAACGGGTATCCAAAAATTCGTTGATGCGCATTTCGCCTATCAATCCCACATTGAATCCAAAGCTTTTGTCGACCAAGACATCCCTGCCGATATCATTTTTGTATTCAAATTGAAAATCGTATTGGTTGAAACCCAGGTAATACCCCCAATTCAAGAACCTCTTGTCCTCATTCTGAAGATTGAGAATACGGTCATCGGATAACTGGGCCAAGGAAGTTGAGCATGCCAATACCAGCAAACTGAACAGAAGAAAGACGTTTTTCATTAAACTATTTTGTCGCGACATAAATGGAGGCCACTCCAAATGTCTGGGGTTTGTTCTCTATTCCTATAAACCCAGTTTTGGCCAAAATATTGTTGAAAGCCTCGCCGTGGGGGAAAACAGATGCAGATTCACTCAAATACCTGTAGGCCGAACGGTCTTTGGAGAACAATTTCCCGATTGTGGGAAGAATGTAGTTGCAATACAAACGATAACCTTGCTTAAATGGTGTTTTGGTGGGCACGGAAGTCTCCAGGACCATAAAAGTCCCCGTTGGCTTTAATACCCTATAAATTTCTGCGAGCCCTTTTTCAAGGTTCTCAAAATTCCGAACCCCAAAGCCAACCGTTACTGCATCAAAAGTGTTGTCATCAAACGGCAAATCTTCGCTGTCCCCAACCACCATTTCTATGGTATCCTGCAGGTTTTTTTCTGAAATTTTTTCTTTTCCCACTTCCAGCATGCCGGGTGAAATATCCAATCCTACAATTTTCTCGGCGCCGGTTTGGGTCATGGCAATGGCCAAGTCTCCGGTTCCCGTAGCAATGTCCAAGATGGTTTTTGGAGATTTTGCCTTGAGTAAGTTTACCATACGTTTACGCCATTTAAGGTCTATTCCAAAGGAAATGACCCTGTTGAGACCGTCATAATTCTTGGAAATGGTATCGAACATTTGGCGGACCTGTTCCTTTTTTCCAAGTTGTGATTCCTTGTAAGGCGTAACTTTTTTTGACATCTATTGAATTTGGTGGCAAATATACAATTTAGCAATATGGCAGGTGTACAAAAATATTTGTGTAATTTTGCCCAGCAATGGGGGAATCTTTCCGTATGTTGTTAAAAATATGTCATTTAGACCACGGTCACTATTCTTTTTATCATTTGTAGCGCACAAATTGAATTTATTCAAGAACACATCTTATTTTAATCGATGAAGATTATAATTGCAGGAGCTGGTGAGGTAGGCTTTCATTTGGCAAAACTATTGTCTTATGAAGCACAGGATATTACATTGATCGATACGGACAAAGAGAGTTTGGCCTATGCGGATACACATTTGGACATTAGGGTACTTCGGGGAGATGCCACTTCCATACAAGTGTTGCGGGATGCCCGAGTGGAATCCTCGGAATTGGTTATTGGCGTAACGGCATCTGAAACTACAAACCTTACCCTTTGTTTTTTGGCAAAACAGTTGGGATGTAAGCGAACTATAGCCCGAATTTCCAACACGGAGTTTATGGACAACCGGGAATCCATACGGTTTGAGGATTTAGGTGTTGATGAACTAATTTCCCCTGAACGATTGGCTGCCATGGAAATCCAGTTGATGCTCAACCAGTCCGCATTTAACGATACGTATGAGTTTGAAGGCGGACTATTGACCATGTTTGGGGTCATTCTTCCCAGAACGGCCCCGTTTGTGGGCAAAATGGTAAAAGAAGCCGCACAGATTTTTCCTGAACTGCATTTTATGCCCATTGCCCTACAGCGGATGGGAACACAATACACGTTGATTCCCAGGGGGGACACCGTTTTCAAAGAAGGAGACCAAGTATACTTCATCACTTCAGATAAGGGAGTGGAAGAACTGTACAAACTCACAGGCATGCAAAAGCAGGATATCAAGAATGTGATGGTTCTGGGCGGAAGTAAAGTAGGGTTTAAAACGGCCAGGGACCTTTGCAATAAACGGTTCAATGTAAAACTTATTGAAAAAAATAAGGAAAAGGCATTTGATATTGCCGATGAACTTCCCCATGCCTTGGTCATTAATGGAGATGGGCGAAACGTGGAACTGCTGGAAGAAGAGAATCTGGAATCCATGGATGCCTTTATTGCCGTTACAGGAAATTCAGAGACCAACATTATGTCTTGTTTGGTGGCAAAGTCCAAAAAGATAAAAAAGACCATCGCTTTGGTGGAGAACATGGACTACTTTCAGCTGTCGCATTCCATTGGGGTGGATACGCTCATCAATAAAAAACTACTAGCGGCAAACAGTATCTTTAGATATATCCGAAAAGGGGAGGTGTTGGCCTTGACCCGATTGAACAACCTCAATGCAGAGATCTTGGAATTTGAGGTGAAGGCATCCTCGTTGGTAAATGGCGAATTGATCAGGGAGTTGAATTTTCCTAGGGAGGCCAGCATTGGCGGGGTCATCAGAAATGGAGAGGGAATCATTGCTCTAGGGGACTTTAGGATTGCTGAAGGCGACAAAGTAGTGGTCTGTTGCTTGCCCAAAGCTATCCCAAGGATAGAAAAGTTGTTCCTGTAATGAAACTCAATACACGAATCATCATCCATATTTTGGGACTGTTGCTCTTGTGCAATGGCTCTTTTATGCTTTTGGCCGCATTTGCCAGTGGCATTTACAAGGATGGTGCAACCTTGGATATTACACTTGCTGCCATTGTAACCATGCTTTTTGGGATGATGGCCATGTTCTACACACGTGGGCACAAAAAAGAAGTAAAACGACGGGAAGGTTATATTGTAGTGACTTTTGGGTGGATTGTGATGTCCATTTCAGGAATGTTGCCCTACTTGTTTTCAGGGACCATTCCTTCTATTACCGATGCATTTTTCGAGACTATTTCCGGATATACCACAACGGGAGCTTCCATTTTAAACGATATTGAATCGCTTCCAGAAGGCATTTTGCTCTGGAGGAGCCTTACCCATTGGATCGGGGGAATGGGTATCATTGTACTGGCCATAGCCATATTGCCATTGTTGGGTATTGGGGGGATGCAGTTGTTTGCTGCTGAAGCTCCAGGCCCTGGCGGGGATAAATTGCACCCAAGGATTACAGACACTGCAAAACGGTTGTGGTTGATTTACTTTGGATATACGGTGGCAGAGACTGTTTTGCTAAAAGTGGCCGGAATGACTTTTTTTGATGCCATCAACCACTCCTTGGCCACAATGTCAACCGGAGGTTTTTCCACAAAAAATGCCAGTTTGGCCTATTGGAACGATCAACCTATGATCCAATACATCACCATCCTTTTTATGTTCTTGGCGGGAAGCAATTTCGTACTCAGCTATTTTGCCTTTACCAAAAGGGTGCAACGCATTTTAAAAGATGAAGAGTTCAAGTACTATTTCGGTTTTGTGGTCATTTTTTCCGCATTGGTTGCCTTAGCGATATTTTATAAGGCCAATGTGGGAGTGTCAGAATTTCACCCGATGGTCTGGGGAGAAGCGGAAAGTGCCTTTAGGCATGCCCTTTTTCAAGTGGTGGCCGTGATCACCACAACAGGTTTTGTAACGGCGGATTTTACCTCGTGGACACCTTTTTTGACCGTGTTTTTCTTTGGGTTGATGTTTTTAGGGGGGTCTGCTGGCTCAACTGCGGGAGGAATTAAAGTGATGCGGCATTTGATCATCATCAAAAATGGTATTTTGGAATTTAAGCGAACCCTGCACCCGAATGCCGTTATTCCCGTTCGATATAATCAAAAGACCGTTACGGAACATATTGTGTACAACGTAATTGCCTTTTTTGTACTGTACATGCTCCTGTTCATTATTGGTTCTTTGGTACTTGGTTTTTTGGGACTTGATTTTATTTCTGCAGTGGGGGGAGCTGCTTCGTCCCTGGGCAATGTGGGTCCGGCCTTTGGTAGTTTAAACCCTGTGAGCAATTATGATAGCCTACCCGATGCTGGAAAATGGTGGTGTGGATTCCTGATGTTGTTGGGACGTTTGGAACTGTTTACCGTGCTGATTCTCCTTACTCCATATTTCTGGAAAAAGACCTAAAAAAACCTCTTGAAGTGCAACTTCAAGAGGTCTGTTTCATTACTGTGTTGTTTATGAATCCGTCATCCTGAACTGGTTTCAGGGTCTCATCACATCTTTCTGAATAGAATGGGATGCTGAATCAAGTTCAGCATGACATTCAATTAAACCACGGCCTTAATTTGTGCAATGGCCTCCCTAAGTTCTTTTTCTGATGCTGCATAGGAAATACGTATGCAATTGGGGTTTCCAAAAGCTTCACCCGTAACTGTGGCCACATTGGCATGCTCCAAAAGATAAAGGGCAAAATCCGATGCATTATTGATGGTGGTTCCCTTCAATGTCTTTCCAAAGAAAGCAGAAATGTCAGGGAAGACATAGAATGCTCCCTCGGGAACGTTGAGGTTGAATCCTTCGATCTCTCCCAACAATTGCAAGACCAAGTCCCTTCTTTCGTGAAACTTATCGATCATGTACTGAATTTTGCTCACTGGAGCTTCCAAAGCTGTAATCACAGCACGCTGTGCAATGGCATTTGCACCGCTGGTAACCTGACCTTGCAGTTTGGTACATCCTTTGGCAATCCATTCAGGAGCACCTATATATCCAATACGCCATCCGGTCATGGCAAACGCTTTGGATACACCATTTACGGTAATGGTCCTATCGTACATGCCATCAATTCCGGCAATACTGGTGTGCCCACCGTCAGTAAAATTGATATGCTCATAAATTTCATCGGAAACCACTAAAATATCTGGATGCTTTTTCAAGACCTCGGCCAAACCTTCCAATTCAGCTTTGCTGTATACCGAACCACTGGGGTTGCAGGGTGAACTGAACCAAATCATACGGGTCTTGGGGGTAATGGCTGCTTCCAATTGTTCCGGGGTCATTTTAAAATCAGTATCAATACTGGTCTTTACTTCAACAGGGACGCCCTCTGCCAATTTCACAATATCGCTATAGCTCACCCAATATGGAGCAGGTAAAATAACCTCATCCCCAGGGTTCAATACTACCATGGCCACATTAAAAAGGGATTGTTTGGCCCCTGTGGACACTACAATTTGATTTGGACCATAGTCCAAATTATTATCCCTTTTGAATTTAAGGGTGATGGCCTTCTTCAACTCGGCATAACCATCTACAGGGGTGTAGCTGCTATAGTTGTCATCAATGGCCTGTTTGGCGGCTTCTTTGATAAAATCTGGAATATTAAAGTCGGGTTCGCCCAGACTTAATCCAATAATGTTCTTTCCCTCATTCCGTAATTCCCTGGCCTTTGCAGCCATAGCCAAAGTGGCCGACGTGGACATGTTCTGAATCCTGTCAGATAAATGGTTGCTCATCGATTTTGCTATTTTACTAGTACTGAAGTGCTGGGTTTTTCCCTAATTCCTTCAGATGTTTGAAGTGCGAAATTATAGCTTTTCTGGTAGTTTTATACTCGTTGTAGGGTAAATTAAATTCCCGTGCCGTCTGTTTCACAATTTTAGAAATTTTTGTGTAGTGGACGTGGCTGATGTTCGGGAAAATGTGATGTTCCACTTGATGGTTAAGACCACCGGTAAACCAGTTTACAACCTTGTTTTTTGTGCCAAAATTGACTGTAGTAAAGAGTTGGTGGATGGCCCAGGTATTTTTCATATTTCCGCTTTCGTCGGGCAGTGGGGTTTCTGCTTCATCCACAATATGTGCCAATTGGAATACAACGCTAAGGATCACCCCGGCAACATAGTGCATAATAAAGAAACCAAGAAGTACCTGCCACCAGGCAACGCCACCAAAAATCATGGGAAGGGCGATCCAAATGGTTAAATAGATAATCTTGGTGATGACCAAAGTGCTCCAGTTGATTACGGGATTGGGCAGTTTTCCGTAGCTCAATTTACGCTTCATATAGCGGTACATCTGTTGGAAATCTGTAGTTATGGCCCAATTGAATGTGAGCAATCCATATAGAAAAATGGAATAATAATGTTGAAATCTATGATGTTTTTGCCATTCGGCATGTTTTGAGAATCGTAAGATTCGTCCTGCCTCCATATCCTCATCATGCTCATGGATATTGGTATAGGTATGGTGCAAAACGTTGTGCTGTACTTGCCAGTTATACACGTTCCCGGCCAAGATATAGATGCTGCTTCCCATAAGCTTGTTCACCCATTTTTTGTTGGAATAGGCTCCGTGGTTGCCATCGTGCATCACATTCATGCCCACGCCGGCCATACCTACTCCCATGGTAATGGAAAGCAAAAGATAGGCCCAAAAGGGAAGGTTAAGGGTTAAAATCAGAAAATAGGGGGTCAAAAAAATGGCAAACATCACAATGGTTTTCATGTGAAGTTTCCAATTCCCGGTTTTCTTTATCTCATTTTCGTTGAAGTATTCGTTTACTCTTTTGTTCAGAGTTCTAAAGAACTGTGCAGAATCCTTTCTTGAAAACCGGATGGTACTTTTATCCATATAAAAATTTTTTACAAAGGTAGCCAAATTGCACCTTATACGGTTACACCTTCATGTTAGAACGGTGTTAACATGTTCAAAAGTATTAATTTTGCTAAAATTAACAGCCTGCAGATGAATGCCGATTTGATTTTCAATTATTTTACGACGCTCACCGATGTGCAAAAACAACACTTCGGGGATTTGGAAGCGCTGTATCAGGACTGGAACCAGAAAATCAACGTGGTTTCCCGAAAGGATATTGAT